>JAWLCA010000031.1:0-33168 GCA_041687395.1 Paracoccaceae bacterium | reverse complement strand
CTGCCGCGGTCCCATCATCGCCGATCCTCCCAACCATTGGCAGAATTGAATCCGCATCATGCCAGTCGATCAAGCGCGAGTTTTTCAACGGAATAAGCCAGAAGCCGTTCTTCGAGCGGATCAGCGGCTCCGTGTCATGGGCGCCGAAGATGACCGGCGCCTTCGACCAGACCACGGCGGCCGCGTTGAGACTGGGCTTGCCCTTCGGGAACTGCTCCGAGCGGATGCTGTTGGCGAGCCGGGTCCCGAGCCCCGCACCGGTGATCTGCCCGCGCCAGGCCGTCTTGGGCCCGGTTCCCGCCTCCCGGATCGCCGCGGAAACCGCGTGCTCGCCGGCCGCGATCTCGGCCCGCATCATCGCGACGATGTCCGGATCGATGTCGAGCGTCAGCTTCATGGGGCGGGTCTCCCGTGTCACGCCGGCCGCAGATCGATCGTCCAGACCAGTCGCTCGCGATCCCGTTGCGGCTCACCCTGGATGACAAGACTCTCGGTGCCGAGGAGGATCAGGTCGCCTGATCTCGGCGCCAGGGCCGGAGATTGCGCTGAAGCCGGATGCCAGTCCCTTCGTTCGCCTCGACACGCTCTCGGCATCCAGGCCATCGAGCATCACCGCCAAACGCGTGCGTCTCTTCTCGACTGTCGAGCTGGTCAACGCGCTGGAGCAGGAAAACGCCCAGGGCAAGGCCGGGAAGATCGCCGAAGCGCTCGTGAAAACTGACCTCGTGATCCTCGATGAGCTGGGATACCTGCCGTTCAGTGCCTCAGGCGGTGCGCTGCTATTCCACCTGCTCAGCAAACTCTACGAGCGTACCAGCGTCGTCATCACCACAAACCTGAGCTTCAGCGAATGGGCCAGCGTCTTCGGAGACGCCAAGATGACCACCGCCTTGCTCGATCGCCTTACCCATCGCTGCCACATCCTTGAAACCGGAAACGACAGCTACCGCTTCAAGGCCAGTTCAGAAACCGCGAAGAAGAAACGGAAGGAGACAGCAGCATTGACGCCAACATGACGCGCCGAACATAACGACTGGGCGGGTCAGATCTCGGTGACAATGCCGGGTCAGTTCTCACTGACAATCAACAGTCAACGGGGTTGCGACATGCGCCTTCCTACCCGATCCAGGATAGAAAGCCCAATAAAACAACAGCAGAGTCGACCCGCTGAGTCATCCTGCCGCAGCCGGCGGCATCACCCGTTGCGCCACTACCCAAGGCCAATCCAGACCTTCGAATAACGCTTCGAATTGCGCCCGGGACGGCCGCATCGTGCCGTCCTGCACCTTCGGCCAGGCGAAGCTGCCCTGTTCCAGGACCTTGTAGATCAGCACCATACCCGTGCCGTCCCAGATCAGGATCTTCAACCTGTCCCCACGCTTCGAGCGGAACACCACCGTCACCCCGGAATGCGGGTCGAGCTTCAGCTCGGTCTGCACGATCAGCGCCAGAGCCTGGTGGCCGCATCGAAAGTCCACCGGCCGCGTTGCGATCGGGATCGGCAGCCGCTGGCTGGCGACAATCACGATGCACCCCGCAGCGCCTGCACCAGCGCAGCCGCGCGTTCCACTGCAACATCGCCGGGAATATGCAGCAGCAGATCGGGCCCGACCTCAATCGTCATAACGCCGCTGCCGCTCTGCTTGGCTTCGACCGCAGCTGATACTTGCCGACCCATCGGCTCGGGCAGAATGGACAGCGGCACAAAGGCAGGCTCCGCCACCGCCGAGCCTCGGGATGTGGTCAGCCTGTCCATCAGGTCACCCGGCAGCGCCAGCAGACCCTGCCGGGCATGCCGACGCCAATCTGACAGGTGATGGAGCAGGATGTCATAGCGCGCCGCCACATCGACGACCCGAGCGCCCGGCTGAAGGCTGTCAGCGACGATCCGCGCCTTGACCTCATCAGGCCATCGCCGCTTGCCCCGCCGCCTCGGTTCGACAACCTCGCACCGGCCCATAAATCCATCGCCACCGTCCGCCATGCCCAAGCTCCATCTGCTCGCGCAGACCTTCTCGCAGGCGCGTCACACGTCAGGAACAGGGCAAATCAATGGGCTGGAGCCGCCGCTTACGCTTCAACGACCTCGGCACTGCCGAGATCGGCCGCGTGGCATGACGTCAACGGGGTAAGGGGAACTCACGCCTCAGGCGCGAGTTGCGCAACAAGGCCCCGCAAGGGCGACCTGATACGCAGCGAATTTCAGATCGGGTCTAAGGGGAATTCTGAATTAATAGGCCCGCAACGCTATCTAGGGGCGTCGGCCGCCCGCAGACATCGCCTTCAAAGTCATTGCCGTGGCGTGCGCTCAGGTGTCGCGCTTCGCCGCCAGCGCTTTCAGGCGCTCCAGTTCGTCAGTCGCCTTCTTCAGGGCCGCCGCGTAGCTCTCCCTGACCTTGTTGTTCGCCTCGACGCGCTCCCCGATCGACTTGCGGGTTTTGTGAACCAGCTTCGTGCCTTCGGGGACCGCCTTTCTCAGCTTGGCGACGAACTGGTTGTCGCCGAGCTGTGCCAGGGTCTGCTCGGTCTCCTTGGAGTCCTTTTCCATCTCGTCTTCCAGGAACTGCGCGGTCAGCTTCAGGCGCATCGCCGTGTCCTCCAACGCGCCTTCGACACCTCCCCTTGGCGTGGTCACTCGGTCCGTCGTCTTCAGGCCGGTGTCCGCCGGCACCAGTATGATCCGACCAGACTTGAAGCCGTCCGGCTTGGCAAGGTTGGGATTGGCGCGCAACAGGGCCGCCTCGGCGATCTTCTGCGCCTCGCTTCCTGTCGCACCCTCGATGTCGAAGATCCGCTTGGCCAGCGTGCCGATCGTCCGTTCGTTCTTCAGCGTCGCGAAGGATCTCTGCATTGGGTGTCTCCGTTTCGTCGCCGCGTCAGTTGACGCCCATGAGGTTCAGTTCCTTGAACGGCGAGTTCAGCCCGTTAGGAACCAGTTCGATGAATCCGGACGTAATGTTTCCCATCGGCGTCGCGGACCCCGCCTCGCCGGTGCTGAGCAGAATGGACAGCGAGTCGCTGCGGTGCCGGACGACGTTCGAGGCGGCTGTGATGCGCGGCGCGCCGACGAGGACGATGGTGCGCACTCCGCCGCCGGCGTCTACCTCGCACTGGTTGTGGCTGATGCCCACGGCCGAGGCCGAGCTGTCGACGATCGAGACCACGGCCCGCGCCGGCGGCGCGGCATGGAAGATCTGATTGGTCTGCACTGCGATCTGGGCGGCTCTGAGTTGCGCCATCGCGAAGGCATCCTTCTCAGAGAAGGTCAACAGCGCCCCGTCGATGGCCGCGTAACCCTGCGCGTCGGCCGGGACACCCGGCACGCTGGCCATGATGCCGGTGAACGGCCGCATGTTTCCGACCCTCGGGTCGATTTCATCGGCCAGGCCCGGCACGCCGATCTCGATCGCCATCCACCCGGTCCGCTCCTCGCGCCGCACGGCGACGCCGTTGATCCGGTTCGACTGGACGGACAGCTGGAAGAATGGCGGCCGGACCATGATCGCCGTCGCCTGCGCGTCCGGAAGGTCGGGGCCGATCTCGTAGATCGTGTTCTCGGTGATCGAGATGGCGCCCATGCCCTGCATCGCGATCCCTGCCGTGACAGACCTGGCGGGCATTGTTCGCCCGACCGCGCGGATCGAGTTGCCGATGACCTGGCCCTCCAGCGCGCGGGTGATGCTGATGGCCGCCGCACCGGCGATGTCAGGGGCGCCGGTGACGTCCTCGATCACGTTGTTGTCAATCGCAATGTGCCGGATCGTCGCCTCTGGCGCGGTCAGGATCCCTGCCAGTCCGCAGCGGCGGATCATGTTGCGTTTGATCAAAAGGGCATTGTGGACGCCGTTGATCGCGATGCCAGATCCGGCGAGGTCGCTGATGTGGTTACCGATGACCTGCGCCGAGGTCGGGAATTTCGGCAGGACGTTGGGGACCAGCCGCACGCCATCGCCGAGGTCGGCGCCGCCGCTGATCTCGTTATCCTGAAGCCTCAGATCCGTCACGCCGAACACGGCCGCGTCCCGGTTCGCGAAGATCGTGTTGCCGTCGACCGACGTCGCGGCCGTCGGTAGCTCCAGCCAGTTCAGGCGGACGCCGCTTTCCAGCCCGATCAGCAGGTTGCGTGCCATCGTTACCCCGGCGATGGACAGGATGGTGCCGGCAAAACGGACGGCCGTGCGGCTGCTGAACACGATGTTGTCGAGGGCCCGGAATTCGGCCAAGCCCAGGTAGTTCGGCCCCGGATTGTCGGGGTCGAGGGCAGAGAACGACCCGATCCCGAACGGCGCCACGATCAGGCACTCCTCGATCTTGGCGCCGATCGCCAGCCCATCCAGCGATATCGCGTGATCGTTGCGGGCCTCGCCAAAGGCGCCGACAAGGACCGCCAGCCGTCTGAGCGCCAGGAACACCGTGTTGGTCGCCGTGATGCCGTGCGCGGGCAGCAGGTTGCCGGCAGCATCCGTGCCCGTCGGCACGACAAGGATGCTGAGGCGTTCGACCTGCACGTCAACCGAGTTCGCAATCTCGATGGCGCTCGCGCCGCCTTCGTATCCGAGGACCGTGCCCATGCCCTGGCCAGTCAGCGTCACGGCTGACTGCCCTGCGATCCGCACCGGCTCGCGCAGCGCATAGAACCCCGCCGAGAGGCAGACGGTCCCGCCGGCGCCGGCCAGGGAATCGATGGCCATCTGGATCGTCATCTGACCCGTCCGATGACTCTCGGGCGTCACGCAGACCGTGCAGGCGCACCCCTCGGTCGCGGTCGGCATGGCGGGGGGCCAGAACTCGCGGCAATCGTCCACGAACTCGGGGAAGGTGACGATGGCCAGCTTGGTGTAGTGCCGCTGGATCGATTGCGGCGGGGCCTCGCTCAGGATCTGAATCTGGGTTCCCGCCGTGCGGGCCCAGAAGCTCCAGGAGTCCATCTCGCGGAACCCGCCTGTCCCCGCCGCGGTCGAGAACGAGACTATGATGCCCGATTCCAGCATCAGCTCGACGCCGGCGGGCGGAACCCCGATCAGCCCGTCCGAGCCGGGAGCGTCCAGGTCGGCCCAGACCGCGTTGGTATCGGTGCGGCGGATCTGGCCCTTCTGGTCCCAGCGGATCAACCGGCTTCGCCTGACCTGCGCTGTGTCACCGCCGACGCCGGTGGGGACCAGATCGGCGTCGATGGTGCCGACCAACTCGATCTCGCGGGTCTCCTCGTTGACGACATCGACATAGAGCATCTGGCCAGAGCGGTGGTCGAACTCGCGGATGTCGTCGGTGATCTCCACCCAGTTGCCGGCCTGGAAGCGCAGCAGGTCGTCGCGGCCGACCCTGCTGAGGGTGATCCTGCTGCTGGCCGCGTCGAAGTCCTCGATGGCCGCAGTGACAGACGCGTTCTCGCGCGAGAACTTGAAGCGCGCGTCGGTCTGGCTGTCGCCGACGCTGTGCAGTTGGACGCGATAGAGCTGGTTTTCCAGCCCCGTGTAGCCATCGGTCGGCGGGATCAGGCAGGGGTCTTCCGGGTCCTCGACGTTCACGGTCCCCGTGGTCAGACGGGCGGTCGAGGGCGCGATGATTGCCTGCCATTCCTCAAGCTGGCCTTCCGGCGTCGCGCAGGTGACGTTCTGCCCGATGCCGGACAGGACGCGCACCTGCCAGACCGTCTGCCACCGGGTCGTCGTGTCGATGCCGCCCAGCGCCGGGTCCAGCAGTTCAGGCATTTCCAGCGGCGTCACCTCGCGCTGCCAAGCGACCAGATAGACCAGGTGCGGGCCGTTGCCGTCCGGGATCGCCTCGGGGTTCGGCCAGTAGGGCTGGTCCTCGTAAGCCAGGAAGTCGCTGCCTTCGGCCGCGATCAACTCGTCGAGCACACCCTCTGGCCCTTCAACAGCGGGCCTTGCGCGGTCAAAGATGGGTGCGGACATGTCAGTATTGCCGGAGCCGGGGAAGTTCGCCGCCCCGTGGCATTCCAGGAGCATCCCGTCGAGATAAAGCCGCCCGCGGCCGATCTCCAGCGAGTGGTCGGCGGTGGCCCGGATCTCGAACCCGTGGATCGTCTCACGCGGGACGACGGCGCGCCCGATCGTGTCGACGGTACCCGCGCGGATGCGCCGCTCGATGATCCTGACCATCTCGTTCCAGTCGGAATCGAGCACCGGGCGTCCCTGCTGGAGGAAGACACCGGCATAGTCCCGTAGCGCATCGAAGCTGTCTCTGCTGTGGTCGCCGCTCATCGGGTTTCTCCCTATCGGTCTCGCGTTCCGGTCTCAGGTCTCGAAGAACAGCCCCGCCTCGAGCCCGAAGCGGAGGTACTCGTCCAGCCGGATGCGCAGGTTTGCCTCGCGCTGCGGCTGGAACAGCATGTGGTAGACGCCCATCTCGCCCTCGTCCGAAGCGCCAGCTCGGATCTCGACGGGCGCCATTCGACGAAGCTGGGCATAGGCGGGTGCGCTGGCCGACAGCGCGGTGAAGCTGGGGCGCAGCCAGCGGACGATCCGGGTGGTGATCAGCGCGCGCCCGGCCTGGGTGATCTGTGTGCCGCTCTCGGCCTCACGCGCCGCGACGGCCTGGTCGATGGCGAACTGCGGCTGGCAGCGATAGCGCCGGGGCGTGATCGAGCCATGGGGCACGAAGCTGAAGCGGATGCAGCCGTCCTGACGGCGCATGGCCCGCACCGGGACCACGCCGTCGCCGGCATCGCGGCCGAACAGGATCGAATCCGACACCAGTGGAAAGGCACGCGCCAGGATCCGGCCGATGATGGTCGAGGTCAGGATCGTCAGCGCGCCTGCCGCCTCGTCGCTCGCCAGCCCCGTGATCGCCCATCCCTCAGGGCTGTCGCGGGACACGGCGGCGGCCGCGTCGACGATGCTGTCCTCGATGCGCGCGTTCGTCGTGTCGGTCATCCGGATCGGCCCGGTGATCGACCGGCAGATGGTCAACTCGACGCCCGTGGTCGTGACGCGCAGGCTCTCGGCCCCGGGTGTTTCCGGCGCGCCTGTGACTGTGAAAGACAGCCCCGGGATCAGCGTCAGGTGGCCGAGGTCGACCGAGCCGAGCGAGGCGCCACTGCCGTCGGGCACGATGTGCACTGGCGCGCCGTCGATGACAAAGCCGTTTAGCAAGACACGTGCATCAGCGCCGCCGGATATCTCGATCGGGTCCGTCCCGCGGAGGATCGGACGGGCGCCGTCGGCGGCGCGCAGGCCCACTTCGGTCCCGGCGGGTGCGATGATCTCGGCCGGCGCGTCAAGGATGTCGTTGGTGTCGACCTCGACGATTCCACCCGTGGGCGGCAGGTCGTTCAGCGCGTCCTGGATGCTCGCATGGCCACTGGCCGGGAAGCGGATCAGCTGGCCGCCGCCATCGGGCGGCGTGATGCTGGCGGCGCGATTGTACTCGCCCCCGCCGATAGGCGCGGGGAAGGCGGTATGGAAGTTGACCCTCACTTCACCTGTCTCGACGTTCGGGAAGGCGATGCGGCCAAGCTCCGGGTCCACCCGGACCAGCGCGTTCGGAGCAGGCACCTCTGCCTCGGTCGCGCCCTCGATCTCGGCCAGATCGTCCGGGTCGATGGGATTGTGCGGCGAGTGGTTCCAGCCCGGTCCGTCATCTGACAGATCGCAGGCCTGCAGCCTCGTTACCGGGATCGGGTTGCCGTCGACGAAGATCTCGAAGGCGCGAAGCCCGCCCGGCCCGTTCCCCCGCACCCAGAGCGTCGGCTCGGCGGCCAGCATCCGCCGCGTGATGTCTCCCGGCACGTTGATGGACTTCGCCAGGGTCGTGATCTCGCGCTCGGCCTCCGGCCGGTTGACCAGTTGGCGCGGCGCGCCCAGCGGGTCGAACAGATAGCGCCGACCGTCCACCTGCGTCGTCGGCGCGTTCGTCAGCCGTTGCGCGCCCAGCCGCCACAGGTGGATGCCGACATTCGGGAGGTTATGCCTTCCGCCGATGCTCTTTCGCGTCGGTGCCTGCGTGATCGAGCGCACGTCGGCCGAGCGCGTCACCAGGTCGAACGCCCCGCCCAGCTTCTCCATGTCCAGCGGGTTGTGCAGGTCGGCCGTCGCGTGGTGATCCGGCCGCACGACGTTCGCGTGCTGGCACGTCGCCACGCGCTGGAAGTACTCCACCGCCGCGGCAGGCCAGCCTGTCACGTCGCGGGCCAGCTGCTCCAGCACCGCCGCCGTGCCCTTGCGCCGGCGGTAGCCGATCGAGTTGGCGACCTCGGCCCGCGTTCCGGAAGTCAGGCCCTCGACCGGGTGCAGGGGCCTGTAGCCGATCACCCCGCCGACATAGGGCGCGGCCCAAGGCGCGCAGGTCTCGATGAAGAGGTCGTCGAACAACTGCTCGATGCTCTCTTCCATCACCGCCCCCTCGCGGGCCAGAACGCCGATCAGCGCCTTCAGCGGCTCGCCCTCGTCGGCATCGCGCAGGCGATGGATCGCGGGCAGCAGCCGGTACAGGGCTTCGGGCGTGATGCGATTCATGACATCACCTCCAGCTTGTCGAAGGGAACTGGATCCAGCGTCAGGATCTCTGCCGCCAGCAGGTTGCCGGCGTCATCGGTCCGCCCGGTCAGCGACTGCAGCAGCATGTTGTCGGTCTGCTCGCTCGCTGGCGCGCCGCTGCGATAGAGCTTGTCGATGTCGACTGCGACGACGCCCTTGACGGCATGGGCTTTAGCGGCAACGTCGCTCAACGCGACTGGCTGCGCGAAGTCGCGGTTCTCGAACGAATAGGCCTCGCGCAGGGCCGTCTCGACATCCTTCAGCACCTGCTGGTCGTCATGGGCGCCGTCGATGGCGACGCGGATGCCCAGCCGGAAGGTGCGCGGCTGGAAGGACAGGAGGTCGAACATCACCAGCGGGTCGCCGTAATTGCGATAAGCCGCCAGCAGCACGTTGTGCAGCGTGCCGCCCTTGGTCACCGCCTTGCCGCCGTCGCCCGCGACCGTGACCACGATCCGTCGCGACTGGCCGCGCCAGATCCACCGCGCGTCGGCCTTGGCGATCCCCGGATAGCCCAGCGCGAAGTCACGGTAGTCGGTGACCGACACGACGCGTCCCAGCGTCAGCGTGTAGATCGGCGCGTTCCGCCGCGCGGCTTTCGATGTCTCGGCGTCCGAGCCTCCATTGGCGGCAAGCGGGTTCGTCACCGCCTTCAGCCCCAGCGGCCGGTCCAGCGCCAGCGACAACTGGCCGGCCCGGACGTTTCCCGCCGCACCCAGACCCTTTCGGTACTCGGCCTGGATGTTGTCGCGCCCGGCATGCGGGCGGGCGCCCGAGATGCCGTCGCCGAAGCGGATCGTGGTGACGCCCTCGTCGTCCCGCGTGGTGGTGTAGACCCGGGACGTCGCCCCGCGTCGGTAGAGGTCCGGCTTCTCCTCCCACTTCACCCCGTCGATGCGCAGCGTCAGGGTGGACGCGACCCCGTTCTCGGTCGCCGCGACCAGGTGCGTGATCGGGTTCTGCTTCAACTCGAAATCCTGGAACGGCTCCGCGGGGTTCCCCCCGCCCAGGATCTCGGTCACGGTCTCGCCGTGCGACGCCTGCGCGACGTTGCCGTGCACGACCATGGTCGCGCGGTCATAGACGGCCTTCAGAGCCGATTTCAGCACCAGTCGGGCGTTCTGCGGCGGTGCTGCGGGCTTTAGCTCTTCCAGCACGGCACGCTCGGTGAAGGTCGGGGCATCCTCGCTGGCCCCGACCGCCTTGAAGAACCACGCGGGCGCGATTGCGATGCTGAAGCGGCTCTCTTGGTCCTGGAACACGAACAGTGCCAGCGGTTGCCAAGCGGGCAGGAACCACGCCGGCAGCGGAATCGGGGGCACAACCATGGTCAGTCGGTCGCCCAGCGAGTAGCGCGTTCTGGTCGACTCGATCGGGGACACGTCCATGAAGGGGACCGCGACCAGTACCTGTGCCAGCCGCCCGCTGACATACAGCACCCGATCCTTGGTCAGGCCGGTGACGTTCGCATCGAGCTCGACCTCCTTGCCGAAGACGGGAAAGCGGACGGGCGCATCCGCAAGTTCCAGCTCCTCGCTGCCGCCAAAGACCGAGACGCGGCGGTAGTTGGCGGCGAAGCTGCCAGACCAGCCGGTCCGGTCGGGCACGATGCGCGTGGCCCTGCCGCTGACGGCGTATTTCGCCGTCGCGTCGATATCAGCACTGACGGCCTTGTAGAGCTCGGTGGCACCGCCTGGCAGCGTCAGAACCGCCCAGCCGTCCTTCACGAACTCCTTGTGCACGGCGTCCAGCGGGATCGCTCCGTCGTCGACCTCGTCCGCGAAGTCCCAGTCGCCGGGATCTTCGCTTGTTCCGATGATGTGCGATGGCGAGTTCGACGGCACGGTCTCGTCCTTGTGGCCAAAGGACAGCCGCGCCTCGGCGGTCAGAACCAGCGGATGCGGCGCGTTGTAGCCGAACAGCGAGGCCTGCTTGCGCAGCGCGTAGACCCGGTGCACCGGCTCGGCCTCTCCGGCCGGGCTGATGGCGTCCAGCGGCGTTTCCCACTCGACCCAGGTCCGGTCCAGCCCGGCGTCGGGCTCGACCGACTTCAGCCGCCGGAAGACCCATAGTGGCGAACTCGTCGAGAAACCCGGGCTGCCCGGCACGCCGCGCTGCGGGTGGACGACCAGAACCGCGTCGCCGGGGTTCAGGCCGGTAGCTTGCCCCTTCAGCCACGTCCCCGCCGCGCCCTGCGCCAGCGTTACACGCAGGTTCTGGCGGGCCTTCATCCGGTTCCACTCGACGCGGGCCTCCAGGTCCTCCAGCGTCTCGAAGGTCTGGGGTTCCTCGTCCGGTCCCGGCTGGCTCTGGACCCGGGTGCCGGCGGGGATGGTCCGCTCGGCTACGTCTGGCTCGGCCCCGGGCGGATCCTCCATGGTCAGGATCAGGTCGGCTTCCGCCGCCGATCCGGGGTTGGGGCGATAACCGATCAGGCGCGCGATCTCGGTGATCGACAAATGCTCGCGTGCGGTCTGGATGAACGCCTCGTTGGCGTGCCGCTCCTGATAGAAGCTCAGCACATCGCAAACGGTCGCCCAGCCGTCGATCAGCGCGATCGAGAAGTCGTCGTCGTCCCGCGTGCCGAGCCCGCGCAGTGCCGGGTAGGCGGACGAGGCAAGCCGCGCCAGCATCGACGCCTTGAATCGCCCGTGATCGCCAGCGCGATACTCGATGGCGCTCAGTCCCGGCCGGTTCTTCACGGGCTGCAGCGTCGAGAGCGTGGTACCCTCGCAGCACCCGCAGGTGGCGTCGGGCGCGGGGTTCTGGTCGGCATGGCCGATGCGAATGGGCCGGTCGCTCATTTCCCGCCTCCCATCTCGATCTCGATCGAGCCCCGCTCGGGGAAGTTCCGGGCGTTCTCCAGCTGGGCGATCTCCAGCCGTCCCATCTCGATCACGCCGTCCTCCAGCGGGGTCGTCGACGTGGTGCCGCGCCGGCGAAAGACCTTGGCCTTGACCGAGGTGACGCCCGCGACCGACATCACGGCAGCATAGATCGGGCTGAGATACACTGGGTCGCCGAAGCTGAGATTGTCGGGGTGGAAGTGCCCCAGCTGGCCGTCCGGCAGCCGCGTGGTGCCCAGCACCTGCAGCACGTCGCGCCGCACCTGCGCGCGGAAATGGTCAGGGCAGGCGCAAACGAACAGTGACAACTCCAGCGGCACGAAGCGCGGGGCGTCGATCTCCAGGTCGTAGCCAGCCATCCGGTAGCGCTCGATGAAGGCGCGAAGCTCCGCTTCGAATTCTGGCGTCACCGGCCGCCCACCAAAGCGATCGACGGTGACGAAGACCGTGTGGCCGTGCCCGTTCCAGCGGAACGTGCCCACGGCCCGCTGCACGTCCGGGTGGCGCCGCGCGACCTCGCCGTAGTCCTCGGCCGTCACCGCGCGCTCCTGCCGGCGATAAGCATAGGGGGCAGCCTTGCGGACCTCCTCGATGCTCTCGGGTTCATGGCCGCCCGATCCCGGCAGCGGGTTGCGCACCCCAAGGATCCCGCCTTGCGTCGTGACGACATGGCTCAGCGCGTCCGCGCCGATGTTGCCCACCGTGCCGTTGCCGACCCGGTAGCTGGCCGTGAACCCGGTGCCCGAGTTCGGCCGCCGCCCGTTCAGATCGTCGCCGAAGCGCAGCCGAGCCTGCCCTCCGGCCTCGGTCTCGACCACGAAATGTCGGTCGTCGGCATGGGATTGCAGCAGGTCGCGCCGGGCCTCCCACGGCTCGGGGACGGTCAGTCCGTCGCTCTCGAGCGAGATCACCGGGCTGCGTTCGTCCACCGGCTGGCCCATGGCGGCGAAAGCCGAGGGGTTGGCGGTAGCGTCATAGTCGACAGGGGCGCCCGTCGCCGGGTCGAAGCCCTGGATCGCCTGCGTCACCGGGCCCAGCTTCAGCAGCGGGCGATAGCGCGCCGGCACCGGCACGGGATCGGCGCGGTCGCAGGGATCGCCGGTCGGCTCGGGCACCAGGCTCAGGTGCGGCTGCGGGACGGCGGGCAGGCCCTCGCCCGTGACCGTGCGGCCGTGGTCGGCCAGCAGGATGTTGCCCAGCGCATGCGAGACGCGGGCGACCGGTCCGCCGCCGATCTCGTCGTCCAGCGTGGACGAGATGCAGAACGGGAAGGGCAGGGCGTCTTCCTCGGCCCAGCGGATCTCGGTGATCTCTGCCGCCGTCGCGCCGTCGGGGATCGTCAGCTCGTCCGTCAGCACCGCCGCCACCGCCGTCAGGCGCACCGCGTGGCGGCGTGTCGGGTCGGCATCGGCCACGCGCCCCGTGCGCGGACCGACCCGTTCCTCGAAGATCAGGATGTCGCCGGGGACGAGGTTCGGATAGTCCCCCGCCAGCGTGGCCCGCGTCGCCCCCTTGGGAAGGCAGCAATCGGCGCTGCCCCACTCGTAGAAGTCGATCTCGTTGTACCCGGCGTAGAGATCCTTGTCGTGCAGCGGCTCGAAGACCAGAGGCGCGTGGTTCAGCGCCCGGTCGCGCATCCCCGGCTCGAGCACGGTGTCGAAGCGGGGAATGCGCGTCAGGAACTGCTCTTCGCCCTTGCGGATCGTGACGCCATCGGCGTCGACCCGGACCTGCACCCAGACCCGTGCGTTTCCGCCGTCGTGCATCCGGTAATCGACCAGCCTTGCGTGCCGGCGCACCGAGGAACGCAGCCGCGCCGTCGCCAGGTACGCCTCGGTCATCACCGCGTCCTGGGCATAGCTCAGCCGGTCACCGGTATAGGCCAGAATCTCGACCAGCGTGATCCCCAGGTCCGCGACGTTGCGCTCGCGCCAGTCCGGCATGATCTGCGCCATCCGGCCCAGCATCAGGCGGCGGAAGCTGCGATAATCCTTGGCGAGGTAGGATATCGCCGGCGGCTCGGCCATGTCCTCGGGGCACACCTGAACCGGGGCGCAGTCGAAGTCGGTCTCGCACTCGACCTTGAACGAGAACTGGATCTGCGCCAGCAGCCGGTCGATCCCGGGCGGTGGTGACAGCGAGCCGGGCGCGTTGACAAGCCGCAGCGTGTAGGTCGCGTAATCGCCCTGCGAACTGGTGCGGATCGCCAGCACTTGCGCGGGGAGCGGCAGGCTCGTCAGCAGGTCGGCCAGCCCGTCCTCTTCCGGCTCGAACAGCGAGGTGTCCGGGGCGTCGGCGTGCGTGATCCACTCGATGCCGACATCGGTGATGCGCTCGCCGCCGGTCAATTCCAGGTTGTCCAGCGTCAGCGTCGGCGCGTCCTTCAGGAAGCGCACCAGCAGCGTGCGCTGTCGCGGCGTCGTCTCGGGCGCGTCGCCGTCCAGCACTTCCAGAAAGTCGATACCGTTCAGGTCCGGCGTGGTGCTGTTCAGCACCAGCTCGCGGCGGCGTTCGTCACAGCAATGGAAGATCACGGCGTCCCTCCCATCTCGAACTCGGCGACCTGCTCGGTCCCGTCGCGCAGCAGCCGGTAGGAGATCCGGATGCGCATGGTCGAGTCCTCGGCCTCGGCGCGGACGTCCGCGACCTCGATCCGCTGACCCAGGTATTGCTGCAGCGCGCCACGGATCATGAACTCGGCGGTCGCCGCCGCCTCGGGGCTGGCGGGGGCAAAGACCAGTTGCAGCACGCCTGCGCCGAACTCGGGCCGGTTCACGCGCTCGCCCGGCGCGGTGAACAGCATCTGCTCGATCAGGTCGCGGACGTGCTTCGCCTCGTTGGCCGAGGCGGTCCTCTCGCGACCGTCGAAGTGATAGGGGAAATCGATCTGGGCCATCGCTCAACTCCCGATCACGCGGGTCTGCGCCTGCACCGGCAGCATCGGCGTGCCGGTCGGCGTGCAGGTGGTTGCGCCGTCCTGCAGCACCACGGGCACGCCCCCGGCCAGCACCCGTGTCGCGGCCGTGATGAAGGTGCCGTTCACGCACGGCCCGTTGCCGCCCGGCGGCACGAAGCCGCACCCGGCGATCAGCCAGGGCGAGGACTGCGTCACCACAGGCTGACCCGAAACCAGCACCCGCGAGAATGGCGCCGCCGACGTCGCCTGCCCGCCATGGCTGCAGGTGACGATGGCGCCTAAGTGCAGGATGGGTCCGGGCATGGTCCTTCCTTTCCTCAGATGACGGTCAGCGCGCCGTTGTTCACAGTCACGGTCGGGCCGGTCATGGTAATCGAGGCGCCCCGGCCGTTCTGGATGTAGATGCCGGTGTCGTTCACGATCAGCGAGGCGCCGGCGGCGGTCTTCAGCACGATCCCCCCGGTCGGCCCCGGCAGGTCCGACACGGTGATCCCGTTCTGCAGCAGTGTCTGGATCGTCACGGCCGAGACGCCCGGCGGCGTGAGCTGGTGCAGCGCCGGCACCTCGGCGGCCGAGCCGAAATAGCAGCCCGTCCAGATCGGATAGTCCGGATCGCCGCGCTCGAATTCGATCCAGACGCCGGCGCCGATCGGCGGCACTCCCATCGCGGCGGTCTGGGTTCCTGCCATCGGAAAGCAGGGCATTGCCCAGCTCGTCAGCGACAGCGAAGATACGTCGGGGACCGTCGCCTGGATGCGCCCGATCATCATCGGGTCGACGTTGTTGACGACCGTGCCGCGATATTTGCCGAAGTAGGTTTCCGTCATGCCGGTATCGATGTCTGCGTGGGCAGAAGCCCGCTGCGTTTCAGGGTGAAGGACTGCTTGTACGATCCGCGCCTGATCTCGTGCGTCACGCTGTCGACGTAGTGGACGCCGTCGAATGCCCGCCCCGCCCCGCGCACTCCGACCAGCGCGCGCGCCCGCAGGACGCGGCCGTAGCGCACTACGTCAAGCTTGCCGCTGCCCGACACGGCGTCCGAATGCCGGGCGGCGTAGGAGAACCCGCGCACCAGCGCCTCCATCGGGTTCAGCCGCGCGGTGTCGCGCAGCCGCGCGATCTTGGGTGGCAGCGGAGGGATCGCGCCCAGCGGCGGCTGGAAAGGAACCGCCGAGGGAATCGGGATCGGGATCGGGACCTTGGTCAGCGAATTCTGGATGTAGACGATCGGGATCTCCGTCCCGTCCTTGTTGAAGGTGAAGCGCAGCTCCTCGGTATTGGTCGGGCTTCCGGATTCGATGGTCAGCGCCGGCTGCACCTCGCCGATGCGCACCTCGGGCCCCCAATAGGCAAAGCTGGTCGCGGGCGCCGGCCCGGGCTTCATGTGGAAGGTGTAACCCGCCTCCTCGGCCAGCATCCGGATGTATGCGAGGTCGGTGTCCTGGTGGCGCGGCAGCCGCTCGGTCGGCAGCGGCGGACCCTCGAGCGAGGGGATGACCTGCGGGATCACGCCCAGCCAGGCGTACTTTGCCAGGATCAGCCCGACGCGGACAAAGGGCGGCATCCCGTAGTAGGGCAGGCCCGAGAAATCCAGGATCTCCATCGCCGCCGTCAGGTCGCGGCCCATGACCTTCAGCATCGCCGGCTGGTTGCCCGTGCCCGGCGTCATCTCGGTGCGCGTGACCACCCCGTTGATCAGCGATGTCGCCCGCCCGTTGATGGTGGCGACCAGCGCCACCCGCAGGATCGGCAGCGCCGCGCCGCCGGCCAGCAGGAAGATCGTGTTCAGCGGGGAGTCCTTCTCCAGCGCGAACATCAGGTCGAAGCCGCTCTGTGTCTCGCCCGAGTTCTCCTGAATCGTGACCGACTGCAGCGCATCGACAACCGAGCGAGGCGCCGCCACCGGCACGCCGGGCCCGAACATCACGGTCAGTTCGATCCCCTTGATCATGTCACCTGGTCCTCGTCGGGCCCCGGAATGCCGGCGGGCAGGGTGATCCTGACTTCGGTGCCCTCCACCTCCAGTTCCTCGGCAAACACCGCGCCGTTGGCGTCGCACAGCATCCAGAACGCCTCGGGGTCGCCGATCTCGGCGGCTGCGAACTGGTCCAGCCGCTCGCCCTGCAGGACCCGGCGGACGCGCTGGGTCGCGAACGCCTCGGGCGCGGGGGAAAAGCGGCGCCTGAGATAGGTAATGATCAAACCGTCGGCGCGTACGATCTGCGTCGTCGGCACCCCGTGGTACCGGCTCTCGGGAGGGAAGTCGGTGCGCTCGACCACCCCCGCCTCGAACATCTGCTGGAGCGGGTTCTTCATGGCAGCCCTCCGATGCCGAAGTCTCCCAGCGCGCCGCCTGCGGACTTGGCGGCCAGTTGCTCCTTGGCCTGCAGGTAGGCCATGAAGAGTCCGCTGCCGCGGTGGTGGAAGCCAAGGTCGTCGACGCTCAGCACGCGCAGCGTCAGGCTGACCTTCGCCCGAATCGGGTTCAGCGCGGGGTCGAAGAATTCCTCGGTGATCGACAGGTCCGTGACCCTGACCGGCACGATCCGGTTGCGGCTCCAGATGAACAGCGACAGCGGCGTCTCGGCCGGTGTGATCGTGAAGCCGCCGCTGTCCGCCTGGGCGTTTTGGCGCTCCAGCTGCGCGACGGTCGGGTGCACAAGCGTCTCCAGCGCCGAAAGTGCGGGGAAGATCCCCGCCTCGACCGTGTTTGCGTTCTGCCGGGGGAACTCCAGTTGGTCGGTCGCGTCCAGATCGGCCTCGATGTTGATCGTCTCGATCGCCGGACCGGTGAGGCGCAGAGGCTGGGACCGGTGCTGCTCGTCCTGGATCGACTGGATCTGCAACTGCCGCTTCAGGCTGTCTGACGCATATTGCAGCGTGATGATCCGCCCGACCGCGCCGCTGCCGGGGTCGATCAGCACGAGTCCCGCGCGGGTCAGCTTGGGGGAACCTGGGAAGCCGCTCATCTCAGATATCCTCCGCCGATCGGAACATCTCGCGGTTGAAGTCCTGGCGCGGCTGGATCAGCGAGTTCGGGTCGCGGCCCAGCCGTATGATCTCGCGCAGGCGCTCGGCCTCGACGCGCAGCGCCGCGACGCTGCGCCCGCCCGTCCGCCGCTCGATCTCGCGATGGTAGACGCCTTGGGTGTCGAACACGAACGCCAGATCCTCAGGCAGAATGGTCGCGTCCTGCGCGCCCAGCGGGTCCTGCCGCCGTCCCAGCGTGCGGTCCGGAACGTTCGTATGCCCTGTCACCCGCCGCCCGTCCGGCGTCATGTCGGTCATCGCGATATAGCGGTCCAGCAGGCCGAACAGGTGCAGCGTCTCGTGTCCCAGCACGCCCGGGCGCGTGATGTGCGCCGGCGGGATCGAGATCACGCCGCCATCGCAGGCCGAATTGGTGATCGAGGTCGGTACCCCCGGCGGCGGCTGGTCGAACGTGCAGCCGGGGTAGTTGACCGCTCCGGTGTCTGTCGCGCGGACCGTCAGCAGATAGTACTGCTGATCGCGCGCCGCACCCGGCGCGACCTCCTCGATGACTGGCACCATGGCGAAGTCGCGGCCGCCGAAAACCTCGTCTCCCAGCCGCTGGTTCCAGACCAGGGCGATGCCTTGGCGCAGCGTCGCGGCCACCTCGCTGAAGCGGTTGGCCATCGCCGGATCCTCGAACCGGATGTGGAAGCGGATGCGGAACTCGATGCGGCTCCGCGTGACCGAGATCGTCAGCGGCGCCCGGTTCATCGCATCCGCGCCCGCGCGCTCGCTCCGCGCGCGCAGCCCCATCGCCGTGGCGGCATCCGAGGCGGTGCGATCCAGGTCCGTGCGCGATTGCAGCGCCCGCTGACGCTGCAGGTCGACTTGCATCGCCTGTGCCAGCAACTCCTCGACGACTGCCAGCCTCCGCCGCGCCCGCGCGACCGTCATCTGCCCGAACGGCGTGCGCGCTTCGCGCGCCCGGACGTCGCTACGCTCCAGCGCCGCCCGACCGCCCTCGAACCGGGACTCGAAGAACTGCCGTAGCTGCTGCAGCTCAGCGCCATGGAAATCCGACTCCAACGAAGCGACGGTCAGCCCGCCGCGCCCGAACATCGCGTTCAGCGCGTCGACCGTCGCGGTGTCCAGAAGGAACAGGATCGCCCGCTCGTCGTCGTTGCCGGTAAAGCCCGATTGCATCTCGCGGATCAGCAGGCTGCGCAGTCGAGGCGTGTCGGGGACGCCCAGCAGGTCAGCGCCGTTCTGCAGCCGGTTGACGATGGCGCGCGCCTTGTTGTCCGAGTCGGTGAAGTCCTCGATTCGGTTCTGGCGCGTGATCGTGCGCATGTAGCTGCGCAACTGGTCATCAGAGAACGTGTCGGAACTGAACAGGCCGGCGAGTTCCTCGAAGAACCCCCGCCGCCGGATCGTCCGCTCGCGCTGGCTCGCGCTCTGCTGCAGCGTGTGGGTCAATTCGTGCGCCAGAAGATGCCGCCCCGCCGGGGTGTCGGGCCGGTACTGCCCGGCAGCGAAGGCGATGTCGTGCCCCAGCGTGTAGGCCCGCGCGCCGATCCCGCGCGCCGCCGAGTGGGCCTCGGCGCCCGTGTGGATGCGGACACGGTCCAGCCCGTGTCCGAACCTCGGCTCGAAGAACGCCCGCACGGTACGTGGCAGGGGCGATCCGCCCCCCGCGACCGCCCGCGCGGCCGCGGCCGTCGCGGCGCTCGTTCCTGTCGCCGCGGGACCGGCCGCCCTTGCCTGGAGCACCTCCTCCTCTTCCTCTTCTTCGACCGGCTGGCGCTGCACCAGCGGCATGACCGCCAGCGGACCCGTCACCGGCGCCCACCGTTCCGAGGTCACCTGGTCGGCGACCCGGTCCGCCTCCTTCTCCCATCGGTCATCGGGTCGGCTGATCGCCAGCTTCGGCTGCACGCCCAGCCGCGCTTCCGCAGCACAGGCCGGGCACTTCCCGGATACCCCGGCCGCCTTGCCGCAGGAGCAGGCCCGCTGAATCACCGGCGCGCGGACAGGGGCGACTTCCTGGACTGCCTGGTGCGTGCGCTCGCTCATGGCGTCCCTCCGCGCACCAGGAACATCTCGACGCGCCGGTTCATGGCGCGGGTGACGACGTCCTCCTCGGTCGCGGTCGGCCGGCTCTCGCCGAAATGCGGCGGCCGGTCGGCGTCGATCATCCGGTTCCACGGCACCCCTTCGCGCCTCGCCATGCGATAGAAGCCAACCGACCGGCGCCGCGACAGATCCATGTTGTAGCTGTCTGTCCCCGGCCCCGAGGCATGGCCGACAAAGCGCAGCCTGACCGTGGGATTCGGGTCGAACTGGCTGGCTTTGACGCCCCGGAACGCCTCTTCGTGCTCGGTCTTCGGCTCTGCCTCGGCGACGCCGAGATTGATGAAACGGTAATGTTCGCCCGGCACAACCGACTGGAACAGGCCGGTGCCGGTGCGCGCGCCCTCGATCTCTTCCTCGCGCGTGCCGGTCTCGCTGATGCCCGTATCGGCCTCGAAGGCCGCCCGCGCCTCGGCGCTGCGGGTCTCCAGCCGCCAGACCTCGCCGCGGAAGAATGCCCGCGCGATGCCGTCCTCGGACACGTGCTGCGCGATCTGATCCTGCACCGTCTGGACCCGCGCGGCATAGCTCGTCCGCGTCCCCCGCTCGGCCGCCGTCATCACCCGCAGGGCCAGCCACTCGGTGATGCCCTCGTTGTAGTGCCGCTCATCCTGCGAGGCGTTCACCCAGTCGCGATACCGCGGGTGGCGGTAGAGGTGGACAATCTCGTGGATCAGCATCGGCTGGCGCCGCGCGGCGGTCACGCTTCGGTGCACGAAGATCTCGCGTGCCGCGCCCTCGCCACGCGTGAAGCCGGGCTGACCGGAGGCCAGCGTCAGGATCTTCGGCCCGACGTCCGGGTCGTTGATCAGCTGCGTGATCATGGCCCGGTAGTGTGTGTTGGCCGGATCGATCTGATAGTCCTCGGAATCAGACATCTGGTCGATGAAGTTGTCCATCCAGGCGTTCAGGTAGTTCATGTCGCCGGCCACCACCGAGGGCGTGAACAGCGACACGCGGCCCTGGACGTCGGCATCGCTGAGGATGGACGGGATCTGCGTGAAGTGCGCCGTCACGCGCTGGTGCATCGCCACCGCGTCGGTGTCCAGGTTGGCGTTGGTCGTCCGGTTGCCGGACGGCTGCGAGAACACCCGCATGTCCAGGAAATTGAAGATCTGGTTGTAGAGCAGGTGCGCCGTACTGGCCGTGTCCGAGACCGGCCCGTCCACCCAGGGCGACCGCGTCGTTGTCGTGCCGGTCGAGGTCGTTCTGGGCGGTCCCTGGATCCGCACCGCCTGATGCACCTCGCCCAGCCGCCCCGGATCGGTCAGATCGCGCGCCAGCGCCGGCGCGTTGCCGCCGCTGATAGGTCCCCCGGCGCCCGCGGCGGCGGCACGCGCCTCGGCCTCGGCCGGCGCGTCGGCGCGGGCGACCGGGACGGTGCCGGGCGGCTCGGCCATGTCCTGTTGCAACGCGTGCGCCGCCTCGTGCGCCAGGGTGTCAGGTTGTGCAGTGTGCCCTAGGGCGACGTGACGTCCCACCGCGAAGCCCCGTGCGCCAAGTATGTCCGAGGCCTGGTCCGCCGCCGCTCCCTCGTGGACGCGCAGGCCCGACAGGTCGCCGCCCAGGCGCTCCTCCAGGTCCGCGCGCTCGGGTCGCGACAGCGACCGGGCGGGTGCCGCCAAGGCGGCGGAAACCGCGGTACCGACGGGATCGAAGGGTCTCTGCGTGCGGGTCCTCATGGCTTCAACACCCCCGCCGTGGCCCGCCCGATGGCCTCTCCGACGCCCCTGCCTGGGCCACCGCCGGTCGTTCCCGCATCGACCACCGCCACCGCCCCGTACCCAGGCGTGACGACCCCCGCCCCGTGCAGACGCATGGTCAACTCGGCCCGGATCGCCTCTCCCAGCGCCTGCTCGGACAACTCGCCGCCCCGGACCACCACACGGCCGATGTGAAGGTTGATGCGCTGCCCGGTCATGCCACCGCCCCCTGCTCGACCTGGGTGAAGGGCTTCTCCAGTTTGGCGTACTCGCGCTGCGCCGCGGTCAGGATGTGCGCGGGCGTCACCGGCCCGCCCACGCCCGCCGCCAGGTAGCTGGCGTTCAGCGCGATCGACCGGATAGACCCGCCCGACAGGTTCAGCCGGGCCAGCCGCGCGAATTCCAGACCTTTCGTCGGCGTCTGCTGCGGGAAGATCCGCGCCCAGATCTCGCGCCGGGCCGAGGCGTCCGGGAACGGGAATTGCACGATGAACCGCAGTCGGCGCAGGAAGGCCGTGTCCAGAGCGCTTTTCTGGTTGGTCGTCAGGATGGCCAGCCCCCGGTAGGACTCCATCTGCTGCAGCAGGTAGCTCACCTCGATGTTGGCGTACCGGTCGTGGCTGTCCTTGACCTCGCTTCGCTTGCCGAACAGCGAGTCCGCCTCGTCGAACAGCAGGATCGCGCCGCCGTGCTCGGCCGCCCTGAATATCCTCGACAGGTTCTTCTCGGTTTCGCCGATGTACTTGGACACGACCTGGCTGAGGTCTATCCGATAGAGATCGAGGCCCAACCGGTTCGACAATACTTCTGCCGCGAAGGTCTTCCCCGTGCCAGATGGCCCCGAGAAGAGCGCAGCCGTTCCCAGCCCGCGCGGGCTTTTGGCCCGCCAGCCCCAGTCCTCGCTGATCCGCCAAGCCTCCTGGACGTGGAGTTCCAGGTCGCGAAGCTGCGCCATCTGCGCCGCCGGCAGCACCAGATCGTCCCAGTCGGCGGCGCTCTCGATCCGCTCGGCCAGCCCATCCAACCGTCGACGTCCCTGCTCGCGCGCCGCCCGCCAGATCTCGGGCATCAGCCGGTCGGGCGCAATTGCCGCGCCGTTCACCACCGTCTCGGCGGCAGCCATCACGCCCGCGCGGTCAAGCGCGAACTGCTCGGCCAGCCGGTCCAGCCCCGACCCCAGCGCCTCGGCCTGCCGGCCCAGCGCCTCGGCCCAGATCTGGCGGCGCTCGCGGATACCGGGCGGGGCCACGTCCAGTCGCAGGCGCGGTCCCCGGTCGGGGATTGCCGGATCGGCGGCCGAGATTGCGGTCGGACCCGTCACCAGGTCCGCCAGCCGCGCGGCTGCCCCGGCCCCGGTGTCGCCGCACTCGATCAGCAGCGCGCCGTCCGACAGCGCCAGCTCCCGGTCGATGAAGGTCGCCAGCGCGTGGCGCTGCGTCCATTCTCCGGGGATGTCGGCCGCGTCGATCCGGAACAGCAGGATGCCCAGCGCAGAGGCCGCTTCCAGCATCGCCGCGCGCATTGCCAGCCGGTCCGGACCGGCCAGCAGCAGCACCGACATCGCGCCTTGCCGCGACCAGGCCGAGACGATCCGGCGCGCCGCCTCGCCTGTGGCGACGCCGGCTGGGCCGGGCGGCATCGTGTGGAGGATCCCCTCCAGCCGCGCGTCCAGATAATTGATGCCCATCAGGAAGTGCAGCACGCGCTCGTCCGGCTCGATCCGGCGACCGGGCATCGGCCCGCTGCCTGCAAGCTCGACCAGTCGCAATCGTCGCAGCGGCGCGGCAGGGCAAAGTGCGTCCCACGCCTCGGGCCCGAACAGCGTGAGCGCCAGCGAGACGTCGGCACGCGCGAGCCCGCCCGTCGCCTTGCCGATGCCCGCGCCCAGCGCAGGGTCCAGGTCCGGTCCGACGGCCAGGCACAGCATCCCGCGCTCAACCGGGGTCAGTCGGAACAGTGCCGCCAGCGTGTCCAGCCCCGATCCGGTCGGCTCCATCGGTGCCGAGGAGACCACCTCGCCTGCCGCCACCGCGTCGAGCCGCGCGGTCAGCGCCGCGCATTCGACAGCCAGCGCTGCGCGCATCTCGGTGACGAGGGGGCGGGTGGAACCTTTGATGGTTGCGTTCACGGTCATGGGATCGTCACCGTCTCAAGAACCGGCGGATCAGCCGACAGATCGATCACCGGGCTGTCCACGCCGTCGACGCGCAGCCTGACCGGGACCTCGGCCCCCGATACCAGTCCTGCGAACTCGGCCGACGCGCTTGAAGCTGGCGTGGCAGGAGAGTCGACCAGTGCCATCTCCTGCCCGACCAGGATCGCCACGCGCTGGCCCGGCCGGATCGCCGGCTGGCAGGTCATGGTGATGGTCGTGCCGCCCGCGCTGGGCGCGGCGGACGGTGTACTAGCCGGGGCCAGCGCGAGCGGCAGGGCATTCGTCTCCATCTCGCGCCCGTCGGTGCCGATCAGTCTGACACCGATGGAGTATGGCCCGATCCGCCATGCCCCCGGATCGGCTCCGGTCCCGGCCAGCGGATGTGTCGCCGCCAGCGCCGCGCCGGATGGCAACTGCACCAGCAGCCGGCTCGGCCCGGTCGGCAGCACCGGCGCCAGTTCCAGCGCCGTGCCGGTGCCGGGTTCAATGAACCGCACCGTCGCGTCGCCCTTGTCCAGCGTGGTGCCGGTCAGTGCGATCCGTCCGCCCAGCCGCATCACCGCGTGGCCGTCGACCGGCTCGATTGCCGTCACCGTCGGCACGCCAGACAGCAGGTCGGGCCGGACAGTGACGCCCGGATCGCGCCCAGTCGCTGGGTCGACCAGCCCGCCCCGGCTCAGCACCGGCAGCGACGGCCGTACGGGCAGGTCGCGCTCGATCAGCACGAGTGAAACGTCGTAGGCGACCGTGGTCCGATAACTGGCCTGCAACGCCGTCCACATCTTCGACATGTCGTCCATCGAGAGCGTGCGCGGGGTGATCTTGATCAGCTCGATCTGGTCTGCCAGCTCCGCCGCGCGGATCACCCCGAAATCGTCGGGCAGGATGTCGCCCGGAATGCCCGACGACAGGGCAGAGCGGATCTGCTCGCGCGGCAGGATCGCCGTTTCATGGAACAGCTGCATGGCATAACCCAGCAGGATCTCGGCATGCAGTTCGGTGGCCGAGACGGCGGTCAGCATGTAGTGCAGGTCCAGCGCCAACCGCGGCCGACGCACCAGCCGCCCGTCGCTGTCACGGGTCGGCATGTCGCTGTTGCGCATCGCCGCGTTCGGCGTGATCCGGTGCAGGAAGACGTTCAGCTGCGTCGCCTGCGTCTCGCCGTTCCGCGCCACGATCCGGTCGGGGGGCAGGGCGGTCACGGTGAAGTCCGCGCCCAACGCCTGGCTTACGTCGCCGTCGATCAGCGCGTCGTTGATCAGGTCCTTCAACAACTGCGTGACGGCGGCGATGGCCAGGACGTTGCTCATCTGCCGGTTTCCCTGCCGCGGAGATAGTCACCCAACTCCGTCATCTGTGGCCGATGCGGTTCGGGACGTTTCGCGCCTTTCCGCTCCTCGGGGGCCATGACCACGTCGATCCGGCCGATGTGGACGGTGATCTCCGGCGGTTCGGGCGCGGCGGCTTGCCTGTTCCGGCCGATCGGGGCCGTGCGGACCGGTGGCGACCGCGCCCCGGCCGGGTCCGGGGGTCGCCGCCGCTCGACGGGTGGCGGCGCATCGGGCAGCAGGACCTCTGGGGCGTTTTCCCGCGTCGCGTCCCGGCGCTCCCCGCTGGGACGCTCGGCTCGTGGGGAAAGTGGGCTCGGCGGCACGTCCGGGTGCGCGGGCGGCGCCTGGGAAGCCCGCGTAGTGACGATCAGCTCCACCGGCTCCGGTCTTGTGCGAGGCTCCGCCCGTGCGGGTACCGGCTCCGCGATCCGGGGCGCCAGCGGTCCTTGCGCTTCCGGCGCAGTCGCCTTGAACGGCTGGGCCGCTGCTGGTCGCTTCCCGGTTGCCGAAGCCGCGTGGTGTCCGCGCGGGGTCTGTCGCCCCGGCGGCGCCTCGCGCCGCGCCGCTTCCGGAACAGGCGCCGGTCCGGCAGCCGTCCGCTCGTGGACCTCCATCGGCTCGTCCCCGCCGCTGCCTGTCTCGAACCGCCCCGGCAGGCGCGGCGTCAGACCCGGTGCGGCTTGTCCCTTCGCACGGGCGACAAGGCGGGTCAGCACGCTCATGCGTCCCCCCGTGCGATGTCCAGATAGGCGGCGCGGCGGGTCTCACTCATCGCCATGATCGCGGTCTCGGGCCAGCCGAAGGCGGCAGCGACCTCGGCCACCTCGCGCAGCAGGCGCCGTGCCGCGGCGTCGACCTCGGCCCAGACATGGGCGGCGACGTCCAGATGTTCGCTCCATTCCGTCCCGCACTCGACGCAGGCCAACTCGCAGTTCAGTTCGCCCGCCGCCTCGCGCTCCTCGATGAGGGCGTCGATCCGGCCAGCTTCCTCGGGCGGCAATTCGACCGCTCCAGTCAGCCGGGTGCGCAGGATGCCCGGCACCTCGGCCTCAAGGGCGCCCGCCGCAGCCGCCAGGTCACGGCTCGTCAGCGGGCGCACCGAAACCGCCCGCCCGCCGACCTCGACCTCGTCGACCCCGGGCGCTACAAGCAGACATGCCAGTTCCCCCGCTGCCAAAGTGACCTCGACCATTTCGCCGCAGTCCGGGCAGCGGGCGACCGACGTCAGGTAGCTGCCGAACGTCGCATCGCGCACCGCCAGCAGCCGGCGATCGCGCTCGGCCAGCGGCAGGTCTGCGGCATCGCCGTCCTCGGCTGCCCACAGCACCGCCATCGCCCGGTCCAGCGGGCTTCGCCTCGCCCCGACCTCCCAGGCCCGGATGATGGCGTCGGATGTCAATGCGCCGGTCATCTCACGTCAACCCCGCTTTCGCGCTCGTCAGCCTCCCGCGAAGGATGGCTCGGTGGGCTCGACGACGCCGGTGTCACGGATCCAGCCCTCGTTCTCCAGCTTGATCGTCTGGATCGCGACGGCGTTGGCGTTGGCGTCCAGTTCCGGCAGTGCCTGAAACTCGGACACCCAACAGCGAAAGAGGTTGTAGGCAATCGCCAACTGGCCGGCCTCGTTGTACATCTCGATGGTGATGTCCTTGCGGAAATCGGCCAGCGACACCTCCGCCCCCAGCCCGCCCTCGACGTTCCAGACCAGCGATGCCCAGGCCTCGAAGTCCGGGTCGTGGGTCACGCCGCGCTCCAGCGTGATCGCCTCGAACTTGGATCGGCCGGGCGACTTGCGGCTGGTCGACGGGTCGCCGCCCACCCTGTGCTCGACCACCTCGGTGGTGCGCTTCAGCGCGCTGACCTTGCTTATTCCGGCGACGTAGCGGTTGTCCCAGCGGACCCTGAACTTGAAGTTCTTGTAGGGGTCGAAGCGCTGGGGATTGACGCTGAACTGGACCATGTCTCTCTCCTTCCCGCTCAGGCCTGGCTCTGGCCGGCCAACTGCTGGATCTGGATGACGACGAACTCGGCCGGCTTCAGGGGCGCGAAACCGACGACGATGTTGACGATGCCGAGGTCGATGTCGGCCTGGGTCGTGGTGCTGGAGTCGCAGCGCACGAGGTAGGCGTCCCTCGGCGTCGAGCCCTGGAACGCGCCCTGCCGGAACAGGTTGTTCATGAAGGAACCGACCGCGAGCCGGATCTGCGCCCAGAGCGGCTCGTCGTTCGGCTCGAACACCGCGAACTGCGTCCCGCGATAGAGGCTCTCCTCGATGAACAGCGCCAGCCGCCGAACGGGCACGTACTTCCACTCGCTGGTCAGCGCGTCGGCTCCGACCATGGTGCGCGCGCCCCAGCTGACCGAGCCGAAGACCGGGAAGGTGCGCAGGCAGTTCAGCCCCAGTGGGTTCAGCACGCCGTTCTCCGGGTCCGAAAGCACATAGCCCAGCGCCTGCACGCCCCTCAGTCGCGCCTCGATGCCGGCCGGCGCCTTCCAGACCCCGCGCGAGGCGTCGGTGCGGGCGTAGAGGCCCGCCATCAGCCCGGAATTGGCGAACGGCCGCGCCCGGTTGCCCTGCAGCGGATCGCCCATCGACACGCGCGGGAAGTAGACCACGGCGTTACGGTGGCGCAGCCCCGCATTGGCCGGATCGTTGATCCACTCCCGCGCCGACTCGAAGTCGTCGACCGAGTCGTCCATGTCGATCAGGATCATCGACCGGCGTTCCTCGGCATAAGTGATGGCGTTGGCCAGAACCGTCGTGTCCGTCACCTCGGGCAGGTTCAGCATGTTGAAGAGATCAACATCCTCCAGCGCATAGAGCCCGGTCTTCTGAGCGCGCGTCCCCAGCACCTCGATGTCTGTCGGCGGCGCGCCGTCGTCGCCCCCGACCGCGCCCTGCTGGGCAGCGACGCTGGGTCCCGTGCCCATCTGGTAGCTGGCGACGTTGACCGAGGCGCCAGCCGCCGTGGTCAGCTGCAGCGCCGTCGCGCCGCCGCCGGTCGGGTTGAAACGCACAGACCGGTCGTCTCCGCCCGGCGTCAGCACCAGCGCGTCATCGACCACCGCGACCGTCGCACGCGAGAAGGCTTCCTGGGTCGAGGTGCGGAGCGCCGTCTCGATCATCGTTCGGGCGCCGCCCAGCGTCGTCGGCGCGTTCACGGGGGTCGTGGCTGCGGTGTCCTGCAGCGTCACCGTCTCGGTCCCGATGGTCGTCCCGGCAGCGTCGAGCAGGTCGATCGTCATCGTTTCGGGATCGGCCAAGGTGACGGCCGAGAAATCCGCGATCCGGTCGCCCACGGTGCCGGTCGCCACCGGCCGTGTCGGTGCCGAGCCGTGTGTCTCGCGCCCGCCACTGGCCAGGCCCAGCGACAACACCGCCGTCGCGCTGCGGATCGAGGCGCGCCGGAACGTCACCGCAGATTGCCGGGTCGTGGTGCCCGAGGTCGCGACGATCTCGTTTGTGGTTCCGTCGACCGCGCAGGCAAAGCCGGAATAGGCGGGATTGGCCGGCTCCAGCGTCGGCACGATCGTGTCGATGGCCGAGGCCACCGCCGCGAGGTTGGCCAGACTGCCGCCTGCCGCGAAAAGGTCGAACTCGTAGAACGGCCCCCCGTCCAGCGAAACAGCCAGCCGCCGCACGCCGTCATTCAACTCGCCGGCGACGGCGTTCGTCAGAGGCCGCGACCGGGACTCGCCGGCGACTGAGCCGCCGGCGCCCTCATCGGTAACGCGGATCATGTCCGAATCCGCGTTCACGACAGTCTCGACATAGGTCGCCGCCTGCGGGTCCATGGAAAGGTTGCGGTGCGTCTCGGTCCGCGCGGCCACCAGCCGGCCGCCGCGCTCGACCAGTTCGGTGACGCGCAGGTTGAAGGTGCTGGCGGGGTTGCCGGTGTCGTAGTCGACGCCCAGGATGACCGAGTTGCCCCACAGTCCCTCGCTGGCTGCCTCGACGGTCAGCGTCAGCGCTCCGGCGTCGTTCTCGATGCCGATCCCCGCCGCCGCCGCGCCTGCCGCGACCCGCACGACCCACGCCGTGGCGCCGCCGTTCAGGAAGAAATGGCTCATTGCGTAGCTAAGAGCGCTGTCCAAGTGTAGCCCGCCGAACCGCCTTTCAAAATCCGCGAAGCTGAACATCTGCCGGGGTTCGTTCACCGGGCCACGCGCCGTGTAGCCTACGAACGCCGCGATCGATGTCGGCACTCCGGCAATGGCGCGGGCGCCGCTCGGGACCTCCTGGATGTACACGCCGGGATAGGAAACTGCGACTGCCATTGTCTGCGCTCCTTCGATCGGTGAGATACAAGCAGTATGCACGAAACGGCGAGTCGCTCTAAGACAAATCAACTCATACTTGCGCACCTTGATCGAAACCCACTTATGACTGTGACCGGGCGCGGCCTCGTCACGTCACTGACCTTCCGAGCCACGGTGAACGATGGACCGGGAGTTCGAGGTCGAAATCGCGATCGTGGATTTTGCGGTTCTACGCATGAGTGCAAGCTGATTCCTCGACGCCGGTGTCATCGTCCGACTGATCGCGGCACAGACGCACGGTCCTTAAAGCATTATACTGCAGCAATCCCTTTCCAGTACCGACTCTTGCCCGGTGAGGGTCTGTCAGCGCTTCACAGCCGGTGCGACGTAGACCGGGTTCTGTTCGACCCTGTAGGTGGCGCAGGCGGTCGATCGGCGACGTCTCAATCTCGGGTTCCGCCCGATCAAAACGGCCAAGGCGGGTTTGCACGATTGTGAGGGCATCGCCTGTCAATGCTGCCAGAACAGCGCGACGCCCCCAACCAGGACCAGGCTGATCGCCCAAACCAGATCAAGGTTGAACCAGCTTTTCGACAGGAACTTCAGGCCGAGCCAGTGATAGACAGCTGCCGCAAGCATGCCGCCCGAAAGCATCATCGCCAGCGTGTGGGCCAAGGCGACCAAAGCTGCAGTCGCGGCATTGCTTCCCATCAGGCTTTGGGCGGCAGCATGGCCGGTATCTGCTGCTGCCGTTTCGCAGATGCCCAGATAGATTGGCACCAGCATCAGCCCCGCTCCATGAGCCATGGCAGCAAGGAATGACCACAAGACGAGCCGATGGGGTGGCACCCGCGCCAGGAAACGCGGATGGCGGCGGTTGATCAGAAGATAGATCCCCGTGCCGATTACCAGCAAGGCCGCGCCGATCTGGAGTTCACGCTGCCAAGCAACCAGCGACATCATGACAGAAAACGGAAACAAGATGGCCACCATTGCCAGCAGGTGCCCACCCGCCAGAGCCGCCAGCGCGGCATAGAGGCTGGTCCGACGCCGCGCCATGAGCGCCGCCGAAACCGCCAGCGGCCAACCCATGCCGGGGTTGACGCCGTGATAGATGCCCGAGGCGATAACGGCCCCCCAGAGGGCCGTCGCCGTTTCCGGTCCGCTCACGCCTCAGACAGAGGGGTAGCAGAAGCTGTCGGTGGAACAGTCTCCGCCTTCGAGGCGGATCTGATGCGCCCTGTAGCCCGTGGGGAATTCGACAAAGAATTCGCGATCAAGCGTCAGCCCTCCTTCTTCGCCTACCCGCGCCATTACCATCTGCCCACCTTCATCCTCGGGGTAGAACTGATTATCCCACGTGGAATAAAGCGAATTGGTCCAGTAGACGCGCTTGCCGTCGCGGCTGACTTCGACCATCTGCGGGCCGAAGGCGAAACCCTTTCCATTGGGGTGCTTGTGATGGGCGACGATCCCCCCGATCTCGACCTTGCCAGCCAGTTTCGGCTTCATCGGGTCGCTTACGTCATACTGATGCATCTCGCCCGTGCCCCAGCATGAAACATAGAGATACCTGTCATCAAGGCTGAGGTCGATATCGGTAATCAGCGGCGGCACCGCCCCGAAGCCCTTCAGAAGCGGCGGCAGATCGTCGGCATCCGCTGGCTGCGGCGGGATCGTCATCGTCTTCTTTGCGTCGAACGTGCCATCCTTCTTGCGCCACCAGGTCCAGATCGAACCTTCCAGATTGGTGGTGTCGACCACGACGCCACAGAAGCCGTAGTCCTTGGCCGGATCATGGGCTGGCCGGATCTCCAGCGCCATCTGGTGGTTCTCGCCGAGGTCGATGGTCTGCACGTTCCTGCGCCCCCGCAGATCCCAGAAATGGATCGCATGGCCGTATTTGTTACTCAAAAGGTCTTCTGGAACGATTCCGTTCTCGAATTGCGGAGGAAGACCCCATTCGGAACTGACCATGTAGTTGCGCGGCAGGTTCCACCAGAAGTCGTAATGCTTGTCCTGGCCACCGCGATCCATCTCGTAGCGGCCAAGAATCTCGAAGGTTTCGCAGTCCATGATGAAAATGCCTGGTGGGCCATCGGTGCCATCCGCGCCGCCACCGCCCAGCGTGCTGACATAGATGCCTTCGGGGCCGCAGTGGATGGTATGCGGGCGCGAATAGCCTGTCTTGGCAAAGACCTCTTCGGGTTCGATGATCTTGTGGATTTTGGCCTGCAGCGGGTCCTTGACATCGACAATGTAAATCCGGCTGGACCGGATGCCAGGGATGATCAGGTAGCGCCGTTCCAGGAAGGCATGCCCGGTCAGCGGCGACAAGGAAGACGAGCAGGCGTTCCAACCGAAATGGTGAAACTCATCGCCCGTGTGGGGCATGATCACCTGGTGAACGATCTGGCCGTAAGTGGGCGAACTCGGGTCGACATCCACCACCGCGAGGCCGTCCGGCCGCGAGCCATCAGGGCTCAGCATGAGCGTGAAGGCCAGCGTCTCGACCGGGGCCTGCATGGCCAGCTTCGGAGTCGCGTGAAATGTGGGGTCGGGTCTGAGATTCATGGATTAGTCCTCCCTCAAGCGGCGCGCCTCGGTGCCGTTCATCACCGCGCCAATCCTTTGAATTGTGCCACAGAGACACATTTTGGCGAAATGGAAACTTCCCGTTCTGGCCGATCAGATCGGTCGGCGAGTGCCTTGCACGACGTCGGATTGCGCATTCCACCAGCATGGCGAATGGGCAACGACCATCGTCGTCGCCGCGCACCGCCTTCTCTCCCATGCCAGGTTGCGCACCGTCGATGCCTTGGCCTGACCGGTCAATTTCTCACCCCCTCCCGAGCAGATCGCGTCCACCCGGCGGGGTTTCGAGCACTGGTGGCAGGCACTGGACTGGCTCAACGATGGGCTGGCCGGGCCGGGAATGCTGCGGGATGTCGAGGTGACAGAGGCGATATCGAAGGTGCGGCCGTGGGGGCAAATCTAGCTCGTTCGGATGAGGAAGTGCGCTGGGCAGCGCGCTGGGAGCCCCCGAGCGACAAGCGTAAGGGAATTCTGGAACGCCACGATGCCCGCGATTGACGGCATGAGCGCGGAAATGCCAACTTGTGCCGAATTTGAGGAGCAGTGCGTGCGCTTTGATACGGTCGAGACCCTGCGGAGCTGCTATCTCTTCGCTGATGCCGACGCACAGAGCGTCGAAGTTCTGGGCCGGGCGAGCCATCAAGAGCGACACGCGGCGGGCAGCACGTTATTTGCCACGGGCGATGAAAGCGACGGGCTCCATATCGTGCGCTCGGGCCTCGTGCGGATCTGGGTCGCCGACACCGAGGGTCGCGAGTTGACGCTCGCGTTGATGGAACCAGGCGACCCGTTCGGCGAGATCGCGCTCTTGGACAGGCTGCCGCGCAGCGCCAGAGCAGCAGCGCGCCGAGAAGCAGAAGCGCGCCTCCCGATACCATTTGCAGGCCGCGCGCTTGGCTGACACGGGCGAGACGCTCGTCGACCAGATAGGGCGAAAGTCCGGCGGCTGAAGACACCAGCACTGCAGAGGCGTAGAAGGCGGTGACCAACGGGTCGGTGACATCCGCATTGCTGGAGACGAACCCGGGAAACAGCGACAGGAAGAAGATCAGCGCCAGCGGATTGGCTAGCCCGACCCAAACACCCTGCGCTACGCAACCGATGTGGCCCTTGCCCTGTCGCGCCCTGGCATCGGCGCCCACCGTGCTGTCCCGCAAGATGCCGAGTCCCAGCCAGACCAGGACGAAAGCGCTTGCCAGTTGCAGAAAATTGACCAGCGCCGGGCTGACTGCTCGCGCGCCCAGTGCCAGCGACAGCGCCAGGATAGACCAGAGGAGTTCTGCCAGAAGAATTCCGCCGACGGTTGCCAATCCGCCCCGCAAGCCCATCCGCACCGTTGCCGCACCCAGACAGGCGACGTTCTGCCCCGGCGACAGGCATGCGACAAAGTTCGCGGCAGCCGGTGCGAACCAGATCTCGATGCTCATTCCCGCCTCCCCAACGATGGGGGCGTTTTCGCAGATCTTCGCGCACCGTGCTGTGATGCGGTTCACACCGCGCTCAACGGCACCTTGTCATTTCGGCGGGGACCGGAATTGCGACAATGGCGGGCCCGGAAGCCGTGCGTAGGCTTATTCGGATAACGGAGCTCGTCCGCGCTGGGCTCATGCCCGACTGGATGCCCGGCACCGTCTCGAACTGCGTGCCGGTCGAGGTAAAGTAGATCATCCGGAACAATGATATCAGGCTGCGATTTGCAGTGCAGGACGGCTCCCGGTGCTTCGCGTGAACGCTCGGAGCAGTGTGATCAGCCAGCTGAA
>JAWLCA010000030.1:0-34781 GCA_041687395.1 Paracoccaceae bacterium | reverse complement strand
CCTGGGACACACGTCGCCAGGCTGAGACGGCCATCTTCCAATACATCAACGGCTTCTATAACCCGCGCCGGCGGCATTCAGCATTGGGAGGCAAAAGCCACTTGGCCTTCGAACGCCAAGTGGCCTAAACGAGCACGAGGAGCGGCACTAATACGCGACAGGTCCACAATTGCAAAGACATTTCTCGAGTTTGACGAGGCTGGCCGCATGAAATCGTCAGTCTATTACGACCGCATCGTCGACGTGATGGAGGAACTCATGAAGTTCACGTTTCTCACCCGCGACCGCGCGGGATATCTTGTCGATCGCTATTCCGAACGTAAGGAAAGCACTGCCCAACTGTCAGCGCGGGTCAATCATTCTGGCATCTGATCGTTCGGGGTGTTTTGGGTCCTGGCCAAGGGAAGGGTCTGAGACCATGAAGTATCTTTTCAGCAGGCGGAGCTTGGTCGGAGCAGGGCTTGCAGCACTGGTCGCCGGCCGGACGCGCGCACAACCGATCTTTCGGCTCGGGCTGACTCCGGTCTCACGCTTGCCGCAGGCACGGCTGCCCGCATCTTCAACGGCGCACCGGTGCCCTTCGGGGCGGACACCGTCGTGGTGCAGGACCATGTCAAGCGTGCCTGAGACACGATATCGCTCAAGCATGTCACGCGTTCGGGTCAGAATATCCGCCGCCGGGGTGAGGATGTGGCCCAGGGCGCGTCGGCAATGGCGGCTGGGTTGGCGCTGACCACGCCCCGGCTTGCTCTGCTGGCGGGCTGCGGCGTTGCGTCCCTCGCCGTGCGACCTCGGGTGGGCGTGGCCATCCTTTCCACTGGCAAGGAATTGTCTTAGCCGGGCCGCACCCTTGGGCCGGGCGATGCGCGTTCAGGCGCCGGGGTTACGCGCGCTGATCACCCAGGAGGAGCTGTCGATCATGATGCCGTCTGCGTCGCGCGCCTGGGCACCGATTGCCTCAGCCAGCGCCGCCTCGATTTCGGGTCGCTTCGCTTCCGCCAGATCGCCGGCTTCGCGGAAGACCTCGCCGGCCGGGCCGATGGCAAGCTGGAAGGCGATGGCATCCTGGACATCGTCGCCCACGCGAACGGGTGCGTCGACGCGCTCGAACCCGACATCGGTGTAACCGGCGACCTCCATCATCGTTCGCACTGTAGCCTCGTCGGACATCGAGAACGGGCCGGGGCCGCATGTCCGCGCATCGTCTCCGGGCGCCGGGAGATAGTCCAGGACGATGTCCCTGGCCATTGACAGCCACGGATTGTCGGCCCGGTCGCGCCACACGATGTGCACCATCCGCCCTCCCGGACGCAGCGCGCGGCGCATGTTGCGCAGGCCCGCCACCGGATTGGCGAAGAACATCGTGCCGAAGCGCGAGAAGACGAAGTCGAATTGTCCCTCGGGCAAAGACACCTCGGCATCGCCGCGCAGGAAGGTCACGTTCTTGAGGTCCGTGCCGGCCAGATCGGCCTGCGCATCGGCGAGAAAGGCATCGCAACAATCGATGCCCACCACCTCGCCCTCCGGTCCGACAAGGCGGGCGAGCTTCATCGCAGTGTCGCCCCAGCCGCAACCCACGTCGAGCACGCGGTCGCCGGCGTTTACGGGAAGCTTCGGGAACACCGCCTCGCTGTGGTAGGTCAGCCCACCCACGAGGACATGGCGGAAGCGGGTGAATTTCGGCGCCAGCACCTCATTCCAGAAGCGTACGAATTCCGTGTCTTCCCGGGGGCCGCCGGTTGCCGTCTCTGCGATGCTCATAGTCGACGCCTTTCCGCTGACTGTCTTTAGACCGCCCGGCTGCAAGATGCCGGGGCCGCGCGACCAGTCTACCTTGCCGGGCCCTGTGGAACTTGCGGGTCGTGTGGGGATTTGCTGACGATCCGCGACGACCGGATATCAACATTCTGCCGCAATATCAGTTCATTGCGCCGACTTCGGGCCTTGCTCAGACAATCATCAGGAAACCCTCAAGCCCGGCCGCGTCCGACCCGCTACCCTTGCAATAGTGGCGCCCGGCCAGCGCCGATGCACATTCTGGCCTGAAATTCGGCAGGGAGGACCGAGCACATGAAACACCCGATGACGCTGACCGGCCTTGCGACAGCGCTGAGCCTTGCGGGCGGCGCGGCAATGGCCGACGAGATGTTCCACACCCACGCGCTCGACATGGGGCGCGCCGAGGCCGTTGCCGCGATCCGCGAGCATGTCGAGGCCGAGGAGGACTGGCTTTTCCTCGCAGAGTTCGGACTGGCGGGCGGCGCGGTGACGGCGCTGAAGATCTGCTACCTGCCGCTCGGTCCCGATATCGTCGAGGCCGGGCTTCATGTCATGGCGATGATGCCCTGCGGCAACATGGCCTTCTACGAAACCGAAGACGGCGGTACCGAGATGTCCATGCTCGACCTCGCTTTCATGACGGAACTGTCCGATGCGCCGAGCCTCGAAAGGGCCGTGGACACCGGCAGTCCGGCCTTCGCCGCACTGCTGTCGGACACGCTGGGTGTCGATTGAAACGAACAGGCGGGGAGAGACCACATGGCAGAGGAACTGGTCGCGCTCATGAGCCACGGCCCGGCGGACAAGCGCGCGTCGGTGGGGTTCACCATCGTCAATGGCGGGCTCACGGCGGGACTCACCGCCTCGGCCTTCCTGACCGCCGACCCGGTGGACATCGCGGGGCGCGGGGCGGCCGATCTGGTTCACGCGCATCCGATGGAGCCGCTCAAGGACCTGCTCGCCGACTTCCTGAAGCGCGGCGGGACGCTCTGGGCCTGCCCTCCGTGCGTCAAGGCGCGGGGCTACGGGCAGGAGGACCTGATAGAGGGTGTCGAGCTCATCGGTGCAAGCGCGATGCACGAGCGCATCAGGGCGGGTGCAACCGGGCTGAGCTTCTGATCATCGTCGTTCGGAGGATCGCACATGAAACGGCTGGACGGAACGACCCTCAGTTCGGACTGGATCGGCATTGCCGCGAGCGGTCTGGCACTGGCAAGCTGCTACGGCACGCTGGCAGTGGTGATCGCCCTGTCGGCGGCGGGGATCGCCCTGAACCTCGACGAGGGCATCTGGGCTGCAGCCATCGCGCTGTTCGCCTTGGCGGCGATTGCTGCCGTGGTGCTGGGAATACGGCGTCACGGGCAACGTCGGGCCGGCCGTGCTGGCGGCGGCCGGGTTCGGCCTCATCGTCTGGACACTGTTTGGCGACTACACACTTGCGTTCGAGATCGCCGGCTTCGCGGCGCTCGTTGCGGGGGCCGCCTGGGATTGGCGGCTCAGGCGCGCGAGGGCGTGAGGCGGCGGCGCGGAAAACCTCACCGCTGTGAAAGGTATGCATGCCGTGCAAACGCGCGGTTGCCGACGCACCCGCCAGGCAGGGTCTGACGGCGCGCACATGACAGCGCTCAGCCCCTCCCGCATAACCCTCGAAAACACGGATGAGATTGAACACCCCCCTTTCGCTGCAACCGTACTTTTTTTGGGGGGTCGCCGGAGACCGCGTGGCCAAGAGCGAAGCAAGAGGGGAAGGCTTCGTCGCGCAGCCAGATCAGTGTCGCACCTCGCTTGCGGCGCCCGCGCCCTCCTTCTTTTTCTGTCGTCGCCAGTGCTCGGTGATGCGCCTGTAGGCGCGTTCGGCCTGCTCGGCTTGACCTTCGTGTCCGTCACGCAGTCCTTCAACACTACGACGTCCATGGGCCGCCTGACGCTGAACATCCTGCTCAGCTTCGCCCAGTTCGAACGCGAGGTGATCGGCGAGCGGATCCGCGACAAGTTCGCCGCCTCCCGCCGCAAGGGGATGTGGATGGGCGGCCCGGTACCGCTGGGCTATGTCGTAAAGGACCGGAAGTTGGTGATCGAGCCCGCCGAGGCCGAGCAGGTCCGCACGATTTTCCGCCTCTACGCCCGCTCCAGCTCCACGGCGCAGGTGCTGAAAGAGCTGCATGCGCGCGGGATCCGCACCAAGCGCGGCGCGGTGTTCGACCGGGGCTACCTGCTGAAGTTCCTGCACAACAAGGTCTATCTCGGCCTCGCCGTGCATAAGGGCGAGGAATACCCCGGCGAGCACAAGGCCATCATCGACCAGAAGCTGTGGGACGATGTCCACGAGGTCATCGCCAACAACCGCGTCGCCCGCGGGGCGGTGGCGCGGGCAGCGCAACCGGCGCTCCTGCGCGGGCTGATCTTCACAGAGACGGGCGCGGCCATGACGCCGCACCACACCAAGCGTAAGGGCAAGCGCTACTGCTACTACACGTCCATGGACGTGATCCGGAAACGACCCGCAGCCGAGCTGCGCGGGCCGCAGCGGCTGCCGGGCGGCATGGTCGAAGAGGCCGTGATCGGCGAAATCCGCCGGATGCTGCGCACGCCCGAGGTTGCGGCGCGCACCGCGCGGGCGGTGCGGAAGGACCGCCCCGACCTCGATGAGACCACGGTTGTCGCCGCTCTGGCGCAGTTCGACGATCTCTGGCAGGCGCTGATCCCAGCCGAGCAGGCACGCATCGTCCAGCTTCTGGTCGCCCGCATCACCGTAAGCGAGGCCGGCCTCGCCATCGACCTGCGCCACGACGGCCTCGGCGCCATTGCCGCGCTGATGGCCCCGCCGAAGAAGGAGGTCGCCTGATGCCCGCGCCCGAGACCCTGCGCATCCACATCCCGCTCGAACTGCGCCGCCGCGGCGGCCGCCCCCGGATCCTGCCGCCGAAGCATGTCGAGGCCGCCATGGGGCGCGGGCAGGATCCGCACCTCCTGCGCGCCATCGGCCGCGCATGGGGCTGGCGGCAACGACTGGAACGCGGTGACGTTGCCACGCTTAGCGATCTGGCCACCGACGAGGGCCTCTCCGACCGTTATGTCAGCCGCCTCCTGCGGCTGGCGTGGCTCGCGCCCGACGTCCTCGAGCGACTGGTTGTCCACCGCGAACCTTCGACGATCAGCATCTACGATATGTATTTCGTCGCGTCTCTGCCGTGGGAAGAGCAGCTGGGACGGGTGTTTGACTGACCCTCAGCGAAAGCTTCTCGGCGCACCATGTCGCAGAAGCCTCCGGCCGAACCGATAGCGGCATCCTGCATCAATCAAACGCCCGCGCCTCGGTCGCGAACACCCTGATCCACAATGCCTTGAACAAGTTGGCGACGAGGACGAACGCGACCGCGAGCATCAGGGCCTGTCCGACCAGCGCGATCGAGATCGGCGCCATCAGCCAACCCTGCGTGGCCAGCACGGTGACGATCAGGATGTCGATGAGCGTGACGATGACCACATGGCGAGAGGGCCAGGGTCTCGACCAGCTCAACCCGCGCCCCCGCGTCAGGTATAGGATGCCCTGCGATCCGGCGAATACCATCCAGACGAAAACCAGCGTTTGCGCCGCGTCCGGGCCCAGCTGCCAAAGATGCGTGGCCGCCCAGAACACGGCGCTGTTCAGCGCCAGAAGAAGCACCGACAGGCTCAGGCCGGTGGCCGCAAGAAGGCCGATGTTCCACCGGTCGGGCCGCGGCGAGGGGTCCACCCGATCGGTCGACAGAGACATCATCGCAATGTCGGCGGCGAACTTCAGCAGGACCATGTGCTGGGCGCCGACCGTGAAGGCGCCGGTCAGGATGACCCAGAGCGCGATGAAGGTCGGGTTGCTCAGCTTGCGCGAAATCATGCCAAGGGCGAAATTGCGCATCCGCTGGAAGATGCGCCGGCTTTCGTCGATCGTGGTCAGCACGCCGGCCAGCGCCGGCCGGGTCAGCACCAGGCTCGCTGCAGCCTTCGCGATATCGGTGGCGCCCTCGACCGCGATCCCCACATCCGCCTGCCGCAGGGCGGGCGCGTCGTTCACCCCGTCGCCGGTCATACCGACGACATGGCCAGCCTTCTGCAGCGCCTGCACCAGATGGAACTTTTCCTGCGGATAGACCCCCGGAAAGACCGCATAGCGCGCGATGACCTCGGGGTCCTGACCCGCTCGCAGGGTTCCGGGCGGGGCGACATCGCCTGCGATGCCGACCTTGCGGGCGATGGCGCGGGCGGTGGCTTCTCCGTCGCCGGTCACAAGGATCGTGCGGAGCCCGCGCCGGTGCAGGCTGTCGATCAGCTCTGCGGCGTCGGTGCGGGCCGGATCGCTGAGGCAGACGAAGCCCGCCAGACGCAGGGGGCCGTCGGTCGCCACGGCCACCGCCAGAATCCGCGCACCCGCCTCCGCCAGACCGGCCACCGTGCCTGACACATCGGTCCATGGCACCTGCGCCAGTTCAGCCACGGTCTGCGGCGCGCCCTTGATGACGTGCAAGGACCGCCCGCCGTGGTCAAAGACCGCCTCTGACCGCTTGGTGTCCGGATCGAAGGGCCGGAATTCCCTGCGCTGCCGGCCTTGCAAGAACACGTCCCGTTCTGTCGTGGCTTTCAGGATGGCAAGGTCGATCCGGTCCTGCGTCGCCTCGTCCGAGGCGAGTGCAGCCCACAGCAGCAGGTCCTTCGGATCGGTCTTCCCAAAGGGCACGACATCCTCGACCGTCAGGCGGTTTTCGGTCAGCGTGCCCGTCTTGTCGAGGCAGAGCACATCCATCGAGGCCGCGTCCTGGATCGCCGCCAGCCGCGTCACCAGGATGCCGCTGTCGGCCAGCGCCCGCGCGCCAAGCGCTGCGGTGATGGTGAACATGGTCGGGAGCATCACCGGCACGGAGGACATGAGCAGCATCACCCCGAAGGGCAGCATCTCGGACAGTGGCACGCCGCGGGCAATCATCATCGCAAAGGCCAGGATGGCCAGCCCCAGCACCACGATCCCCAAGGCCCCGGCGATCCGCACCAGCAGCGCTTCCAGCCGGCGGGGGGCCTCGGCGGTGCGGACCAGCTCGGCGGTCTTGCCAAAGACGGTGCGCGTTCCGGTCGCGCTGACGCGGCCCGTCGCCTCGCCGCGGCTGACGAACGAGCCGGCATGGGCCGTGCCGCCCGGTGCCAGATCGACCGGCTGCGATTCCCCCGTCAGTTGCGACTGGTCGGTCTGGATGCGCCCGTCGAGCAGTTCGATATCCGCCGGCACGACATCGCCGACCCGCAAGCGCACCACGTCACCGACGACAAGGTCGCTGGCCGCAAGCATCTGCCATCGCCCGTCGCGCCGCACCCGGACCTGGATCACCAGCCGTTCGCGTAACAGGGCAAGGGCGGTCTTCGCACGTCTCTCCTGCACCGCGCCCGTCACGGCATTTCCGACCAGCAGCGTGGCGATGACCCCCGCCTCAAGCCATTTGCCAAGGATCAGGTCGATCACGATGGCCAGTTCCAGCATCCAGGGGATGACGCCCCAGAACCGGCGCAGGATCGGTTTCAGCCCGCTTGGTCGGGCAAGCGGCGTTGCATTGGGCCCGTCCCGGGTCAACCGCTCCGCGGCTTCGGCAGAGGTGAGACCCTCGGCGAAGGCGGCCTCCCGGGCGCCGACCTGGACGGAGGCCGTCCGGGGTGTCACAGGATGTCCCGCAAGGCCGCGACGAAGCGGGCGTTGTCGTCAGGCTTCGAGGTCGTGATCCGCATGTAGCCCCGGCCCAGCCGCGTATCGCCCAGCGGGCGGACCATGATCTGCTGCGCGGCCAGCTTTGCCGCGATGTCTGCGGCGTCACGGGGCGCGAAATCGGCCAGAAAGAAATAGGTCTCGGTCGGGAAGACCCGAACGCCAAGCGCCGTCAGTTCGCGCGCGAGGTCGCCCGCCCAGCCCCGCAACTGCCGGGCGCGATCCTCGATCTGGTCCTCGTGCTGCAACGTCGCAAGGGCCGCCGCCTGGCTGGGCCGGGCCAGAGGATAGGCGTCGTTGTTCCCGTTGAGGTCATCGGCCAGCGCCTGCGGCAGCACGGCATAACCCACGCGGAACCCGGCAAGGCTGTGCGCCTTGGACAGGGTGCGCGTGACGATCAGGTTGGGATGGTCGGGCACAAGACGCACCACCGATTGCCCGGCCAGCCCGATGAAGGCCTCGTCCACCAGGAACATCGTGCGTGGATGGCGCGCCAGCAGCCCCGGCAGCGGCCCCATGTCGAAGGTGCCGCCATTGGGGTTGTTGGGGTTGACGATCACCGCCAGCGTCGTGCCGTCTGGGATGTGCAGATCGGCCAGATCGAAGCGGAAGTTGTCCTCGGGACGCAGCCGCGTTTCGGTGACTATGCGCGCGATCTCGGGGAAGAGCACATAGGTCGGCGTCAGCAGATGCACGCGATCGCCCAGACGGTCGAAGATCTGCCGCAGGATCAGTTCGGAGCCTGCGTTGATGTGGATCAGCCGCTCGGGCACCTGCAACCGGCTCGCGAGCAGCGCGCGCAAAGGAGCGGAATGGGGCTCGGTGTAAAGGTTGCCGTGCGGCACCTCCGCCTGCGCCGCCGCAATCGCCACATCCAGCGGCGGCAGGGGGTTCTCGCACAGCAAGAGCTTCAGCCCCTGGAAGCCTGCCCCGCCTTTTTCGGCTTTCGATGTCATGGCGCCTCTCCCTCCGGCATGTCTGTCATCCCTTGCTTGCCACGATCACGGCGGCCATCAGGATGCCGGCACCCAGCGCGATCAGGCTGTAGCGCCGGGGTTCCCGTTCGGCACGCGGCAGAAGATGCGTGGCGCCGACATAGATCAGCGCCCCCGAAGACAGCGCCAGCGCCGCGCCCAGCGTCGCCTCGTCGATCCGTTCGACCACGGGCCAAGCCGCAAGAGCGCCCAGCGGTGTGGTCAGCGCGGCCGCAAGGAAGGCCAGCACCAGCGCGCGCGCCTTGGAGAAACCGCCCTTGAGCAGCAGGAGATAGGTGACGATCCCCTCGGGAAACTCGTGCAGCACCATGCCGATGGCGGCCAGGACGCCCGTGAACAGGCTGACCTTGAAGGTGATCGCGTAGATCGCGCCGTCGATGAAGGAGTGAAACCCGATGCCCAGAAGCGGCACCAGCCCGATAGCGTAATCGGCCGTCTCGGGCCGGTCGCAGACGAAGCCTGTCAGGAACCGGTTGAGCAGGTGCATCATCACATAGCCCGCCAGCAGCCATCCCGGCGCCGCTGCGGACATGGCAAAGGCGGTCGGCACGATGTGCAGAAACGAGACCGAGATCAGCACCCCCGCGGCGAAACAGGCGAACAGGGTCGTGTTCGCACGCCCCCAGGCCTCGAACCGGCGAATGACCACCAGCCCCGCCGTCGTAACCGCAGCGGCGAGAAGACTCGCCACGATCGATGTCCAGAAATGGACGGTCATCAAGTTCTCTTTCACTATCGTCACGGGCAGGCCGATTTCGCCGTCCACATAACCCATTATCAAGAAGTCACTCGATTGGCGCGTTGACTTCGAACAAGCCGCCCGCGCAGATCTGTTCGCAAACTTGCTCGTTTTCGGCATTTTCCGATAGTCCCGCCGAAGTCAGACTGTGACGGCGACCTCGTCCCAACGGTTGAATACTCGATCCGCTCCGCCTGGACGGCCCTGCACGGCATCACCGGCGAGGTGGCGCGCCACTGCCCGTTGTTCGCAGCGACTGTGATCCGCGCGCACTACTCCGGGCCGCCGGGGTGCTGCTTTCCGGCTGGCCGGGGTCGCGCGGCAGCGGTCGCCTGATCCAGCCAGCAAGACGTCACGACCCGCACCGCCCGGCGCAAACTCGCTTCAGGGCGACGCGCGTCAATCACCGCCACCGCTACGCGCAAGTCGGCCAGCGCACCTATCGGCTGCGCCTCTCGCGTGTTGTGGCTCTGTTCCCCTCGAAGGCGATGGAAACAAGGGCCGAAGTATTGGCGGGATTGAAATTCAGGCCATTGAAACGACGGGAAAAAATCCGACCGAACCGAATTTGGCGAGGTTCGCCCGAACAGAGACGGAGTGCCGTTCAGAGCCCGGAACGGGCCTGGCGTTCAGTCTCGGAGGTTCGCATGGGGGAGGCAAAGCCCTTTGAAAACACGACTATTTCCGCGCCGTGTGGGGCGCCTGTCCGTGTTCGCAACAGGGATGGTGGCGGAGGGGAGGGGCCTGACGTCTAAGGTTCTCCGGTTCCGGCAGCCCGTTTCACCTCGGCCTCTGCGCGAAGCGGGCTAATCGTTGCGAATGGTCAGAAAAAGCATTTTCGTGGAACGCGCATGCCTTAGATGGGTCCGCGCCCTTGCCGCATTGAATTTCTCGCGCGCGGCATGCAACATCAGTAAAGCGCGATCTCGATCTTCATGCAGACGCCGGACAGGGGAGCCGGGTGCCCCGATCGTGCCGCAATAGGGCATGCTGTCAGGTGGAAAAACGGCGCGCATGTAGTTAAGCCTTGAAGCGAGCGCGCGATCCGCATCGAGATACCGGCGGTAGGCGATGGCCAGAAGGCGTTGATAAGCTGCGAGTTCTCTGTGCATTTCGTCCTCATCGAGATGGATGAATACGCGACGGTACCCTTGCGGCCCTCCGTTGTCGTTTCAAGGCGCGTCACTGGCGTCGCGGACATGCAGGCGTGAGATGACCGTGCGGCGGACATCTTCGGGCTGGTCGGCAAGCGCCTCCACCAGCAGACGCAGATCGCGTCGTGTCTCGTGAAGCCGGTCGATCAGTGTCAGCACCACCGGCAACGCGTCGGAGGGCAGCGCCATTTCCTTTCGCAAGTCGCACAGGAGCCGCAAGCGTGCGACGTCGATCTCGTCGAAGAGCGGGCCGGACTCGCCCATCGCAGGGCGCACCCACCCTTCGCGCATCCACATCCGAAGCTCGCGGCGGGTCAGCCTGCGGATTTCGGTCAGGACCATCTGTTCGGTCAGGGTCATGTCATCCTCCGCATTTCGGCCCTCGGGTCGAACCCGGCCTTGTCTCGCCAGCGGCGCGCCAGGTCTTCCATTTCGCTGTCAATCCGCTTGGGCAGAACGATCTTCAGACGCACGATCTGGTCGCCGGCCCTGCCCTTGGCGCCCTTGATCCCCTTGCCGCGCAGGCGAAGGCGCTGGCCAGAGGACGCACCCCTGGGGACCGTCACCGAGACCGAGCCCGACACGGTCGGCACATCGACTTTCGCGCCCAGAACCGACTCGTCGAAGGTGATGGGAAGCTCCAGCTCGATATCGTCGCCTGAACGGGTGAATACCGGATGCGGACGCACCGAAACAGTCACCAGCGCGTCGCCGGGCGTGCCCTGTCCAATCCCCTGTGCGCCCTTGCCGCGCAGGCGCAGGGTCTGCCCGTCCTTCAGGCCCGGCGAAATGGTGATATCGATGGCGTTCCCGTCCGGCATCGTGACGCGGCGCTTCGTGCCGTTGACCGCATCAAGGAAATCGACCTCGAGATGATACCGCAGATCCTGGCCGCGGGCGTGGAATTCCTGGCGGAAGCCGCCCTGCCCCGGCCCGGCGGATCGGCCTCCGAAGAATTGCGAGAAGATGTCCGAGAGATCTTCGTCGCCCGCGCCAGGATCATAGCGGCGGCCTGCTTCCTGACCTGCGTAGTGATGGTAGTACTGCCGTTCCGGCCGCTCATGCCCGGCGGCATCGATCTCGCCCGCGTCGAACCGCCGGCGCTTCTCGGGGTCGCCCAGAAGGTCGTAGGCCGTCGAAACGGCCTTGAACTGTTCCTGTTTGGCAGTGTCGCCCGGATGCAGGTCGGGGTGCAGGCTCTTTGCCAGCTTGCGATAGGCCTTCTTTATCTCGTCCTGCGTCGCCGTTTTGGGAACGCCAAGTGTCTTGTAGGGATCCGTGTTCATCTTTTCCCGCCCGCCGATGCGCAGACAGCCCACGCGCCGGCCACTTCATGTTCCTGTTCCGGGGGCCGCCGGCCCCCCTTGTTTCCGATCCGTCGATCACGATCTTAGCACGACCAGCATGATCCGCCCATCACGCCAGACTGAAAGGACCACGACACCGCGGGCATCCTCGAGCACCCGGTCAATGTCGCGGATCGTTGTCACCGGCCGCCTGTTCACGGCGGTGATGACGTCACTAGCTTCAAGACCGGCCCGGGCGGCGCGGCTGTCCGGCGCGATTTCCGAAACGACGACGCCTTCGACGGAGCCCCACGCGGGATGCGACCGGTCGAGCGGCGAGAGGCGGACACCGGCAAGCGCGTCGGAACCGTGCCGGTCGCGCTCACCCAGGGGCTGGCCGCCGCCATCGGTGAGCGTGACCTGTCCAGTCAGGCGCTCTGCGTCGCGGATATAGGTGATGTCGACCTCGTCGCCCGGGCGGCGCAGCCCGATCTTCTTGCGCAGATCGGCGGACCCCTCGACCGTCTCTCCGTCGACGGCCACGATCACGTCACCGGCTGCAAGACCCGCGGTATCCGCGGGTGCATCTGGTTCGACCGAGATCACGACCGCGCCGCTTCGGGACTCGACACCAAGTGCCTCGGCCAGATCGGGCGTCAGATCTTGGATCATCACCCCCAGTCGGCCGCGCTGCACCTCGCCGAACTCGACCAGCTGGTCCATGACCGCCAGCGCCATGTTGATCGGCACGGCAAAGCCGATGCCGACGTTGCCGCCACCGTCCGGCGCGATGATCGCGGTGTTGATGCCGACGAGTTTGCCGTCGAGTGTGATCAGCGCACCGCCCGAGTTGCCCGGATTGATCGAGGCGTCGGTCTGGATGAAATCCTCGTAGCCCTCGGGGTTGATCCCCGACCGGCCAAGCGCCGATACGATGCCGCTGGTCACGGTCTGGCCAAGTCCGAAGGGGTTGCCGATGGCGATGACAAAGTCGCCCACCAGCAGGTTTTCTGAATCCCCCAAAGGCACTTCGGTCAGGTCATCGGCATCGATTCGCAGAACGGCAATGTCCGTCGCCGGGTCGCGGCCGATCAATTCGGCTTCGAAGGTCCGGTTGTCACGGAGCGTGACACGGATCTCGTCGGCATTCTCGACCACGTGGTTGTTGGTCAGCACATAACCGTCCTCGGCATAGACGATCACACCGGACCCGGCGCTCATCTGCCGCTGCTGCGGCATCTGCTCAAGCGGCGGCAGGAACGGCTGGAAGAACGGATCGCGAAACAGCGGTGTCAACTGGGCCAGCCGTTCCGAAACCACAGCGATGTTGACCACCGCATCGTCCACCTCGTCGATCAGCGGCGCAATGGTCGGGATGCCGCGCGCGTCCGCCTCGGCAGACACGACCTGCGCGGCAACGGGCCCGGTGGCAAGGCCCAGAGAAACAAAGAAAACAATGGCAAGTCGGCTCAGCATGGGATGCCTCCTGCGAACGGGGCGCCGCCGGCAGGGCGCCGGCGGCGTGTATTGCGGCGCGCTCAGGCGCCCTTGACCTCGATCCGCTTGACCTTTGCCTGAGCTTCCGGGGTCTGTGGCAGACGGATCGTCAGCACCCCGTTCTTGAAGCTGGCCTCGGCCTTCTCGCCCTCCACGCCCGGAGGCAGCGGGATCGTGCGGTAGATCGCACCATAGCTGCGTTCGGAGAGGTAGTATCCCTTCTTCTCTTCCTGCCGGTCGACCTTTTTCTCGCCCTTGACCGTCAGCATGTCGTCGGTAACCGACACCTCAATGTCCTTCATCTCCATACCGGGCAGTTCGATCGCCACTTCGACCGCGTCTTCGGTCTCGACCACGTCGGACTTGGCCTCGCCGCCGCCCCAGGGCCAGTCGAGATCGCCAAAGCGGTTCCAGAAGCTCTCGAAAACCCGGTTCATGTCGCGCTGAAGCGTTGCAATGGGGTTCTGGTCGTCGATTTTCGGATCGGGCGCATTGTCCTTGCGCGCCCAGGGGATCAGGTCCTTGATCTGCATGGTCTTGTTTCCTCCTTTCAACTGAAGGCCGGGCGCCGGATCACGACGCCTTGACCGCGATCTTCTTCGGTTTGGCTTCGGCCGTGCGGGGCAGAGTCACGGTCAGCACACCGTTCGCGACCGAGGCATCGATCTTGTCGGGATCGAAGTCGTCGGACAGTGTGAAAGCGCGCTCGTAATCGCCCTCGCCATATTCGGCATGGGCCAGCTGCAGCTTCTCGGGCTGCGTCGGTCGAACCGTGCCGCGGATCGTCAGCACGCGCTGTTCCAGCGTGACATCCACATCCTCGGCGGCGACGCCGGGCATCTCCAGCATCAACGTCACGCCATCTTCGGTTTCCACGATATCGGTCAGCGGGCGATAGATGCGCGCGCCTGTGGTGGTTTCCGGGCGTTCGACCGGGGTCTTGTCGGTGGCTTGGGTCACGTCGTTACTCATCCGATCATCCTCCTCTCAGGTAGCCTTGATCTCGATCTTCTTCGGCTTGTCCTCTTCGGGACGACCGACGACGATGCGCAGCACGCCATTGGCCATGCGCGCCTCGACCTTGTCGTCGCTGGCGGCGAACGGCAGGCGCACCGTGCGGGTGAACTTGCCATAGCCGCGCTCGTTGCGGTGCCAGCGCGCACCTTCCGGAACCTCTGGCGCCTTGCGCTCGCCCGAGAGCGTCAGCACGTTGTCCTTGACGGAAATGTCGATATCGGCCGGGTCGATGCCGGACAGTTCGGCCGTGATGGCGACAGCCTCGTCGCCCTGCCACACGTTCACGGTGGGAAAGACGGGCTGGACCGCGCGGGTCGGGATCCTCCTGTCAAAATCGCGCAGCATGGATTGCATCAGCGCGAAAGGATCGCTGCGGCGGGTGTAATATGGATTGAGCATGTTGAACCTCCGATCTTCAGCATTCTGCGCGGCACTGGGCCGCGCCTTGCCGAAACGCCCCGGAGGACGGATATGCATATCGGCTCACCGACTGTCGGCGGCCGATGCGGTTCGCGTTTGCCTACGTTCCCTTTGCGGCGAACTATAGGGGTTCGCTGTGTCAGCCGAACCTGTCTTGCGTATCCGTGAAACCCCAAGCGGGCGTTTCAAGATTGATGAAGTGTTGCCAATCAGCAACTTCAAGATCCCGCCCGAAAGAATTTCGAGCTGATGGAGGTGCTCAGGCAGCATTTCCGGCCATAGTTCATCAACCGGATCGACGAGATCATCCTCTTCCATTAGCTGAACCAGTTCGAGATCCGCCAGATCGTCGAATTGCAGCTGGCCCGCGTAAAGCGGACCGCGATGGGTCAGGGCGTCGCGCTGCAAGCGGCGACGGGGTGTCTCGGGGCAGGTCCCATTTCTTGTACACCCAGTCTTCGTAGAGCCGTTCCATCTGCGATTGCGTCAGGCTCCAGGTTCCGAGCCCCACGATCGCCGCCTCGATGTATTCAACTGCGTCGGCGGGATCGAGATCGAACCACTCGGACCGGATGTTGGCGCACGCAAAGTCGCGCTTGAAGGATGACGCGCTCCGCAGCGCGATCGCCTGACCAGGCAACCACCAGAACCCTTGGAAGTAAAGCTCTTCGAAGTTGGCGTTCTGCAGGTTGGCGAGGCGCCGCTCGGGATCTTCGGCAACACCCACCTTGATCGGCCGACCGCGGATCGACTTGACGAGGTATATCGTATGGAAGCCATGCGACCGCACGTAGTCGCGAAAGCCCCATGGATACTTGTCTTATGACGAGGTCGGCTCCTGAGGCAATAAGGAGCCACTGCCCGCCACACCATTTATGGCGGACAGTGGCGGGGGATGGATCGGTCGACACGTTGGTCGTGCAGGACCGCAGCGCAGTAGGATCACCCCCGTCTTTTCTTTCGGCCTGAACGGATACCGGGGCGTCGAGGCCCGCATGACAAGACCAGGAAAGGAAAAGACGCATGGAGGATACCATCGGCATCGACATCTCCAAAGGGCAGCTGGACGTCTGTGTGCTCGAGCGCGGAGCTCACTATCAGTTTGCCAACGACAGGCGCGGCATCACTGCGCTGCTCCGCAGCCTCGCGGCTCTCGAGGTCCGGATCGTCGTGTTCGAGGCGACGGGCGCCTATCATCGCCAGCTCGAAGCCTCGCTCGCGAAGCACGCCGTGCCATTCTGCAAAGTCAATCCGCGGCAGTCCCGGCGTTTCGCCGAAGCTGTTGGCCGCCTGGCGAAGACCGATCGCGTGGACGCCGCAACACTTGCGCGCATGGGCGCGACGCTCAGGATGTCGCCGCAGAGTCCGAAGACGGAATTGCATCATGAACTCAGGGAGCTGTTGGTCGCCCGCCGCGCTCTGGTCAAGGACCTGGCCGCCGACAAGACGCGCGCCAAGCTGTCGACACAGCCGATTGTCGGACGTCAGATCGCCCGCCGCCTCCGGCTTGTGGAGCGCCAGATTGCGGAACTCGAGCGCGCAATCCTCGATCGGATCGAGGGCGATCCCGAGCTGTCCGCCCGCTTCGCCATCCTGTTGAGCATCCCCGGCATCAGCGAGATCACGGCCTTCACCGTCCTGATCGAGATGCCCGAGCTGGGCACGTTGGAGGCCAAGCAGGCCGCATCCCTGGCAGGCCTCGCCCCTGTCTCGCGTCAGTCGGGGAAATGGCAGGGCAAGGAGCACATACGCGGAGGAAGGCGCGAACTCCGACGCGCCCTGTACATGCCCGCACTCGCTGCAATGCTTTTCAACCCCGACCTGAAGGCGGTGGCCGAGATCCTGAGCGCCAAGGGGAAGCCCACAAAGGTCGTCATCACGGCCATCATGCGAAAGCTGATCGTTCTCGCCAATGCCCTCGTTGCGGCTGGACGAAATTGGGCCCCAAAACTCGCTTGAACATCACGGATACTTGTCGGCCATGCGGGTCGTCTTCGATCTGGTTGAGATCGTCGCCCGGATGCACCGCCATCTCCCGCGCGCACAACTCCGAGACTATCGTTGAGACTATCGTTCTTGTACCCTCGCTGGCCGGATCCGTCTCGCCTTCCGGTGTCTCGCAGGAAAGTGTCTCGCGCGCGCGTTCGGACTTGACAGCTCGATCTTGAAGCCGATTGCCGCGCCCCCATCTTTCCGGTAGTATTTCCGGAAATGAAGGGCAGCATGGCCGGCACCGATCCGTCTCCCGTCACCCAGTGGCGCAAGCGCCGTCAGCGGCAGGGCTTCGTGCGCGTCGAGGTTCAGGTCCGGAAGGAGGACGCCGCCCTCGTCCGGGACGTCGCAACCGCCCTCGGCGATCCCGAGCGCGAGAGCGAGACGCGCGCCATCCTGCGCGAGAGGATCGCCACGTCCCGCTCTGGGGGGCTCAAGGCGTTGCTCGCAGCGGCGCCGCTCGAAGGCATCGATCTCGAACGTTCCCGCGATCTCGGGCGCGACGTTTTCCTGTGACCTTCCTGATCGACACCAACATCATTTCGGAAGTGCGCAAGGGCGAGCGCTGCGACCCCGCCGTGGCGGCGTGGTGGTCGGGCGTCGCCGAGGACGACCTGTGGCTGAGCGCGCTGGTGCTGGGCGAGATCCGCAAGGGCGCGGAACTGGCGCGCCGCCGCGATCCCCGGAAGGCCGATGCGCTCGAGGGCTGGCTCGGCGACGTGATTGCGGGCTCCGGCGACCGGGTGCTACCCGTCAACACCGCCGTCGCCGAGGAATGGGGCCGGATGAACGCGATCCGTCCGGTGCCGGTGATCGACGCGCTATTGGCGGCGACGGCCAAGGCCAACGGCCTGACGCTGGTGACGCGCAACGGGGCGGATGTGGCCGGGCTGGATGTGGACGTGCTGAACCCGTTCGAGGCGACGTAGCGCGCACTTATCCCGCCCGCCCGACCACGAACTCCCTCGACCGCTTCCGCGGCACTCGCCTCCCGTTCAGTCGCCAGACGATGAACGCGATCCCGTACTGCCATCGCCGGTTTGCCGTGGCGCGGCTGATGCCCAGCTCCCAGCAGATCGGCTTCCACGGCTTTCGGTTCGCCCGAAGCCAGAGCAGGCGAGCATCGGCGGGATTAAGCCAGCGCAGCCAGAGGAGAGAATCCTCGGCCTGCGTGATGTCGCGCGGGCCAGGCTTTTGTCGGCGCATCCGAGGCTCTTGGCCCACTTGGTCGGTGAAGCTGCGGAAGTACTCGGGCCGGGCGTTGAAGTAACCCTGCGGCTTTACATCGGGCAACGAGCGGAAGACGTCGGCCGCACTCTCGAGCCGGTCCTCGACCATGGTGGGCGTCCACTCAGCCATTCGCGGCCTCCCGGTCGTCCGCCCGAGGCCCATACAGCTTCTCGCCGAGCTGACGCACCAGTTCGCGCTCCGGCCAGGTCAGGCGGTGGTCGTCGACGGAGACGGCGAGCACACCCTCGTCATGCCAGCCATCGCGCTTCACCTGATCCGGATCCCGGCGCGTGCCGCCGTAGCCTTTTGTGTACCACCTCATCCCAGGCCCCCGTTCGTCTCGATCACCCAGTGGAGGATGGACAAGGCGTCGGCCTCGTCAGAGCTGGCAGGAGAAAAACCGTTGGCGATCACGGCCTCAATGACCTCGCCCTTGCGAGCATTGCCCTTGCCGCAGAAGGACCGTTCCATGTCCCCACCGGCACGCCCACATAGGGGATGCCGCGCAACTCAGCCCATGAGGTCAGCGTGGCGAGGATACCTCCAAACACGTGCGCCGCGTCGGTCGCGGCGTGGCGATGGACCTCCTCGAACCGGATCGCGGCGACGGGCCCGGACATGCGGTCGATTTCGGTGAGCCAGTTGGTGAAACGCAGGTAGCGCATGCCACCGCCGTCGAACCGACCGGGTCGGAAGGACATCGTGCCGGAGGTGATCAGTTCGTAACGGCTCTGGAGCGCCCAGCCGGTGCTGGTGCCGAGATCGAGGATGCATGACCGGGAGATCGCGCCCGGCTTGGGACGGACGTCCTGCGCGGGGATCGGTGTGTTCATCGTGAAGGCTCACAAGCTGTGGGCCTTCGGCTTCGGTCACCGCAAGATTTAGCATCCGGCGGATCGGCGCCAAAGCGAAAACGACGATCGACGCGGCGGCGGGCGGTGATCGACCCCCAGCCGGCCCCGGTCCCAACCTCGGAACGCGTGGTCCCAACCTTCGAGGGGGTTGGGACAACCCTTTATCGTTCTGGTTCCATGCCTTGACCGGATGTGGTCCCAACCTCGATGTTCCCAACGGGGGTCCTTCTCTTTTCGTGTAGAAAAGCATGTTCCCGACCGTTTCCGTTCACCCACGTGCATGTGTAGTAAAAGGTTGGGATCACGAGGAGAGGTTGGGTACACCGTGGTTTTTGAGCGGATTTTCGTGTCACCAACCCCCTCGGGAGGTTGGGACAGGGTTGAGACCAAGAGGGAAGTTGGGACCACGTGACGGAACTTCAGACGTGTCGATGCCGATGCATTCCGACAACGGATCCGTCAGAAAGCGCCGCTTGTCAGTTGGTGGACCATGCGCCGACACCGTAAATCGCATCGCGGACCTCGACTGGAAACTCACCGATGACGCCGGCGATCGAGGTGTTGGTGAGGACGACCACTGTCGGGGCCTCGACCGGATCTACGAACCAGTGCGCGCCGAGCACACCGCCCCATTGCCACGTGCCTGCATTTTGCGGCGTGCCCGCAGCCTCGCGGTCGAGCAGGACAGCGGCGCCAAGGCCATGGCCCCAGCCTTCGCCTTCGCTCCAGGCACGCCGAACGCCGATCTGGTGGGTGGTGAGCAGTTCGGCGGAGGCTGGCGAGAGGATTGGTGCGCCACCGGTCCGGATCACCTCGAGGAAGCGCGCGTAATCCGCAGCCGTGCCCGACATGCCGCCACCGCCGGAGGGCCAGGCGTCGGGATCGGTCGCCCGCCCGGGCGAGAAGGGAACGCCCTCCTCGCTCACCGGCACGGTGTCGCCGTCCTCGCGCATCCGCGTCGCGACCTGCGCGCCGTCCCGGTAGGCCGCGGCGAGACGCGCGGGCTCGGTCACGACGAAGGTCGTGTCGCTCATGCCAAGCGGGCCGGTCACGTAATGCGCCACGGCCTCCGGCAGGGTCGTGCCGGACGCGCTCGCGACCACCGCGCCCAACACGTCAGTCGCGACCGAATAGCGCCAGTCCGTCCCCGGAGCAAACACGAGCGGGACCGAGGCGATCCGGCGCATGGCCTCCTCGAGGCTCTCGCCGTCCTGGTGCAGACCGGCGGGAACTTCGGCGCGACGCCAGGGGCTGTCGTGCGGCTCGAAGACGGCGTAGCTGAGGCCCGAAGTGTGGCTCATGAGCAGCCGCACGGTTATGTCGGGCGTCCGGCCATCGGGCAGGCGCGGCCGGAAATAGGGCAGCCAGTCCGCGACACGGTCGTTGAGCGACAAGCGCCCATCCACGACCAGCGCCAGCGCCGTGGCCGAGACGATGGCCTTGGTCATCGAGGCCAGCCGATAGATGGTGTCCTGCTTCGCCGGGCGCCCGGCCTCGCGATCCGCGTAACCGGCGGCGCGGCGGTAGACCGGCTCTCCGTCGCGCAGGACGAGCGCGGTCACGCCGACGATCCGCTCGCTTGCGACCCAGCGGTCGAGGACCGCGTCGAGGCGTTGCTCGAGGCCGGTGTCGGCCGCCGCGGCGGCTCCAAGCCAGAGCCCCGCGCAGAGCAGACCGGCAGTCAGCGCCCGTCCTGCCGGGTTCCGTTCGCAGGATCGTTCTCTCTCCAAATCCTTCATAGGGTTCAGTCCTTTTCTGTCGTTCCAACCGGACGGCTGCGCGGGCAGGCTCACACCCGCGCCACGAACCAGACGTTCATCGGGTCGTGCGGCAGGACGTGCCGCTCGACGCTGACGAATCCGGCCTCGCGCAGGAACCGCTCCGCCGTCTCCCAGCCCCACATGGTGCCCAGCCCCTCGCCGCCCTGGCCGATAGAGACCGGCGTGCAGTGTACCGTGGAGACGGCGTACAGCAGCGTCGCGAAAGGGAAGTCGCGGTTCTTCTCCAGGTCCGCCGAGGCGCCGATATCCTGCATCAGGTAGACCCCACCAAGCCTGAGCGAGGCGCGCAGGCCGATGACGAGGCCGCGCGGGTCCTTCTGGTCGTGTACCGCGTCGAAGCTGGTCACGAAGTCCCATCGGCCGGGTTCAGTGTAGCCGGTCAGGTCCCGCGCCTCGAACGTCACGTTGTCCAGGCCCGCGGCGCGGGCGGCCTCCGTTGCGTGCTCGATCGCGTCGGCGCAGAGGTCGTAGCCTGTGAAGCGGCTGGCGGGATAGCGCGCGGCCATGGCGCGCAGCGCCGCGCCCCGCCCGCAGCCCGCGTCGAGCACGTCGATGCCCGCCTCCAGTCGGCCCGCCAGTTCGGGTGCCAGCGGCAGGATGTGGTCGAAGAGCGCCGCGGCGACCGTCTGCCCGCTGTCTTCCGCCATGATCTGGTGGAAGCAGGGATAGTCGTCATAGCGCGTCCCCTCCCCCGTCCGGAACGTGTGGATCGTCCGGTCCTGGATCTGGCCCAGCAAGGCCACGTGCTGGGCGTAGACCGCGAGGTTGCCGAGCGGCGCATCCTTGGTCAGGCAGGCGGCATGCTCGGCCGGCAGGTGGTAGCGCCGACCCTCGGGACGGTACTCGACCACGCCGGCCATCACCATCGCGGCAAGCCACTCGCGCACGTAGCGCTCGGCAAGCCCAGCCGCGGCGGCGATCTCTGCGCTGGTCGAAGGCGCGCGCCCGACCAGCGTGTCGAAGAGGCCCAGCCGGTGGCCAAGCGCCATCATCGCCGCAGCCGCACCGGCGTCCAGCATGTCGCCCACGCGCCCGGCGAAGGCCTCGGCGCGGTCGGTGTCAAAGGGGAGTTGTTCGAGAGCCGTCATTGTCGTCGTCCTTGGGTTGATTGCGATCGGGGCGGAGATAGGGCGGATGCCGAGCGGTGCGTGAGAGACGAAACCGACGGAAACAGGGCATTCCGGCCACTTTCCTGGACTTTCCGTGTCGATTTTCGCCGGCATTTCGGCCATGATCGACCCATGAACGAAGCACCATCCACCCTCACGGTCAGCCTGCTCGTCCTGCCCGAGTCGTTCCCGGGCGCGCTCTACTGCCTGCACGAACTCTTCGGCTTGGTCGGGCGCACCTGGCAGCCGATCACCGGCGAGCCGGAGGCCGCGTCCTGCCATTTCGCCCCGCGGCTGGTGTCGGTCACGGGCGAACCGGCCGCCTCGCCCGCGGGCCCGATGATCGCGGTCGAGGCCCCGCTGCACGCCCCGCCCGCGCCCGACATCGTGATCGTCACCGACCTCGGCCTGCCGGTGGGGTACGACCCGCGCGGCAAATGGGGCGAGGAGGCTGCCTGGCTGCGCCGGATGCATCGACAGGGTGCGGTGGTGGGCTCGATCTGCTCGGGCTCGCTGTTTCTGGCCGAGACGGGGCTTCTGGACGGGATCGAGGCGACGACGCACTGGGCGGTGGCGCCGATCTTCCGCGACTACTACCCAAGCGTGAAGCTGCGCCCGGAGCGGATCCTCTGCCCGGCCGGAGAGGAGCACCGCATCGTCACCGCCGGCGGCGCCTCGACCTGGAGCGAGCTTGGCCTCTACCTCGTCGCGCGCTTCGCGGGCGAGACCGAGGCGCGGTGGCTGTCGAAGGTCTTCGTCATCGGCGACAAGTCCGACGGCCAGCTCCCCTTCGCCGCCATGGCCCGCCCGCGCCAGCACGAGGACGCCGCCGTCGCGAGGGCCCAGATCTGGATCGCCGACAACTACACCATCGAGAACCCGGTGGCGCGGATGGCCAAGGTCGCGGGCCTGCCCGACCGCACCTTCTCGCGCCGGTTCAGCAAGGCCACGGGCTACGGGCCGGTCGAATACGTCCAGGCCCTGCGGCTGGAGGAGGCCAAGCAGATGCTGGAGACCACGGACGCGGCCGTCGACGCAGTTGCCTCCGCGGTCGGCTATGCCGACCCGGTGTTCTTCCGCCGCATCTTCAAACGCCGGGTCGGCATCACCCCGGCGCGCTATCGGCAGCGCTTCGCGGGGCTGACAGCCTTGCGGGCATAGGCAAGCGCCCCTCTCGTTTCCAGCTCGCCGTCTGCGCCGGCAAATGCTCCGCTCGGTCTGTCTCGGACACGTCCTGCGCGGCCTCGAGGATGTTCAGCAGGCGCCGCGATCCGATGCGCCGCGCGATATGCTCCGCCGCCACGCGTTCGACCCGCGCGCCATGGTCGTCGCCCGCCGCGTGCAGCCGCTCGGCGATCTCGATCCGGACGCGCGCCTCCTGAAACTCGAAGCCCGCGGCCGTCCAGAGTTGGCACGCGAGCAGCAGGAGCCGCATGCCCTCGGATGCGTCCTCGGCCTGCAGATGGGCCTGCGCCTCGGCGAGGAGCGCGTGGATCGACGGCGCCGAGGTCGTCGTCGCGCCGATCTCGATGCCGATGTCATCCAGCACCGACCGGGCAAGGTCGGCCCGACCATGCCGCGCGGCGATCCACGCCTTGTGGGCGCGGAGCCACAGGCCGCGTTGCAGGTGGAACCACGTCGTGCCCGACAGGGTGCGGTCGAGCGCCCCGAGCGCCGCATCCACCGCGCCGGTCTCGACAAGCAGAACAGCGTTGCCCGGCTCGGCGTCCCAGCCGACAGCATAGGCCCGCGCGTAGTCGTCACGCGCCTTGTCGAGATCACCGATCATCGCAAGGACATCGCCGCGGACGCGGTACCCCTCGCCCAGTGCCCAGCCCTCTTCCTCGGTCAGCTTGGCAATGGCGGCGCCGATGCCCTGCAGGGCGGAGGGCAGGTCTTTGCGCACGCCGGCCAACTCGGCGCGGTGCAGGTCGCAGGAGCCGGTGCTTTCGGCGAAGCTGGCGTCGCACCAGCTCTCGAAGCCCGCGCTCCACTGCCGCGCGCGGCTCCAGTCGGCGAAGTTGCGGCAGGTCCAGAGGATGTTGCAGTAGATGAGCGCGCCCGTCACCGCATCGGCCCGGCCCGAAAGGGCGATCGCGGCCGCGAGATCCTGCTGGTCCCGGCGGCAGGAGGTGGGTCACCATCATGGTCTTATCATCGACACGCGCACAGACAGCCGATGACACCGGCAGCTCTGGCGGCCTTGGATACTTCAAGGATCGCCGGGCAAAGGTGGACGGGTTCGTGGCACGGCATTTCACCTGGCCCGGAACGCTTCGCCTTCATGGCGCGGCCCTTGGATGGGACATCCTCCGGGCGCCTGTCAATGTCGTCTTGTCGCCGATCCTCGTGCTGACCCGCATCGCCGCGTATCTCTGTCGCCGCGTGGGCTGGCGAGGCGCCGCAGACTGGCTGTCCCGTCGGCGGATCCTGTTGCGCACCTCCGTCGCGCGGCGGGTCGAGGTGCTCATCGTGACCGATCTCCTGGACCTGCACCTCGACGAGGGGGCTGCGGCCCGCGACCCATCCGCCCTGGCGCGCGCCGTCCTGGTGGCACCGCAATTTCGCGAGATGATCCGCACGCGGGGAAGCGCCGCCGAGGCTGACGCCCTTGGCCAGCGGATTGCAGGCGCTCTTGGCGAGTATGCGGGTTCCCGTTCCGCTGTCGCGGAGATGACCACGACGCTGTGCGTCCTTGTCGTCGGTGCCCTGGCCTTTCAGGCGCTGACGCCGGGCATGATCTCGATGGCGCCGGGCGTCGCTGATGCCATGGTCCGCACCAACGCGATCGCATCGTTCCCGCTGGGCCAGACGCTCGGCGGGATTTGGTACGGAGTGTTCGCGGCGGATGCCTCTCCATGGCTGGTAGGGGCCACAGTGGCGGGGCTGGTCATGCTCGGCTCGGTCGTCGCCGCCTTCGCGGGCGTCCTCGCTGACCCCGTGCAGAGCCGTCTCGGCATCCACCGCCGCCGCCTGGGACGCCTTCTGGATACGGTGGAGGAGGAGTTTCTCGGGCGCGGCGACAAACCCTTCGTTGCGCGCGAGCATTTCTTTGCCCGCGCGCTGGATCTGTGGGACGCCCTCGCGAGTGCAGTCCGCATCTTCAGGAACTGACAAACTGAACACGGCGTGGCCCATGGTCGCCCGATGCGCGACCATGTAGAACGCCGACAAAATCAATGGCCGAACTGTTCGGCAAGAGTTGGAGAACATGTACCTCGAGATTGCGATCGTCATTCTGCTGACGCTGATCAACGGCCTCCTCGCGATGTCTGAGCTGGCCATCGTCTCAGCCCGGCCCGCGCGGCTGAAGCTTCTTTCCGACAAGGGCAGCAAGGGGGCCGCGACAGCCATCCGGCTGTCCGCGGATCCCGGCCGCTTCCTGTCCAGCGTCCAGATCGGGATCACGCTTGTCGGCGTCCTGTCCGGCGCCTTCTCTGGCGCGACGTTGGGCGTGCGACTGGCCGAGGCTCTGATCGCGACGGGCATGGCACCCGCGCTCGCGCAGACGCTCGGGGTCGGCGGGGTCGTTGTGGTCATCACCTACCTGTCGCTCATCTTCGGCGAACTGGTCCCGAAACAGATCGCGCTGCGCGCGCCCGAGGCCGTGGCAACACGGATTGCGCCTCTGCTCGACCTTATCTCGATCGGCGCAGCCCCGCTCGTGTGGCTTCTCGACAGGTCGGGCAAGCTGGTGTTGAGGCTGCTGGGGCAGTCAGGCGAAGCCGATCGCAGCGTGACGGACGAGGAAGTGAAGCTTGTGATCTCCGAGGCGCACTCCGCCGGCGTCATGGAGAAGGCGGAGACCGAGATGATCGCGGGCGTGATGCGGATTGCCGACCGCACCGCGCGGGGCCTGATGATACCGCGTCACGAGGTGGAGGTAGTCGATATCGACGATACGCCGGAGAGCATCGTCCGGCGGTTCCGCGAGACCGGCCATTCCCGTCTGCCCGTCAGGGACGGCGGCCCCGACGATATAGTTGGGCTCCTGAAATCGCGCGATTTCCTCGTCAGGGACGAAAACGCTCTGACGCCCAACCCGAGGGCGCTTCTGATCGAGGTGCCCGTCGTGCGCGAGGGCATGGCCGCGCTCGATGTGCTCGAGGCCCTACGCGCCTCTCCTGCGCATATGGTCCTCGTCTACGACGAATACGGGCATTTCGAGGGGATCATCACGCCGATGGACGTTCTCGAAGGCATCGCCGGCGCGTTTCCGGAAGGCGAGCAGGCGGAGGCCAAGGTCGCGACACGCGACGACGGCAGCCTGCTCGTGGCCGGCTGGATGCCGGTCGACGAGTTCGCCGACCGCATCGGGATCGCACTAGAGGAGGGCCGCGACTACGAGACGGTCGCGGGCCTCGTCATCCAAATGATGAAGGCTCTTCCGAAACTTGGCGACCATGTCGATGTCGGGCCCTGGCGGATCGAGGTCGTGGATCTCGACGGCCGCCGGATCGACAAGCTGTTGGTGCAGAGGCGCGACATGGCGTGACAGCGAAACCGGTGCGTTGCGAGCGGCAGGCATCTCCCGCGACCTTCGTCCTGCCCCGGCCGGAACCTATGTCTTCTGGAGAAGCTGCATGGAGGATACGACACATGGACAAGTATGACCGTGAGGCTATTGAAGGCCTGTTCGACAAGCTCGCCCGCGTGGAGCGGGAGACGCCGATGCGCGATGCCGGAGCCGAGCGTTTCATCGCCGAGGCCATCCAACGTCAGCCCGGCGCGCCATACTACATGGCGCAGTCCGTCATCGTACAGGAGCATGCGCTGAATGCAGCGCAATCCCGGATCGAAGAGCTTGAGACCGAACTTGCCGACGCCCGCACTTCGCCGCAAGGCGGCGGCTTCCTCTCGGGACTATTCGGGGGCGGCAGTGCGCCCCGACGTCCGGCACGAGGGCCGCAGCCAATGCCCCAAGGGGGGCCCCCGGGCGGATTTCTCGCCGGCGCCGGGCAGACCGCGATGGGGGTCGCGGGCGGCATGCTTCTGGCGAATGCCGTGGCGGGCATGTACAGGGGTGAGGCAGAGGCTGCCGAAACCCCAGCCGAAGCCGAGTCCGACCTTGGTGATGCGGGTTTCGAGGACGACAGCGAATGTTGAGCCACGTCGGCCCTTGCATCCGGTCAAAGTCTTCACCGGCGCGATCCAGCACTAGGTCGATAACCGGGTGATCCTCGCCATGGCCCTGGCAATAGCGATCATCGGTTTCCATCACGAGGACAAGGCCGGGGAGGCAATGCCAGCGATACGCGATATGTTGGTGCCGCAGGGCGCAGTCGACGGGACGGGCAGCGTGTCTTGGTAGATGAAGTATGCCTGACCCGGGCGACGTAGTGCTGATGGAGTCAGGCGACCACGTGCCAGCCGACCTACGCATCCGTGAAGCCCCTGCGTGGTTAGAAGAAAGAGCCGCGCCAGTGGCGCGCAGGAGGCAGTTTTTAGGATGTGGGGCACTTGCTGGCCGAACTGGACGTGGCCCGTGATCCGACACTGAGGGGAAGTGGGTGCAGGAAGTTGCCGAAGTGCTGGACCGGTTGGACGAACTTGGCGCTTCCCAAGAACGCGTCACGGTCGATGATGTTCAGGTGTGTCTCGGGCGCGACGCCTTCGGTCCGGCGCTGCTGACGCTTGGCCTTCTGGCGCTCAGCCCTGTCGGGGACATACCCGGCGCGTCGACGATTCTCGCAATCTTCATTTTTGGCGTCGCAGTGCAGATGGCCGCTGGGCGGAACACGCCTTGGCTGCCACGCGCTCTCGCACGGCGGTCGGTCAAGGGGCGCCACCTGTGCCGGGCCGCCAGCCTCTTTCGACCGGTCGTTCGCCTGCTGGCGGCCGTTATCTGGGCGCGCCTGACGTTCCTGACCGATGGCCATTTCGCTCGCGCGATCGCGGGAACCTGCGCGATCCTGGCCCTGACATTGCCGCCACTGGAAATCGTGCCGTTCGGCGCCACCGTTCCCTCTTCGGTCATCACGGGTTTCTCCATCGCGCTTGTCGCCCGAGACGGCCTCCTCGCCCTGATGTCCTTCGCGCTGATGATCGCGGGGGGCTATTTCACCCTGACGCTTGTCGGATGAAGCAGCGGACTGACCAATACGGCTGGCGCCCACCGCGACAAGCCGCCGGAATGCGCGGCGCGACAACCGCTCATGACGTCCTGACCAAGGCACGCTTGCCCGCTCAGGTTCCGCCGACGCCTTCCGTCTCGATTTTCAGTGGCTCTCCGCAATGCTTGCAGTGGATCGCGTCGGGGTCGTGCCGGCTCAGGCCGCACTCCGGGCATGTGTAGCGCACCTTTGAAGGCTGGAAGATGGCGCGTGCCAGTTGCAGGAACAAGCCGACGCCTACCACCATGATGAACACCTGCAGCAGCTTTCCGCCCGGGGTGGTGAGGGTGATGTCGCCGAACCCCGTCGTCGTCAGCGTGGAAACCGTGAAGTAGAGCGCATCGATATAGGCGCCGGGACCCGCCCCGTCCCCGAACGCCACAACGAACACCAGAGACGCCATCACGAAGATGAAGACGAAGAGATGGACCGCGGCAAGGATTGCATCCTCGTGCAGTCGGAAGAACCGGCTCTCGCGTCTGAGATCGCGGATCAGGTGATAGGAGTGGATCAGGCGCAGAGCGCGCAGGATGCGCAGGAAGGCGAGGTCGTCGGTAAAGATCGGCGCCAGCAGAAGCGAGGCCACGACGAGAAGATCGGCGACCGTGTAGAGCCTCAGGCATTCCTTCCGGCGGTCCTCCGATATCCAGAAGCGGGCTGCCAGATCCGCGAGGATCAGCAGGCGAGGCCGGTGTCGACCGCAGTCAAGAGTGCGGTCTGCGGCCATGACACGCTCAGGATGAACTAGATGATTGTCAGCGTGTCGAAGCCCACCAGCGCGTAGCGGGACCATTGGCTCTTCGACTGCGGCCTGTATAGAGAAGCCGTATGGTGCGTTGCAGGGTCTCCGTGTGATCCGACCATGTCATGTGTCGCGCGATTTGCGAGCGAATTCCTCCGGTCGGCGCACTCCGCATCGCCGCAAATGATTTATCCGAGGACGCAGTGTTTCTGCCGCTCAATCGTCTTCGTCGATCCTGTCGGGCAAGTCATCGTGCTTGGTGGAGGCGAACTCTTCAAGCTCTTCTTCCGTCATGCTTTCGAACATCTCTTTCGAGGCACCTTGCAGGCTGGACTTGTCGGCCTCGCCCCGCTTAACGGCCAAGGCGGCCCCGGCCGCTTTTTGCTGCGCTTTCGATTTGGCGGGCATGACTGTCTCCTGGTACCGAGGGAGGCGACCCATGGATAAGGGGAAGAAAAGACGCACTCGCTCGAAATATATCCATGCGGCTGCCATTCATTTTGGCTGCGACAATACCAAGTTGCTCGATGATTGCACAGCCGGCCAACAAGTTTCATGTTTCAGGCGTATCGGCATGACAGATACCGTCCAAGGCTCAGCACCGGGCTGGGCTCACGCGAATGCCATGCGCCGTACCAAACCGGATAGGATCTTGAGCGTTACCGACTGCGACTTCTCCCTTCACAAGGCGGTCTGTCACGGCCGGTTCCACGCCGGAGGACTTTCATGGCCAAACACCATGTCAGCAGCGTCGAGCAAACGCTTGAGGATCTGTCCAGCGACCCGAAGCAGGGCCTTGATGAGGCAGAGGTCCGGCGGCGGCGCAAAGAACATGGACCCAACCGGCTCGGCGAGGCGGGACGAGCCAGTCCATGGAAGATCCTCGCCGACCAGTTCAGAAATCTCGTCATCGGCATTCTGGCCCTCGCGGCGATCGTGTCCTTCGCGATGGGCGAGATTGTGCAGATGGCCGCGATCCTCGCTGCGATCGTGATCAATGCCGCCATCGGCTTCGTCACAGAGTGGAAGGCCGTCCGCTCGATGGAAGCGCTGCGCAACCTTGGCACCGTTCAGGCGAGGGTGATGCGTGACGGCCAGAGCGCGACCGTCGATTCCGAAGACCTCGTGCCCGGGGATGTGGTGCTGCTCGACGCCGGCGATGTCGTCACGGCCGATCTGCGGCTGATCGAGGCGAACGGGCTGACTTGCGACGAATCCTCGCTGACAGGCGAGTCGGTGCCGGTGACAAAGACCACGGAGGCGGTGGAGGCGGACGCGCCCCTGGCCGAACGCACCTCGATGGCCTTCAAGGGAACCGCGGTAACGGGCGGCAGCGGCGCCGGCGTCGTGGTGGCCACCGGCATGCAGACCGAACTGGGCGGAATCGCGCGCATGACCTCGGAGGCGAGCGAAGAGGTGACGCCGCTCGAAAAGCGGCTGGACCGATTGGCCCGCAATCTGGTGGTGGTCACGCTGATCGTGGCGGCGGTGGTCGCCGCCCTCGGCTGGCTGGGCGGCAAGGACCTCGTGTCCATGCTCGAGACGGCGGTGGCGCTTGCGGTGGCCGCCGTCCCCGAGGGGCTGCCGATCGTGGCGACCGTCGCGCTGGCGCGCGGCATGTGGCGCATGGCGCGGCGCAACGCGCTGGTCGAGCGGCTGGCCGCGGTCGAGACTCTGGGGTCCACCAGCGTGATCTTCGCCGACAAGACCGGAACGCTGACGCAGAACCGGATGCGCGTGGCGCGGCTGGCGCTGCCGGGGCAGGACGACGAGTTGCACTGGGACGAGGACAAGCGTCCCGAGGAGCCCTCGCCCCTGGCGTGCCGGCTGCTGGAGGTCGCCGCGCTGTGCAACAATGCCGAGCTTGAGCAGGCGGATGGCGACAATGGCGAGCACGCGGCCGGCACAGGCGATCCGATGGAGCTTGCACTGCTTCATGCTGCGGCGGCGGTCGGCCTCGCGCGGGACCGCCTGCTCGACGACCAGCCCGAAGAGCGCGAGGAAAGTTTCGACGCTGATACCAAGATGATGGCGACGTTTCACGCGCAGGGCGGCGGCTTTCGCATCGCTGTCAAGGGTGCGCCGGAGGCGGTGCTGGAGGTCGCCACGCAGGTCGCGACCGAAGAGGGCGAGGCCGAGGCGCTGTCCGACGCGGCCCGCAAGGACTGGGAGGCGCGGGTCGAGACGCTGGCCGCCGAAGGCTACCGCGTGCTCGCCTTCGCCGAGGGCCGGGCGGACAGCGCCGAGGCCGATCCCTACGAAGGCCTAACCCTGCTCGGCCTCGTGGGGCTGGAGGATCCGCCGCGCGACGACGTGCCCGACGCCATCGAGCGGTGTCGCAGGGCCGGCATCCGCGTCATTATGGTCACCGGCGACCAGCCGGTGACCGCTGCCGCAATCGCCGAACAGGTAGGGCTTGCCGAAAAGCCCAAGGCGACGGTGGGCCGTGATCTGCCGAAGCTGGGCGACGGGGCGGAGGCGGATGCCCATGACGGGCTGCGCGACAATCACGTCTTCGCCCGCGTCTCGCCGGAACAGAAACTCGACCTGATCCGCCTCTGGCAGGAGGCCGGCGCAGTCGTCGCGATGACGGGCGATGGCGTGAACGATGCGCCCGCCCTCAAGAAGGCGGATGTCGGCATCGCCATGGGCAAGCGCGGCACCGATGTTGCCCGAGAGGCGGCGGACATCGTTCTGCAGGACGATGCCTTCCCCACGATCGTGATGGCCATCGAACAGGGACGCACGATCTTCGAGAACATCCGGAGGTTCATCGTCTATCTGCTCTCCGGCAACCTCGGGCAGGTTCTGGCCGTGGGGCTCTGCGCGATGGTCGGCGCGCCTCTTCCGCTGCTGCCGCTTCAGATCCTCTACATCAATCTCGTGCTCGACGTGTTCCCGGCTCTGGCCCTCGGCGTCGGCGAAAGCCCCGAGGGCATCATGGATCACAAACCGCGCGATCCGAAAGAGCCCGTTCTGACACGAGCGCACTGGATCGCGACTGCCCTCTGGGGTGCGCTGATTGCGGCGTCGGTCACGACGGTATTCTTCGTCGCGCTGGCACAGGGCATGAGCCAGGATGCGGCGGTGACGATCGGCTTTCTGAGCTTCGCGCTGGCGCGGCTCTGGCATGTCTTCAACATGCGCGATGCGGGAACCGGGCTTTTCGCCAACGAGGTCACGCGCAACCGATGGGTCTGGTATGCGATCGGCATATGCCTTGCCTTGACCGCAGCCGCCGCATGGCTGCCCGGCCTGAGTACTGTCCTCGATGTGGTTTCGCTGGATACTTTCGGGTGGATGCTGGTTCTGAGCGGCAGTCTGGTGCCCCTGCTCGTCGGCCAGGCGGCGCTCACCCTTTGGCACCTATCTGCCCGACGCGAGCGCAAGGTGCAATGAGACGTGCTACGGCTCTCCTTGCACCTGTGCCCGCATCACGGCGTAGATGGAGTGGTTGCCGTCCTCCCCAGACGGCATCGCATTGTGCCAAGTTCGTGGTGTTCAACGCCACGCGAAGAGGAGGACGACAAAGTTAAGGACATGATGATCGGGGTCGATCTGGCAAAAGCAGTTTTTCAGGTTCATGGCGCACTTCGGACAGGGGAGGTCCAGTTTCGCAGGAAGCTGACGCGCAAGCAGTTCTCCGCGTTCATGGCGCAGCAGGCGCCCAGTCTGGTCATATTCGAGGCGTGCGGCAGCGCGCATTATTGGGCGCGCGAGATGGAAGCGCTTGGCCACGAGGTGATACTGATCGCGCCGCAATACGTGCGTCCGTTCGTGAAGCGCCAGAGAAACGACGCTGTCGATGCCGAGGCGATCGTCATTGCAGCCCGTCAGCCCGAGATGCGTTTCGTTGAACCCAAGACAGTCGCGCAGCAGTCCCGCGCGGCGATTTTCCGTGGCCGGGAGCGTCTGGTGCATCAGCGGACCGCCGATGTGAACGCGCTGCGGGCCGTCCTGTATGAGCATGGTTATGTGTTTCCCACCGGGATACGCCATCTCAATCGCATGGCAGCGCTTGTGGAGCATGATGCCTCCGACCTGCCTGCGCTGATCCGGGAGGAGTGCCAGGAGCTGCTGGCGCAGATTGCAGAGAAAACGGTGCGTATCACCGGGCGCACCGCGAAACTCACGGCGCTGGCCTCCCAGTCGGACAAGGCGCGCCGGCTTCAGACCATGCCGGGCGTTGGACCGCTGACGGCCTTCGCAGTGGAGGCATTCGGCCCCGACATGGTGCAGTTCAAAACAGGGCGCGACTTTGCGGCCTGGTTGGGCCTTGTGCCCAGGCAGCATTCCTCGGGAGGCAAGGAGCGATTGGGGCGCATGACCAAGGCGGGCCAGGCCGATATCCGAGGTCTCTTGATCATTGGCGCAATGTCGCGACTGGGCTGGCTTGGGCGGCGCACTATTGCGCAGGGCAACTGGCTGTCAAGCATGTTGGCGCAAGCCCAGGATGCTGGTGGCGATCGCGCTGGCCAACAAGATGGCCCGACAGATCTGGGCGATGTTGACAAAGAACGAAGATTACAAGGATCCGGCGCAGGCAGTCACGGCATGATGCTCATGTCGATCCGCCGCGGCCAGGAGCTCATGGAGCTATTGCTCGACGCCAGTGCCCGCCCGAACGGCGATAAATAGTGCTGCCAGCAGCGCATAAAGTGTGGATCGAAAGCGGTTGCCGCTCTCGGCGGTGAAGCAGAAACTCGATCGGGGTCGAACCGGCATTCTGGCCAAGCAGGGCGGCCGAATGGTCGTAAATAGTGAACCGCTATTGGCGATTTAGTTCCAGAAACCTTGCCAGCGAGGGCGCAGAAGTCGAACGGCACAAGATCAGGCTGGGCGGCGACGGCAGCGCAGACCTGGCGCGCTTGGTGATTACAGCTTGACGGGCGCAGCGTGCTTGTCAGCGCAAATCCCGTGGGGCAGGTTTCGGGGTAGAGTCGCACCTCCATCCGTCGGTCGACGACGCTCCTACCCTCGTTGTCGCGCCGCACAGGTTGTGCACGGGACATGGTATGCTGGGACCTTAGGGTCGCCGATGGGTGCGTCGCGACGAAAAGGCTCAACGGCTCGTTCATTTGGTCGCACGAGGGAGCCGCCCTCAATCGCACATCGGGTCGAGCCGCCCTGCCTATGCCAGCAAATTTCCGTTTCCCCCACACTGATCCCACTTACCCGATATCGCAAGCAAGGAGAGCGCCAATGACAATCCAGAAAACCCCGTATGCCACCGCGGTCCACCTCCCGGACGCCGAACCCTCAGAATCCTCCAGTGGCGCGCTCTCCGTTCCAGCCCGCAAGCTTGCAGATGGCTCGCATGAGGTCCGCACTGCCAGAGGAAACATATGCTTCGGCGGGCAAGTGAGCGGAAGCGACAGTCATCGGACGTTGCTCTCGCTGACGACGCCCCTCGGGGCCGTCGAACTGCGACCGGTATCTTCGGGCGACAGGTGGGAGGTGACATTCTCGGATCCGAAGACTGCCGACGCAGATCCGGTTTCCTATGCCCTCCGCTTCGCGGAGGCGCACCTGGAGCTTCTGGCGGAAGCGGTGCACCTCCTGCCGGAGGGTCTTTTCGAGCCTCAGCCACTTTCTTCGCGCTCCAAGGCAGAGCAGCGCTTCATGGGGCTGGTGCTGCCCGCAATCTTTCTGCTGCCGCAACACCTCCAGGAAGTTTTCGGCGGACTCCTGGCCTGTCTCACCTACGAAATCTTGTATGCAATCAGGGAGGAAGAGGCGCTCGAGGCTGCCCGGGGGTTGAAGGACAGGATTGACCGGCTTGAGGAAAAGTTCCGCACGATCCCGACCGGTACGGTGCTGATCGACAGGCACGGCGTGCCGATGATCGCGGTCGTCTCGGAGAGCCGCGGGCGGCGGCGACTGACGATCACCATGGCGGGTGGGCGGACCTTTCGCCGCGACATCGACTGCAACGCGGTTGAGGGGCTGTGTCTGCTCTCGCCCGCAAGGGCGAACGAGATCGACTCCCGCCTCCTCTCAGCCCATCAGATCATCGACGCGCTGCGGGGCAACCGAGGGCTGGAGGAGCGTTTTCCGGAATGGGCATGAGCGGTGTCACGTCATGTCGCCTTCGGCAAAGGCGATGAGCCGAGGCACCCAAGGCAGCAGGACGGGTGAACCGCTTGCGCGGCACGATAGGGTACACCGTATGTGGCAGTGTTGACGCGAACAAGGGGCCGTGTCGTGCAACTCCTACCAGATCGAGGGCCGCCTTTTTCAGCGCCATGCTCTCATGATCGCTGTCAAGGCCTTGTTTCATGGCGAATGTTCCGGCGGGGCCGGGTGCAACGTGATGGGGACGCGCAAGGTAGGGGACGGAACTGAGAC
>JAWLCA010000029.1:0-44190 GCA_041687395.1 Paracoccaceae bacterium | reverse complement strand
TTGCGCTGATCATACCCGAAATCCTCGCTGCCCAAACCGCTCCAGATCGGCGGCATCAGGTCCTCACAACAGGCTGAACACATTGTTCAGGCCGAACTATCAAGGTGCAGTTGCGCGGGGTGGCAAGCCTACGCCCCTACCCCAGCGGCCCCGGCCGCCGCTCCTCGCTCAGCAGCACGTTCGCATCCACCTGCCCGACCCCCGGCAGCGTCATGATCCGCCGCCGCAGCACCCGTTCGAAATCGCTGATGTCGCGGGCCACCACCCGCAGGCGATAGTCATAGGCGCCCAGCACGTGCTGCACCGTCTGCACCTCCGGTATCGCGGTCACGGCGCGTTCGAAATCGTCCAGGCTCACGCGCCCCTTGGTGGCCAGCTTCACCCCCAGGAACACCGTCACGCCAAAGCCCAAGCTCTGGCTGTCCAGCACCACGCGGCGGGTGCGGATCGCGCCCGCCGCCTCCAGCTTCTTCATCCGCCGCAGGATGGCCGAGGGGCTGAGCCGCTGGTTTCCCGTCAGATCCTTGGCGCTCTGCGTGGCGTCGGCCTCCAGCCCGCGCAGGATCATCCGGTCGATGGCATCCAGCGCGATCATAGCGGCAGCGTCTCCTGGTCCTTGATGACGGCCACGTGCATCAGCGCCTCGATATCGGCGATATGCGGCAGGGTCAGGATGCGGCTGCGATAGATCTCCTGATAATGCCCCATGTCGCGGGCGATGACGTTCAACCGCACATCGACCAACCCCAGAAAGGTCTGGATCTCGATCACCTCGGGCACCTCGCGCGCCGCCGCGATGAAGTCATCGAACGCCCGCGGTGCGGTCTTGTCCAGCGTGAAGCGAAGCGACACCTCCACCTCCCACCCCAGCTTGCGCCAGTCGATCACCGCATGGACGCCCCGGATCACGCCGCCCGTGCGCATCCGGTCCAGCCGCCGCCAGCAGGTGGCCAGCGTGACATTGGCCTTTTCCGCCAGTTCCGCCATCGGCAGGGCGGGGTCGACCTGGTAGTGGCGTAAAATACGGCGATCCACGTCGTCGATCTGCATGATTTTTCCGTTTTTCCTCGCTTAACGCTGTTCTTTCTCACAAAACGGCTTAATCCGTCAAACTATGATCGTTTTCGCGGGGTGGCGTCCGATATGTTCACGCGTGAACACACAACCCGAAGGGACGACCCATGCGCGTTTATTATGACCGCGACTGCGACATCAACCTGATCAAGGACAAGAAGGTGGCGATCCTCGGCTACGGCAGCCAGGGCCACGCCCACGCCCTGAACCTGCGCGATTCCGGCGCCAAGAACATCGTCGTGGCCCTCCGCGAAGGCTCGCCGTCGGCGAAAAAGGCGGAAGGAGAGGGCCTGCAGGTCATGGGCATCGCCGAAGCCGCTGCCTGGTGCGACCTCATCATGTTCACCATGCCGGACGAGCTGCAGGCCGAAACCTACCGCAAGCACGTCCACGACAACCTTCGCGAAGGCGCCGCCATCGCCTTTGCCCACGGCCTGAACGTCCACTTCGGCCTGATCGAACCCAAGCCCGGCGTCGACGTCATCATGATGGCCCCCAAAGGCCCCGGCCACACCGTGCGCGGTGAATACACCAAGGGCGGCGGCGTCCCCTGCCTCGTGGCCGTCCACAACGACGCCAGCGGCAAGGCGCTGGAAATCGGCCTGTCCTACTGCTCGGCCATCGGCGGCGGCCGCTCGGGCATCATCGAGACGAACTTCAAGGAAGAATGCGAAACCGACCTCTTCGGCGAGCAGGCTGTGCTCTGCGGCGGTCTGGTCGAACTGATCCGCATGGGCTTCGAGACACTGGTCGAGGCAGGCTACGCCCCCGAGATGGCCTATTTCGAATGCCTGCACGAGGTGAAGCTGATCGTGGACCTGATCTACGAGGGCGGCATCGCGAACATGAACTACTCGATCTCCAACACCGCCGAATACGGCGAATACGTCAGCGGCCCGCGCATCCTGCCCTACGACGAGACCAAGGCCCGGATGAAGGCCGTCCTGCGCGACATCCAGACCGGGCGCTTCACCCGCGACTGGATGCAGGAGTGCAACTCCGGCCAGGCGATGTTCAAGGCCACCCGCCGCCTGAACGACGCGCACGAGATCGAGGCCGTGGGCGAGAAGCTGCGCGGCATGATGCCCTGGATCACCAAGGGCAAGATGGTCGACAAGGACCGGAACTGATCAGCGCCCGATGAAACCGAAAGCGCGCGGCCACCTGGCCGCGCGCTCTTTCTTTACTCGGTCGGCAACGTCGCCGTGTAGGCCAGAACCGCGATTGCATCCTCGACCGGAAACGCCCGCAGGTTGATCATGTCGACGCCGGGGTGCGCGTTGTAGATCTTGTTGAACACCTCGTCGGGCAGCTCGGCCGCCTCGGTTCCGACAAAGTTGTTCTCATCCCCCTCGCCCCAGTTCAGCGCCCGCCCGTCAAACCCGTGGCAGGCCGCACAAGTGGTCTGAAAGATCTCGCGCCCGCGATCCAAATCCCCAGCTTTTACCGTCCGGGTTTCCAGGTCAATGAAGCTGGCCATGTCCACCTGCCCGCGACTGACAAAGGCCGCCACGCGCAGCATCTCCTCGTCGGTGATCATCTCGGTCGTGTAGGGATGGTTCTCGTCGCGCAGTAGAACTGCGATCTGCTCCACCGCCCGGCCTTGGGCACCGTTGATCCCGGGGATCCCGGTGTAATGGCTGCCGCTGGAATAGATGCCGTCCTTGCCCAGATAATCCCAGCCATGGCACTCCTTGCAACGCCAGGTGCCGGGGCCCGTCTGCTCAGCGTTGACAGCCGTCGGATAGGCCGGGTTCGTGTCGGTCGGTTCCGGACGGTCCAACGCCTCCCACCAGTTGTCGTAGATCCGGCCACCGGCCGCGATCGTCCATGCCTCGGACGGGACGGACGGGGCGCCATGGACGAACTGCTGCGCCTCGGGCGCGTGCTCATAATCGCCTTCATCATCGTCATCGGCCCAGACGATCGTCGCCGTGCTTGTGATGATGAGTGCGGCCACGCTTGCGGAAAAACCAAGCGAACTTTTCATGCGATCCTCCCCTGTGGCTGGCAGAGGCTGTTGCGCCAGTGCCAGCGTTCAGTTGTTGAATCCTGTCCGCAGAAAAAGCATCGCCCCAGCCCGACCTTGCGTCAACAACGCAGTGGCAGCGCGACCGAGAATCATCGCCATATTCGAATTACTGGCAACGGTTTGCATCACCGACCGCGATTCACACTGTCTCGGCCAACCCCCGGCCCTTCAACAGCGCCTCAACCCCCGGCATCCGGCCGCGAAACGCGGTGTAGAGCGATTCGGCCTCGTCGGACCCGCCGGCCGACAGGATGAAGCGCTCCAGCTTCTCGGCCGTCGCGGGGTCGAAGGCGTCGCCCACCTCCTCGAATGCGGCAAAGGCATCGGTGTCCATCACCTCTGACCACATGTAGCTGTAGTACCCCGAGGAATAGCCGTCCCCCGCAAAGACGTGGGCGAAGTGTGGCGTGGCGTGGCGCATCGGAATCGCGTGCGGCAGGCCGAGGTTGGCGAGGATTTCATCCTGCCGCGCCATCGGATCGGCCGGGGCCGCGCCGCTATGGAATTCCAGATCGACCAGTGCCGAGGCCACATATTCGACCGTCGCATGGGCCTGATCGTAGGTTTTTGCTGCCAGCAGCCGGTCGGCCATGTCCTGCGGCATCGGTTCGCCCGTCCGGTAATGCCGGGCGTGCCGCGCAATGACCTCGGGAACCTCCAGCCAGTGTTCGTACAACTGGCTGGGCAGTTCGACGAAATCGCGCGCGACAGAGGTGCCCGAGATGAACTCGTGCGTCACGTCCGACAGCATCTGATGCAGCGCATGCCCGAATTCGTGGAAAAGCGTACGCGCGTCGTCCCACGACAGCAATGTCGGGTCGCCCTTGGCGAAGCTGCAGACGTTGACGACAATCGGCTGCACCGCCCCGCCCAGCTTGCGCTGGCTGCGCATCGCGGAACACCACGCGCCCGAGCGTTTGGAGCCGCGGGCATGGTAATCCCCGACGAACACCGCCACATGGCGCCCCGCGCGCATCACCTCCCAGGCCCGCGCGTCAGGATGATAGAGCGGCACCTCCAGCGTGCGGAACTGCAGCCCGAACAGGCGGTTGGCCACGTCGAAGGCCGCATCGATCATCCCGTCCAGCGACAGGTAGGGTTTCAGCGCGGCCTCATCCAGATCATGCTCGGCCTTGCGCCGCTTCTCGGAATAGTAGCGCCAGTCCCAGGGTTCCAGATCGCCGTTGATGCCGTCGGTGTGCATCATCGCGGTCAGCATCTCGGCATCCGCCGCAGCTTTCGCCTTTGCCGGCGCCCAGACCCGCAGCAGCAGGTCGCGCACCGCCTGCGGCGTGCCCGCCATCTCGGTCTCCAGCTTGTAGGTGGCGAAATCGGGATAGCCCAGCAGCGCCGCCCGCTCCTGCCGCAGGGCCAGGATCTCGGCCGCGAGCGTGCGGTTGTCGCTCTCGTTGTCGTTGGCACCCCGCGACGTCCACGCACGGAACGCGACCTCGCGCAGGTCGCGCCGGGACGAGAACTGCAGGAACGGCACGATCAGCGACCGGCTGAGCGTCAGCACATGCCCCGCCTGCCCTCGCTCCTGCGCGGCTGCGCGGGCCGCGTCGATCACGAAATCGGGCAGCCCCTCCAGATCGGCTGTTTCCAGCGGCAGGAACCAAGCGCGTTCCTCCGCGAGCAGGTTCTGGGTGAACTGGGTGCCCAGAACCGCCAGCCGCGACTTCACCTCGGTCAATCGGTCGCGCGCCGCCCCTTCCAGCGCCGCACCTGCCCGAACGAACATGCGGCGATACAGCATCAGCACCCGCGCCTGCTCTGCCGTCAGGCCCAGATTGTCTCGATCCTGCCAAAGCGCCTCGATCCGGTTGAACAGCGCGCGATTGTTGGTGATCTCGGAACTGTAGGCCGACATCTTCGGCGCCAGATCGCGCTGCAGCGCCTCGCGCACCGGGTTCGAGTCGGCCCCGGACAGGTTGTAGAACACGCCCGCCACGCGGCTCAGCGTCTCGCCGGCCAGCTCCATCGCCTCGATCGTATTGGCAAAGCTCGGGGGCTCCGGATTGTCGGCAATCGCCCGGATCGCTGCACGCGCCTCGTCCAGCGCGTCGTCGAATGCGGGGCCGAAATGACCGTCGGCGATGGCGTCGAACGGCGGAAGCTGGAATGGCGTGTCCCAGCGGTCCAGCAACGGATTGGTCATGCCTTGCTCTCCTGTTGGCGTGTCCCGGCGCCGCAGACCGGGCAATCGGCGCGGCGGCTCAGCGTGATGATCCGCGTCTCGGCGTACAACGCATCATAGATCAGCATCCGGCCCCGCAGCCCCTCACCTGCGTCGGTGATATGCTTCACCGCCTCCAGCGCCATCATCGACCCGATCACCCCCGGCAGGGGCGCGATGATCCCGGCTTCCGCGCAGGACGGCACCAGCTCCGGCGCCGGACGGGTCGGGAAAACGCACTCGAAGCACGGTCCGCCGCGGGCGGGGTCGTACAGGCTGATCTGCCCCTCCCACTGGGTCATCGCGGCGGCGATCAGCGGCTTGCCCGCCGCGACGCAGGCCCGATTGACCAGATAGCGGGTGTCGAAATTGTCCGACCCATCCAGGATCAGGTCGTAATCCGCGAACAACGCTGCCGCGATGCTGTCGTCCAGCCGCCGGTTATAGGGGCGCAGGGTGACAAACGGATTCAGCGCCTCGACCGCCGCCTGTGCCGAGAACACCTTCGGCATCCCTATACGCGCATCGGAATGGATCACCTGCCGCTGCAGGTTGGAACTGTCCACGACATCGTCGTCGATCACCCCCAGCATGCCGACGCCCGCGGCGGCCAGATACAGCAGTGCCGGAGAGCCGAGGCCGCCCGCGCCGATCACCAGCACCCGCGCCTCCTTGAGCGCGCGCTGGCCGGGCCCGCCCACCTCGCGCAGCATGATGTGGCGGGCGTAGCGGTCCAACTCTGCCTCGCGGAACTTGCCCGGCTGGGGCGGTTCGGCCAGCGTGTCGGGCACCATCCGGCGCAGGCGGCTCAGGCCCTGCCGATAGACCCAGACGATCCCCGCCGCCGCCCCCAGCAATAGCCATGGCAAGGCCGAGACCCCGGTATTCATACGCAGCGCGTTGCCATCGGGCAGCACCGTGTGCGCGATCAGGACACCCACATACAACAAGCCGATCATCAGCCAGCGCGCCTGATGCGGCGTGCCCATCGCCCAGCCGATCCCCCACAGGGCCGCCGCCATCGCAAGGACCAGCAACATCCCTAGCCCCGCCCGGTGGAGCCGAAGCCACCCGCGCCCCGCATCGTGGGAGGCAGTGCCTCGACCACGTGAAAGCTGGCCCGGGCGACCGGCGCGATGATGGCCTGCGCGATCCGGTCGCCGTGGGCGATGGTGAAGGCCTCGGACCCAAGGTTCACCAGCAGCACGCCCAGCGGCCCGCGATAGTCGCTGTCGATGGTGCCAGGCGTGTTCGGCAGGGTTATCCCGTGCTTCAGCGCCAGGCCGGATCGCGGGCGGATCTGCATCTCCCAGTCCTCGGGAATCGCGACGCGCAGGCCCGTGGGCACGACCATCCGCGCCATCGGCGCCAGTGTAATGCCGGCCTGACGGTCGGCGGCGGGCAGGTTCGCGCGCAGGTCCGCGCCGGCTGCGCCCGCGGTCTCATAGGACGGCAAGGGAACGGACCGGTCCGCCCACTCTTCCCACATGACATCAAGAGTCGGATTCATGCGCCTATTCTCAATGGCGTTTCACGAAATGACACCGGCGATCCGCTCCGCCAGTTTGCGCGCCACGACGTTCTTGCCCATCCGTGGCCAGCTTTCCGCACCCTCGGGCGTGATCAGCGTCACCGCATTCTCGGCCCCGCCCATGATGCCGGTCGCGGGCGAGACGTCGTTGGCCACGATCCAGTCACACCCCTTGCGCGTGCGCTTGGCGGTGGCATGGGCGATCACGTCGTCGGTCTCGGCGGCAAACCCCACCACGAGGCCCGGCCGTCCCTCGATCAGCCCGGCGACTGTCGCCAAGATATCCGGGTTCTCGGCAAACTCCAGCGCCGGGGCCTTGCCCGATCCGACCTTCTTCATCTTGCTGGCGGTCGCATTCAGCACCCGCCAGTCGGCCACCGCGGCAGCCATGACGGCGGCATCGGCCGGTAGCACCGCCAGCACGGCCTCCAGCATCTCGCGCGCCGTTTCCACCCGGATCACCTGCACGCCCTGCGGCGGCAGCACGCTTGCCGGGCCGGTGACGAAACTGACCCGCGCCCCCAGATCCGCCAGCGCCCGCGCAATCGCCGTGCCTTGCGCGCCCGAGGATCGGTTGGCGATGTAGCGCACAGGGTCGATAGGCTCATGCGTCGGGCCGGATGTCACGATGACGTGCTTGCCCGACAGCGGCCCCTGCCCCAGCGCGGCCTCGATCGCCGCCACGATCTCCAGCGGTTCCGTCATCCGCCCCGGTCCGAACTCGCCACAGGCCATGTCGCCATCATTCGGCCCCACCACCAGCACTCCGTCCCCCTGCAGGGTCGCCAGATTGCGCTGCGTCGCGGGGTGCTGCCACATCCGCACGTTCATCGCCGGCGCGATCAGCACCCGTTTGTCCGTCGCCATCAGCAGGGTCGAGGCGAGGTCAGCGGCCAGACCGCCCGCCATCTTCGCCATCAGATCCGCCGTCGCGGGCGCCACCACCACCAGATCCGCCGCCCGGCTCAACTGGATATGGCCCATCTCGGCCTCGTCCGTCAGGTCGAACAGGTCCTGATAGACCCGCACGCCCGCCAGCGCCGAGACCGACAGCGGAGTCACGAATTCCGCCCCCGCCCGCGTCAGCACCGGTGTCACGGCCGCGCCGCGCTCCCTCAGCCGCCGGATCAGGTCGAGGCTCTTGTAGGCCGCGATGCCGCCGCCGATGATCAGAAGTATCCGCCGCCCTGAAAGCATTCCCCGGCCCTCCTGCCGTCAGGTGTAGGGCGCGGCCGCGCCGGGCACAACTATTGGAACGCCGCGCAGGGGTCGGGGCGGTCCACCGCGCCGGTCACGATCCACAGATCGAAGGGCGCCTCTGCCCCCGGATCGGATTCCAGCTGCCCGACCGCCACGACCGACAGCCCGGGCGCGGCAAGCGCCAGCTTCGCCGGGATGCCGTGATCGGTGCGGGCGTGCCCCGTGCCGGTGATCACCACCACCGGCCCACCCGTTTCTGCATGCGCCTGCACCGTCGCGCGCGCCAGCGCCGCGTCGCGCAGCCGCTGCGCCTCGACCATGCCGGGCAGCATCTCCTCGGGCAGGGCGTCGCAGTGGGCGCTCATCTGCAACGCCTCGCGCGCGGCCTGATCCTCTCCCTCCAGCGCGGTCGTCAGGCCATAAAGCTCCGCTCCCTCGCCAAAGACCTCGGCCGCGCCGTCTTCGATGGATCGGCGCACATCGTCCCTCGGCAGCGCCCCGCCGTGAATCTCGGCCCGCGGCGCGGCGGTGAAGATCGGGTGATACATCGCGAAATCGGGCCAATTTTCCCAGCCCAGCGCCGCCTCCAGCGCGGCGGCATCGTCGCGCGAAACCTCCGCCGCGCGCGCCGCCTGTTCCGGTGTCAGCATCTCGAACACCAGCGCGGCGGGGCGGATCGCGGCGACGGCGCGGGCCTGGTTCTGATGGTGCAGGGGGTTGTCGTGGACCTCGCCCAGAATCACCACGTCCGCGTCCGGCAACGCCTCCAGCGCGCCGGCGTCGATCTCGGCAGACGAAAGCGGCGCCGCCAGCGTCACAGCCAGCAGCGCCGATGTCAGGCGTGTTGCATGTCTCATGCGATGAAGTTCAGCACCTCGCGCGACTGCGATTCAAGGTTCTTCCGCATCTTGGCGAAGGCCGCGGCCTCAAGCTGGCGCACGCGCTCCTTGGACAGGTTCAGTTCCTGGCCCAGGCTTTCCAGCGTCCGCGGCTCCTCGCGCAGCTTGCGCTCGCGCACGATGAAGCGCTCCCGGTCGTTCAGGTTCTGCAGGGCCGAGACAAGCCAGCCGCGCAGCTTGCCCGAATCGTAGCTTTCCTCGACCAGCTCGGCCGCCTGCACGCTGTCGTCCTCCAGCGCGTCGATCCATTCGCGCCCTTCGTCCTCGGACGATTGCGTGGCGTTCAGCGAATAGTCGGAGCCCGACAGCCGGCCCTCCATCATCTCCACGTCATGCAGCGGCACGCCGACTTCGCTGGCGATCATCTGGCGCAGCTGGTGGCCGTCCAGCTCCTCGCCGCGCGCCATGGCCTCGCGCTCCAGCCGGGCCTGCACCCGGCGCAGGTTGAAGAACAGCGACTTCTGGCTGCTGGTGGACCCGGTGCGCACCATCGACCAGTTGCGCATCACGTAATCCTGGATGCTCGCCTTAATCCACCAGACCGCATAGGTCGAAAACCGCACGCCCCGATCGGGGTCGAACTTGTCGGCCGCCTTCATCAGGCCAAGACTCGCCTCCTGGATCAGGTCGTTCATCGGCGCGCCGTAACGGCGGAATTTCGACGCCATCGAGATCGCCAGCCGCATGTAGGCGGTGATCAGCCGGTGCAGCGCCGCCTCGTCGCGCTGATCGCGCCAGGCATAGGCCAGCCGCAGCTCGGTCTCGGCGTCCAGCAGTTCCGCCTTCATCGCGCGGCGGGACATCGTACGGTCGTTCATCGCGTCCAGTGCCATTTGTAACCCCCCGGTCTGGCCTGTTGCAGTGCCCAGTTAACGTCGATTGCGAATGTGTTTACGGGCCGTGCGCCGGTTCGGATCAAAATAATCTTGCGCAACAGCTTGGCCGCGCCGCCCGCTGGCCTAGGTTCCCGCCGCCCGGCGGTTGCCATCTTGCGCGGCACCGCCCCATGGGCCCGCCCCGATTTACCATTCATCAACCATCCGCCCTTAGCCGTTTCCCATCGGGCAAAGGGGTGATCGGCATGGTGGCGCGGGCCTATACGGTGGCCTTCGAGGGCGTTGAGGCGCGGCTGGTCGAGGTGCAATGCGCCGTCTCGCCGGGCCTTCCAGCCTTTTCCATCGTGGGCCTGCCCGACAAGGCCGTGTCAGAGGCGCGCGAGCGCGTGCGCGCCGCCCTCACCGCCATGTCCATCGCCCTGCCATCAAAGCGCATCACGGTGAACCTGTCACCCGCCGACCTGCCAAAGGAAGGCTCGCACTTCGACCTGCCGATCGCGCTCGCACTCCTGGCAGCATTAGGTATCATACCACGGGACGAAGCAGAACGCACTGTCGCACTGGGTGAGTTGTCGCTGGATGGCAGCCTGATCCCCGTGGTCGGCGCCCTGCCTGCCGCCATGGCGGCGGCCGAGGAAGAGCGCACGCTGCTCTGCCCAAAGGCCTGCGGAGCAGAGGCCGCCTGGGTCGGCGCGGCCACCGTGCTGGCCCCCGCCAGTCTGGCCGAGGTGGTGCGGCACTTCACCGGCCAGTCGATCCTGACGCCCGCGCAACCGGGTGAGGTGACGGCGGACCGCCACACGCGCGATCTGTCCGACGTGAAGGGCCAGGAACGCGCCAAGCGAGCGCTGGAGATTGCGGCGGCAGGTCGCCATCACCTGTTCCTCGTCGGTACGCCGGGGGCAGGCAAGTCGATGCTGGCCGCGCGCCTGCCCGGCATCTTGCCGCCGCTGACGCCGGCCGAGGCGCTGGAAACCTCGATGATCCACTCGCTGTCCGGCCTGCTGACCGAGGGCGGCATCTCGCGCACCCGGCCATTTCGTGAACCGCACCACACCGCGTCGATGGCCGCCATCGTCGGCGGCGGGCGCGGCGCGAAACCTGGCGAGATCAGTCTCGCCCACAACGGCGTGCTGTTTCTGGACGAGTTTCCCGAATTTCCTCGGGCCGTCCTCGAAACCCTGCGCCAACCGATCGAGGCGGGAGAGGTCGTGGTCGCCCGCGCCAACGCGCATATCCGCTACCCCTGCCGCTTCCTGCTGGTCGCCGCCGCCAACCCCTGCAAATGCGGCTACATGACCGACCCCGCCCGCGCCTGCGCACGCGTGCCGATGTGCGGAGAGGATTACCTCGGCCGCATCTCCGGCCCCCTGCTCGACCGTTTCGATCTGCGGGTGGAGGTGCCCCCCGTCGCCTATACCGACCTCGACCTGCCGCAGACGGGCGAGGGCTCGGCCCCCGTCGCCGCCCGCGTGGCGCAGGCCCGCGCGATGCAGGCCGACCGCTACCGCGACGCCCCCGCCGCGCGGCTTAACGCCGATGCCGAGGGCGCGTTGCTGGAACGTGTCGCCACCCCCGACGACGCGGGCCGGGCACTTCTGGGCAAAGTGGCGGAACGCTTCGGCCTCTCGGCACGCGGCTATCACCGGGTGATGCGGGTGGGGCGCACCATCGCCGACCTTGACGGCTCCGACGCCGTGCGTCAGCCCCATGTGGCCGAGGCGGTGAGCTACCGGCTGTCGGTCAAGCTGGACTGACCAGCGGGGCCTCCGGCCCACTCAAACGGTTAAGTGCAAGTAAACAAAAAACACGAAATCAATAGATTTCAGTGCCTTGTGATTTTGTGCACGCGTGCACGCCGACCCCCTCAGCCCCGTTTCGCCTCGATCGCCTCCCAGATCTTCCCGGCCACGTTGATCCCGTCGAACCGCTCCAGCTCCTGAATCCCGGTGGGCGAGGTCACGTTGATCTCGGTCAGCCAGTCCCCGATCACGTCGATCCCGACAAAGATCTGCCCCTTCTCGCGCAAGAGCGGCCCGATCTTCGCGCAGATCTCCCGATCCCGATCCGTCAACGCGATCTTCTCCGGCCGGCCGCCCACATGCATGTTCGACCGCGTCTCGCCCGCCGCCGGCACCCGGTTGATCGCCCCCACCGGCTCGCCATCCACAAGGATCACCCGCTTGTCGCCCTTGGACACTGCCGGCAGGAACTTCTGCACGATCAGCGGCTCCCGGCTCAGGCTGACGAACAGCTCGTGCAGGGATGCAAGGTTGCGGTCGTTCGGATCCAGCCGGAACACTCCCGCCCCCCCGTTGCCGTAAAGCGGCTTCAGGATGATGTCGCCGTGATGCGCCTTGAACTCGCGGATCGTCGCAAGATCGCGCGCGATCATCGTGGGCGGCGTCAGGTCTTGGAAGGTCAGCACCAGCAGCTTCTCAGGATAGTTCCGCACCCAGAAGGGATCGTTCACCACCAGCGTCTTGGGATGCACCATCTCCAGAAGATGCGTCGTGGTGATGTAGCCCATGTCGAAGGGCGGATCCTGCCGCAGCCAGACCACGTCCCAGTCGGCCAGGTCGATCTCGGTCTCCTCGCCATAGGTGACGTGATTGCCCTTCTCCCGCCGCACCTCGATCGGCCAGCCCCGCGCGGTCACTCGTCCCTCCTGGAACGCCAGCCGGTCGGGGGTGTAGAAGAACAGCTGATGCCCCCGCGCCTGCGCCTCTTCGGCCAGGCGAAAGCTGCTGTCGGCGTCGATGTTGACCGACCCGATCGGATCCATCTGAAAGGCGACCTTCAGGCCCATGGCACGCTCCCGTTCCGTTCACCCTTCAATGACGCAGGGGCGCGGCGGATGCAATCGCCCGGCCGGTCACGCGCCAAAGGCGTTCTCGATCACCTCAATCCGCCCCACGGCATCGACGAGCGCCACATCCAGCCGCATCGGCGTGTCCAGCCCGCACGGCGCGTCGGCCAGAAACTCCTGCGCGGCGAGGCAAATCCGCTGCATCTGCCGCACGGAAAGCCGCGCCGCTGCGGCTGCGGCGCCGCGGGATTTCTTCACCTCGACGAAGATGAAGCCGTCGCCGTCATGCAGGATCAGGTCGATCTCGCCCGCTTTGCCCCGCCAGCGCCGCGCGGCAACCGCGTGCCCGGACCGGACGTACCGCGCCTCAACCGCCGCCTCGGCCGACAGGCCCGCGCGATAGCCGGTCAGCCCGCTCATTTCTCGCCCGCGGCGAGCTTGAGGGCAGCCTGATAGACCTGGCGCCGCGGCAGGCCCAGCCGCTGCGCCACCTCGGCCGATGCCTCCTTGACCGATCTGTCCTGCAGCGCCACCCGCAAGGCATCGTCCAGGGTTGCTACATCGGCCGGTGCCGCATGGGGCCGATCGACAACCAGAACATACTCCCCCCGACCGGTCTGCCCCGCGTGAGCGGCAGCAAGATCTTCCAGCCTGCCCCGCTCCACCTCCTCGAACCGCTTGGTCAGTTCCCGGCAGACCGCCACCTGACGGTCGCCGCCCAGATGCTCTGCAAGTTCCGAGAGGGTCTTTCCAACGCGCTTGGGGGATTCGAAGAAGATCAGTGTTGCCGGCACCGGCGCCAATTCGGCCAAGAGCCGCGTCCGCGCCCCGGCCTGCGATGGCAGGAAGCCTGCGAACAGGAACCGGTCGCTCGGCAGGCCGGACACCGTCAGTGCAGCCAGCACCGCCGACGGGCCGGGCGCAGCAAGAACGGCATGCCCCGCGTCGATGGCCGCGCGGGCCAACTGATAGCCCGGGTCCGCCACCAGCGGGGTGCCGGCTTCCGAGGCATAGGCCACGCTTTTCCCCTCGGCGAGCGCGCGCAGAAGCCTTGGCCGCACTGCGGCACCGTTGTGGTCGTGATAGGCGATGAGCGGCCGGCCGCCGAGCGGGATGCCGTGGATCTCCATCAGGTGCCGCATACTGCGCGTGTCCTCGGCCGCCAGAACCTCGGCACCGGCCAGAATGTCCAGTGCCCGCAAGGTGATGTCGCGCGCCGTACCGATGGGGGTGGCGATGAAATGCAGCCCCGCCGCCAGCGGCCGCGCGCCCGGAGACCGCGCGCCGGACGCGGCGGTTGTCGTTACGTCGCCCGGTTCTGACAAGTTTACTTCACCCCGCTGACCGCATAGGCTTCACCGCGACAGTGCCAGTCAGGGAGGCCCGCACGCATGTTTGCCGTTCTGAACCGTATCCGCAAGTCCGCCGCCGCAGTGGTCGCCGGGCTGGGATTGATGGGCCTTGCCGCCTGTGAGCCGACGACGATGATGACGGGCGGGCCGTCGATCGACGCCAGCCGGGCAGTTCCGGTCGCGCTGCTGGTGCCCGGCGGCTCGGGCGAGTCGAGCGACGAGGTGCTGGCCCGCAGCCTCGAGAATGCGGCGCGGCTGGCAATGGCCGACCTCTCTGGCGCGCAGATCGACCTGCGGGTCTATCGCACGGCGGGGCAGCCCACGCAGGCGGCCAACGCCGCGAACCGCGCCATCGACGATGGCGCGCGCATCATCCTCGGCCCAGTCTTCGGGGGCGAAACCAACGCGGCCGGCCTCGCAGCGGCCAGCGCCGGCGTGAATGTCCTGTCGTTCTCGAACAACACCGAGATCGCGGGCGGCAATGTCTTCGTGCTGGGCCACACTTTCCAGAACACCGCCGGCCGCCTGGTGCGCTTTGCCGCCCGCCAGGGCAAGGGCCGGATCCTGATCGTCCACGAGAACAACACCGCCGGGAATCTGGGCAAGGCCGCCATCGAGCAGGCGATCGCCGCGACCGGTGGCGCCAGCGCCGTGGGCGCCGTCGGCTTCGATTTCTCGCAGCAGGGCGTTGTCGACGCGATGCCGCGGATCACCGGCGCCGTCCGCTCATCCGGGGCGAATGCAATCTTCTACACCTCGGACAGTGCCGGCGCGCTGCCGTTGCTGACCCAGCTGATCTCGGAGAATGGGATCGGTTCGGACGTGGCGCAGTATATCGGACTTACGCGGTGGGACATTCCCCCGGCGACGCTTGATCTGCCCGGCGTGCAGGGCGGCTGGTTCGCAATGCCCGATCCGGGCCTGAACCAGCAATTCCAGTCGCGCTATGCCGCCGCCTACGGCGAGCAGCCGCACCCGATCGCCGGCCTTGCCTATGACGGGATCGCCGCGGTTGGCGCCCTGATCCGCTCGGGCCGCAGCGATGCGCTGAGCGGCTCGTCCCTGACCCAGGGGTCGGGCTTTGCCGGCGTCAACGGCATCTTCCGGCTGCGTCGCGACGGCACGAATGAGCGTGGCCTGGCGGTGGCTGCAATTCGCAACAGACAGGTCAGCATCATTGACCCCGCCCCCAGAAGCTTCAGCGGACCCGGCTTCTGAGCCGGTCCTGCTGCCGGAACCGGCAGCCCCCGAACCCGAACCCGAGGTGCCGGCGGCCAAGCCGCCCGGCCAGGGTCCGTTCTCGGGGGCGGGCCTCGATCTGGACGGGCTGCGTGCGTCGCTGGACGCAGCGCTGCCCGATATTCCTGAACCGAAGGAACGGCGCGCGCTGACTGTCCGGCATCTGGATGCCGCCCGCCGCGCCGCGGTGGAGCGGCTTCAGACCGAGTTCACGGCGCACCCGCACGACTCCCGCACACTGGTCGCCGCTCTCACCGACCTGACCGACGGCATCGTCCGGCTCGCGTTCGAGGTGGCGACCCGCCACCTGCATCCCCTGCCCAACCCGACCGAAGGCGAACGCCTGGCGGTTCTGGCGGTGGGCGGCTACGGTCGGGCAGAGATGGCGCCCCATTCCGACGTCGATCTTCTGTTCCTGACACCCTACAAGATCACCGGCTGGGCCGAGAGCGTGATCGAATCCATGCTCTACATGCTTTGGGATCTTCGGCTGAAGATCGGCCACGCCAGCCGCACCGCCAAGGACTGCCTGCGCATGGCGCGCGAGGATTACACGATCCGCACCGCGCTGCTGGAACACCGCTTTCTGGTGGGCAGTGAGCCGCTGGCCGACGAACTGCGGCACCGGCTGCGCCACGAGCTGTTCGCCAACACCGGACCCGAGTTCATCGAGGCGAAACTCACCGAGCGCGCCGAGCGGCATCAGAAACAGGGCGGCCAGCGCTACATGCTGGAACCCAACGTGAAAGAAGGAAAGGGCGGGCTGCGCGACCTGCAGACGCTCTACTGGATCGCGAAATACGTCCACGGCGTCGACAAGGCGGCACAGCTGGTCGATCTGGGCGTCTTCACGGCCGAGGAGTATGAGAACTTCAACCGGGCAGAGACCTTCCTCTGGGCGGTGCGGTGCCATCTGCATTTCCTGACGGGTCGGGCAGTGGACCAGCTCACCTTCGACGCCCAGGTCGAGGTCGCCGAGCGGATGGGATATCGCGATCATGGCGGGCGGCGCGCGGTCGAGCATTTCATGCAGGACTATTTCCGCCACGCGACCCGCGTCGGCGAACTGACCCGGATCTTCCTGACCGCGCTGGAGGCCCGGCACGCCAAGGCAGAGCCCACGCTGCTGGGCATCTTCCGCCGGCAGAAGAAGGCACGGCCAGGCTACAAGATCGTGCAGAAGCGCCTGACCGTCGCCGACCCGGCGACCTTTCTGGAAGACAAGCTGAACATCCTGCGGATCTTCGAAGAGGCGCTGCGGACGGTGGTGCTTCTGCACCCCGACGCCATGCGGCTGATTGCCGCCAACTTGCACCTGATCGACGACGAGTTGCGTGAAAGTCCCGAGGCGAACCGCATCTTCCTCGACCTGCTGTTGAAGCACGGGAACCCCGAACGCTCGCTCCGCCGGATGAACGAACTTGGCGTCCTTGGCGCCTTCATCCCCGAATTCGAGCCGATCGTGGCAATGATGCAGTTCAACGTCTACCACCACTACACGGTGGACGAGCACACGATCCAGTGCATCAGCACGCTGGCGCAGATCGAACGCAGCGAACTGGTCGAAGAACTGCCGATCGCGAGCCGCATCCTGAAGGAAGGCGTGAACCGCAAGATCCTTTACGTGGCGCTGCTGCTGCACGACATCGGCAAGGGCCGCCCCGAGGATCACTCGATCCTTGGCGCCCAGATCGCCCGCCGCGTCGCCCCGCGGCTGGGCCTGAACGCCGAGGAAGCCGAAACCGTCGAATGGCTGGTGCGCTATCACCTGCTGATGTCGGACATGGCCCAGAAGCGTGACATCGCCGACCCACGCACGGTGCGCGACTTCGCCAAGGCGGTAAAGACGCGCAAGCGGCTGGACCTGCTTACGGTGATGACCGTCTGCGACATCCGCGGCGTCGGCCCCGGCACCTGGAACAACTGGAAGGCCATGCTCCTGCGCCAGCTCTACCGCGACACCGCGACGGCGCTGGAAACGGGCCTTGAAGACCTCAACCGCGAAAAGCGCGAGGCCGAGGCCAAGCGCGGCCTGCGCGAGGCACTGGCCGACTGGGACCGCAAGGAGTTGCGCGTGGAACTGGCACGCCACTACGGCCCCTACTGGCAGGGCTTGACCACCGCGACGCAGGTTGCCTTTGCCCGGATGCTGCGGGGCATCGGCCGGGATGATCTGCGCATCGACCTGCACCCCGACCTTGACCGCGACGCGACACGTGCCTGTTTCGCGCTGGCCGATCATCCCGGCATCTTCTCGCGTCTGGCCGGTGCGCTGGCGCTGGCGGGCGCCAACGTCGTGGACGCACGCACCTATACCTCCAAGGACGGCTACGCGACCGCGGTCTTCTGGATTCAGGACGCCGAAGGGCACCCCTACGAGGAGTCGCGCCTGCCCCGGCTGCGCCAGATGATCGAAAAGACCTTCCGCGGCGAGGTCGTGGCCCGCGACGCGCTGAAGGATCGTGACAAGCTGAAGAAGCGGGAACGCCAATTCCGGTTTCCGACCACGATCACCTTCGACAACGACGGATCCGAAATCTACACGATCATCGAGGTCGATACCCGCGACCGGCCGGGGCTTCTGTACGATCTCACGCGGACGCTGGCCGCCAACAACATCTACATCGCCAGCGCCGTAATCGCGACATTCGGCGCGCAGGTGGTCGATACCTTCTACGTGAAGGACATGTTCGGGCTGAAGCTGCATACCAAATCCAAGCAGGAAGCGTTGGAGAAGAAACTGCGCCAGGCGATCACCGAGGGCGCGAAAAGGGCCCACGCCTGATGCGTCCCATTCGCCTGGTGGCCGGCTTCCTGACCGTGGGAAGCTGGACCCTGATCAGCCGCATCGCGGGCTTCGTGCGTGACGTGATGATGGCGGCGTTCCTTGGCGCGGGGCCGGTGGCCGAGGCCTTTCTGATCGCATTTTCCCTGCCCAACATGTTTCGCCGGTTCTTTGCCGAAGGCGCCTTCAACATGGCCTTCGTGCCTATGTTCGCCAAGAAGTACGAGGGCGGAGAGGGGGCCGAGGATTTCGCCCGCGACGCCTATTGGGGCCTGGCGGGCCTGCTGGTAGTCTTCACCGTCGCCGGCATGCTGGCGATGCCGTGGTTGGTGCTGGCCATGGCATATGGCTTTCGCGGTGACGAGCGGTTCGACATGGCGGTGGCCTTCGGCCGGATCGCCTTTCCCTACATCCTCTTCATCTCGCTGACGGCGCTGATCTCGGGCATCCTGAATGCAATGGGGCGGTTCATCGCCACGGCGGCGGTCCCGATCCTGATGAACGTGCTGTTCATCGCAGCGATGCTGCTGGCTGGCAGCGCGGGCTGGCCGATCGGGTTGACGCTGGCTTGGACGGTGCCAGTGACCGGGGTGGCACAACTGGGGCTGATCTGGTGGGCGATGCGGCGCGCCGGCGTGCGTCTGCCGTTCCGGCGGCCCCGGATGACGCCAGAGTTGCGGCGGCTGGCGATCATTGCAGCGCCTGCGCTGCTGGCAGGCGGGGTGGTGCAGATCAACCTGATCGTCGGCCGGCAGGTCGCCAGCTTCACCGAAGGCGCGGTGGCCTGGCTGTCCTATGCCGACCGGCTGTATCAGTTACCGCTGGGCGTGGTGGGCATTGCCATCGGCGTGGTGCTTCTGCCCGACCTGTCCCGCCGGCTCCGGGCCGAGGATACGACCGGCGGGCGGGACAGCCTGAACCGGGCGCTGGAGTTCGCGTTGCTGTTGACCCTTCCTGCAGCGGTGGCGCTGGTGGTGGTGGCGACGCCGCTGATCTCGGTCCTGTTCGAACGGGGTGCGTTCGGCCCGCAGGACACCGTGAACACCGCGCTGGCGCTGGCGGTCTATGGCCTGGGGCTACCGGCCTTTGTTCTGCAGAAGGTGCTGCAACCGCTGTACTATGCCCGGCACGATACGCGGCGGCCATTCTATTTTGCGGTCGTGTCGATGGTGGTGAACGCGGCGCTGGCGGTGGGACTGATGCCACTCATCGGCTTCATCGCGGCCGCGATCGGGACCACGCTGGCGGCCTGGGCGATGGTGGCGCAGCTTTGGCTGGGGGCGCGGGGAATGGGCGTCGCGGCGACGCTGGACGATCGCTTCCGCACGCGGATCTGGCGGATCGCCGCATCGTCGGTGGTGATGGGGCTCGTGCTGGTGGTGGTGCAGGCGGTGCTGGACGGGATGCTGTCGGCGCCGGGGCTGCGCTATGCGGGGCTTGCGCTGCTGGTTGGGGCGGGGATGGTGGTCTATTTCGCCGCCGCCGTGGCGCTGGGAGCGATGCGGGTCGTGGAACTGCGGGGCGCGGTGCGGCGCTGACCCGGCGGTTGCCTGTCGCGGCAACCTCGGCCATGATCGGGGCCAAACGGGGGATCAAATGCGGAAGTTTCTGGTGATACTGGACGACAGCCGCGAATGCCTGAACGCGATGCGGTTCGCCACGCTTCGGGCGGCGCGGTCAGGGGGGGCGGTGCAGATCCTGTCGGTGATCCGGCCCGAGGAGTTCCAGACCTGGATGGGCGTGGCCGACATCATGCGTGAGGAAGCGCGGGAGCGGATCGAGGCGCATTTCACGGTCTTTGCGAAATGGATGCGGGACAAGCACGGGATCGAGCCGGAGCTGGTGATCCGCGAGGGGGAGCCGGTGAACGAGATCCTGGACCAGATCAAGGAAGACCCCGAGATCGGGATTCTGGTGCTGGGCGCGGGCACCGAGAAATCGGGGCCGGGGCCGCTGGTGACGGCGCTGTCGCGGGCGTCTGGCAGCTTGCCGGTTCCAATCACCATCGTACCCGGCGAGATCTCGAAGGAGCGGCTGGAAGCGATCACCTGAGGACCGGTTTCGGGCGTTGCTCACGCGTGAGAAGAATCGCAACTTCTTGAAAATAAAAGATTTTTATTTTTTTGTTTACCTGATCTTTACCTGCTCACGGCCCGATCACGGCTCCCGGCACGGACTTTTTAGAATGGTTCCAATCCTTGACTTGCGGACAGCCGGGGCGCATATGCAACGCAACCCCGCCGGAGAGATGCCATGTTCATTCAGACCGAATCCACCCCGAACCCCGCGACGCTGAAATTCCTGCCCGGCCAGACCGTGCTGGAGATGGGCACCGCCGACTTTCCGTCGGCCGATGCCGCCGGTGCCTCGCCGCTCGCCACACGGATCTTTGCGGTCGAGGGCGTGACGGGCGTGTTCTTTGGCAATGATTTCGTGACCGTGACCAAGGCCGATGATGTCGCATGGGAGCATATCAAGCCCGCGATCCTGGGCGCGATCATGGAGCATTTCCAGTCTGGCGCCCCGGTGATGACCGGCGAGCAGGCCGGATCGGGCCATGCCGAGCACACCGGCGAGGATGGCGAGATCGTGCGCCAGATCAAGGAACTGCTGGATACTCGCGTGCGCCCGGCCGTGGCGCAGGATGGCGGCGACATCACGTTCCACGGGTTCGAGCGTGGGGTTGTCTACCTGCACATGCAGGGTGCCTGTGCCGGTTGCCCGTCTAGCACCCTGACGCTGAAGATGGGGATCGAGAACCTGCTGCGCCATTACATCCCCGAAGTGACCGAGGTGCGGCCGGTTGCCGCCTGAAAAGGTCACGCTGGCCTTCGACACATCGGCCGCGGATTGCGCGGCCGCTTTGCTGTCCGGCGACCGGGTTCTGGCCGCCCGGTCCGAGGAGATGGGCAAGGGCCAGGCCGAACGGCTGCTGCCGATGCTGGAAGAGATGCTGGCCGAGGCGGGCCTGACCTGGCGCGAGGTGTCGGTGATCGGCGTGGGCATCGGCCCCGGCAACTTCACCGGGGTGCGGATCGCGGTGGCGGCGGCGCGCGGGCTGGCGCTGGCACTGAAGGCGCCCGCCATCGGGATCACCACGCTGGAGGCCCGCGCCCACGCCCTGCCCCGCCCGCTGGCGGTGGTCGAGGATGCAAGGCGTGATCAGGTCTATCTGCAGGTGTTTGACAAGAGCGGGGCCGAGGCCCCCGCGCTTGTTGCACTGGCCGACCTGCCGGGCCGGATCGGTTCGGTGGCGCTGACGGGCAGCGCGGCGGACGCGGCGGCGGTGACGGGCGGCGCAGTTCTGGCGCCGGCCCTGCCCTTGGCCGAGGCCATTGCCCGGTTGGCCGCCGCGCGGGCGGCAACGCCGCAGCCGCGCCCCGCGCCGCTGTACCTGCGCGCGGCCGATGCGGCGCTGCCGTCCGACCCGCCCCCCGTGATCCTGCCGTGACACCCGCCGCACTTGCCGCGCTGCACGCGGCCTGTTTCACCACCCCGCGCCCGTGGACGGAAGCCGAGTTCCAGTCATTTCTGGCGACCCCGCATGTCTTTCTGCTGGGCGACGCGCAGGGCTTTGTCGTCGGCCGCGCGGTGGCGGGCGAGGCTGAGCTTCTGACGCTGGCCGTGGCCCCGGCGGCACGGCGCCAGGGCCTGGGCCGCGCGCTGGTGGCCGCGTTCGAGGCCGAGGCGAAGTTACGCGGCGCGGCCGAGGCCTTTCTGGAAGTGGCCGAGGACAACGCCCCCGCGCGCGCGTTGTATGCGGCGGCAGGATATCGGGAAACCGGGCGGCGGACGGGCTATTTCCGCCAGCCCGACGGGCAGCCGGTGGCGGCGGTGCTGATGGCGCGGGCGCTGTGATCGCCCCCGCGAAAACATGACCTTCGGTTACACAAAAAGCTGTTGACCGGGCGGGGACGGTTCGGCCTTATGACGGGTGATCCGCCAGAGATCCTGAACCAACGGACCTGCCTGCGCGACGCGGCAGAAAGTTCCAACAACCGGGAGCAATCCATGACCCTTATGCAGAAATTCCTTGGCACCGCGGCTGCGCTGACGCTGGGCGCGGGTGCGGCGGCGGCCGATCCGGGCCTTGTCATCGACCTTGGCGGCAAGTTCGACAAGTCGTTCAACGAGGCCGCCTGGACCGGGGCCGAGCGCTGGCGCGAAGAGGTCGGCGGCAGCTACCGCGAGATCGAGATGCAGACCGAGGCGCAGCGCGAGCAGTTCGTGCGCCGCATGGCCGAGGCCGGGGCGAACCCGATCGTGGTGATGGGCTTCCAGAACATGTCGACGCTGGAGCAGGTGGCCCCCGATTATCCCGACACCCGCTTCGTGCTGATCGACGCGGCAGTGGATCTGCCTAACGTGCGGTCGGTGGTCTTCACCGAGCATGAGGGGTCGTATCTGGTGGGGATGCTGGCCGGGATGGCGTCGGAAACCGGCACCGTCAGCTTCGTGGGCGGCATGGACATTCCGCTGATCCGCCGCTTCGCCTGCGGCTACAAGCAGGGGGTGAAGGCCGCGAACGCCGAGGCCACGATCATCGAGAATTACACCGGCACGACGCCTGCGGCCTGGAACGACCCGGTGCGCGGCGGCGAGATCACCAAGGCGCAGATCAGCCAAGGCTCGGACGTGGTGTTCGCGGCCGCGGGCGGAACCGGGATCGGCGTGCTGCAGGCGGCGGCGGATGAGGGGATCTATTCCATCGGCGTGGACAGCAACCAGAACTACCTGCATCCGGGTTCGGTCCTGACGTCGATGCTGAAGCGGGTGGACAATGCGGTCTATCAGGCGTTTTCGGATGGCCCGGAGCTGGAAACCGGCATGGTGGTGATGGACCTGGCCGCGGGCGGCGTGGGCTATGCGCTGGACGAGCACAACGAGGCGCTGATCACCGCCGAGATGCGCGCGGCCGTCGATGCGGCGGCCGAGCAGATCGTCTCGGGCGAGCTGGTGGTGCATGACTACATGTCCGACGACAGCTGCCCGGTGAACTGAGGCCATCCGGATGGAAGCGAAGGTCAACGCGGGGCGGCAGGCGACTGCCGCCCCCGTTGCGCCGGCCCCGGCGATCGAGTTGCGCGGCATCTCGAAAGCCTTTGGCCCGGTGCAGGCCAACAAGGACATTTCGATCCGCGTCGAAAAGGGCACGATCCACGGCATCATCGGCGAGAACGGGGCGGGGAAATCGACGCTGATGTCGATCCTCTACGGGTTCTACCGCGCCGATGCGGGCGAGATCGTGATCGACGGCAAGGTCACGCAGATCCCCGACAGCCAGGCTGCGATCCGCGCGGGCATCGGGATGGTGTTCCAGCATTTCAAGCTGGTGGAGAATTTCACCGTGCTGGAAAACGTGGTGCTGGGGGCGGAGGACGGCGCGCTGTTGCGCCCCAGCCTTGCCAAGGCGCGGCGGCTGCTGACCGATCTGGCGCGCGAGTACGAGCTGAACGTCGATCCCGACGCGCTGATCGAGAACCTGAGCGTGGGCCACCAGCAGCGGGTGGAGATCCTCAAGGCGCTGTACCGGCAGGCCGACATCCTGATCCTGGACGAACCTACCGGCGTGCTCACCCCGGCCGAGGCCGACCACCTGTTCCGCATCCTGAAAGGACTCAAGGAGCAGGGCAAGACGATCGTCCTGATCACCCACAAGCTGCGCGAGATCATGAGCGTGACCGACAACGTCAGCGTCATGCGGCGCGGCGAGATGGTGGCGACCGTGAAGACCGCCGAGACGAGCCCCGAGCAGCTGGCCGAACTGATGGTGGGCCGCAAGGTGCTGCTGCGGGTGGACAAGCGCCCCGCCACGCCGGGCAAGACCGTGCTGGAGGTCAAGGGCCTGCGCGTGGTCGACGACAGGGGGGTGGAGCGGCTGCGCGGCATCGACCTGACCGTGCGTGCGGGCGAGATCCTGGGCATCGCGGGCGTCGCGGGGAACGGCCAGTCGGAGCTGTTGGCGGTTCTGGGCGGAATCATCCCCGGCACCGGCACCGCGCGGGTCAACGATCAGGCGCTGGACATGACGATGCGCACCTCGGACGGGCAGACCCGGCGGGAAAGCGGTATCAGCCACGTGCCCGAGGATCGGCAGCGGCTGGGCCTGATCATGGACTTCACCGCCTGGGAGAACGTGGCCTTCGGCTACCACAACGCACCGGAATACCAGAAAAACGCGATGCTGATGGACCCGGACAGCATCCGCAAGGACGCCGAGGGCAAGATCGCGCGCTTCGACGTGCGCCCCGCGAACTGCTGGCTGGCGGCGAAGAACTTTTCCGGCGGCAACCAGCAGAAGATCGTCCTGGCCCGCGAGATCGAGCGCAACCCCGACCTGCTGCTGGTCGGCCAGCCCACCCGGGGCGTGGACATCGGCGCCATCGAGTTCATCCACCAGCAGATCGTCCGCCTGCGTGACACGGGCAGGGCGATCCTGCTGGTCAGCGTGGAACTGGACGAGATCATGAGCCTCTCGGACCGCATCGCGGTGATGTTCGACGGCCAGATCATGGGGGAGCGGCTGCCCGATCAGACGAACGAGCGTGAACTGGGCCTGATGATGGCCGGCATGACCGGGGGGGCGGCCTGATGGAGCGGATGCCGAAATGGGCCGATACGATCCTGGTGCCGTTCCTGTCGCTGTTGATCGCCTTTGCCATCTCGGGGTTGGTGATCCTGGCCATCGGCGAAAACCCCTGGGCTGCCATGAAGATCATGGTCGATGGGGCGGTGGGGTCCTCCTATGGCTGGGGCTATACCCTCTATTACGCCACCAACTTCATGTTCACCGGGCTGGCCGTGGCTGTGGCGTTCCAGGCCAGCCTGTTCAACATCGGGGGCGAGGGGCAAGCGCTGCTCGGGGGTCTTGGCGTCGCGCTGGTCTGCCTGTTCGTGCCATGGCCGCACTGGTCGATCGCGCTGCTCGCGGCGATGGCGGGGGGGGCGCTGTTCGGGGCGGCCTGGGCCGCGATTCCGGCCTGGCTGCAGGCGAAACGCGGCAGCCACATCGTGATCACCACAATCATGTTCAACTTCATCGGTGCCGCCCTTCTTGGCTATATCCTCGTGAACCTGATGCGGCCGGCGGGGTCGATGGATCCGGCTTCTGCCCGGTTCGCCGACCACCTGTCGCTGCCGAAGCTGGCCGACATGCTGGGTGCGGTCGGCATCCCGTTTTCGCGCGCCGCACCCGCGAACATCAGCTTCCTGATTGCGCTGCTGGCCTGTTTCGCGGTCTGGGTTCTGATCTGGCGCACTCGGCTCGGCTATCAGATCCGCGCCTTTGGCAAGTCGGAACCGGCGGCGGTCTATGCGGGCATGAGCCCGGTGAAGATCACCATGGCAACAATGCTGATCTCAGGCGGACTGGCCGGCATGATGGCGATCAACAATGTGATGGGAGAGGCGCAGCGGCTGATGATGAACGCGGTCGAGGGCGCGGGCTTCATCGGGATCGCGGTCGCGCTGATGGGACGCAGCCACCCGTTCGGCGTGGCAGTGGCGGCGATCCTGTTCGGGTTCCTGTATCAGGGCGGGGCGGAACTGGCGCTGTGGACCTCCGTTCCGCGTGAGCTGATCGTGGTGATCCAGGCGCTGGTGATCCTGTTCACCGGGGCGCTGGACAACATGGTGCGGATGCCGGTGGAAAAGCTGTTCGCGCTGCGGCAGAGGCGCGCGTGATGGATCTGGCCACCGTCCTGCAAATCCTTGATTCGACGATCCGGCTGGCCACGCCGCTGCTGTTTGCGTGTTTGGCGGGGCTGTTTTCCGAGCGCGCGGGCGTGTTCGACATCGGGCTGGAAGGCAAGATGCTGATCGCTGCGTTCTTCTCGGCCGCCGTCGCGGCGATGAGCGGGTCGGTCTGGATCGGGATGATGGCCGGCATCGCCGCGTCGATGGTGCTGGCGCTCATCCACGGGCTGGCGTCGATCACCTTCCGGGGAAACCAGCTGATCTCGGGCGTGGCGATCAACTTTCTGGCGGCGGGGATCACCGTTCTGATCGCGCAAAACTGGTTCCAGCAAGGCGGGCGCACGCCGTCACTGTCAGGGGATGCGCGGTTTCACCCCATCGATCTGCCGCTGACCGAGACGCTGGCGGGCGTGCCGATCCTGGGCCCGATCTATGCCGAGATCATCTCGGGCCATTCGATCCTGGTCTATGTCGGGTTGCTCTGCGTGCCGCTGACCTGGTGGGTGCTGTTCCGCACCCGGTTCGGGCTGCGCCTGCGTGCGGTGGGCGAGAACCCGGCGGCTGTGGACACGGCGGGCGTGTCGGTGGTGGGGCTGCGCTATGCGGCCGTGCTGATCTGCGGCGTGCTGTGCGGGCTGGCCGGGGCCTATCTGGCGACCGGGCTGTCGGCGGGTTTCGTCAAGGACATGACGGCCGGGCGCGGCTTCATCGCGCTGGCGGCGTTGATCTTCGCCAAGTGGCGGCCGTGGTATGCGCTGGGGGCGGTGCTGCTGTTCGGCCTGCTGGAGGCGATCGCGAACCGCTACCAGAACATCGACCTGGGGCTGTTCGTGCTGCCGGTGCAGTTCATGCAGGCGCTCCCCTATATTCTGACGGTGGTCATTCTGGCGGGGTTCGTCGGCCGGGCGATCCCGCCGCGCGCAGGGGGGCAGGCCTATGTCAAGGAACGCTGAGGACACTGCCGCGATCATTCGCGCCCGCGCGGGGGCGCGGCCCGTCCGCCTGGGGCTGATCCTTGGCTCCGGCCTCGGCCATCTGGCCGAGGCGGTGGACGGTGTGCCGATCCCCTATGACGAGTTGCCGGGCTTTCCGCACGCGGGCGTGTCTGGGCACAATCCGAAGCTGGTGATCGGCGAACTGGAAGGGCAGCGCGTCGCCGTCCTTGGCGGGCGGGCGCATTACTATGAAAGCGGGCGCGGCGATGCGATGCGCCATCCGCTGGAAGTGCTGAAGGCGCTGGGGGCCGAGGCGCTGATCGTGACCAACGCCGCCGGCAGCCTGCGCCCCGACATCCCGCCGGGCGAATTGATGCTGCTGTCGGATCACATCAACTTCTCGGGCCTGAACCCGCTGATCGGCGAGCCCACGGATGCCCGCTTCGTTCCGATGGTGAACGCGCACGACCCCGGCCTGCGCGCCGCGCTGAGGGACGCGGCCGGGGCCGAGGGGGTTGCGCTGTCCGAAGGGGTCTATGCGTGGTATTCTGGTCCCTCGTTCGAGACGCCGGCCGAGATCCGGGCGATCAAGGTGCTGGGCGCCGATGCCGTCGGCATGTCAACCGTGCCCGAGGTGATCCTGGCGCGGTTCCTTGGCCTGCGCGTCGCCGCGATCTCGACCATCACCAACATGGCGGCCGGGATGAGCGACGAGGCGATCAGCCACGAGCACACAAAGGCGATGGCGCCCCTCGGCGCGGCCAAGCTCGAGCGGATCCTGCGGCGTTTTCTGCGCGATCTCTGATTTTTCCGCGCATTTCACGGCAATGCCGGGTGCCATCCGTGCACAACCTGCGCTAGCATCCGGCAAGTAACGCCAAAGGCGGGCACCGATGCAGATTTACCTGCCCATTGCCGAGGTTTCGGTGAATGCCTTCCTGCTCTTCGGGCTGGGGGGCATCGTCGGCATGCTGTCGGGCATGTTCGGCGTGGGCGGCGGGTTCCTGATCACGCCCCTGCTGTTCTTCATCGGTATCCCGCCCGCCGTGGCGGTGGCGACCGGGGCGAACCAGGTCGTGGCCTCGTCGGTCTCGGGCGTGCTGGCGCATCTGCGGCGAAAGACTGTCGATCTGAGGATGGGCAGCGTGCTGCTCGGGGGCGGCCTCGTCGGCTCTGCGGTTGGGATCTGGGTGTTCAACCTGATGAACGCGGCGGGTCAGGTCGATCTGTTCGTGCAGCTGTCCTACGTGCTGTTCCTGGGCCTGATCGGCGCGATGATGTTCCAGGAATCCCTGGGCGCGCTGTTGCGCGCGCGGGCGAAGGCAAAGCCCCGGCGGCGCCACCAGCATCTGTGGGTGCACAAGCTGCCGCTGAAGATGAAATTCCGCACTTCGGGCCTGTATATCAGCGTCATTCCCCCGATCGGGGTCGGCGTGCTGGTGGGCTTTCTGGCCGCGATCATGGGCGTGGGCGGCGGCTTCATCATGGTGCCGGCGATGATCTACCTGCTTGGGATGCCGACGAAGGTCGTGGTCGGCACCTCGCTCTTCCAGATCATCTTCGTCACCGCCTTCGCCACGCTGATGCACGCGGGAACGAACTATTCCGTCGACATGCTGCTGGCGCTGTTCCTGATCCTGGGCGGCGTGATCGGGGCGCAGCTTGGCACGGTGGTCGGGCTGAAGCTGCAGGCGGAGCAGTTGCGCATCCTGCTGGCGTTGCTGGTTCTGGCTGTCGCAGCCAAGATCGCATTCGACCTGCTGGTGCAGCCGGACGAGTTGTACAGCATCACCGTTCCGGGGCGGCACTGATGCGATGGCTCATCATCCTGCTGATGGTGCTCGCCCTGCCCGCCCGCGGGGAAGAGGTGATCGCCGGCCTGAGCCAGAGCCGTGTGTCTATCACCGCGAATTTCGAAGGGTCGGAGATCCTTGTGTTCGGCGCGGTGCGACGCGAGGCGCCGGTGCCGAGAACCGGGCAACTGCATGTAATCGTTACGATTCAGGGGCCATCGACGCCGGTGACGGTGTTGCGGAAATCGAATGTGGCGGGGATCTGGATGAACACCGACTCGGTGCATGTGGATCAGGCGCCCAGTTTCTATGCCGTGGCGACGACGGGGGTGTTTTCGGATGCGTTGTCGCATACCGAGGATTTGCGGCATCGGGTCTCGGTGCCGCAGGCGATCCGCTCGGTGGGCGCAGTGGTCGAGGACAGCCCGAACTTTACCGAGGCGCTGATCCGCATCCGCGAGCGAGGCACCCTGTACCAGATGCTGGAGGGCGCGGTGCAGCTGGAAAGGTCCACCCTGTTCCGCACCCGGATCCAGCTTCCCGCCAACCTGACCGAGGGCTTCTATATCACCCGTATCCTCCTGACAAGAAACGGAGAAGTTCTGGACCGCTACGAGACCGGCATTCTGGTGACCAAGGTCGGGCTGGAGCGATTCCTGTTCGTACTGGCGCATGAGCGGCCCTGGATTTATGGCGTCCTGTCAATCGTGATCGCGGGGCTGGCGGGCTGGGGCGCGTCGGCCGCGTTCCAGTTCCGGCGATCCTGAACAGGCGCGAAACCGCCTGCATAACCACGTATGAGTCACGTGCATCTGGCGTGGATATCACGGGCATAGGTTGTGCACTGCGGTCCGCCGCACGGCGCAACGCACCGTCGGAAACAGGCTGCCAGCATGGCGCCAGCCAGGCGCCAGCAACCTGCCAGCATCCGCATGGCACCGGCGTTCGCTGCGGACCCGATTCACGCAACTGCGCAGGCGCGCCGCGATCAGCCCGCAGGGCGTGTCGTCGCGCGTTCCATCGCGCGCTGCGCGGCAGAGCGCCGGGCCTGGCGCAGCAGCGTGACGCTGTAGATCACGAGGGCCGCCCAGATCATCGGGAAGGCGATCATCTCGCCCTTGCCGAAGGGCTCGCCGAAGACGAAGACCGCCACCAGGAAGATCAGCGTCGGCGCGATGTATTGCAGAATCCCGATGGTGGACAGGCGCAGCAGCTTCGCGCCGTTGGCGTAGATGATCAGCGGCACTGCCGTGACCACGCCCGCGCCGATCAGCAGCCAGCTGTCGCCCGCGCTGCCGGTCAGGAAATGCCCCTGCCCCGATACGACCAGCCAGCCGGCATAGCCCAGCGCGACGGGCAGCAGCAGCAGCACCTCCAGCAGGAAGCCCTGGTTCGGACCGATGGGCAACGATTTCTTGAAATAGGCGTATAGCCCCCAGCTGAAGGTCAGGCCCAGCGCGGCCAGCGGCAACTGACCGGCCTGCCACGTCAGGATCGCCACCGCGCCGGCCGCTAGCGCGATGGCCAGCATCTGCGCACGATTCAGCCGCTCGCCCAGAAACACCGCGGCCAGCAGCACGCTGAACAGCGGGTTGATGTAATAGCCCAGCGCCGCCGCCAGCGTCTGTTCGGTGGCGATGGCCCAGACATAGACCAGCCAGTTGACCGAGATCAGCGCCGCCGTCAGCACCCCCTGCGCCAGCATCCGTGGCGAGCGGAAGGCCGCCACCAGATCGGAGGTGCGCGCCAGCACGATCAGCACCGCCGCCGCGACGGGCACCGACCAGATGACGCGATGCGCGATCACCTCGACCGGCGGGATATGCGCCACCATCTTCATGTAGATCGGCAGGAAGCCCCACATGACATAGGCCGTCACCGCAAAGGCAAGGCCGCGCAGGCTGTCCTCGTTCTTTGGCATCGTGCATCCCCAGATGGCCCGAGGATGCGCCGCATCGCCCGGTCCGCAAAGTCCAAATCCAGCCCGCGCGGGGCTGGCCTAGCGCCGGCGCGAGCGGACCATGCCGACGATGTCGAGGGTGCGGTCGAGGATCGGCTCGGCAATCGCGGCGGCCCGGTCGGCGCCTTCGCCAAGGATGCGGTCGATCTGGGCCACGTCCTGCATCAGGCGGGTCATCTCGGCGCTGATCGGGGTCAGCTTTGCCACCGCCAGATCGGCGAGCGCGGGCTTGAACGTGCCGAAGCCCTTGCCGCCGTATTCGGCCAGCACCGCGTCGGGCGTCATGTCGGCCAGTGCGGCATAGATGTTCACGAGGTTCTTCGCCTCGGGCCGCGCCTCCAGCCCGGCCACGGTTTCGGGCAGGGGCTCCGGGTCGGTCCGGGCCTTGCGGAACTTCTGCGACAGGGTGTCGGCATCGTCGGTCAGGTTGATCCGGCTCATGTCGGACGGGTCGGATTTCGACATCTTCTTCGTACCGTCGCGCAAGGACATCACACGGGTCGCCGCGCCCTCGATCACCGGCTCCACCACGGGGAAGAAATCGGTGCCGAAGTCGTTGTTGAACTTGATCGCGATGTCGCGGGTCAGCTCGAGGTGCTGCTTCTGATCCTCGCCCACCGGGACGTGGGTGGCGTGATAGACGAGGATGTCGGCGGCCATCAGGTTCGGATAGGCGAAGAGACCGACAGAGGCGTTCTCGCGGTTCTTGCCGGCCTTGTCCTTGAACTGGGTCATGCGGCTGAGCCAGCCCATGCGGGCGACGCAATTGAACACCCAGGCGAGTTCGGCATGGGCCGAGACCTGGCTCTGGTTGAACAGGATCGACCGCGCGGGGTCGATGCCCGCGGCCATGAAGCCCGCCGCCATCTCGCGCGTGGCGCGGCGCAGCTTTTCGGGGTCTTGCCAGACGGTGATGGCGTGCAGATCCACGAGGCAGTAGATCGTCTCGATCCCTTCCTCCTGCTTCTCGACAAAGCGTTTCAGCGCGCCAAGGTAGTTGCCCAGCGTCAGCCCGCCCGAGGGCTGGATGCCGGAGAACACGCGCGGGCTGCGGGCCGCGTCAGCCATGTGAACTTTCCCCATCTGGAAATTGCCGCCGCGACGGCTTATCGCTGGGCGCGCGGGGCGTCAATGCGCGCCCCCGTCAAGGAGCCCCCGGATGGACACCGACCGCAACGCCTGGCCGCTGAACCCGCTGCCCGCGGGGGTCTGGCTGATCCTTCTGCCGATCATCGGGATCGAAGCTGCGTTTCAGGCCGGAAACCAGGGCTGGATCGGCGGGGCGCAGGCGGTCGGCTGGCGGTTGGCGGCGATCACCCGATACGGTTTCCATGACCATGTCATGACCCTGATCCTGGATGGGCGCACTCCGGGCGCGACCGAGCTTCTGCGGTTCCTCACCTACGGGTTCATCCACGGCGGGGCGGTTCACCTGATGTTTGCCGTCGTGATGACCGCGGCCCTCGGCAAGATGGTGGGCGAGGTTTTCCCGACCAGGGCCCTTCTGGCGGTCTGGTTTGCCGCCCTCATCATCGGTGCTGCGACCTACGGGATGATCGTGGATGACCCGCAACGGCGGCTGTTCGGGGCCTATCCCGGCGTCTTTGGTCTGGTGGGGGCCTTCACCTTCCTCATGTGGGTCGATCTGGCTGCCAAGGGGGCGAACAAGTATCGCGCCTTTGTGCTGATCGGGATGCTGTTGCTGGTGCGGCTGCTTCTGGGCCTGTTCTCGGGCGGCGATGTCACGTGGATCGCGGATCTGGCGGGCTTCGCGGCGGGCTTCCTGATCAGCTTCGTGGTCAGCCCCGGTGGCTGGCCGCGGGTTGTGGCGCGGCTGCGGCAACGCTGATGCAGGGCGCCGCCCCCCTGCCGCTGGTGCGCGACCTGGTGCTGGTGGGCGGCGGGCACGCGCATGCTCTGGTGCTGAAATCCTGGGCGATGCGGCCGCTGCCCGGCGCGCGGGTCACGCTGATCAACCCCGCGCCAACCGCCCCCTATACCGGCATGCTGCCCGGCTACATCGCCGGGCATTACAGCCGCGAGGAGATGGAGATCGACCTGGTGCGACTGGCGCGGAGTGCGGGCGCGCGGCTGATCCTGGGCCGGGTCACGGCGTTGGATCCGCAGGCGAAGGTGATTACCGTGCCGGGGCGCCCGGCGATCCCCTATGACGTGGCCAGCATCGACATCGGAATCACCTCGGACCTGCCGGATCTGCCGGGCTTTGCCGAGCATGCGGTGGCAGCGAAGCCGTTGGACACCTTTGCCGCCCGCTGGGCGGCCTTCGTGGCCGCGTCCGGCCCCACCCCGCGGCTGGTGGTGATCGGCGGCGGGGTGGCGGGAGTTGAACTGGCGCTGGCGATGGACCACCGGCTGCGCGCTGGCGGCGCCGCGCCGCGCGTGGTGATCGTCGAGGCGGGCGATCCGCTGTCGGATCTGGGCGAGGGGGCGCGGACCAGCCTGCTGGCGCATCTGGCGCGGGCGCGGATCCAGCTGATCCCCGGCGCGCGGGTGGTCGAGATCGACGCCACGGCGGTGACGCTGGACGACGGGCAGGTGCTGCGGTCGGACCTGACGCTGGGGGCGGCGGGGGCGCGGCCGCAGGATTGGCTGCGCGATACCGGCCTGCCGCTGGTGGACGGCTTCATTGAAGTGGGACCGCGCCTGCAGGTGGCCGGGCACATGGACCTTTTCGCCGTCGGCGACTGCGCCCACATGGACCACGCGCCCCGGCCCAAGGCCGGTGTCTTTGCGGTGCGCCAGGCGCCGGTGCTGTTCCACAATCTGCAGGCGGCCCTGTCGGGCGGGTCGATGCAGATCTACACCCCACAAAAGGACTACCTGAAGCTGATCTCGACCGGCGGGCGGGGCGCGGTGGCCGACAAGTTCGGCCTGAAGCTGGACGGCATGCTGCTTTGGCGACTGAAAGACCGGATCGACCGCCGCTTCATGGAGGGATTCACCAACCTGCCCGCGATGGCGCCCCCCGCGCTGCCTAAGGTCCACGCGAGGGGGCTGGCCGAGGAACTGGGTGACCGGCCGCTGTGCGGGGGCTGCGCGGCCAAGGTCGGCGCGGCGGGGCTGTCGGAGATGCTGGCCGCCCTGCCCCGCCCCGGCCGGGCGGACGTGATTTCCGGCGCGGGCGACGATGCGGCAGTGCTGGTCTGCGGCGAGCGGCGGCAGGTGATCGCCACCGACCACCTGCGCGCCTTTGCCGAAGACCCCTGGGTGGTGGCACGGATCGCCGCCGTGCACGCGCTGGGGGACATCTGGGCGATGGGGGCAACGCCCCAGGCGATGCTGGCCAGCGTCACCCTGCCGCGCCTGTCCACCCTGCTGCAAGCGCGCTGGCTGGACGAAATCATGACCGCGGCGGCCGAGATCGCGGCGCAGGCCGGGGCGGAAATCGTTGGCGGGCACACCAGCCAAGGGGCGGAACTGACCATCGGTTTCACAGTGACGGGGCTGGCCGACCGGGTGCTGACCAAGGCCGGGGCGCGGCCGGGCGATGTGCTGCTGCTGACGAAGCCACTGGGTACCGGCGTGATCCTGGCGGCCGAGATGGCGGGCGTGGCACCGGGTGCGGCGGTTGCCGGAGCCTGGGCGGCGATGATGCGACCGCTGGCGGCCGAGGCGGCGATCTTGGTCCCCGTGGCGCATGCGATGACCGATGTGACGGGCTTCGGCCTCGCCGGGCATCTGTCCGAGATCCTTGCGGCCTCGGAAGTCGGCGCGCGGATTGACCTTTCGGCGCTGCCGGTCCTGCCCGGTGCGCTGGATCTGCTGCGGGCGGGCGAACGGGCGACGCTACATGCGGCCAACCGCGCCGCGGCGCTGCCTGACGGGCTGCCGGATGGTCCGCGGGGCGAACTGCTGTTCGATCCGCAAACTGCCGGGGGCCTGCTGGCCGCCCTGCCCGACGACCGGGTCGAGGCCGTGCAAGCCGACTGCCAGCGCGCGGGCGTGACGGCCGCCGTGATCGGCCGGATTGTCGAGGGCGCGGGGATCAGCGCGCGGTGAGGTGCGCTGCGAGGCGGTCGGCGAGACCTGACAGTGCGGAGGGGTCGAGGCTGTCAGTCTCCAGCACGGTCTCGTCCGACCCCTCGTGCCGGGCGCGCTGTCGGGAATATCGGGGGTCGTAATGCAGGGCCATCAGATCGGCCGCCAGAGCCTGATGCGTGCCAGCGCGGGCCATCGCCTGCCACTCCTCGATCCGGGCGGCGGGGTGTTGCGGGCGCAGCCGGTCGATGATCGCCACCAGCCGGTCGGGGTCGCAGATCACGTCGGCATAGGCGCGGGTCAGATAGGCCGCCCGCGCCGCAAGCGGCGCCTGCACGTGAACCCGAGGCGCGGCCTTCATCGCCGCCCAAAGCTGCGGCGGCAGGGTCAGGCGGCCGATCCGGCTTGATTCCGCCTCGACCACCACCGGCCGCGCGGGGTCCAGCCGCGACAGGTTCAGCGCCAGCGCGCTTTCGAATGCCTTTTGCGACGGCTGCCCCTCGGGCGTCGCACCGAAAACCGATCCGCGATGGTGGGCCAGCCCCTCAAGATCGACGACCTGCACCCCGCGCGCGTCAAGTAGGGCCAGAAGCTCGGTCTTGGCGGTGCCGGTATTGCCGTCCAGCACCACCAGCGGCGCGGCGACCGGCGTGTCATAAAGTGCCGCCACCACCAGCCGCCGCCAGGTCTGGTAGCCGCCCTCCAGCACCTCCACGCGCCAGCCGATCTGCGACAGGATCGAGGCGAACGACCCCGACCGCTGCCCGCCGCGCCAGCAATAGACCAGCGGGCGATAGCTGGCGGGTTTGTCGGCAAGCGCCCCCTCAAGATGCCGGGCGGCGTTGCGGGCGACGAGCGCCGCGCCGACTCTGCGCGCGAGGAACCGGCTTTCCTGCGTATAGATCGTGCCGACGCGCGCGCGTTCGGCATCATCAAGCACCGGAAGGTTGACCGCGCCGGGCAGCCGGTCCTCGGCCCATTCCGCGGGCGAGCGCACGTCGATCACCTGATCGAAGCCTGCGCGGGAAAGATCGGAAAGCTGGGAAAGCTGGAACGCCATGCGAGCCTTCTAGCCGGGCGCGCGTGCCGGGGAAAGCGGGGTCAGTCGACTGGGCGGATCAGCTTGCGATCCAGCACGCGCAGCACTGCCGCCAGATCGTGGCCGCGCCGCAGGATCCGTCCTTCCATGCCGATGACCGCGTAGGCACCCTGCTTGTTGCGCAGCTTTGGCCGCTTCTCCACCAGGTAGATCGGGTTTTCAGCCGTCCGCCGGAAGATCGAGAAGACTGCCACCTCACGCAGCGCCGAGATGCCGTAGTCCCGCCATTCGCCCGCCGCGACCATACGACCATAGACGGACAGGATCTGCGCCAACTCGCGACGGTCGAAGCTGACCTGCTCTGGCAGGCTGGCGCCCTGGGGAAAGGGTATCGGTGGCTGCACCGTCATGGCGCAAGACTACGCGGCCGGGCGGCGAAATCAAGGGCGGCCTCGGGCCTTGTCGTGGGAGGCGGCCGGGCGTTACTGTAGCGCCACGGCGGCCACGCAGGGCCGCAGCTGGTCCGGATGCCGCCGATGCGCCTGTTCACCGCCGCCCTCTGCCTTGTCCTTGCCAGTTGCACGGCCGAGACCGGGGGGGACTATCCGCAGCTTCTGCCGCTGGTCCCGATCCTGGCCGAGGCCGAAGCCCCCGCGGAGGCCGGCGACGCCGCGCTGGAAGCGCGCGCCGCAGCACTCCGCGCCCGCGCCGAAGCGCTGCGCCAGGCAGAGTTCTAAGGGCGCGTTGCGCCGCCCCGCGCGACAGGCTAACAGGGCCGCAAGGATCGACCCCGAGCAACGGAGACCCCGATGGCGGTTCAGCCCGACCCGCAGCACGCTGCCCCCCTTCGCCTTGGGATCGCGGGTCTTGGCACCGTGGGCATCGGTGTCGTCAAGATCGTGCAGAAGCACGCGGACCTTCTGGCCGCGCGCTCTGGCCGGCCGATCGTCATAACCGCCGTCTGCGCCCGTGATCGCACCCGCAACCGCGACGCCGACATCTCGGGCTACGAGTGGGAAGACGACGCGACCGTGCTGGCGCAGCGTGGCGACGTGGACGTGTTCGTGGAACTGATGGGCGGCCAGGACGGCCCGGCCCGCGCCGCGACCGAGGCCGCGATCAGCGCCGGCAAGGACGTGGTGACCGCGAACAAGGCGCTGCTGGCCCATCACGGGCAGCATCTGGCCGAGGCGGCCGAGGCGATGGGCCACGTGATCCGGTTCGAGGCCGCGGTGGCAGGCGGCATCCCGGTGATCAAGGCCCTGACCGAGGGGTTGGCCGGCAATGCCATCACGCGCGTCATGGGCGTGATGAACGGCACCTGCAACTACATCCTGACGCGAATGGAAAGTGCGGGCCTGCCCTACGAGACGGTGTTCGAGGAAGCCCGGCAACTGGGCTATCTGGAAGCCGACCCGATGCTGGACGTTGGGGGGATCGACGCCGGCCACAAGCTGAGCCTGCTGGCGGCCATCGCCTTTGGCACCCGCGTCGATTTCGACGCGGTGGAGCTTGAGGGCATCGGCGCGATCAGCATCGACGACATCCGCCACGCCGCAGACATGGGCTACCGGATCAAGCTGCTGGGCGTGGCGCAGATGACCGGACGCGGGTTGGAGCAACGGATGTCGCCGTGCCTTGTCCCCGCCGATCATCCGCTGGGGCAGTTGCAGGGCGGCACCAACATGGTGGTTCTGGAAGGCGACAGCGTGGGCCAGATCGTGCTGCGCGGCGCCGGCGCCGGCGAAGGGCCGACGGCCAGCGCGGTGATGTCCGACGTGATCGACATCGCCCGCGGCACCCGGCTGGCCACCTTCGGCCAGCCCGCGGCGACGCTGCAGGACGCCCCCGCTGCCAAGGTCACGGCCCCGGCGCCTTATTATCTGCGCATGACCCTGACCGACAAACCCGGCGCGCTGGCCAAGATCGCCACCGCGCTCGGCGATGCCGGGGTCTCGATCGACCGGATGCGGCAATACGGCCACGCCGACACCACAGCCCCCGTGCTGATCGTCACGCACACCGCCACCCGCGACGCCATCGACCATGCCCTGTCGCGCTTCGGCGCGACCGGCGTGGTCGAGGGCACGCCCGTCGCCATCCGTATCGAAGCCGTATAGGAGCATCCCATGGCCGATCCCGTCGATTTTCAGGACCGCATGCTGTCGTTGGGTCTGGCCCGCGTGTCAGAGGCCGCGGCGCTGGCCGCGGCCGATTGGGTCGGGCGCGGTGACGAGAAGGCCGCCGACCAGGCAGCCGTCAACGCGATGCGCCGCCAGCTCAACCTGCTGGACATCAACGGGGTCGTGGTGATCGGCGAAGGCGAGCGAGACGAGGCGCCGATGCTTTTCATCGGCGAGGAGGTAGGCACCGGGAACGGCCCCGCGGTGGATATCGCGCTGGACCCGCTCGAGGGGACGACGTTGACTGCCAAGGACATGCCGAACGCGCTGACGGTGATCGCCATGGCGCCGCGCGGCACGCTGCTGCACGCCCCCGACGTCTACATGGACAAGCTGGCGATCGGCCCCGGCTATCCCGACGGCGTCGTCTCGCTCGACATGGGTCCGGCGGATCGGGTGCGGGCGCTGGCAAAGGCGCGCGGCTGCGCCGACAAGGACATCACGGTGTGCGTGTTGGAACGCCCGCGGCATGAGGCGATGATCGCCGAGCTCCGCGAGACCGGCGCCGCGATCCGCCTGATCACCGACGGCGACGTGGCCGGCGTGATTCACTGCGCCGAGGCGGAAAAGACCGGCATCGACATGTACATGGGCTCTGGCGGCGCGCCCGAGGGGGTGCTGGCGGCGGCCGCGCTGCGCTGCATGGGTGGGCAGATGTGGGGCCGGCTGCAGTTCCGCAACGAGGACGAGGTCGCGCGCGCGCGTCGCGCCGGTATCGACGATCTGGACCGCATCTATGCGCGTGACGACATGGTGACAGCGGACGTGATCTTTGCCGCGACCGGGGTCACCGACGGCTCGATCCTGCCGGGAATCAAGCGCGAGCCGGATTGGCTGACGACCGAAACGATGCTGATGCGGTCGAAGACCGGCTCGGTGCGCAGCATGACCTACCGCACCCCGGCGAAGTGACCGGGATCGCGGCCAGTCCCACCGATCAGCGGGCCTTTCTGGGCGTCGAGGCCTCGGCCACCGGGCGCCGCTGGGTCGGGCCCGGCGCGGCCGAGGACCGGCTGGCCGAGGCGATGGCGCAGGCGACCGATCTGCCGCCCGCCCTGTGCCGGGTTCTGGTGCGCCGCGGGGTCACGGCGGACGAAGCGGCGCGTTTCCTGTCGCCCGCGCTGCGCGACCTGCTGCCCGACCCGCTGTCTCTGCGGGAAATGGGGAAGGCCGCCGCGCGGTTCCTGACCGCCCTGCAACGGCGCGAACGCATCGCCATCTTCGCGGACTACGATGTGGACGGTGGCTCCTCGGCTGCCCTTCTGCTGTGCTGGTTTCGCGCGATGGGGCGAGAGGCGACGCTCTATATCCCCGACCGCATCGACGAGGGCTACGGCCCGAACGTGCCCGCAATGCAGGAATTGGGCCGCGCCCATGATCTGATCCTCTGCGTCGATTGCGGTACCCTGAGTCACGAGCCGATCGCGGCGGCAGGCTGCGATGTGGTCGTGCTGGATCACCACCTGGGCGGTGAAGTGCTGCCCCCCGCCGTGGCCGTGGTGAACCCGAACCGGCAAGACGAAAGCGGCGATCTGGGCCACCTCTGCGCCGCCGCCGTCGTCTTCCTGATGCTGGTCGAGGCGAATCGCCAGCTTCGGGCCGTGGGGATCGCCGGACCGGACCTGATGGGTTTGCTCGATCTCGTCGCGCTGGCGACGGTGGCCGACGTGGCCCCGCTGATCGGGGTGAACCGTGCTCTGGTGCGTCAGGGGCTGAGGGTGATGGCGCGGCGCGAGCGGCCCGGCCTCGTTGCGCTGGCCGATGCCGCGCGGCTGGATCGCGCGCCCGAGGCCTATCACCTGGGCTTCGTGCTCGGCCCGCGGGTGAACGCAGGGGGCCGGATCGGCGCCGCCGACCTCGGCGCGCGGTTGCTGGCGACCGCGGATCCGGCCGAGGCAGGCGCCTTGGCCGAGCGGCTGGAGATCCTGAACGCGGAGCGCCGCGAGATCGAGGCCCGCGTGCGCGAAGAAGCGATGGCGCAGGCCGAGGCGCGCGGACTGGACGCCCCCCTCGTCTGGGCCGCGGGCGAGGGCTGGCACCCCGGCGTGGTCGGCATCGTCGCCGCCCGGCTGAAGGAGGCGACGAACCGACCTGCTGTGGTGATCGGCCTGGACGGGCCCGAGGGCAAGGGATCGGGTCGCTCCGTCGCCGGTGTGGACCTGGGAGCCGCCATACAGCGCGTCGCGGCCGAAGGGCTTCTGCTGAAGGGCGGCGGGCACCGGATGGCCGCGGGGCTGACAGTTGCGCGGGATCGGATGGACGCCGCGATGGAGCGCCTGTCGCATCTGCTGGAGAAACAGGGCGCGGGCGCCGTCGGCCCCGCCGATCTGCGCCTTGATGCGCTGCTGCTTCCGGGCGCGGCCACCCCGGCGCTGATCGAACAGATCGAGGCCGCCGGCCCCTTCGGCCAGGGCGCACCCGCCCCCCGTTTCGCCTTTCCCGCGATGTCGATCAGCAACCCGCGCCGCATCGGGGAATCGCATCTGCGTTTCAGCTTCGGCGACAGCACAGGCCCGCGGCTGAACGCCATCGCCTTCGGTGCCTTCGACGGCCCGCTTGGGCCTCTGATGGACGCGCACGGCGGGATGCGCTTCCACCTCGCCGGGCGGTTGGAAATGAACCACTGGAACGGCCGCAGCACAGTGCAATTGCGCCTGGACGATGCGGCACGGGCATGACGCCCACAGACCGAATTTCGTAGCGCATTTCTGGCGAAACCCTCTTGCACGGGAAAGCGCCCTGCCCTAAACACCGCTCCACGCCAAGAGTGGCCCGTTCGTCTATCGGTTAGGACGCCAGGTTTTCAACCTGGAAAGAGGGGTTCGATTCCCCTACGGGCTGCCAGCGATTCGCCATAGGTAATTGAATAACGGCGTTTTGCTCGGGTCAGGACGCACAACCAGAACATGACCGTTTCGGTGGTGCAGATGGCGGAGAGGAAGGTCTCGCCGCACTTGTCGTAGTGGGTGGCGATGCGGTGCCGGTCCTTCGGTCCGGCAAAGAGGTTCTCGATCCGGTGGCGCTGCTTGTAGAGTTTTCGGTCATGGCCGGCGGGGTTCTTGCGCCCGCGACGGGCTGGAATTCAGGCTGCAATCCCCTTGTCCTAAAGGGCTTAACGGAACCAAGCGGCATCATAGCCATTGTCAGCCAGGAGCATCTTGGCGGGCGGCAGGGCATCCCGCAGCGCCAGCGCGCCCTTCGCGTCGCTCAGCTGGCCGGGCGTCAGGAAGAAGGTCAGCGGCCGAACCAGTCCGTCGCAGACCATGTGCAGCCTCGAGTCCAGTCCACCTTTGGTCCTCCGATGGCCCGCGGCCGAGTCCCCCTTTTGAGAGGCTTGCCGCCGTGCGATGAGCCTTGAGGTGAGTACGATCGATCATGATCACGTCGCCATCTGGCACCGACTGGGCGAACTCGACGAAGATCCTGGCGAACATGCCCATGGGGGACCAGTGGACGAACCGGTTGTAGAGCGTCTTGGGTGGACCGTAGATTGAAGGCGCATCCTTCCACTGTAACGCGTTCTTCTTGATGTATATTATCCCGATAAAAGCCCGCTGGTCATCGACCCGAGGCTTGCCTCGGGACTTTGGAAGGAACGGCCGCTGCCGCTCCATCTGCTCGTCGGTCAGCCAGATACGCCCGCTCGTCATGCCCCCTCTGTTTGCGAGCTTGAATTATGCCGCCGGTGCCGCCTTAAGCGGATTTATGGGTCCTGACCCGAGGCGTTGAATGATTTTCTCCCGCTATTTTTTCTACCGCACCATGTGTGCGTCATTGGGATGAGTACATTGACATACCTAGGCCGAACCCTGCCGCCACGATGGAGCGGATACCAGCTGTTGGCAACGGCCGTAACCCCGTCGTCAACGGCCACGTCACCCCCCGCGCCGGAGTTGATGCCTGCGGGGGTGCCGCGGATCAGGCTGTACCCGTTTCCGGGTCGCGATATCTCTTGTGTCGCAGGGCTCATGGGCTTAGGCCGCACACCGTCGACGGAAGGGAGCCGAGATCCATGCATGAGACACCGTACTACCTGATCGACAAGGCACGGCTTCTGCCGAACATGGAAAAGATCGCCTGGCTGCGTGAGCAGTCGGGGGCGAAGTCGCTCCTCGCGCTGAAGTGCTTCGCCACATGGTCGGTCTTCGACTTCATGGCGCCCTGGATGGATGGCACCACATCGTCCTCGCTCTATGAAGTGCGACTCGGTCGCGAGAAGTTCGGAGGCGAGACCCATGCCTACTCGGTGGCCTATGCCGAGAACGAGATAGAGGAGGTTCTTGCCCACAGCGACAAGATCATCTTCAACACCATCGGCCAGTTGAAGCGGTTCGACGCGCAATCCCGCACTCACCGGCGCGGTCTGCGGGTCAATCCCGGGGTGTCCACATCGGGTTTCGACCTGGCCGACCCTGCCCGTCCGTTCTCGCGTCTTGGCGAGCATGACCCGGACGCGGTCGCGGCGGTGGCCGACATGATCTCGGGCCTGATGTTCCACAACAACTGCGAAAATGACGATTTCGATCGCTTTGCCGCGATGCTCGACCTGATCGAACAGCGTTTCGGCTTCGTGATCCGGCAGATGGACTGGATCAGCCTCGGCGGTGGAATCCACTTCACCGGCGAGGGCTATCCACTCGACCGCTTGGCCGACCGGTTGAAGCGGTTCGCCGACCAGTACGGCGTGCAGGTCTATCTGGAACCGGGCGAGGCGGCGATCACCAACGCGGCGACGCTTGAGGTCACCGTGCTCGATACACTGTGGAACGGCAAGAACCTTGCGATCGTCGACAGTTCGGTCGAGGCCCACATGCTGGATCTTCTGATCTACCGGCAGCACGCCAAGGTCGCACCCGACGCCGGACCGGAGGAATGGATGATCTGCGGCAAGTCCTGCCTTGCCGGCGACATTTTCGGCGAGTTCCGCTTTCCCGCGCCGATCAAGGTCGGCGACCGCCTCAGCTTTCAGGATGCGGCGGGTTACACTATGGTCAAAAAGAACTGGTTCAACGGGGTCAGGATGCCTGCGATCGTGATCCGTGAAATGGATGGCAACGAGAGGCTGGTGCGTGAGTTCGGGTACGACGACTTCGCGTCTGCCCTGTCGTGATCCGCAGGCCCATCCTGGAAGGAGCTTAGTGCAAGCGATGAAAAAGACTGTCCTCATCATCGGTGCGGGCGGCGTGGCCCAGGTCGTGGCCCACAAATGCGCCCAGAACAACGACATCCTTGGCGACATCCATATCGCCAGCCGGACGCTGGCCAAATGTGAGACGATCCTTGAGTCGGTGCGCGAGAAGGGCTCGATGAAGCGGCCCGAGGGGCAGGGAGCGGGGCTGTTCGCCCACACCATCGACGCGAGCGACACGTCTGCCGTCGCCGACCTGATCCGCGCTACAGGCGCACAGATCGTGATCAACGTGGCGCAGGCCTTCGTGAACATGCCGGTGCTCGAGGCCTGCATCGAAACCGGCGCGGCCTATCTGGACACCGCGATCCACGAAGAGCCCGATCGCATCTGCGAGACCCCGCCGTGGTACGGCAACCATGAATGGAAGCGTCGCGACCGCTGCAAGGCGGCGGGCGTGACCGCTATCTTGGGCGTGGGGTTCGATCCGGGCGTGGTGAACGCCTATGCGCGCTTCGCGATAGACAGATTCGTGCCCGAGGCCTCCTCCATCGACATCGTCGATATCAACGCGGGCAGCCATGGTCGGTGGTTCAGCACGAATTTCGACCCCGAGATCAACTTCCGGGAATTCACCGGCACGGTCTACAGCTGGCAGAATGGCGCGTGGCAGTCCAACCAGATGTTCGAGGTCGGCAAGGTCTGGGATCTTCCGGTCGTTGGAGAGCAGAAAGCCTATCTGACCGGCCATGACGAGGTGCACAGCCTGGCCGTGAATTATCCCGGGGCGGATGTCCGGTTCTGGATGGGCTTCGGCGATCACTACATCAACGTGTTCACTGTGCTGAAGAACCTTGGGCTGCTATCCGAACAGCCGGTTCGAACGGCCGAGGGGCTCGAGGTCGTGCCGCTCAAGGTCGTGAAGGCCGTGCTGCCCGACCCGGCGAGCCTTGCGCCGGACTATACCGGCAAGACCTGCATCGGCACGCTTGTGAAGGGCACACGAGACGGCGAGCCCGCAGAGGTGTTCGTATACAACGTGGCCGATCACAGGAACGCTTATCTCGAGGTCGGCAGCCAGGGTATCAGCTACACGGCCGGTGTGCCGCCGGTGGCGGCGGCACTCCTGCTCGCCGAGGGAACATGGGACACTGGCAGCATGGTCAACGTAGAGGAACTGGATCCCCAACCATTCCTCGCCCTTCTTGACCGCATGGGTCTGCCGACCCGGGTGCAGGATGAGGCGGGTGTCCGGCCGTGGAACCCCTGAAGCCCACTCGGCAGCGCGGGATGCAATCTGGTAACTTCTCGAAACAAAGTTCGATGGACCGGACAAATGCGCTGAGTTCTGCTCAATGACGTTACCATCGTGCCGAACAGCATCGGGGGAAATCGTCGGTCTCTCTCGTCGCGTTCACTCTGCCGCGGCGTTGTTGCACATCTCTGACGACAGAGGATTCACTTCGCGAATCCATGCCGTTAGACGCGCGGCATGAGCAAGCCATCGCCCGCCCGCGATCGCACG
>JAWLCA010000028.1:0-45637 GCA_041687395.1 Paracoccaceae bacterium | reverse complement strand
CACCGGCAGTCTGGAACATGCATTCTTCCTGGTGCAGAAGGACGGCCGGGTACCCGAACGGGGCGGCTTCATCGCCTTCCGTCCCGGGCCCAACCGCTACTATCCGGCCGACAGCCTGTTCGTCAAACGACTGGTTGGCCTTCCGGGCGACGAGGTCAGCTATGTGGGCAACACCTTCTACGTCAATGGCGAGGCCGCTGCGGTGACCAAGCCCCTCGCGCGCGACGGGCAGGCCCTCACCCCCGGGCCCACAGGGGTGCTGCCCCCGTGCCGCTACTTCGTGGCGACGCCCCATCCCGACGGCTACGACAGCCGCTACGCCGATATCGGCTGGGTCGGGTGCGAACAGATCGTGGGGCGGGCCCGTGCGTTTCCGTAGCCGGGCGGCCATGGCGCTGTTCGTGTGGTTTGCCCGGCCAATCGCGGCCGCTGACGTGATCGGCCCTGTCCACCCGGTGATTGAACCGGACCTTATCGTCTGGCTGCAGGAGCGGGTCGCGGCCCAACTCGCCGACGGGGGACTGGAACGGCTCGAGGCGGAGCGGCGCGAGGCGACCCGCCGGTATGCGGAGCGCCCACCCGGCGCGCGGCTGCCCCGCACCAGCGAACCTGCCACGCGCTGGTTTGATCCCTCCATCACCGTCCCCTACGACCTGCGCGACCAGGAGGGGAGGCTTATTCATGCGGCCGGCACCATTATCAACCCCCTCGAGTGGCGGGCGCTGTCCCGGCAACTGCTCTTCTTTGATGCGGACGATCCTGACCAGGTGGCGTGGGCGGAGGCACTCATGGCAGGGGAGGAGTGGCGCGGCAAGCCCATCCTCGTGTCCGGAGCGCCCTTGGAGCTGATGCGCCGGTGGAAGCAACATCTCTCTTTTGATCAGAAAGGCCTGCTGGCGGAGAAGCTGGGTATACGGCAGGTGCCCGCCCTGGTGCGCCAGGAAGGGGATCGGCTGCGCATCGACGAGGTGGTGGTCCCATGAATTCGGCGCGCGCGATTTTCGCCCTCGTAATGTCGGCGATCTCGCCTTCCGCACTCCTCGCAGAGTCCTGCGAGGGTCGCCTCATCAATCCCATCACCGACATCTGCTGGCCGTGCATGCTGCCGGTGGTAATCGACGAACCCGGCGTGTGCGCTTGCCCCGCACCGCCCCCGACATACGTGCGCTACGGTGTCGTATTCAGCTTTTGGGAACCTGTCTGGCTGGTGGACATCACCCGTGCCCCCTTCTGTTTCACCAATCTGGGCTTCGAGCTCGACCCGGGCGTCCGCGCGCCTGCGGGCCATCCCCACGGGGATCCCGGCAGCGGCGATCGGCGCGCCTTCTATCAGGCACATGTCTACGAAAACTTCTTCTATGCGGAGTCTCTTGGAAATACGGTGGACTCATCCTGTAAGTTGAGCTATTCGGGGGGAGGGAACTACTCCGTCGAATGGATCACCGAGTTCGACCCGCTCTGGGGCGATGATGAACTTGCATTCATTCTGGGGCCCGAGGCCGCGCTTTTCGCGAACACCATTGCCCAGGCGGCGTGTGCTGCGGACTGCGTAGCGGCAACGGCCGGGCTTCCCCTCGATGTGCTCTTCTGGTGCGCCGGCTGCCAGGGGTCCCTCTACCCCATGGGGGGCCACACCTCGGAGCAGACCGGCGGAGTGATGGCCTCCACACTGCTGGCCGAGCGGCTGGTTGCAAAGATGCACCGCCAGCTGCTGGCGTGGGACACGACCAGCAACTACTGCGGCAACCTGCCGATGCCGCTCATCAAGAAGAGCCAGTACCGCACCCAGATCACCTACCCCACTCCCCGCCAATGTCCCGCATTCGGAGCCAGTGACGTACCCACCGCCTTTGGCCAGGAGTTTCCCTATAAAGGGGAGGACTTCGGGTACCTGATTTGGAGGAAGCGAAAATGCTGCGTGAGCAACTGATCCAAATGCGCGCCCGCAGTATTGGGACTCTCGTCATGGCACTCCTCATCACCGCGGTTCCGCTTCGGGCCTGGGCGGGGGAGAAGGAGGTAGCGGCTCTGGAGGCGGCCCGTGCCTCCGTGAAGGCAGCTACGGCGGAGTCCCGACAGGCCCTTGGTGACGCGGCTCGCCTGCAGCACGGCAGTGCCGTCGAGACGGAGCGCAACGCAGTCATGGGTGTGCTGCCTACCGCTAGATCCAGCCTCGGAGGAGTACAGCGGCTGAGCTTCGGCAACATCGACATCGATGCGCTCGCGAGGCGCTACGAAGCGCTGGAGGGACCCTCCGGCGGGTTCGAAGATACAGACGAACGGCTGCTGGTGTTCATTTCCGCCTCAGTGCCCAGGGAGTCTCTGCGCCGGCTTGCGAACCAAGCCCGGGCCGTCTCGGCAACGCTTGTGTTGCGGGGTGTGGTTGGGGACGGGTTTCCGGCCACGGCGGAGTTTCTGCGGGGCTTGTACGGCGAGGCCGGGGATGCGCCGCGGGGCATGATTGATCCCCGTCTGTTCGACCGGTTCAATGTCCGTCAGGTGCCCGCTGTCGTGTTGGCACCTGCAGGGGTGTGCCTCGAAGGACTGAGGGTCTGTCCAGATACGACACCCTCGCATGTACTGGTGGCAGGCGACGTATCCCTTGAATACACGCTTGAATACATCGCCAGCCGCTATCCCGAAGCGAGGAGGAGCGCCAATGCTTCACTGGCAAGGCTGAGGGGGGGCAAGTGAACCCCGTGCGCCCAAACAGTGTTTTTCGGCAGGGCGGGATGATCACACTCCTGATTGCGCTGCTGTGCAGCACCTCACGGACTGTGGCCGAAACCACTTTCGCCGAGGCGTTCGAAGCGGGGAAGGCCTTCGCAAACAACACCGCTATGCCGGATGCCGGCAGTCTTCCGCCGGAGGACGTCGTGCCAGGCTTCGCGAACGCATCGCCGCAAGAGACCACCTACTACGGCGACTCCGCGGCGATGGAGGAGGCGGCGGCACATGCGGCCACGGAGAACGAGGGGGCACAGACCGTCACCGACGGGATAACGATGCGCCCCCAGTACACTATCGATCCCGAGACCGACCCAATGCTTCAGCGGGCGGCAACCGTGGAAGCCAGCGCCGCCGCAATTGCCGGGGCCATAGAGGGTGAGTACTCCGAGTGCCAGCCCATTTCGCTACAAACGCCATGGCCGTCCGTCAATGAAAGCTGCTATGAAAACAGGCCATCTGAATTTGCAACCTGTGACGAACGGCTCAACATCAGCGTTGAGATGGAGAGCAGCTGCCCGGCCGGGACCTGGTGGGTTGAGGGCACTGTTCACAATGGGAATCCTATCGACATCATGTATGCCCAGGCTTACTGCGAACCACGTGGCGACGGGCGGCAACGCTTCCGTGTCCACGCGCACGGTGGCAACGGGGCGTGTACGGACTGGTATCCATTCGAGTTGGGCATGACCGTGGACGAGTGGATGCTGATCACCACGCTCCGACCGGTTTGGTATAGCGCCAGCTGCAAGTACCTTCCAGCTTATGTGGCGCCGGGGTCCGGATGCTCAGGCGATGACTGCAGATACACGTTCTCGTTCGGGTCACCGGTATACAGTTGCCCTTCGGGGCAGCACGTCGGTAGCTCTTTGGAAGCCTATGATACCTCTGGAGATGGTGTCGGGGGAGGCCCGCTGCCTGCTGACCAGTGTTACACGGTTTACTCCACCGGTGAGGGGTGGTGTTACAGCGGGGATATTGGCATTTCTATCCATGAGCCAGATGGGTTTCGATTCGCATGTGCGAGCCTGGCTGCTCCAGCAACGCAAACTGGGGTCAATGGCTGGGAGATTCCTCTCACTTTCGAAAGGCCCCACACCTTCCATACCATCACCGAAGAGACCTGGGACGACGGTTGCGCGGCTCTGGAGGCCCAATCTCAATGAGAGCTCCCGCCGCTGCACTTCTCTTCGTTCTCGCGGGCGCAGCCGACGCGGCCGACTGCACCCGCCTGTCGCGGGTGTGCGTCGAAGGGCCGGAGACGCGGGTGTTCGAGGGCCTGGAGGTGTATAGGGAGTGCTGGCGCTACCAGTCGGAATACGAATGTCTCGGGGGAGGTCTGCAGGAGGACACCCATTGTGCCGAACTGCGGGCACAAGGGTGTGCACAGACAGGTTCCCGCTGCATCACCTACATCGAAGGTATCTGTGTCACCTATGAACAGATCTACGAGTGTTCCTCACCCTTGCCAGCCGATACTCGTGAAGTGATGGACTGCGGCGGACAACTGTTCTGCCTTGAGGGCGACTGTTTCGATGCGGGCTACGCTCCAAACTCAGGGTTTGGTGAAGCCGCTGCACACCTCTCTGTGATGCAGGCGACAGCCGATGATCTCGCCGTGGACCACCTGGAGATCTTCAAGGGTCAGGACCACCGGTGCGGCGTGTCCGTCTTCTCCGGCGCCCACAACTGCTGCGCGCTCTCTGGATGGGCCAAACAGGGTGTTCTCGAGTGCAGTTTCGAAGAAGAGCTGCTTGCAGAGCTCCGCAATGCGGAGCGCTGCCACTACGTGGGCTCGTACTGCTCCAACCGCACCGCCCGCACCTGCACCGTTACCAAACAGAGCCACTGCTGCTTCAGCTCCAAGCTTGCCCGAATCATCGCCGAGCAGGGTCGCATCCAATTTGGGCGCGGCTGGGGCAGCGCCCAATCGCCCGATTGCGGCGGCTTCTCCCCTGAGGAGGTTGCGCAACTGGACTTCGAGGCGATGGACCTGTCGGAGTTCTACGCCGACGTGATGGCCTCCGCACCGGAGGCGGATCAGGAGGAGCTGAGGGATCGCCTGACCGACCGAATACACCAACTCCTGCCATGAAAAGGACCGTCACTTTCCTGCTCCTCGCAATGACCTTCGGTGCTCCGGCTGCGCCTGCTTCAGGTCAAGGCTACTTCGGCCGCCAGGCAGAGGGGTGGTTCTGGTATCACGACCCAGAGCCCACCAGGGAACCCGAGGAAGCCGAAACTTTGCCCGTTCCGCGGGCAACGGCAGACCCTCTCGAAGAGCTAAAGCGCATTCAGGAAGCCATCGCCCGTGCGGAGGCCCGCGCGGTGCTCGAACCGACCACGGAGAACGTGAAGGAGTACCTGCGGCTGAATCAATGGCAACTGGACCAGTCGGCCCTCTTCTCCGATGTGTGGCGCCGGGCGGTGTGGCAAGACCCGAGCCTCGACTACAGCCTCCGCCGTCCGACGATGAGCTTGGCTGTGCAGCAGTATCACGATCAGCGGAAGGCATCGAAGGCACGGGCCGTGGCCGAAATAGCGGGCACCCACGGCCTGTTTTTCTTCTTCAAAGGATCGTGCCCCTACTGCCATACGTTCGGGCCGATACTGCGCCAGTTCTCAGAAATATACGGCATCGAGGTGCTGCCGGTCAGTCTGGACGGTGGCGTGCTGCCCGACTACCCCACTCCACGCGTTGACACACACGTGGCCGCGCAGCTCGGGGTCCAGGCCGTGCCCAGTGTATTTCTGGTCGATCCCAACGGTCGGAGTGTCATCCCGGTGGGCAATGGGGTCATGAGCGTCGATGAACTGGCCGAGCGGATCTACGTGCTGACCCAGACAGCCCCCGGCGAGGACTATTGAGGAACCCACCATGCGTCCCAAGCACATCATATTTGCCGCAGCCCTTGGCCTGGCATTGGGGCCCGCGAGAGCCGACATCAGCTCGGATCTGAACGGATTTTTCAACAGCATCGGCCTCAACGCCAACGTCACCCCCGGCGGGGCTTACAAGGGCCAGACTGCCGGTTACTACACTGGGGGCAATCTGTTCGCCCGAGCTCCGACTCGCACTTACAACCTCATGAGCATCCAGACGCCCAGGATGAGGGCAGGTTGTGGGGGTATCGACCTGTTCACCGGAGGGTTCAGTTTCATCGACTCGGACCAATTGGTCGCCGCGATGAGAAACATCGGGTCAAACGCCAGTGGGCTGGCCTTCAAGCTGGCCCTGTCGACGATCAGCCCCAAACTCGACGGGCTCATCAACGACATGCAAAACATGGCGAATGCTATCAACAACGCCAGCATCAATTCCTGCGAGGCGGCCGCAAACCTCCTTGGGGCGACCTTGCCGCACACCGAGGCCTCGAATAAAGCACTGTGCCAGAACATCGGTTCCGGCAGCCTGTTCGGCAGCTATGCGTCGGCCCGCCAGGAGTGTGCTGCCGGTGGCCAACAGACCACGGCACTTGCCGCCGCGCGCGCCAATCCCGAGTACAAGGAGCTGCTGGTGGACGGCAATATCACCTGGCGGGCGCTTAAGAAGCTCTCCCTCACCTCGGGCGACCGGCAGCTGGCGGAAATGGTCATGTCTCTTACTGGCACGGTCGTCTACCCCATTGGCACAGACCCGAATGTGCCGATCAGCCCTCAACTGGTGCCTCCCCCGCTTCTGTTCTCCGATGACGATTTGCGGGCCTTCCTGCGGGGAGGAGAAGTTGAGATTTTGAAATGCCAGGACGGCACGGGCGAGTTTGAGTGTCTGGATGTGAAAAACACTATGGTCGACATCCCCGCGAGCAGGGGCTTTGCAAAACGGGTGTCGGATATCCTCGCCGGGATGATCAACAGGATGTACACGGAGGAGGGGTTGACCAACGACCAGCTCAACCTTCTCAAAGAAACCTCCCTGCCGGTGTACAAGATGCTTAACGTGGCAACGGCCTACAGCTCCGCTTATGCCGATACCTGGAAGGAAACGTACGCCGATGCCATCGCCCTCGATCTTCTCTACCAGTACTTTTCAACGCTCACCGCCGCGGTCGAACAGGGAGCACGCCAGCTACAACTGCCCGAAAAGATTGGCGAGCAGTTTCGCGAACAGGTACGCGAGTCCCGAGTCCGTCTGGAGCGGGCGCACAGCTCCAAGCTGACCCAGGTGAACCAGACCATCCAGATGATGCAGGAGTCCATGACCATCGAGCGCATGCTCGTCTCCGGCATGTCGCCAGGTTTGGCCGGGTCGTTTCAGTGGGCCAAAGGATTGCGGTGAGGTGCCATTAATGAGTTCGCTGCGCACACAACTCGAGACCTGCCCTCCCCACCGGGGGGAAGAGATACTCACCCACTGGGACCACGATCTGTTTGAGCGCCTGGAATCGTTCGCGACGAGTTACGTCTTTCAGCTCGCGGTGACGCAGCCCACGGTATCGCGGCAGGACAACCCCGGAGGGATGCGGGAGCGCTACCGCCCTGCCATCGAACTGCGCGGCCACGGCATCCAGCGCCTTGATGCCGCGCAGGCCAGCCGGCTCATCACCCAGCTCGAAGGGTCCTGGTTCACTCGTCTGTTCCGCCCCTGGCCCCTTGGCCCTGGAGGCCAGTGATGCCGACCTGGGAGATATACACCTACGGCAATGGCGAGTTCCTGTCTCTGATCTTCAATGCGGTAGTCGCGCTGATGGGGGACGGAAACTTCGTCACGCTGATGCGGCTCGCCGGTATTTTCGGCCTCTTCTGGGTCATGACCAAGGCCGCCCTCTACCGGGGCCCGGTCGAATGGAGCTATTTGATTTGGTTTGTGCTCATTTACGGTGTCCTGTTCGTGCCGAAGGTGAATGTGGCCATCGTCGACCGCCTGGACGCCGACAACACCCGCGTGGTCGCCAATGTCCCCTATGGGCTGGGCGTGTTCGCCGGCATCACCGCGAAGATTGGCGATTGGTTCACCCGCAACACCGAGGCGGTCATGTCGCTGCCGGACGATCTCAAGTACCACAAGAACGGCGTCGTGTTCGGTGCAACCCTGGTGGAGGCCGCCTCGCAGTACGAAATCACCGACGCCCGGGTGGCCGCCAACATGAGCGAATTCATGCGCCAGTGCGTGTTCTATGACGTGCTCTTCGGCAGGTACAGCTGGACGGACCTCCTCGAAGCGGAGGACACGTGGACCTTCATAGAGACAAACACCGCCCCAAATTCGCGCGCTTTCTCCTACCAGTACACTGACGGTACACGGGATATTTTCGCCTGCCAAAACGGGGCCCAGACCGTGCTCAAGAGCGACTGGCAAGCCGAAGAGAACCGCGCCGCGAGCCTCTACGGCAAGCGGAGCAATCCCTCCATGACCATGGCCGATGCCAAGGCGAAACTCCTCGCCGACCTGCCGGTGAGCTACGACTATCTGGCTGGTATATCGAGGTCCGGCGGGGACATCATCCGCGCCAACATGATGGCCAATGCCTTCCGCCGGGGCTTCGGCACTGCCGCGGCCGCAGCCGATGCCGGTGCCGCCGCCCAGGACTTTGCGCTCGCCCAGGCGGAGGCCCAGCAGCGGTCTGTGTACGCGGTCATGGGAAAGCTGGCTGCCAAATTCCTGCCCCTGCTCAAAAACGTCTATGAGGGTCTCCTGTACGGGATGTTCCCGTTCCTTTTCCTGGTATTCATGCTCCCCATCGGGGTAAAGGTCTTCCTCGTCTATCTGAAGAACATCGTCTGGCTCCAGCTCTGGGCCCCGCTCTACGCCATTCTTAACCTACTGATGATGCTGCACGCAAAGGCCGCCTCCACCGCGGCTGCGGCCCAGATCGGGGGGCAGGCCCTCTCACTGGCTACGCACTCCGGCTTGGCAGCCGTCAACGCCGACACCGTCATCATCGCGGGCTACATGGGCATGTCCATCCCGCTCATCGCCTACGGCCTGGTCTCGGGCGGACAGATGGCACTCACCCAGATGGCCTCCCAGGTGGCGGCCGTCGCTCAGGGAGCGGCCAGCCAGGCCGGCGCGGCCGCAGCCACTGGCAACATCAACCTCGCCAACCTCGGGGCGTACAACACGGGGATGTTCAAACACGACACCCGCCCGACCATGAACTACGGAGGGGCCCAGTACACAGATGCGCATGGCAACACGCACACGCTGACCCGTGACGGGGAGGTCTTTGGCGTGCAGCGCCTAGCCACCGACATCGGGGCCAAGTTCACCTATGGACAGGCGAAGGAGTACCTGCAGGGAACCGCCCTCAAAGAGGCCCACCAGGCGGCCGAGCAGACCGCCACGAGCTACGGCAGCTCGGTGGATTCGTCCCTGCGCGATCTCACTGCACTGGCAAACCAACGGGGGCAGGGGACGCAGTCCGGCACCGCGTTCGAGGGCAGCGAGGGGGCTCAGCTCCGTGAGGCGCTGAATCGCACTGAGCAGGTGGCGGGCAGAATCGAGCAGCAGCACGGGATCGACAAGGAAGAGGCCCACACGGTGGCCCACCTGGCCGCGGCCGGATTCGAGCTGGGTGGCGCGCTCAAGGTTATCAAGGCGAGCTACGGCGGCGAAAAGCAGTGGAAGGATTCGGACACCGAGAAGTTCACCAATGCCTACAACGACGCCAAGAGCGCAATGAGTACGCTTGGGATCGGCAACGTCATGGACCTGGTGGACGCCTGGCGCGCCTCCGACAGCTATCACACCGCCGTGAGCCGGGACGACACCTTCCGCACCGGGATCGACGCAGCCGTGGGCGAGACGACCGCCCGGCGCGAGGAGCACTCGGCCTCCCTCAGCCACGTCACAGGTATCGAGGCGTCCCTGCAGAGGCTGGAGCGGTCCGGCATGAACAGCGATGCAGACCTCACCGGCATGGTACTGAACCGGGCCATTGCACTCGGGGGTGGTGAATGGGTCTCCCGCGCGGCCGGAAGGGACCCCCTTGCCATTCGCACCTTCGGACAGGCGATGCTGGAGGGCAGATCGGACGAGGAGCTGCGGGCGATTATGGACCAACCCCTGGGCGCCGGGTGGAACCCCGGCAACCCGCTCGGCGCAGCCGGGGAGGCCTTCGGGGCCGAAGAGGCGAAGCATCAAACCGAGCAGTTGTACGGCGAAGGACGGGGGCGGCTGCCGAGCGGGGACGACGTCAAGGCCCTGCACGCGGGGCGCGCCGGCGAGGTCACGGAGCAAGCCGGAGCGCTGCCGGGCACCGAGCCCGCCGACCAGGTTCGCCAGCGGGTCGAGGGCGCCTTGGCGGCCGGACGGGCCGAACTGGAGGCGGGACGCCAGGAACTCGACGACAAGCGCTTCGAGGCGGCGCTGGCCGGACGGGTGATGAAGCTGGAAAAGTACCTGGAGGACTTGCAGGGATCCACGCCCGACATGAGCAACTTCTTCGCCAACCAGCCCACGTCGGCGTACCACCGAATGGAGACCCCCCAACAGCTGGCGGATACCAAGGACAGGCTCCTCTCACCCGACACCCCCATCGAGGAGAAACGGGCCCTCTGGGCCGAGATTGGCGCGGGCCTGGAGCAGGACAGCGAGAAATACGCCAACTACTTCACGGGCCGCTGGATCGACGGGGACGCGGTGAAGGAGACCCGGGCCCAGGCGCCCGGGGTGGAGGCCCGCGGTCGCGAGGAAAGTGAATTCGCCCACCGGACAGCACCGGCACCTGAGCCGAGTCCCCTGGAGGCCTACACTAGGCGTACAAGTAAGGATGGCGAGGAGTGAAAAGCCGAAAAGCAATGACCCGGGGAATGCAGCCCTTGAGTCCGCCGCCCCATAGGTTAGTCTTCGTAATTGATGTTACCAGGAAGTTCTGAATAGCGAAGGCTATAGCGCTTCTCCTCACGCTCACTCGATCCCGGATGCTCCAGTGGCTTGCCATTCAGTAGCACCCCAATCCCTACGACCAGAAACGCCAGCACCAGCAGCGCGTCAAAAGTTTCTGCATCGAACATGGCGATCCTTCTCCCGATTTGTCTTCAGGTGATTTCAGCTTATGCGCCACCCACATCAGGCGCAAGCATACAATCAGCAGCCACTGGACCGGCTCCTGTCTTCCGCCCTCGGGGTTATTGGCCTATAAGGCGTTGCATCCATTTGGCAAGGATGTTTAGGAACATTCATACCACTGCTGACGCTGACGAAAATCTATCACCTGTCCCACTCACGGGGAGCCTCAAGCGACTCCATGGGAACCCACACTCGCCCTCCATTCCAGTTGGGGAAGTAACCTGTCTCTACAAGTACCATCGGTGGTCTTATGCCACGGATACGTCCGGTGAATACAGCCCGCGTGTTGGCAATGACGGGGTGCATCAACTCATAATCCGCCATATCTTTGGTGCGCCATGATGCCAAGTTCACCCTAACAAGCTCGTTGAGTCTTGGGTCCGTGCGCATACGTTCGGTCTCTTTCTGCAACCTCTTTCTTTGCTGCTCACGGTTGAACTCTTCGGCCTCTTGCTCCGCCTTCTTGATCCGCTCCCTGACCTCAAGTGTGTCCGACTCGCCGTAGATCCGTAGCGTGTAGGGCTCGCGACCGTATGTCGATTCAAACGCATATCCGGCCGCAATCATGTCTTCTGTCGCATGGCACCCCTCTCCTCCAATCCCCCCATCGGTATCGCTGGGAAAACTAATTTCGCCCATATCGCCAAATCCGTTGGCTTGGCAGTACACGTCAAGCAATTTGAGAAGCTCAGACTTAACTGTGTCAGCCACTCCCTCATGAGGAATGTTATAAACCGCCGCTCCCCCGACACGTGTTTTCCAATGGTCATACGGATAGCGAATGACCTGGCTGTGCACCTCGTCGTTTTCGGTCAGCCATCGCTGGAAAAACGCTGGAAACCGGAGTTGTCCAGCCTGTTTTTCAGTGCCAGCAGATAGTGGTTTCACTGCAGGGCGATATGTGCATCCCTCCAATCCCACTACCATCAGCAAACCTGACAAAAGCAACTGGGACACGAGCTTCATGTTTTCTGTTGAGAACCACTCAATTCTGCCTTGCATTTCCCGCTCCATCTTTGTCGTCCAGCATCAGTGCCCGGCACCGTCGGGTGGTGCATTGCCGTCTTTTCCATTGTTCGGCATAGGACTGCGGCGAAACTGCTCCATCTTGGCCCTTGCCCGTTCTTGCGTCCGGTCCAGCGCTCGCCACGCACCCTCAAAGGTGTGCTCGAAGGTGCGCGAGCTTTGCTCAAAGAGATCTTCCGGTTGCGCTCAAACCGTTCGTCGAACCCCTTCCGCTCGGGCAGAACGATTCAGAAGAAGCATTTCAGCGCAACCAGGAAGATCACGATCCTCGGACAACATAGATTGCGAGCAGGGCGGACCTGCAGGAAACGACAGGGGAAATGCTACAGTGGAGCAACCGTGAATCTGGCCGAGATTTCGGCCTCGCTGCATCCTCGAGCGCTCATGCCGAATGCTCGCGCAACTCTGACCGAAGCACCTTGAGTTCCCTTGGCGCCTCAATGCCGAGGCGCACCTGGCCACCACCACCCCGAACAACAGCAATCACGACAGGGCCTCCGGCGAACAGCTCGCCTATCGTCATCTCCGGCGGCAAGGCATCAGAGGGGTCGATCGTAAGGTACTCACCAACTCGGCGTGAAATCGTAAGCATCTAAGGACTCCTTTCCATGTAGCTAGTCATGCGGGCGCCTAAAGATTACGAACATGCAGGCAGAAAGGTCAACCATCGTAGGTTGCACCGGGCAATTGAATCCGAGCGGCTCTCGCGATGAGCCGTAAACCGAGGTCGGCGAAGGCGATCCATCGGATTCCAGTGCCTTGCGACGGCCCAAACGCGGCCCACTCCGGGGGTACGCCGCGCCTAGTGGCTATCGGACGCTATCTCTCGCCACCTGTTCTGGTCTCGACCTCCGCCCCCTCGTGTCCTCGGGGCGTGGTGCAGGCGCTGCCAACCACAGGGTCTCAGTAGGTGAGGTGCTGGGGAAGTTGGGCTGTTGGGCCTTGGCCCGAGTCAGCTGACTTTCACCTGGCAACCAGCGTCCACGCAGCGGCCGACCAAAACAATGTAGCTGGGCCCGGGGCGCAAATACCCGATTTGCAGCAGGGGACGCCTTCGCAGGTGTGGTTGATGCGGGTAAAAGGGAGCTTGGATCCAGTCCTCCCCAGATCTGTTTCATTGCAGGAAGAGTTATCCCTGTGCGCTCAGCGCTGGAGGAGCAGCCGATAGGGGATGGCGATAGCGGCCGAGCTTTCTTTGAAGCGCCAGGTCAGACAAACCAAAAGAAGCGAACGGAAAGAGCGGCAAAGGGTCTTTTGGAAGGGAAGGGACCGTAACGGGAAGGGGCTCTACCCGAAAGGGCCTTGGCGGCGCCCAGGGGCGCTGCCAAGGAAGAGGAAAAGGGTAGCTAGCGCCCCTCGGGTTCCGCCCCACAGGCTGCGGGCAGCAACGCCCCAACCGGGGCACCTGTCGGGTTGCACGCTCACTTGGCGTGTCCATAAAGTAGCGCAGGGCATTAGCCAGCCAAACCGCGTTGCTGCGGCACAAACAACTATCACAAACGACTATATTGAAAAACACCGGGAGCGGGTAGCACCTAAGCTACGGTTCTAACGGTACTAGCGCCGGGGCCTGAGCTCAGTGCCAAGGCGATTTAGCTGTTTGTTGTGCGGATAGTCCTGGAGCATCTCCCGAACAAGCCCGAGGATCCCGTCGGGTAGCGCACCATCGTCTGCGCTCCGAACTAGTCGGTGCCACTGGACGGCAGCGGGGCCGCGGAAGTCCAGTTGCCCCTGTTTGCCTCCGGCGCGATCCCACAAGTATGCGATGCCCTCGTTCTGCTCATAGAGTTTCGTCCCCAACTCCGCGAGTGCTTTGAGATGGTCTTCGTGGGACACCATCCTGTGATGGGGATGGGAGAGCTGTGCCGACCAGCGTTCCAAGGCGGGCAAGAGGTCCCAACATTCGGCAACAGCTAGGGTCACTCTGCGCTGGTAGAGCGCACTTGCCGCCAACCGCCATTGACGCCTGTTTACCTCCTGGCCCAGGGATGATGCAGCGCATTCCCACTGGTAAGCGTGGATTCTGCTGAGCCAGGCCACGAGTTGCTGCTCATCCGCCTCGTCCCAGCGCACAAGCGCCAGTGCGACATCGACACTCGGGGTCCCTTGCGTAGCGCGCCGTTTGATCTCCTCTCGCAACGTAGATTCTGGCGGCGCAGCATGCGGCGTGAGACCGCGCTCGAAGCACTGCGCCACCCCGGGCAAGAGGGCGCGGAGCGTCTCCGAAGACAGAGCATTCCACAGTTGGGCGCGCCCGCGATGACGGCAGGCGGGTTCCGCGAGTTCGCTAGCAAGACAGCGCACCAGCGTGTCTGCGTCCGCTGCGCGTTGAAGAACAGTATCCAACAGACAGGCTGCGAGCTGGGTTCGATCGGCGCCGGGAGGCCATGGTGCGCCCCCAGCCTCTAGGTGCGCGAGCCACACCGAACGCCAGCCGCCCTCCTTTGGGTCTAGCGTGGCCAGCAGGTGCGACTCGCGACGGGTACGCGCTGCTAGGACTGCGGTAAACCGCGCATCTGGCGCTTCGAGAGCTTCCTGGAGCACATCGACCCCAGGCAGGCTTTCAACGAGATCGCGAAGCCCCTGGTTCTCGCCAGGGAAGCATCGCTGACGCCGTAGTGCTTCGCGCGGTGAGAACTCCCTGCGAAGGACCGCCGCGTGGAATCGAGACCAGCCCCGTCGCTCCGCGTGCTTTAGCAACAGGTCCTCCTCGGCACTTTGAGCATCCGGCAGTGAGGCGGTAAGCCGCTGCTCGGTGCGCTCGCCCGATGGAAGGCACTCGTCAAGAAGCTGAACGAGGTCGGATCTCCCCATCCAGACGATCGCCGCAGTGGACCAAACGCGGTTTGGATCGGCCAACCCCTGGCGAATGCACTCTTTAACAGCGTCACGCCACCACCCCTGTACGGCGGGATCAATGGCACGCTGCGCGATGGTTGTGCCATCTCCGCAGGCGAGGTCGGCGAGGCGTGTTCGGACCCACGCCGCCAGCGGGGCACGCGGCAGTTCGTCGCCGAGGAACGGCTCTGCGCTTACGTTCGCGAGCGCCAAGACACGTCCTGCGTTCGCTTCGCCCAGCGCGGAAGCGATGGCGCCCCAAGCCTCGCTCTTCAGTTCTTGCGCTCGGTCGGGGCGCGGGGCGAGAACCGCGAGCGCACGGATCAGTGGGAGCGCGCCCTCCCATGGGTCGCCCGCACGCATCCGCCCAAGCGCCTGCGCTGCGCGTTGCGCGTGAGCCAGGGCGCGGAAGCCCTCAAGCGGGGCACAGGCTTTGACCAACTCAGCCAAGGCTGGCTCACCGTCGCCCAGCAGGAACCGGACTGCTGCCTGGCACTCCTGCAGGGGAACCGGAACGATCAGTTTATGTTTGCTATTCGCCCAGTCCGCCGCCCGCGACGGCGGCCGGGCATACAGCAGCGGGCGGCCGTGTCCCTCGGCATCGGGGGTCAAGGCAGTTCGCGCCGTAAACGAGTGACGTGCTTCCGGCCGCAGGTGCTTCCAGACGGAGGCCAGAAGAGAAGGCCACTGCTCCAGATTGGAAAAGACGGGGCGCGCGTCCACCCCAGCCATGTCCAAGAGGGCTTGGAAGGCACCTTCGAGGACGCCTTGCGGCAATGGGACAACATCTGCCCCAAGGCTTGCGAGCGCCGGCGCCAGATCATCGAGCGCACCAACCTCCTCAAGGGGCCAGAGGGCCACTTCGCTTTGCACCATGCCGGACCGGCCGGCGTTCGGGTCGGGCACTGTCCGCCAAACGGCCCACCAGACGCGAACGGGGCCGCATCCCACCGCCGGGCCCCACACCTCCCCGGGGGCGAGATGGCCGGGAGGGCGATCGGTCAACCCGAGGAGTTCGGGGGGAGCTTCACCAGCTCCGGCCGGCCAATGAAGAAGGGCGTGCCCCCGGTCTTTTGCTCCGTAGCGCGCCCGGAGTGGTTCTCGGTTCATCGGAGACCGAGGAGCCAGGCGACCGGGGCCGTCAGATCGCTATTCGGGGCTCCGCCTTCAGGCCCGATGACCCAGCCCTGGTACTCCGGCCCGTGATTGATGAAGTTGGGATCGCGACTCTCCTCCGTCAGCGGGCGACCCAGGGACGAAAGCCCCCACACCGAGAGCGCTGCCGGATCCCAGCTCGCGTCGAGAAACGCGGCGAGCATCGGCAGCTGGGTCGCAAGTCGTTCACGCGGGCTCATGGGTGTGGGATCCTCGTCATAGCAGGAGAGCATGACCGCCAAGCGAGGGTGCTGTCGGCGTGAGTAGGTCCCGTGCCGCGCAACGTGCAGCAGGATCTGAAGCACTTCGACCCAGCGTGCGTTGGGATCCCAGTTTGCCTGGCGCGTGGCTATCGCCTCCGCCCCCGCTCCGTCGAGGGCATGCTCCAAACGTATCTCATAGCGCGGCTCGATACCCAGGCGAATGAAGAGCAGCCAGCCATTCGCCGCGCGTAGCCGCGCGGCCCAGGCCTGCGTCACGGATCGGGTATTGAACACAGCCTGGAGCTGCTCGCCACCGTAGTCGGGCCACGTTATGTCAAGCCGGCGGCCCGTCGGCTGGTCCAGCAAGTGCAGGACAAGCTGAGCATGGGTGTCGCTATGCGTGTGGCTCGCAGCACGTCCATCTTCAAGACAGGCTAGCACCTCATCAAGCAAAGAGAGGTCGGCGGGTGTCGCGTCGGGAGGGATGCGAAGGCGTCCGGTCGGGCGCCGCAACAGGCGACCGAATAGCTGCCCCGCGTAGTGGGTCTTGCCGCTGTTCGGTCCCCCCAACACTAACATGTGAGCGCTCATGCAGCGGTACCCCGGAAGGCGAGGAATGGGTCGTGGTGGACAACCGGTACAGCAAGCGAACGCGCGACCGGTGCAGACCAAGCGCTGAACAGAAGTCGGTTGAGAGGCTCGCACATCCCCTGCGGATCCTTGTGGGTAACCGTGAACTCCGGCGCGCCCGGAATGAACTCGTGGAGCGCTCGCCTGACGGCGTCGCTGATCGGCTCTGGCACTGTTTGGTCGGCCTTGGCCCATACCAGCGCGACCGGCCGACCACGGCGATGTGCTGCCAGCCGCTCAATGAGCTGCCGGACCTGACTGCGCGCCGATCCCCGCTCCTCGCCGCTCAGCCGCACGCTGTCGGCCAACACCAGAAAGGCATCCGCGCGTTCGACAACCCACCGCGCCCCTTCAGCGTTATCAGCATGCTCGTTGACTGCCCAGTTCGTGAACCATTCGCCGGGCGCGTCGGCCAGAAGCACGTGGCGCGGGGTACGGTTCCGCTCGCGCAGAGCGAAATGGAGAAGACCCGGGATACGGTGCGGTCCGCGCGGCGTGTGCGGCGGAAACGTGAGCATTTGCAGGGGGTGCTCAAAGCGAACCCACGCCGCGAGGGCCTCCCACGCTCCCAGGGTTCGAGAGCCGGCAAACTGGGCCCCCGCGACCAAATGGCCGGCGAGGCAGCTCAAGTAAGTCGCCAAAAGGAGTGTCGTCTTGCCGGCATCATGGGAGCCGAGCACCCCGACCAAGGTCGTGTCACCCCCGAACAGGAGCCCTTCGTCGAGCTGACCAAGGGAGTTTCCTGACCAGGGAACGCGTTCCGAGTCGTCGTGGGTCGGTGTGGCGGCCGCGTCGAGCGGTTCGTCTGAGGCACCTTGGTTCCAATGGGGACACTCCTCGAGACGGAGGTTCCCGTCCTGGCAGGTCTCCCCCCAAGCGGCCCCACACGCAGGCTGGTTGCAACGGCCCGTCACGAGTCTTGCGCGGCCAGGCGGACCGCGACCTCCTGGCGGAAAATCCCATGCCCCAGGTCAGGCAGGGAAAGCTGAGCATCGCCTAGTCCTGCGCGACCCAAAGCACTCTCCGCGTCGGCCTCGCCTCGCGCCACAGCCAAAGCCGCGTCGCGGAGGGACCATCGTCCCTCGGTCGGCGGGGGTGAGAACTCTGCCCACCACTCCGTGGCCCCTTCGGTCCAACCGGAAGTAAGGACATCAAAGACCGTGGGCAAAGACACCCGCTCGGGGGACACGGCGAGAGAGCGAACAGTCTCTGCGAGGAGATAGCCTACGCTCGCCGGTGTAATGCCCGACGTGAGGGTCGCCAACTCGAAGGCCATAATGACGCTCGCCCGTTCGCTAGGCATCGCCCGGTAGCTGCACTGGTAAGCTGGTGAATACAACGCGGTCGACCACCACAGTACGTCGAGCCGGAGCTGCTCGCGCCGACGTTGCACGTCTATGCGCTTCGTAGCGGCTTCAAGGCTCACGGCCATCTCCGAGCGAAACGCCGCAGTTAGAGTGGCAACGTCCTTCTGCGCAGCAGCCACGGCTCTTTCCAGCTCATCCGCGAGAAGATCACTCATGCGACCGACATACTGCTCCACCCAAGGCCCAGGATTGCTCGGCAGGTACTGATTTGGGGCCGTGGCTTTCGTCTGGACCGCCGTGCCCTTGTAATTCGGGCCCACTGTCGCAGCAACTTGCCACAGTAATTGCTCGCGGTCGATCTTGAAGGGTCTCGGCCCGTTTCCTGCCGCGGCAGGTTTGGCGGATGCCGCTACAGGCTCATGCGTTGTAGCCGGTCCGTGTACGGCTAGGGCAATCTCTTCTGCTTTTCGGGCCAGCTGCTCGAGTTCTGTACGCACAGAAGCCGCCTCGCTGCCAAGTCGGCGCAAACGCGGCACGTCAAGGCCAGTCCAACTGACAACGGCCGCTTTCAGGGGATCGTCAGCGCAGGCGCGAGTGCACGCCTCCCAAAGCATCCCTCGCACCAGGCCCACTGGAAAGTCGACGTACACGCTGTCGAACGTCTGCCAGTGTGCACGCAACCCGTCCAGCGCAGCCTGGCCCATGGGCTCCGTTTCTGGAATATCGGGGTCCAGCGCCGCGAGCGTCGCCGCTACCAGTTCTGTCGGAGTTTCCGTGAATCGCGCGACGAGATCGTCAATGGCCGTCGAGATCTTCTGCGCTCGCTGGTCGTCGCCCGCGATGTTCTTGTTCCAGTCCTTATCCCAGAGTGCGAGGTGCACAACGCTTCTCCTTTACGACTGCTCCAGAAGGGTCAGATGTTGCCTGATGATATCGGCTCCTGGGTAGTCCTCCAACACCTCGGTTAGTAGTGCCGAGGGCGGCGCAGTCGCACCGTCCGCGCTCATCTTGAGCAAATGGTGCCACAATTCGCGGGGGCGGGTAATGTTCGGGACATCGCTCGGGCGGCCGCCAGCACGCTGCCATAGGTAGCGAGCACTCGAGACCTCGTAGTAGTTGTCCGCGAGGAACTCGATCAATTCGGTGGGCAGTGGAGCGGGCCGCCGCTGCCCGGTGAGCGGTGGCGATAGCCGCGTAGCTTCGGCACCAGACCCGTTCGGCTGCGACGCGCTGCCGGGAAGATAAAGGTCGGTCACGCGGCGCAGAAAGGCGATCAGGCACTCCGCTGCAGCGCGGGCCGCGAAGTGGCGATGGGTGTCATCCTTGTAGGGGTCTGCGAAATCGGTAACACCCTTGGCCACGACCACAGGAAGATCGTAATACGCCCCCATGACTCCCAAGGCGCTCGCCTCCATCTCCACCCCGAGGACTCTCCTTGACAACATGCCCGCGAGGTGCGGGAACAGGTCCGGGACCTTGATGACCGCCCCTCCGGTGGCCATAGGACCCACGTGCGTGTCGAAGTCCGGCCGCGGCTTGACGATACCGTCCTGTTCGTACTGGAGACGTTTCGCCTCGCTCTCACCCTCCGCAGTGAGAAAGGGGGGAGAGGCAGTGATCCATTTGCACTCTCGCGCACGAGCCAGTGCGCGCTCCCAATCGGGACAGTGCTTCGCTCTCTCCCCGTGTCCCTGCGGGTCCCGCCCTTGGTGCAGTTCCAGAATGAGCCACTCGGTCTGCTGATCGATCGTCAGGCCGGGGCGCAACCGGACCCAGTCTCCCGAAACGAAAGGCTCCTTCATGCGCTGCACCCAAATGGGCTTGGGCTGGGTCGGGTACGCATCCGGCAGGAACTGCTCGGTCCCATCCGGGTCGAGAGTTGTCTTGCCCGCTTGGTAGAACCACAGCATGTCCGCGAAGATAACATCGCCAAGCTGCACGTCCCCGCGACGCCCCCCGCAGATCCCGCTCATGGCTAAGCATCGCGGCTGCCCTGCCGCCATGAGTTTGCTGCACAGGCCACTGATGTGCTCCTCACCCATGTGGGGGGCGTAGCTCGCCCGTATCGTCAGCGGCTCCCCCGTTGTGGCGCGAAAGGTCGCGTCGGCGACGAGCCATCCACCGGCAATGCGCTGCGACTCCCACCCGGCGATGAGCCCCTCGCTCACCTGGAGGACCTGGTCGTATTCGTCGCGGAGGGCACACAATAGCAAGATGTCGGGCTTGGCATGGCTCACTGTCTTTTCTCCGGTCCTGGCGTTCAAAGGGGATCGACTGGGCGGAATTGTCCCAGAATGGGGGTCCAGGAGACAGAGGGTGCGGATCGCATCCGTGGCGTGCTCAAAGGCGCTATCTTCGTCGGTCGCCGACCCTGTCCATGCGTGTGGCCACGCTGGCTCGTAGTGCTCGAACCACTGCCCCTTCCAGGAGGTGTGCCGCAAGGGGGCGGGGAGCACTCGTAGCTGCCCGACTCGCTCCTTGATATTGGCCGGCCCCATTACGTCGCGTTGAAGCTCATCATCGGAGAGCAGGCTGCTACTGACGAGCGGGACCAGGAGCCGGGCCGCCGTAAGGGCGTTGGCGACCGCGACGCGCCGGTCCTCTCCCGGGCGGATGGAGGTGAGATTGCAGAAAATCCGGCACAAACCTGTCGTTTCGAGGGGGCGCAGGTGCTTCAGGAAGCGCTCGCATCTGTCGCGATCGTCGGGGGCCGCCACCACCAGGACCAGCGGGAACTCACCCCGGGTTCGAAAGGAAGCGGCTGGACTGATGTCGTTCATGGGCGGCAAGGTTCAGTAACTGGCGCGAGCGACGAGGGCCAAGCGCTGGACGGCAGGATAGTGGGCGAGCGGCACATAGCGAAGCGCGACCAGCATGATGGGGGCGCAGACCCGGGCCAGCACGGGGGAGACCTGAAAGAGTTGCTCGACAAGGGCAGCAAACCCTGTATCGAAGATCTGCCTGTCGGGTTCGCCGCGCCAAAGGGAATAGGCGACCTCCAAGATGCACGTGCACAGCTCCGTCACATCCGCCCCGGTGTCCTCGGTGAAGCGGCGATCGGCCGCGAGGGCGGAGGCGAGGGCCTCGCCGGCGGCGTCGCGGTTTTCTCGCCAGGAAAGCGCGGTAAGGGCACACAACATCATGACCATCGGTTCACGATCGAGGAGTGCCCTGAGGTCGATCGCTCCGGCGACGCGGCGGCATTGGGGCTCCCACTCCGGCACCGAATCGGGCATCCACCGCAACAGGTGCAGCTGCATCCAGGCGTCGTAGTGGTTGGGGTCCGTCTCGAGGCGCTCAAGACAGCCTCGCGCCGCCTCCTGTATGGCGTCGACGCCATAAGCGGCCGCGCCCGCGCCGAGTAGGGGCGCCAGGGCCAGCGACGGATCCTTTCCCCACCAGCTCCCCAGAGCATCGGTCAGGTGGCGGCATTCACGCGTGAGGGAGAGGAATTCGACAGGCTCGTTGCGCAACAGTCCCGCGAGGGATACCGGAGCGGCGAAATGGCTGTAGGCCTGCGGCGGATGCCGCATCAGCACCGCACCGAGGCCGTGGTAGCGGAGCGCGGGGGCGCGGATCGCGTCGGGATGAGAGACGTCGCCGGCCATGGGCCCCTCCTCCTGGAAGTCGGTCCAGGGGAGCGCCGCAGTGCGCTGCTCGAGCATGATGACCACCTCGTCAGCCAGTGGCGCGCGTGCCTGGGATACGCCATGGAATGTAGAGGCATGCCCCCAGACGAGCGCGAGCTGGACGGGTAGCGGCAAGGCCCGGAAGGTCGCGTGGCGCCGGAAGGCGCGGCGTGCAAGGTTAGCGAGGGCGCGCAGGACTTCGGCATCGGCGACGAAACGGTCAGAGGCAACCTGCTCGGCCACTTCTTGGGCAAGCTGCGCAGCCTCCGGCTGGTGCGGGGCGATGCTGAGCGCCAGATCGAGGAGATGCAGAGCGACGATGGGTGTCGCGGCGCGGCGGCGAAGGATCGTAAGCGCGGCCATGGGGCTGGCATGAGCCACGAGGGCGTCACGTAAGACGGCCGGTACCGGAACCGGCAGGAGAGCGGCACGCCAGAGGCTCTCGGCCAGGCCCACGTCACAGAGCATCCGGGCGGCGGCCGCATCCCAGTTGGCTGGAAAGGACTGCTCCGGGTCGTAGCGCTCAAGGCGGAGGAAGCGTCGGAGGGCAGCTTCGTCGGGGGGATCAGCTGCGTTTATCTTCAACCGACCGGCCAGCGCACGGGATTCGACCTCAGCATAATGGTGGGCCGCCGAGCACCTGACCATATCCAAGAGTCGTTCCATTCGGGTGGCGGGGTCGTCGATGGCCCAGAGTTCGCTCTCGACCTCGGGCAGAGTTCGGTCCACCCCATCGGTGAGTTCCGGCATTTCCACGAGGAACGAAGGACCCGTCAACGGTCGCGGCTGAAGCAACGGAATCCAGGGGTGCGCAAACGCCAACGATTTCTTGCCTGCCTCGAGGCGCAGTTCACCCTCGTCGGTCAGCGTCAGGAGAGCAGGCCGGCCGTCGGCATCGGTCAGTTCGGCGTGCCCCTTGCGCAGCGCGAGTTCGGCCGCTCGCCACAGCGGCTCGGAGCAGAATTCCCCCGCGTCGCCGATCTCCATGACCGTAAAGAGGGTAAGCCTCAACCGGTTCATTAGTGTGGTGTCCCGGTGAAGCTCCAGGCGAACCTCGTCCGGCAGGTCTGGCACAAAGCGACCGATGAGGTCCCGCACGGCGCTCTGTGCTTTGGGGCTCCTCGTGCCGAAGCTGTCGAGGAGGCCGGCCATTGACTTCGCGACGTGCTGCGCCGCAGATACGGCGCTATCCGGATCCGCGGCTAGCTGGAAGCCTACGAAAGAGGACTGGATCCAGTTGAGGTAGTCTGCCCGGCTCGCCGGATCTTCGATCGTGATGCAGGTATCTAGGAGCTCTCCCAGGTCGAACCCGGCCAAGGGCTTATGTTCAGTGCTGCGCATCGCGGGCAGCACGCGCGCGAAGGCGGTATAAGGCGTGTAGAGGCTCGTGAGTAGCCATTCGGCTCTCGCCCGCCGGTCCTGCTTCTTCGAGGGTGAGGCCCACCGGCGCGAGCCCCACAGTTTGCCTAGAGCTGCTGTGATCGCGCTTTGTGATTGGATCACGAAAGGAGCCTCGCCAGGCTGGTTCCCTTCGTTGAGCGTCGAGAGTCCGTCTTCCAGAAATGCCGACGCCCAGTACTGCCGAAGCGTGGCGAGTTCGGGGGTCTCCCGCACCCGTCCATCAACCACCTTCGCCCGGTCGAGCCAGAAGGTGATCTCATCGGCCAGGAGCGGCAGGTAGCGGTGGTGACTCTCGCGGGCACAGTGCAGCAGTCCGTAGTAGCGCTTGCGCTCCGAAACGCGAGCTTTGTGGGGCAGTACGAGACCAAGAACCTCGAAAAGCCCGACCAATGAGGCGCCCTGTACCGTGCGGTACCGGCTCAGCCACCGGTCCTCGGTCCAGACCAGGTCGTCCGCAGTCGCCTGCCAGGAGACTAGGTCGCGAAGGCCGGTCGCCTCGGCAGCACTCATGCCTGCGTTCGCCTCGGAGGAGCGCAAGGGCGTGGCATCCGGGAGGAACTGGTAGGTCTTTGCCCGGATTCCGCGCCCCAACCGTTGTTGAAGCCCCTTGAGGCGCACAAAGGTCTCTTGGTTCCGGGTCGCTGCATCCTTCTCGGCGCAGCAGGCATCCCAGTCGGACTGAAGGAGTTCGATGCGCCAGCAGGAGGTGATGCCCGGGAGGAGTCCGCGTTCGGCGAGTAGGAGGGCCTCCTCCAGGTTCAGCCCCATGCGAGCCCTGTCAGCGGGCAGGCCTATGGGCTCCGGCTCGGGGGCGCGCTCCGGTCGGGGTGCGCCGCTGGAGAGGTCGCCCTGGCGGTCCAGATGGTCGATGACAGCATCGATGCGGACGAGGGCAGCGGCGTGCTCGGGCGGAGGGGCGTCTGAGGACTCCAAAGTTTTTGCGGGAACATTCCCCACAAGGACTCCCCCATCGTCGCAGAGGGAAAGAGCCCATTTCTGGTGGGCCGCAGCGTGCCGGGCCATGGGGTCGCCAGCGGGCCGGAACAGCGTGATGTGCCCGGCGCGCACGAAAGCCTCAAGCTGCTCAATCGCCTTCATCCGCTGCCTCGGGTAGTGCGCAAGTGCCCCCATCTCGTTGGTAAGGGCCTCGGGCACCCGCTGCGAGATGAACAGCCTGCCGGCGAAGTGCTGCTCCACATCGGGGAGGAGCTGGAGGTCATATGCCACCAGTAGCGCGGAGATGTCGAGAGCGAGGCGCCCGTGGAAGTGATACCCTCTGCCCAGGGGTCGGCTACTTCGGGAGCCGTGGCGCACAAAGACGGGGGTGCGAGCTGCGGGTCGGCCAGTGGCGCGGTTAACGGCCGGAGTGGTCAGGAGTGCGTGGGCGAGCCCGCCCACCCCGTCTCCCCTCAGGTGAAGACCTAATAGGCCACTGCGGAAGAGTCTCTGCCGCTCGGCCGCAGCCTCGTGCTCCGCAGCCATCCAGGCGTGGAACTGGGAGATGTCGACAAGTTGGGCCGGACTCCCCGGGCGCCCGGCCACCTCCGCAAAGCGGCGCGCGAGGGTTTCGGCATGAAGGTCAAGCTCTATGCCTAGGAGGAAGGCCTCCACTACGAACTGGTCATCCGGAGAGTCATTGGTGACCGCGCGGCGCCAGAGGAGAGCGGCCAGATCCTGCTCGTAGAGGGCGACCAAACGGGCGACGCGAATAAGGTCTAGCGGTCGGGCGTCCTGGAGAACAAGCAGTCGGCGAGCCGAGTTGAGGAGCCCGGAGGTGTCGGACTGGCGCCACTGCTCATCAAAGAGGGTCAGAAGCTGTTCGGCGCCCCCGAACACCTCCCAAGCGTCCTGGGCGGCCGCGAGCGCAGGGTCCGACAGCCCCAGACGCCTTAGGGCAAGGACGCGTAGGCGGGCCAAGACCGGTGGCCAACGGCGTTCCGGGAACTCGCCCTGGTGCTGGTCGAGCCAGCCGCGCACATGTTCCGGGTGATCGGTGGCCCAGGCCGCGTGGACCGCCAGCTGCACCAGAGCGGGTGTGGGGTCGCCCAGCAGGACAGGTGCCTTTTCGTAGACGTAGAGCCAGTCGCCCTCCTGGGCCGCCAGTTCGCAGGCCTCCAGGAGGGCTGAACGCGAGCCGGTCGCCGCGTAGTGTTCTTCGAGCAGTGCCCGGAGCGGTCCCCGCTCTCCAGTGGCCTCGTAGCGGGCCTGTTGTACGGCAATGAGGTTCTGGCGCCGCAACTCCGGGTCGGGCTCGGTGTTCGCGACATCATCCGCTGCTTCGTACTCGCTGGCCCGCGCGTGCGCGATGGTGCGCCAGCGCCGCCAGGCCACCGATTGCCGTTCTGATTCGAAGGCCTCCCGGACGGTGTCAAGGAGAGCCCCCACCTCGGCACAGCGCTCCTGCTCGAGGAGTAGCGTGCACTGGATGGTGATCCGACCGAGGTAGTCGGGCTGCTCAGGAAATGCGGCGGCCAGATTGTCCAAGGCCACCTCTTGATCAATGGTGAACTCGCGGGCGACGGCCCAGGCGAGGGCAAGCGGGTGACCCGCATCGGCCGCGAGGAGGACCACGAGCGCCTCGTGCGCATCGGGAGCGTGCGGGAAGTCCTGAGCGAGGCAGACGAACCGCCAGAACCGCCAGCGATCATGATCGGTCGGGTCCTGCTCTTCCTCCGCCAGGTCGGCAAAGACTGCGGCCGCCGCGTGTCGGCGGCGGCGCGACTCGGAATCGAGGCGGGTGAGCTCTACGGGGAAGGGACGGGGCATGAGAGGGTCTTCGCCCTCAAGTGCAGTGCGCGCACAGCTTGACCAGAAGTCGATTATTGCCGCGGCCTCACGCAGGGTCTGCCATTTCGGGTGAGCGGTGAGGACTTCCTGGATCGTGGTTCGGGCACGGTCAACTTCCCCGTCCAAGAGAAGTCGGTACGCAGTGAGTCGGCGGATTTCCGGATCGTTTTCTCGCTCGGCCGACATAGCCGCAACATATTGGGCCGCCTCCTCCGTCTGGTGTGCCTCCAGGAGGAGGGCCACGTGGAGCTGTTGTGCGCCCAGGGTGGAGCCGGTCCGGGAGAGACGTAAGGCTTCGTCGCGATCGCCCTCAGCGAGGGCCAGGCGGGCGCGCGTGCCTGCCTCGTCGAACGCCGGGTCGAGAGCTCGCGCTTCTTCGAACCATGCCCTGGCCTGGGTGGTGTCACCGCCCGCATGGATGTGCCATAGGGCTATCAACCGCAGGGTCTCGGCCCGGACAGGAGCGTCTACCAGTCCCCAGGTGGGGTCGCTTCTCAGCGCAACGATGGAGGCCCGGGCTGCGGCACGTTCGCCACACCGGAAATGCTCGCGGTACTGCTCCACGGCGTCTCGGTGGCTGCTGGTAAGGGCATTGGAAACGTGTACGAGGTCGACCGTGCTGCCCGAGGGCGTCAGAATGCTGATTTGATGGACAGGCACAATGGGCGCCGGGACCGGTCGAGGAGGCGCAGGGAGCTTATCGAGGACTCCGCGTAACGATTGGACGGCTCGGGTAAAAGCGGCGTCACGGTTGTCCCTCGAGTCCAGAGGCCAATGGGCTGGCCACGCTGGCTCGATATGCGCGAACCACCAGCCGTGCAGGTCGCACGAAGCGATCTTCGCCGGAACGACCTTGACGGCGGTGCCGCGCTCCCGGACGCGGTCGAGGATGCGTTCGACAAGGGGGCCGGTAAGGAGCCTGGCGCTGCAGAGAGGGACGACGACCGCTGCGCGTTCAACGTGTCTGGCAGTGACGAGTTGGGCATCGTCGCCTGGATCGACGTAGAGGTTGCAGGCGAGTTCGCAGGGTTCGTCCCCCATCGCGAGGGCTCGAAGATGAGTGTGGAGTTCGTCGCAGCGCTCCCGATCATCCGGGTCGGCAACAACGAGAACTAGGGGGCGCAGCAATCGGTCCATCAAAGACTCCGTAGTACGCCCCATTATCTCATAACTAGGGGGAGAGTTCGCCACGCGGATATGGCTATCGGGTCGATCCTACTGGTCGGGGACGTAGCATCCCGTTCCTCGCTCGCGCCCCGTCCCACAGCTCTCCGCCCGTTCCGTCACGATGCGACGCAAGCTTTCGATGATGTGGAGCCACGCTTCGTCGGCGTCCTCCCACCGGGAGACAGGTTTCGCCCCCTGCGGTAGGGGCTGGAGCCTAGCGAAGGGCGCCCTTATCCAGTCCGCTGGCCGAACAATGATGGGGATTACCTGTGCCGTGCCCGCCGCATGTCGCTCCATGGCCCGCTTCATCTCCACGTCCCAGCAGTCTCTGGAGTGGATGAAATCGGGGCTGACCAGAAGGAGGATGATGTCGGCCGCCTCTAACTCGTCTGCGATTCTGCCAGGCCGCTCTGTACCTGCGGTGATGTCGTGGTGTTGCCAGACACTGACGAGCCCCTCGCGCTTCAACGCGCTAAGGCTCTTTTTCAGGTCGGCCAGGTGCCGTTCATCTTCATGGGCGTAGGAGATGAAGACCCTGGAGACTGAAACCGATTTCTCCGCATCGGTCGGAGCAACAGGGCTGTCGCCTCCGACCGGAGGCGCTTCTCTCCCGGTCGACGCTGCTTCCGCTGGTTCTTTGCGCAATGCGGCATACAGTTCCGGCCACGCCTCGCTCCCGAGGGTCCGCTCTCGCGCATGCAGGTGGCGGCGAATGATCTCCTGCACGTCCGCGTCCACTGCGCCGTCCCTGAGCAGTTCCCTAAGGGTACCGGTCACCAGATCGAAGCATTCGTGACAGAACGCCTCTACCAGCAGCCGCCCAAGGAACCGGTCCAGCCCCGGCACGCGAGCCAGTAATCGCTCCCTGTCCGCCGGCGGGGCACGGCGCACGAGCTCTCGTACGGGCCTTCGCAGTCGGTTGATAAGGTCCCTCTGACCGCTCGCCTTGCCGCTGCGTGCTGCCGCGTCATCGAGTAGCGCCAAAAACAGGTCCAGCGCCTGCGCGAAGGAGCCGGCCAGCAGCCGTTCCAGCAGGTACCCCAGTTGGCTCAGCGGTACCATGCTATCGCTCCGGCGTGTCGCCAAGGCCAGTACGCGGTCGGCATGGGAGGCCAAGTCCCCCTCAGCGAAGCGCAGCGCGAGAACCAAAGCTTTGTACGCCTTATCCGATAGGTTCCGGTCCTTGTCGTGGCAGAGCGGTGACAGCAGCCCGACAACGTAATCGGCCGAGTAACGCGCTTGAGCAGTAGCCCAGCCGACCACGGCGCAAAGCTCCGCTCGCGCTTTAGGGTCGCGCTCGCCCTCGAAGTAAAGGCGCAAGGCGTCCGGACCGGGGGCCTCTCCTAAACCGTACTGAAGTAGGCGCGCCCAAATAGCGTACCCCGCACTCCAGAGAGTCCCCTTGGAGGAGTCCAACAGCCGGTGCGAAAGCTCTTGCAGTTCGTCCGCATGGGCCAAGACGGTTGGCGACAGTGGTTCCGGTGGCAGTTTCTCCAGCACTTGGCGCACGTGCACCCCGTCACCAATACGGCATGCGAGGGTCAAAAACGTGTCCAGGAGGACGGGAAAACGGGAGACCAGCTTTGCCAAGTCATTGCTGACCGTTTGCGCCGGTCGGCTCCAACCGTCCAGCGAGCTGCGCAATAGGACATCCATAGCCGACTCAGCACCGGGGTGACGCGCCGCGTACGCCGCTGCCAGCACGCTCACGAAGCGCGGCTGCGTGAGCCAGGGCTGCGCGTCGGCGAGCCAGGGTGCATCGAACAGTTCGCGCAGGCGGACCACCTCGGGGTCGGCGTACTCCAATACGACGGCAATCAACCGCAGTTCTCGATCGGAACCCGCAGCGAGGATCCGTTCTGCCAACAACCCACGTAACCGATCCACCGCATCTTGCCAGGGCCTGCCTGCGGATTCGAACTGGCGGCTCAGCAGCATCGGCCAGGTGATACGGGCCCAATCGGCCCGCGCCTCCCCTCGCGTATCCTCCTCATACCGCGCGAACGCCTCGGATAGCGTCTCCCCTCCCCGCTGTGCCAACAATTCCGGAAGCCCGTTGCACGCGGCCTTATGCAGGAACGGACTGGCCCCGGCCATCCATTCACAGACGTCAGCTAGAGGAACCGCCCCGGCCTGCCACTGGTAGGCCAGCAGCCGGCCAAAGCACGACGTCAGCGTGCCCTTGTTACCCTCTGTGTCGTTTAGGTTTCCAACCGCGATCCTGAAGCGGTCCGCGATGCCGTCGGCACCGAAACTCGAGGCGTGGCGGCGCACCATGTCAATGATGCGACGGTGCAGATCTCGACTGCGGATGAGCGGCAGCGTCCGCTCATAGACGCGGGTAAGGACGCACCAACACCACTGCGGCTCTCCCTCGGCCAGGGCATCCAACAGAGAGACCAGTTTGCCCAGTTCTTCGGTCTTGCCGGTGCGTTCGAACTGGGTGAATGTGTCTTCGGGCACACCCCTGGCTTCCAGATAGGCCCGCACCCGCTGTGGGCTCTGCGCCGCCAGCCGCCCGAGGAGGTCGAATAGCTCCTCGCGGATTCTCCAGCCGCGCGTCTCCCACACCAGCTCCAGTTCCTCGAACAAGCCGTCGCGCCGGTCGGGAGGCATGCTGTGGGCCAAGCGCAAGTACTTCAGTAATACAGCCTCTTCGTCCGTTTTCAGGAGGGTCCGCATTGCAGACTGGTGTCCCGGTCGCAGCGTTCGGCGGTGCACGTAAACCTGGATGCCCGAGATACGCGCTGGCAACGGTCCCGCTGCAAGCAGCCTAAGCAGCACCTCGTCGGCAATGTCCCGCACGGACGCGTTGGGCTCCTGCTCGGCGAGCAACAGGAGATGGTCCAGAACTGGGGTGATGAAGACGTCCGTCCCGCGCTGCTCTACCCGACCAGCCAGCAGATCCACACCCGCCTTTCCAAGCTGTAACAGGGCGCGCGCCGCGCCGTGCTCGAAGAACGTCTGGTGAAAGAACCGGTAGGTCCGCCCGGAGAGGTTGAGAATGCCGCGGCTGCGCAGCTCGCCCAATTCCTCCGGCGTTCCGCCAGCCTTCGTCACGCCATCGCGCACAACGAACTCGTCCAGCTCCGGCCGACCCTCGGCCAGCATAACCAATGCCACGCGAGCGGCAGTTGCCTCCAAGTCGGCCAGCTTTGGTGCCGACAGGCCGCTCCCGGCGCGGACATCGCGGCGGACCCTTTGTTCCCAATACTCCCGGTAGAGACGGAAAACGTCGATCTCGTAGGGTACTTCGTTGGGCGCATAGAGAAAGAACAACATGCGCAGGGTCAATGGCGTCCGGCAGACCTCGCGCAACGGGAGTCCCCGAGACACCGCCCCCGCGATACGGGCGATGTGGCGGTTTAACTCAGTTTCGTCTAGGCGGTGGTAGCAACGACGAGCGTGGCTGGCTACTGCGGCCGCCATTTCGGCGTCGGTGTAGTCGCCAAGCCGTTCCCTGCGCGTGACGAACCCTCCGAGCAAGCGCGCCTCCTGTGGTCTGCACGTCGCCACCACCCTGCAACCGACCGCACCCAAACGCGCGAACAGCTCCAGCAGCGTCGCCTTATCGGCCTCATCGTGCAGTAGCAGGTCCACCGTATCTAGCAGAACCACTGGAGGAGTACCGGCTGCGGCCACCTGTTCGGCCGCCGCGACCAGTTCACTGACACTCGGGTACGTGCCCGCCGCCGACGCGGCATTACTATAGAACCAGCTCGACTTTACCAGCCAGCATTCGGCCTGCAAGAGCTGCGAAAGCCGCCAGAGGAGGGTCGTCTTGCCAGGCCGGCATCGCCCACGACAAGCACGACCGACTCGTCGTCGGGGTCATCCAGATATGCCAACAGACGCGCTTCGATCTCGCGCTCGACGTATAGCAGCCGACCGGAAGCGGATGCGTCGTCCAACCGCACTGGTTCATCGTTGCCAGCGATTCCCTCGGCCGAGACTACGACGGCATCGGCAGCGGCCAAGTGGCTCCAGCGCCGTATTTTGCGGATGTACATTCGTTTTCAAAAGGTTATTTTTCTTGTAAAAAGAAGGGAGCTCCTCGACGACGGCCCGATCAATCAGAGTGAACCGCCCGCCGAATAGCCGTTCAACCAAGCGGCCTCATTTTATAGGAGCAACACGACCCCGGTGGTGGAGACCGGCATGCTTCACCCGCCGACCTGAACAACACCTTCGACGGAACGACCTGCCGTTCCATCCGCTACCGAACCTTTCGTGGCCTTCCGCGAGTCACTGCGGGCGGAAACTCGGAAGGATCAAGCCGCTGGATGCCGTCAACACCGGCCGAGATGTTCCGTGTGCCTCGTTCTTCTATATCGCACGCCGTTCTAGGTTACGACATCGCGGGATGGTCGCCGTCGCCGAATCTAAGCACGCCTGCGCCCGTTCCGGACCAAGCCGCTCTTGCGGGACTTGAAGACGTTTCGCACACTTCAACGCCCACGCCGTTAGCCGACCTGAGTTCGGCGCCTTGTGCGAGTACGCATCGTGGTCGGAGATAAGTTTAGTAAGCTGCAGCTTAACCGAGTGGGACAAGCAACCCCAATCCGCCCGCCTATCGAATTCTGGTGCGCAACGTCTTAGTCGATCCAAGCCACTTGATGAAGTCCCAACTTCTTTCCGACTTCATGAATCATCTCCCGCAATTCACCATGTGACGTTTTTCCAGTCTCCAGAAGAACGGCGGCATACGGGTTACCGGATTCCACTCCATATGCGCGCTCAAACACCGACATCAGAACCAGCTTCCAATCCCGGCTATTTCCCCAGCAGATCACCCTCCCATCGGATAATTGACGTCCGTGCGGTTTGTCGTAGGACTTTGTTACCGCAGCAGCCTGATGATCCATATCAATGGCAAGCAACACTTTTTCCCAGGCATACTGCAGTCTTGTTCTGAGGTATGGTTTTAGCAGCGAATCCTTTATATATACCCGCACCTTCCGTGGGTCCATGAAATGGGCAAGTACACCTCCCACATCCTTGTCTTTCGACCAGTTTTCGTACCAGCCTGCGCGCTCTAAGTCTGAAATCCTGGGCCAGTTCAATTCATCCGCCTGCGCCCAGATCTTCTTTTGAATACGGTCTCTGATGTCCGAAGGCACCGCAGTACTCATTGCACTGCTCCTGGAGGTGCCGGTATGGGAAAATTAAACTCTGGAAGCTCCAACTTCGAATCTCCTTCACGACTGAATAGATCGGCTTGATCGAGCAACCATTCGAACATGAAGTGACCTGCCCCGTGGTCTGTGAACTGGACCACTCGTTCCATCAAATCGAGTCTTTCGAGCTCGCCCGAGATGGACTTTTGAAGGGCAATAACTTCAGAGAGACGGCGAAGATCGCTAACGAAATCCAACACTACGACTTTCGTCTTATCGGGCGCCAACCTTAGTCCTCGACCTAGTTGTTGGACGAAGATGCGTCTACTATGAGTCACGCGCATGAATGCGAGCATATCCACATCCGGCACATCGACACCCTCGTTGAAAATGTCGACTGTGGTGACAGCGTTGATTGTGCCCCGGCGTAGCCCAGCCATGGTCTTTTCCCTCTCCCGAGGATCCATCTCTCCAGTAATGCACGCTGATTTGAAGCCATACAGGCGCAACATTCCGGAAAATGTCCTAGCGTGTTCAACCCCAGCGCAGAACACGATCAGACTGCGGCGCGATTCCGTCTTAAACGTGTCCGCAATAACGCGTGCGGCCTCTTCGTCGCGCGTCGGAATGAGTAGACGCGTATTGAGTTCTTTGATGGAGTACTCGTGTCTAGATCGCGTTCTGACGAATTCCCAGTCGATGTTGTCCGCGAGCAGCCGATAATCCGCTTCGCAGAGAAAACCTCGCCGAAGCCCCTCGTCTATACCGATTTTAGCCACAGGCTGTCCGAGGATTGTGTCAATGTCGAAGCGGTCACCTCGCCAAGGAGTGGCGGTCGCTCCTCCGACCATCGGGGCATTCAATTCGTCGATGACGCGACGGAAACTCTCCGAACCGATGTGATGCGCCTCATCGACCCAAATTAGGCCGAATTCTGGCAAATTCCCCAAGCGTGGTAAGACGCTCTGAACTGTCGCGAACGTAATACCATCCCAAAACGTCGGCTGCTCGCCTCCCAGCAATAGGTGAGTCGGAATGTTCTTTGGCAGTTGCTGCCAGAACTCCCTTTGCAGTTGCTCAACGAGCTCGCGTTTGTCTGCGAGAACCAGAACCCGCCCAGAATCGATTACCCCATCCCGCAGAAGTTGCGCAGTTGTCTCGGCCATAACCACGGTCTTTCCCAGCCCGGTGGCAAGTACAAGTTGACCTCGGCCGGTTTCGCGCAACGCAGCCCCTAAGAGTTGTACGCATTCATCCTGATATTTGCGTAAATCGCGCCGTGCCCTTGGGTAGTCAGGGCTTCGTCGCATCATTTCTACCAATGTCGCGGGCGGCATCGATTCGATCCGGATCCCAAGACGACTCCACCGGTCGACTGCCGCATTTAGTGCTGGTCCGAAGGGACGCGAAGTCGCAATCGCCAAACGATCCGCTTCGTAGAAGCGCGAAGCCTCGATAACCTCTTCGACAGCACGCGCATCGGGATAACTATCGCTGGTGAACTTGCACTGTACAACCCAGAGCTGACCATTCTTTACCCCGAGAACATCGGCCCCACGATCACCGGATCCACCAACTATGCGCACGTCTTCAAACGCATTCTGGACGAGCAAACGCGCTACGTCCCGCTCAAATGCGCGCCAAGAGCCATTGAGTAACCGTCGAGAGTCGAGGAAGTATCCCTCCATTCTACTGGTTTCCGTCCTGGCCAAGAATGCGCACGGAGAGCGTCGCACGAATCAGCTCGTCCCGATCGCAACGGTCAATATCGCGGGGGCTCTGTGAGGCTAGCCAAACCGCGTCAGCCAAGTACGAACTGTACCGCTCCATCACCCGCTCACGCGCCTCGTCGTTCACTGTCTCGTCACCGTAGTCAAGGTGCACATAGGGCTGAGCCCAAAACCTTCCGTCGAAGAACAGATTCGGATGCGTGCGCACGAACAATCGAATATCGGGCGCCTCGGCATAAGTAAGGAATTCCCCGGAATCAATCACAACCCGGGCGCTGGCCATTCCGGTGGAGGCTATCTTCCTCCGAATCTTTTCCTGCGCCGACTGTGGCAATTCCGCAAATAGAGCACGAAACGCCTCTGTATCGTCGGTAGCAACTATGGATTGCGCAATTTCCCGGAGCGCCTTATCCGCGAATGCAATTATGCTCTTGGGCTCAAGTTTGGCATCGTCAGCATATTCACTGCGGAAGTCGGCAAGAATCGTGGCAAAGACCGCCGCGTCTGGACTTGCCTCCTTCAGAAACTCATACGTTTTGAATGCCAACTCTGACAGAACAGCATCCATCGGCGTCATAGTAACGGAACGGAACACCGGATGATCTGGATTGAAGAGGAAGAGGAAAGTTCGAGTACCGGGGTCCTCTATCTTTAGGGTCCAGGGAGCTTTCCGAGGTAGATCTGGATCGTCGGCATTCACAATGAATGCCTCAACCGTGAACTCAACCTTCAGTAGTGGGTGCTTATAGATGCGCGATAATTCGTGAAGTTTTTGTCGAGTCGGAGGGGTTGAAACTTCACCGGATGCCGTATCGGCAGCAGGCTGTGACTGCGCGCCCTGTGTGCTTGTCGGAGCGGGTTCGCCCTCATCGAGAAACCCTTCCGGAACCAATGGCGAGGCGGACCCCGGGCCGGTGGCAGTCGGTGTAGCGCCAACTATGCCACGATCCTCCTCCTCCACGAGGGCATACCACTTTTCGTCCGTCTGGTATTCAGGATCGCCCTTATGGAAAAGATCGGCCATTTCCATAGCGCGTTCGTTATTCTTGACAGCGAGAATGCGGGACCATCGTCCCGTCTTACCTTGTGGACTGCTTCGCCGGAATGCCTGGAACAGTCGATAGAGCGGAGCGTCTGGGGGTTCAAAGCCGAGCGCACGGGCCTTTTGAGGTTGCAGGGGGCCGTCGCCTCTTATCAGAGTTACCATTTCGGCCCAGGATGTGTCATCCCGCTCAAATCGATCTTTGGTATAACTTACCCTGCAGTGGTCGAGGTGGATTTCGCCAATGAAGCGACCACGGTTGCGTTGATCATCGATGGGGTACTCGCGTTCGGGTCGATCACCCCCGGTCCACACGAATAGATCCTTATTCTGTACTTCGATAACGCGACCATTCCGGACGATATCGAGCCCGAAATCCTCCTCATGCATGTAGCGCTGGAGTCCGACCCACCCATGCAACCTGCGCTTCACCTCCATGACCTCGCAGTCCGGTCCTCCGGTAGGACAACCGTGCGGCCCTGAGAAGGAGGTCATGCAGGTCAGGCAATAATGCCGCGAAGGAAGTTCGTAGTCGAACGTCTCCACTGCATGCACTGGTTTTCCGTCGCCACCCAGAACAACGCGATCTGGATCCCAGTGACACGGACGCTTCGCTTGTAAATTCTGACCGTTTAGTTGCAGGGAAAACGAACCATCTTTGGACAGTAGCAGTGGAGCATATACGCGTGCCAGCTGCCTCCTAATCTTCTGGTGGTTGGCGTTCTTCGAGAAGTAAACTCGCTGGTCCGGTTTCAGTCTAAGAATCTTGATTTCGGTGCCGTGAGTAGAAGCATCTGCCTTTGGTCGGGTCAGCCGAGGAGTTTGGTAAGTGCGCGTTCTGCGTAACTCGTTGAGGTCAATTCGCAGCCCCGTCCACTCCTGGTCTCCAGATCGGGTGGTATATACCTCAGTAACCAGACCCAAGCGAGCTGTCGCGATATTGAAGCCCATGCCGAATAGGCCAAGGTTATCCAGTGGGTTGTTTCCACTCCAGCCGGCGCGAACAGCCCTCTCCAACTGATCGAGTGTCATACCTGGTCCGTTGTCGCGGACTGTTATGCTGGCATCCTCTCGATCCTGGGTTGGTAGACTTATTGCCACTGAAGGCGATTGGACCTGTGTTCCATTGCGGCGCGAATTGATGAAAGCATCGACGCTGTTATCTATCAGTTCGGCCAAGCATTTCCACTGTTCAAGATTTATCTCTCCGAGAATCTGGAGGACACGAGGGTCGGGGGTTAGGTCGAACTCGCTTGTCATGGGATTCCTTATGTCTTATGGTCCAAAACGGCCTAAGTCGCTTTAAGAGCATTCCTTCAGGCTGGCCGCGACAGAACGAGCAACGACCTCGGCCAATGTCACCGGCACCGCATTTCCCAGTTGACGCATGGTTTGGCTCCATGAACCATGGAACTCGTACTCATCGGGGAAGGTCTGCAGTCGAGCGGCCTCGCGAACGGTAAAATAGCGAACAGTTCCATCGTCCTTGACGAACATATTCTCCCCACCCGGCACACCGTGATAGCCAGCCTTCAAAGTCTTCGATGGCTCATCCAGAGCACTTCCCGTATGCCCCACGTAGGTTCGGGCACCCGGCGTGAAAACATGATTGGGGATTCCATTTTCCCGGTGAACCTCAGGATCGGGAAGATTTCTCAAAGCATCTCGGGTAGTTCGCCAGCGGTCGTGCGCCCGGAGGTACGGGTCGGAGCGAAGAAGCTCGACCCGTTTTGCATATCTGAGAGGCACGCCTTCTCTTTTCTTTAGACTGATCTCGTGTTCATCCCAATACGTGTTGTCAATCCATTTCGCTACTAGCAGTGCTTCTTCGGAATGTGTAGATTCCGGAAACGACCAGCGAGCGCCGAGATCCGATCGGAATCCCACAATGAAAACGCGCTCCCGTTTCTGCGGCACGCCAAAATCAGCGGCGTTGAGCACATCGAATAACACGTTGTACGTCGCGGCACCCTTATTGGCCGAGTGATGCTGTTCCAGACGCACGCGATGTTGCTTCCAATTCTCTCCTTTGCGTCGGGAAAGCTCCGGGTACTGCAGCTGGAGGTGAATGTACGAAAAGTAAGAAGAAAAGCTTTCGCGAGTTAACCCTTTTACGTTCTCGAAAATAAATGCTTTCGGCATCAGTTCTCGCACCGCGCGAATGGCATCCGGAAACATGTTTCGAGCGTCGCGTTGCCCCTGGTGCTTACCACCCATTGAAAATGGCTGACACGGTGGTCCTCCTGAGATAACAGCAATATCGGAGCCGACAGAGCTAAAGTCAAAACTCCGGGCATCAACCTCGTGTACAGGCCATCCCTCTACAGCATGAGCACAGTGACGCTGGTTTTCACGGAAGGTTTCGCAGGCATAATGGTCCCATTCAACCACGGCCGCGTGTTGAAACCCGGCATTTGCCATGCCAATGGCAAGACCTCCAGCCCCCGCGAAGATTTCGACACTACGCATCAAGAAATTCCTTTACCCTAATTTTCAGTTTAGAAACATTTACGAGCTCGCACTCCCAAATCGTCAGTACCCCCCAGCTAGCATTCCGCAATGCGCACTCATTCTTGATATCGCGCTGCCGATTCGCTTCGAGCTTGGGCCGCCAAAAATCTTCGCGCGATTTTGGCAGCCTTGCTAGCGAGCACCCCGGGTGTCGGTGCCAAAAACAGCCGTGGACAAAAATGACCTTCCGACGGGAGCGAAACACCAAGTCCGGCTTCCCGGGCAGATCTCTCGCGTGCAAACGATAGCGATAGCCCATCTGGTGTACGAGCCGACGAACGAACATTTCTGGCCGGGTGTCACGTGAACGGACACGCCCCATAATTTCGGAGCGTCTATTTGGGGTTACGCTATCCATCGTTTAACTCGGATTGCGATAGCAGCGGCCACTTGTTAGTCACGTATTTCTCCGCCGCATCCCGAATGACCCATGCAAGCGATACCTTTTTTTCTCGCGCTATTCGCTCCAACTCGGCATGGAGCACATGCGGTAGACTCACCGACGTTCGGACCTTAGCTCGGGGCTCCGTATGTTCAGAGAATTGTTTGGATTTCTTCATTGGCCTGACCCGCGCACCAGTTTGCACCACATTACACCACAATGGTGCGCTAACCGCATCTTTGGATTTCGCGCCCCCGTGATCAGAAAGCCTTCGGATGTGGAGAGCACCACGTGAACGAGGCAGTTCCTTGGCGGAACGGATCGGTTACCGCTGCGGTTCACCTGAGTCGGATGGATGCGTGGTCCTCGTGGGGTGCTTGAGCCGAACACAAGAATCCGGGGGTAAGCCCAAGAGCAAGCGCCGGAGCGTGCCTAATCGCGTCAGAAGGGTTCATAACCCGATGGAAACAGCTCCCACTGCACAGTCCTAGTCCTTTCGGACAGCGGGCTCCGCAAAGGTGCTAGAAGGTGAGCACGGGAAAGCGTTTTCCAGACACTGCTATCCCTCGCGCGGCAGGAGTACGGACGAACCCGCGACGGCTATTCAACCCAGGAATTCTCTAGCCGCTCTGCCACTTGGTGGCAAGCACACATACGGAGTTCCGCATGTAACGTGGAAACCCCACCGACCCGGCACTATGCTTGCTAATTCGAACCACGCCAGCGGGTTTCGGGTCTGAATGAGAAGGCTTTGGAGCCCAACCCAATCCGTGCAAGCGCCGGAAATATAAGCAGTTATTTGCAGTTCAGCGGGGCTTGCCGCGACCAACAGTCCCGTGCCGCTCCAGTTCGCTACTGAGCTCGGCAATTCACCTCCGCTTTGTCTGAACACTATGACCTTCGTCGGCTTTACAGGCCTCTGGACTGCATGTATTGTTAATACTGTCCCCTGAGACGGAAGAAGACATGGCCCCACAAGCCAGTTACAGGATCGCAGATGCTAATGAGCTGAAAGAATCGCGCCGGCTCAAAGACTTGACAGATCTGCAGAACGGCATCCCGGGCAGGCGAATCGCGCAACGGAATCGCTTGCTGCCGGCGGATGATGCCCGCCGGGCTCGTATCCGGTTTGCTTGACTACGATCGACTTCTTTATCGTCTTGTTTCGTCCCTAGATGAGGAAACCCGCAATACTATTGCGATAATCGGCGGTCAAGCGCTCCGTATTTGGGCGGATCGCTATTTGGCCGGCTCGCTCTCGGATTCAGAGGAATCCTTTCTCTCCAGCGATGACCTGGACTTCCTCGGTCGTAAGCACGATGTGCGCCGCTGTGCCGAAGCTTGGAAAGCACGGGCGAATTACCCTTTGCCCGGTGACGCAACCCCGCAAACCGGCCTGATATTGCTCGACGAGGTTCCCGAGGAACACACTCCATTGTTGGACGACAATGGAAGGCCCCGCCCCTTAATTGTTGATTTTCTGCCGGACGTGCACGGTGTACCTGAAAGCTACCTTCGTCGAGGCCTAGACAGCCTAGCGCTGGAGGGTGGGTTCGAGGTCAAAATATTGACCCCTGCCCTCTGCCTGACCAGTCGTCTGCACAACCTCCATTCTCTTCATTACTCTGCTGCTCGTATTGCCCGGGAGAGGGTTCGAATCAGAGTGGCTGCGCGGGTAGCCCGTGAATATCTGATTGAGTTGCTCGAAGCCGGAGAGAAAAGACGCGCTCTGCGGTGGGCCAATATCATCTTGGACACCTGCGCTCAGTCTTTCGCCGTTCAGATGAGCGTTAAGCACAACCTGGATTTGCTCGATGCCATTCCCGAAAAGCACATGGGATTCGGCCCCTATTTCCACCAAAAGCATTACAGCGCAATGGCTGAGAAGATCCGGCGCAAACGGGAGTCCTATCAGCAGCGCTTACAGGGACTTGCAAAGAAGCAGTCATTGGGAGAGGCATCAGGTGATGCGTGCGTGATGGCTGGGGGACTCATAAACACGACTGATTAGCTTCGGTGTTGCTCTTTCCATGGGGAGAGCATTGACCTACCTGTGCAGAGATCTACCCCATGGATCCAAATCTAACCAAACCCGCTGATTGGTCCATCCAAATCCACCATCTTGTGGACGCCATGCCTCCCTTTGACTGATTGATCAGTAAGATCAATGTGGTCGTACCCTTGTTCGATTACTATCGTTTTCGGTTCAAAAGGACAGAGCTCACCCTGAAGGGGAGTAAAATCCCTCCACCGATTCGTCCGAATTCCCTCTAGACCACCCCCAACTACAAGCGAACCATGTGGCCTCATGCTAGGCCGCCTATTCCGCCGTGACAGTACCCGAGCCGAGGTTCCCCCTCGGAACGACCGCTTTTCGGTCGCTCCGCCGAATACGTTGTTGGCCGCCCATGCGAACCTGATTGTCACCATTCGTGGCGTCGTAGGTGTTCCGGACATGCATTGGGCCACTCTTTACGATCCACTACTATCGTCCTTTGCGGGCCTTGTGCAACAGCTTCCCGCGTCCGAAGCACATCACCACTGCGGACCCGGGGGTCTCCTAAGGCATGCCCTGGAGGTCGTTCTCGAGGCCATGAAGCTTCGCCGTGGCGCCCTCCTCCCCCCAGGCGCGTCGGCAGAGGAGCTCGCCCGTTTGCAAGACGTCTGGACGTACGCCTGTGTCAGCGCGGCTCTACTGCACGATGTAGGCAAGCCACTGGCCGATCAACGCATCACCCTGTTCAGAGCGGGTCAGAATGCTGCTGGCCCCTGGTCGCCGATGGATGGCCCCATGCCCCCCAGTAGCAACTACCAGGTGGAGTTCGTTGCGAAGCGTCGGTACCGACGCCACGAGCGGCTTGCTCCCCTGTTGGCGGCTCAGGTCATGCCTCCCGCAGGCCTCCGCTGGCTCGCAAGTGAGCCCGAGGCACTTGACGCATGGCTTGCCACGCTAATGGGCGAGTACGAAGAGGCAGGTCCCTTGGGCGCCATTGTGGCCAAGGCTGATGGCCTTTCGGTTGCCCGAGACCTCTCCGGCGGGCGCAAGGTGCAGCTCCCGACCGCCCGCACACGCCCCTTGTCCGATCGCCTGCTCACAGCATTGCGCTACCTGTTGGACAAAGATGAACTCCCCCTCAACCGCCGGGGCGCAGCCGGCTTTCTTGCCGGCGAAGACCTGTGGCTGGTCTCGAAGCGGGTACTTGATGCCCTGAAAGAGCACCTGGCCCGCGAGGGACAGACCGGGGTCCCTTCGAGGAACGACCGGCTGATGGATGAGCTGCAACAGCATGGCTTACTGGTCCCGAACGACAACCGTGCGATCTGGACCTGCGACGTACGCATCGGTGACTGGGCCCAACAGCTCACGTTGTTGCGAATCGAGGCCTCGCTGTTCTGGCCTGATCCCGACCGCCGTCCGGCGCCTCTCGAGGGCACGGTGACGCCTTTGGCGGGTCCTTCCGAGGCAGGCGACCAAAGCAAGGCGCACATCAGTACCGAAAAGACCGCCGCGTCTGCTGTCGCGGCCGACATACCCGGACAATCGGCTGAAGAAGTCGCCCGCTCGGATCCTGGGACAGCAACCGATGGCTTTGATGACCTTCCGCTGCCCTACGACTTCGAGACGCCGCAGAAGGTTGAAACACGCGTGGAGAGCGACCTGCCCACTTCACCGATTTCGCCCCAGGCTAGCCCAATACCTTCTCCACCTCCGAAGAGTGCGAACACGGCGCGCGGCGACATTCCCCCGGCGGACAGCGACGAGGACTCCGGACGACGCTTTGTCGCGTGGTTAAAGGACAACATCGCGAGCGGCCGGGTAGAAATCAACACGGTCAACGCCCGCCTGCATGTGTTACCTGAAGGACTTGCCCTTGTGTCCCCCGGTATCTTCCGCGATTTCGACCCTGTTCGCTGGGACAAGGCTCAGAAGCGATTCCAAAAGATGAAGCTGCACCAGAAAACCCCAGAGGGCACCAACATCTGGAACTGCCGCGTGGCCAAAGACCGTAAACAGTCGGTAATTAAGGTCATGCTGATTCCGGGCGCAGAGAGTGCTATCGGCGTGAAGCTCCCACCGCCAAACCCCGTGGTGCGTCTTCTCACAAAAGATGGGCAAACGCCGAAGATGCAGGAGGGGGCCCAGTGACGAAGCCCTTCGACAACCGGCTGCGGCCTGCGGTGGAGTTCCTGCCCGCGACAGTGCTGACGGGCCTGGCTTCGGCTTTGGCCGTGCAACCGGACACCATTGCACCGCTCACCCCCGGCACAGCGACAGCATTGGCTGGGGTCTTTCTGACGGCCGGCGCGATTCGCGCTGTACAGGGCGCCCGAGTGGTGGCCTACCGCCGCCGACTAAGACGGCTTCCGAATTATGTCCTAGCAGGGAAGCAGATCCCCTGCTCCCCTACGAAACTCTTCCTCGGCCGCGGTTTTCGCTGGGACCAGCGGCATAGCCAGCGCCTTGTCGAGGCCCGAAGCCCGGCCTCCAGAAAGTATCTCGAGCCCGGTCGGCTGTATTCAATGGTCCGAGCCCTGGAAGAAAAGTGGGAGAAGCAGCGGCGGCTGCGCTCGTTGGTCCGGTATACCCGCGCCGATGTGGCCTGGAATCCGGTGCGCCCGCTCCCCCCCGTGGGCGGCGATCCCGCACTCCACGGCGTGGGCCTCGAGGAAGAGAAAGATGTGTCCCTGCCGCTGGTTGAGCGCCCCGGCCACACCCTGGTCCTTGGCACCACCCGCGTAGGCAAGACACGCCTTGCCGAACTCCTGGTTGCGCAGGACATCCGCCGGGGCGAGGTGGTGATCGTCGTCGACCCCAAGGGCGACATCGACCTTTTGCGACGGATGTTCGCTGAGGCGAAGCGAAGCGGCAAACTCGACCGGTTCCATGTCTTTCACCTTGGCTTCGCCGAGATGAGCGAGCGCTACAACCCGATTGGCGAGTTCTCGCGCATCACCGAGGTTGCCACCCGCACGACCTCACCGCTGCCCAATCAGGGTAATGCTGCGTCCTTCAAGGAATTCGCATGGCGGTTCTCAAACGCTGTCGCCCAAGCCCTCGTGGGGCTTGGCCGCAAGCCGGATCTCAAGTCCCTGGGCCGCTATGTCACGCATATCGAGCCGCTGCTGGTGGACTACTACAAACTGTGGCTGGAGGCCCATGGCCCGGAGGACTGGAAGCAGACTGTGGATCGCATGGTCGCGGACGAGGACTTTCCGAAGCGGCTGCCAAGGGAACTGAAAAGCCGGGATCGCTATGCCGCGGCGCTAGTGACCTTCTATAAGGAGCGCAATCTCTATAACCCGGTCTGTGACAGCTTGAAGAGCACCCTGGAGTACGACAAGACCTATTTCGACAAACTGACCGCATCCCTCCTCCCGCTGATCGAGAAGCTCACCTCGGGCCGCGTCGGCGAGCTGATCGCCCCCGACTACGACGACACCGACGACCCCCGCCCCATCCTCGACTGGAACAAGGTGATCCGCGAAGGGGGCATCGTCTATGTGGGGCTGGATGCCCTGTCGGACGTGGAGGTCGCCCACGCGGTCGGCAACGCCATGCTGGCCGACCTGACGTCGATTGCGGGCCGGCTTTACAAGCACGGCCATGCCCACGGACTGCCGGGCGAACCTGGGAGGCGCCCGATCATCAACCTGCACCTGGACGAGTTCAATGAAATCGTCGGCAAGGAGTTCATCCCAATGGTGAACAAGGCGGGCGGCGCGGGCATGCAGGTCACCGCCTACACCCAGACCGCCTCCGATGTTGAGGCGGGGCTCGGTGATCGGGCAAAGGCCGGACAGGTGTTCGGCAACTTCAACAGCATCATCATGCTGCGGGTCCGCAACGAGGAAACCGCCTGCCTGCTCACCGACCAGCTCCCCAAGGTGCGGGTCTTCACCAAGGTCGCAGAGAGTCGCACCACAGACAACAACGACCCGCAGAGCCCTGTCGACTTCGTCTCCCAGAATGCAGACCGCCTCACCGAGACGGAGATGGAGATGGAGATGCTCACCCCGGCCGATCTGGTGAGCCTGCCCAAAGGGCAGGCCTTTGCCCTCATCGAGGGCGGGCGCCTCTACAAGCTCCGCCTGCCGCTGGCCGGCGACGATCCGCTATTGCCCAAGGACATGGATGAGATTGCAGACTGGACAGCCGATCGGTACGGGGTGGGCACATGAATCAACTTTTGGGGGGCAAACAGTGACCGAACGCCGCACCGGTATTCTCGCCCTCCTCCTCTGGACCGGGATTTTGATCCTGCTCACCCTGCTGGTCCACTTCGCCTACGTGGTCTGGCCCTGGCCGCTGGAGGCACGCGGCATCGAGCCTCTGAGGCAAACAGTCCTTTGGGAACGCGCCCGGGTCGAAGAGCTGGCTGCCGCGCCCTCTCTCCGGGTCATCGGCGAAGCCATAAGCTTTACCTACCGGACCACGTTCGAGTGGACCGGCCTGGACTACGCCCTGGCGACCTCCACCCAGCCACCCCAGCACGAGGCTAACCAGAACGAGGCCGCGCGCCGGGTAAGCCTCGGTCTGCGGCCCCTCCTTGAGACCATGTACTGGAGCGTCCAGCTGCTTGGGCTGCGAATGGGCGTATTACTGGTCTCTCTTCCGCTCTTCGCTGTGGCTGCACTCGGTGGCGCGGCAGACGGCGTCGTCGGTTGGTACCTCCGACGCACGGGCGGCGGGCGGGAGTCGGGCTTCCTCTACCACAGGGCCAAACTGGCCCTGTGGACGACCCTGTTCGCCCTCTGGGCCGTTTACCTGCTTCCTCCGGTCCCAGTAGATCCCGCCACAATCATTCCGCCGTTCGCAGTGGCCGTCGGACTGCTTACCCGGGTGGCTATCCACTGGTTCAAAAAGTACCTGTAAACGAGGTTCCCGGCAGATTGCAGTAGAATGCGCGCTTTTTTTGCGCAAAGAGGAATTGCTATGACAAAGACCGACATAACAATGAATCGGCTCCTGGAGGCGTACCTGATCGAGAACCTCGTCCGCCCCGCAACCGCCGAGACTTATACCAAGGTCGTCAAACGGTGGTCCGAAGAGACCAAGATCGAGCGCCCAGACGCTATTTCCCGCGAGGATGTGCTGCTATGGCGTAACGGCATTCTCTCCCGGGCACGGGCCGAGACCTGGAACAAATACCGCCGCCACATGCGGGCTCTGCAGAACTATGCGATGGCTCGCGGCTGGGCGGGTTCCAATCCCTTCAAAGAGGTCCCGCCCGCCAGGACCGGTCACCGATTGAAAAAGACCGTCCACACGGATTTGTTAAGGAAAGCGCTTGAGTGGCTGGACCAAGAGCCGAATGAGGAAGATCCCCGGAAGCGCCTCCAGCCCACCTGGTTCTGGGCGATGGTCCTTCGGGCTTTCTATTTCACCGGGGTGCGCCGACGTCAGCTTATCGAGCTGCGCTGGTCAGACGTGGATCTGGTGGCCGGGACTTGGCACATCCGGGCCGAAACGAGCAAGACCCACCGGGAGTGGCTGGTGCCCCTCGCACCGGAAGTGATCGAAGACCTCACCGAGTTGGAGCGGAAAACCCGGGAGCACCTCGGCGGCCACAAGCCCGCGGGACATTATCAGGTGTTCAACGTCACGCTCTTCTACAAGCGCTACCGCGGACCGCGGATGAACGAGGGACAGCTGGGGGGATTCTTTCACCGGCTATCGGAAGCATTGGGCGAGCGCGTGACACCCCACCGACTGCGGCACACCATGGCCACCCTGCTGGCGGCTCACGGAGACATCAAAACCCTGCAGGATTTGCTAGGTCACACGAATCTCAGTACGACCATGGGTTACGTCCATCCGGATGTGGAGCGGATGCGCTCTCTGGTCACGAGACTTCCGGAGTTGTAACCTTGTGTTCTCTGTGATAATTGTTGAGCTGACGTATCAATCGGGATGGGTGAACTGGATGAGTGCTTCGCGGGAGCACGAATGATCCGCCCCCCATCGGTGCGTAA
>JAWLCA010000027.1:0-49580 GCA_041687395.1 Paracoccaceae bacterium | reverse complement strand
TGATCTGTTCCTCGCTGAACCTCGATCGCTTCATGGTCCGGTCCTCTCGTCGGGCCGGACTCTACCTCAGGCTGGAGGAGATGGCGGGGGTCAGAGCACGTTCCCCCGCTCGCGCGCACCAGGCGCGCAGGGATGCGACGGTCTCAGGCCGCAGGAAGGCGCTCCGCCCCTCGCCGAACTGATCCGCCTTCGAGCGCCGTACGCGCGCGATCATGCCGCCATCGCCCGTGGGCGAGAGGTCATCTTGGCACAAGGCGACGAGCTCCGAGCGGCGGCAGAGCGTGTCCTAGGAGATGCGCAGAAGCGCCCGATCGCGCCGGCCGACCAGGGACGACGGTTCGAAGTCGTCAGCCGCATCGGCCTGTTTATTGTTTAAAGGTTGCGGTTGCCCGTTGCAGATCAACAGCAAACAAGGTTAATATTTTTGCGCAGAACACAAGAGGGTATGGCAGAAAGCTGCCGCGTGTGGCGGACGGCGGCGGAGTAGATCAAGACAGCAACACGGTCTCTAAATGTTTCCAAAGATGCCGTAGATCTCGTTTCATGGAACGGGAAAGGCTTTCGCGGAAAATTCGAATCCGCAGGCTGGGGGATGGGGCGATGCAGAACCATATACTGGCCTGGATCGGACTGACCATCGCCGGCGTCGCGTGGATGACCTTGATCATTGGTTCTTTCGCTGCCGAAATCCCCGAGAACGTTTTCTTTAGCCCGCCCCGCGACAAAATCGCACTTCTGGTCAGCGCTGCCCAGGCGGCGTTGCTTGGGGGATTCGTGATCGCGATAGGTGGCCTGTACCTGGTGACGACAGAGCGCCCGACCACGCGCCGGCGCAAAAACCGGTCGTTCACCGCGGACGATTTCCGCTACCGAACCGTCGTCAGGAGAGAACCGCAGATCGATGGTCGCACGAAGTATTACTACGAGGGCGGAGAGACTGAAATCCATTAAGAGACAGCTGAAGCATCGTGCCGTCTGCATGCGCGCCGTCCGGCCCTGAAGCAGGCGCTGACATCTGACGAGCGGTTGCCCATCCAAGATGCCCTCATCCCCGCCGCTGCTGTGACCGGGCGAGCGGCGCAAGGTGCTGCGGGCGCGCCGCCATTCGCCGCAGTTCCGCGTCCTCGACGCAGCGCGCCACGACGAGGACCGTTTTCCAGCCGCCGACGCGCATGATCGCAAGGATGTCGGCGCCGCCAAGCGAAAGATCCTGTGCCCGCCCGACCCGCGCTGAATGACCGGACAGGCCGCTGATCGCGGCTTCATGCTGCCGGCCGCCGCACGCCCGAAATCACTCGCTTCAACCGGCGGGTCGGGCATGCCCCGGTCTTCTCTGGCGACAGCAGTTCACGATGCGGCTCACAGCCGATAAACTCAAGCATAGCATGAGATTCGGTACGAGCCTGGGGTGAAGCCATGGATGATTCGCTCACGGCACAACAGTCGCGGTTTGTCACGGAATTTATCAGGGACCTCGACGGCAGCGAAGCCGCGATCCGCGCCGGCTGCAGCGTCGCTGCGGCCCGGCAATTCGCATCGGAGAACCTGGCGAAACCCGAGATCCAGGATGCGGTCGCACGAGCGCATCGCAACCGCGTGCAGAACGCGGTTACCGACCGGGATCTGGTCATCGCGGAGCTGAAGAAGATCGCCTTCGCCGATGTCAGCAAGATCGCGCCCTGGAACAGCAGCGGGGAACTCATCCTGGCGAGCCTGGAGCAACTCGGCCCTGACGAGCGCGCAGCGATCGCTGACATCACCCGCAGCCCCGGCGGAGCGATCAGGGTCAGGATGTATTCGAAGCTCGATGCGCTCGAAAAGCTCGCGCGTTATTACAAGATCTATCGTGACGCGCCGGCGGAGGTGACGGATGATCTTTCCTCGGAGGAGCGGATTGGCCAGATGCGGCGGCAGTTCGCAGCGCTAGTCAGGAAGGCGACCGGCAATGTCGAGCCGGAACCGGAGTGACGCGCTCGGACGTGGAAGCGTCTCAACCGGGCACGGCCGGCAAACGCGTTTTTTGTCTGGGAGAATCGCAGGGTCGAAATTGCCCCGCACCCTGGCGCTCACGTTTCCTCGAGCGTACGCAGAAACGCGCGCGAGGTCCTGAGCAACTCGCGCAGGCGCTTTCGCTCGGCGATCGCCTCGGCCGTGTGCTGACCGGTCTTCAGGGCGTTGCGGTTTCCAGGCGGGGCTCCCGAGCCCTTCGCGCCGCCATGCATGCGGCAGCGCGCCTTGCCGCGTACGGCGGGAGCACGGCAGGGCGTGCCGCGGCGGGTGCGGGCGCCGCAGCGCGGGCTCGTCTGGGTCGGCAGGGACGTGTCGTCTCCATTCATCGGCGTCTCGCCCTCAAGCGCGCCCCGAACCCCGGGCCACTCCGCAGTGGGACCGCGCCGACCTGTTCAGCGCGTCTGCGCCTGATGTCTCGCGCGCGGTGGCGCCGGCCATCTCCCGCGCATCCGGATCCTCGAGCCGGGGCATGACGTTGCAAGGCGTCGCGTCGCAGGACATGGCGCTCCCCGTCATGTCGACGAGGGCCGGGGCGGGGCGTCCTCCCGCGCCGTTCTTCCGTCCATCGTCCCCCCGGTCATCGCGATCCTCGCCGCTCCGGCGCGGCGCGGACACGTCGTGCATCGCCTGTTCGTCCGGGCGTTGATGCCGCGGCGACGGCGTTCCGGAAGGCCGCCCCGGCGGCAGGCTGATCGCGCCGACCAGGGCCTGGCCTCCCGCCGCGACATGGACGTGTTCCACCACGACCTTCTGCGCCCCCTTGCCACGATGGCGATCGAGCGCCGCCACCTGCTGCAGGTAGGTCTTCATCAGCTTGTCGGCGTGCTTGAGGTTGGCCTGGCGCGCCTCGAAGCTCTGCTCCGGGAGCATTGCCCGGCGCAGGCATTCGAGCGCGGCCGTGTGCGTCGCCACCATCTGTACCCCGAGCATGCCCTCGATCTCGTCCTGGGGCTTGATCCCCGCAAGCGCGGCCATGGCCGCCTGCATCTTATCCCGGCAGACCTTGCTGCTCGTGTCCGCCGGGAGCCACAGGGCGCCCCTCAACTCGTCGATCAGACGATGGGCCAGTGCCTTGTTGGCGCTGCCGGTGATCGATCTTCGCGCCGCCATGCCGTCGCCGTCGGGCGCGGGGGGCTCGGCTGCCTGGAGACTCTCCGCCAGCGGTGACGTCTCGACCGGCGAGGAGGTCTCGGTCGTCGGGCACGTTGCGGCCCCGCGGTCACGCGCGTCATCCATTCCAAATCACCTCGTCGTGGTTCCGGACTCGCACTGCCAAGTCTAGGACGATTCGCGAGGCGGCAAGCGGGCGCCGGCGGGATCTGCCCGCCCGGTGCATGGGGTTGTTTTTCAAAAAATTCGTTTCACCCACCCTCACCGCACGCGCACACGCCTCGCCCTTTCGGGTTCGACCTCCCGCTCTCGCCCTTTCGGGTTCGACCTTTCGCTCTCGCCCTTCCGGGCTCGACCTGCGCCAACGCGTGCTGCCGCAAGACAAACCGGAAGACCCGCAAGAGAACAACGAGACGGCCGGCGGGACGCCTGCGGCTGGACGGGGGATAGAATTCGAGGGCAGCGTCGTCCTGGCGCGCCAGGTGGGCGGGATCTTGAGGCAAAGGCGGACGCGATGCCCGATGCCGCTGGCTTTCCGGCAGGTCCCGCCTATTGCGCCGCAGGCCGGCCCGTCCGACGTGGCACGAAGCCTCAGCGCAAGGACCGCAGGAGGCGCGCCGCGCAGAAGGCCAGAAGGACCCCCGCCGCGCTCGCCGCCGCGTCGACGAGGGAGGCCTCGCGGTCCGCGATCATGAGTTGGGCCGCCTCGATCGCAAGAGCAAGCGCGAGGAGCCCGACGAGCGGCCTTGGGCCGAAGCCGTAGCGCGCGATGGCGATGCCGGACAGCAGCAGGAAGCCAAGCACATGCTGCAGACGCGGGCCGGCTCCCGTCAGCCGCGCGAATGCATCCTGGACCCCGCCGAACCAGAGGGCGATCATCAGCATCGCCGCAAGCGCCAGCCAGAACGCAGCCGAAAGAACGGGCCGCGCGCTGCGACGCGGGCCGTGAGGCGCCGAAGCGGCCTCCTCTCTCCTCACCGTCGGACGCCGGCGATGCAGTCGCGCGGCCCCCGCCGCCGAGAGCTGGACGACGAGGCGCCGCAGGCCCGGCGCGCGCATCCCGTCATGGTGTGACCCGCTCCACCTGGTCGCAGGAGACCGAGAGTGGGATCTTGCCGCCGAGGATGTCAAGCAGCAGGCGCACCCGACCGTTGTCGTCGAGACGCTCGAGCACGCCCAACTGCGAGGCGAAGGGGCCGCTCACCAGCCGAACCGTCTCCCCCGGGACGAGCGGGGCCTCGAACTGCAGGACGCCGCGCCCGTCGAGCGAGCGCTGGAGGGTCTCCGCCACCCCGCCCGGCAGCGGCGATGGCCTCTCGGCAAAACCGATGAGGCGCGAGACCCCGAACGTGCCATTGACGCTGCGCCAGCGGTCTCGCTCGAGGTCGAGCTGCACCAGAAGGTAGCGCGGGAAGACCGGGCGCATGCGCGTCCGGAAGCCGCGGGAGGACCGCGTCGTCTCGAGCCGCTGCGGGAGAAATGCCACAAATCCCTGTCGTTCCAGATTGAGCAGCGCCACCGCCTCCTGCTGCGGGCGCGACATCACCACATACCACAACGGCCCCCCGACCGTCGGGCTTTCCGGCCTTGCCGGCGCGCCGATCCTGTCGAGGCCCCGAAACGGGGCGCTTTGGCGTCGGTGATCGTAGAAATTCATGAATGCTTATCCTGACTGATAGAAACCTGTCGCCCGTTCGGGGCAGCCGAGACGCTCAAGGCGCAGTGCGATGGGGATCTCCTGCGCGCCCGCGGGCGATCGAGGGCCAGTCCCGGGAACGAAAGCGGTTGCCGTCCTTGGAATGTTGCTGAGCTTGGAATTTCGCTGAGTTCCCGGCTGCCGCTTCGACTGGATGCTGACAGAAGGCCTCAAGCCATGCCCTCCGGCATGGCCTGGCGCGTCGCCGCCTCGTTCCGCCTGTCGCCAAACAGCATCGAGCGGACGGTGAGGAGTGCGATCCTGAGATCGAGCCAGAGGCTCGCATTGGCGATGTACCAGAGATCAAGCGCGTTCTTCTCCTCGGGTGAGATGATCTTGCCGCCGTTGACCTGGGCCCAGCCGCTCAGCCCCGGCCGCACCGACAACCGCGCCCGCATGTCGCGCGGCTGATCCACCGGGAGCAGCGGACGCGGACCGATGAAGGACATGTCGCCGCGCAGGATATCGAGGAGCTGCGGCAATTCGTCGAGACGCGACGCGCGCAGGAAGCGACCGATCCGGGTCTCGCGCTCGCTCGCCTCGAGAAGGCGGCCGTTCTTGTCGAACGGAGCCTTCATGCTGCGAAACTTGTGGACGTGAATGGGACGCGCATGACGACCGAGGCGCTCCTGCCAGAAGACCAGCGGCAGGCCGAACGAGATCGCGACCAGCACTCCCACGAGAAGGAAAGCCGGAACAAGCAGCACGAGAAGCAGCAGGCTCGCGACGATGTCGAGCGCGCGTTTGAAGGTCCAGTAGCGTCCTTGAGGCGCCAAAGCAGCCTCCGAGGCGATCGCTGTGGCCGGAACGGTCTCGCCAGCGCGACCGGCGCCGAACTCCATCAAGGCCGGCAGTTTCAGGCGCTCGGGAAGGAAATCGAGTTCAAGGCCGCGTTCGGCGCAAAGCTGATCCAGGCACGACCAGGTGGTGGAGCCGGGTCCAGCCGCCGCGTCCGCCACGACGATGCGGCTGATCGAGACCCCGTGCACGCTGAGTTCGTCGATGGCGCCCCGCGCCGCCATACAGGTGCCGAGGATGGTATAGCCCGACAAGGTGCGGCCGGTCTTGCCTTCCTCGCTGGAGAGAAGGCCGACGATCGCGTGGCTCACGAAGGGCAGGCTGTCCAGTGCCCGGATGTAGAACCAGGCGAGGCGGTCGGTGCCGACGAGGAGGATGCGCTCGAGCCCTGGCCGCTCCCGGCGCTCGCGGCTGATCGCACCCGAGTTCCGCATCCGGAAGAGGGCGCGCACCGCGCAGAGGCCCAGGAAGAGTGCGCCGAGATGCATCAGCGGAATCGCGCGGGGGATGCCCTCGAGCCGCGTCACCGGAAAGATCAGAACTGCCGTCAACGCCACGCTCCCGAGCGAGACCTTGACGAGTTGCATCACGTCATGCGGCGCGAAGTACTCCGAAAGCTGCGCCCCGACGCGAAAATAGACGAGCATGGCGAGCCCCGCGGCGAAGCCGACGGCCGCGTAGATCAGTCCGGCATCATCACCCCGAAAGAAGACATTCTTGTCGCGCAGGGCGATGGCCAAGACGGGCGCGGCGAGCGCCACTGCAACATCCGACAGAGCAAGACGTGAAACGGAGCGGAGGCACGACGAGGGAACTTTGCGATGAGACATTCAAGCTTCCTCCCGCTTCTAATTGTTGTCTTTCGACTGATGCAGGCTTGAACAGAAATTAAGGAATCCGAGTGCGGAGTATGGTTACGCTAAGTTGCCAAGGGCCAGGAGCGCTTCTTCCGAACGACGGTCGCCCACTGCCGATAGCAAGACATTAAGTCTAAATTAACACCATCCGCAAGTGCGCAATTTGACCTAATTCTGCCGTCCCGACCTGCGCAAACTGCGCGTGCGTTCCAAAAGTTGCCGACTAAGCATGCTTATGGCTACGCTTCAATTTTCGAAAACGCGCGCCTTCTGGCTATGACTTGCTGCGCAATCCGGCCAAAATCGCGGGAGGCAGCGTCAGCGTGACCTGATGTTGGACGCGTCGTGACGGGGCATAAAGATTAACTAATTCATTAACCAAATTCCATTAATCAATGTTTGGTTGAGCGATCGTTCATGCGAACTCTGCTTCCGCTCTTGTTGTCTCGGCCTCCCGCACGGGAAGGTTCAGGACGAGCCGCGCTCCGGCGGGCGCCGATTGCGCCTCGATCGTCCCGCCCCTGGCGGTGACGATCTGGAACGCGGTCGACAGGCCGATCCCCGTGCCGCGCCCCACCGGCTTGGTCGTGAAGAAGGGCTGGAAGATCTTCTCCCGGATCGCCTCGGGGATGCCCCCGCCCGTATCCTCGATCGTGAGCAGCAGCCTGTCGCCGCGCCGCTCGCTGGCGATCTCGACCCGGCGCACGACCGAATCGGTCGCCACGATCGCGTCGCGGGCGTTGAGCAGGATGTTGATGATCACGCTCTCCAGGTCCCGAGGCGCATAGGGGAGCGCGACCGAGGGCGCGAGCCGCTCCACGATCTCCACATCCGCGAGGCGCAACTGCTGCCCGACGAGGAGCAGCGCGCTGGCAACGGCGTCGTTCGCGTCGCAGGTCTCGTCGCGCATCGGCAGGCGGGCATGGGCGCGAACGGCATCCATCAGGAGCTTGATCCGCTGCGAACTCCCCCTGATCCGCGCAAGCTTCTTCGCCACCGCCTCGCTGAGGACGCCCTCCGCGAGGAGCAGCCTTTCAAGATTGTCCGTCGCAAGCGCAATCGTGTTGGCGGGGGTGCTCACCTCGTGCCCGAGCCCGGCCGCCAGTTCGCCCAGCGAGCCGAGCCGCGCCACCTCCGCCAGCCGCCGGCTGTTCTCGAGCCGCTCGCGGAAGACCCGGTTCTCGAAGCGCATGTCCAGTGCCAGCGAATAAAGGGTCGCCCCGAGGGCCAGGCTGATCAGCAGCGCGGCGATGCTCGCCAGCGCGATCGCATAGGGCGCGACGTTCGGGAAAATCACGCTGACGGGGTTCGCGACGACGATATAGAATGGATACCGCGACGAGACCTGCGCATAGCCAACTCGCTCGATCCAGTCGATCGGGGACAGGAAGGCGACCTCGCGGCTGCCATGCGCGACGATCTCGCGGTGGAGGTGCGTGTGCGGGACATCGAAGGCGAAGATGCTCTTGCCACCCGCCACCGAACGCGTCCGGATCATCCCGTCGAACCCCGCGAGAACGATGAGCTGCCCCGCGGGCGCAGGGAACCGTTCATAGAATTCGACAAACTCCTCGGCGTCGTAGGATGCGACGAGGACGCCCCGGAAGGCGCCCTGCGAATCGCGAACGGCCTTCGTGAACTGGATCGAATACCGGCCCGAGACCCGCCCCAGGACGGGCACGCTGACATACATCTCGTCCGGGCCGACCCGGTTTTCGAGATGCACCCGGAAATGCTCGCGGTCGGACAGGTCGACAGGCTCGAAATTCTCATGATTCGAGGCGACAAGCATGCCGCTTGCGCCGATGAGCCCCATCTGGATGATCGACACGGGAGGATGCACCGCCTGCATCCGCGCGCCAACGGCCGCCTCGTCGGGCGGCCCGGCGGCGATGGCCTCATCCAGAAGAGCTTCGATTCCGGCCGCCGTGCGCTCGAAGGTCGCGAGCAGGAACAAAGCCTCCACCCGCAGATCGCCGATCGCACGGCTCGTCGCCTCCTCCGTCAGATGACGGTCAATCCGCACATATGCAACCGCGGACGTCAGGAGGACGAGGGCGGAAAAGACGAGGAAGCCCAGCCAGCGCCGGATGCCGAAGCTCGCGATGTTTGACATGCCGGCCTGCCCCAGAGTTGCGCCACCCCGCCCCGTAGCGGCAGGCCGTGCATTATAGCAGGCAGGGAGGCTGTGAAAGCCTCAAGCGAAAGGGCCGCGAAATTTCGCAGGGCAGCTTCGGGATTGCCGGAACCCCCGGCGAGGAGCCTCGGTTCAGACCTCCGAAAGCTCCGCGCGCGCTTTCCGCAGGATCTCCGACGCGGTGTTGCCGGTCAGCGCCTGGATCATCCCGCTGAACCGTCCGGGATGCATGAAGCCGTGAGCCTGGGCGATGGTCCGGACCGTGTCGCCGGGCCCCGCCCGCGTGAGCGCCTCGTGGGCAAGGCGCAGCCGCTGCTCCTGGATGAAGGAATAGGGGCTGAGGTGGAGCCGCCGCCTGAAGGCGAGTTGCAGTGTCCGAACAGAAACGCCCAGCTCGCGCGCGACATCCGTGACGCCGATGTCCGTATGGGCGTTCGCCTCGATGAAATCGCGCGCCCGCCGAACGAGACGATCGGACAGATCCGCCGGCTGGCGGATCTCGGAGATGCCCGTATCGAATTCGAGCGCATTGGAGATCGCGGTTGCGAGGTGTTCCTCGAGTCCGAACCGCGACAGCAACGCCTCGGAATCGCTACCCAGCGCGTCAATCGTGTCGACGCTGTACTTCATGACCGCCCGCAGTACCTTCGCGGCCTTGCCGGACAGAAGCCGCGTCGCAGCCAGGTCATGACCGCGTTGCTGCGAATGGAGCGCGAGATGGTCTCGCAGATCGGTGTGGGAAATGGTGAGAAAGACACCCGAGAATCCAGGCTCGTAGCTCGCGCAGAAGTCGTCAGCGCCGTTGATGAGAACGGCATCGCTGGAAACCGCGAGGGCCTTCGCGCCGGCCCGGATCGCGGCGTTGCGCGCGAGCGGCGCTGTGAATGTCAGCCGATCCTCCCGGCCCTCCCTGAAGCTGAATCCCGTGCTCGTCCCGGCCACCAGCAGCACGCGCCCGATATGGACCGCGTTCGCGGCGAAATGGAACCGGTCACGGCCGAGCGCCGGCGAGAAGTCGCGCACCGTGGGGTAGCGCGAGCTCATGCTTTCGTAGGCTTCCTCGGGTGAACGGGTCGAGATCCTTGCGTGCCAACGCAGGGGGAGTGGACGTATCACGAAACCGTGCCTCCTTGTATCAGGAGACTCCGGCAGAGTTTCCACCACTTCAAGCGGTGGATTGCGCCATTTGTCGCCGTATCGGCGGCATTTCCATCCAGAATGGATGAATCGCGCGGCGGAGGAAAGGAATGGCGCCTAGCCCGACCTCTTGCCGGCCGGCGTGAACCGATCACCGAAGCGCTCGAGATAGCGAAGCATCTTCGCATGTCCGGTCGGGGTAAGCCCGACCAGTACCCGTCGGCGATCGGCGGGATCCGGGAAACGTTCGACAAGCCCGAGTTCCTCGAGGCCTTCGAGTCGACGCAGGGCGGTCGTGGCCGGTATCCCGGCCGCCAGGCAGAGGCTCGTGGTCGGGATCGATTCGCCGCGCTCGTGACCCGCCGCAAGCTCCAGCATCATCTGCCAGGAACCCGCATCGGCGGCGTGGGATCCGAATATGCGGATCCTGTCCTCCGAGGATTTCATGAGCGCGTTGAGGATCGCGGCTCGCGATCCCGCTTCGCCCCGCGTCTCGGCGGCGCGCCTTTCCAGCCCTCCACCGTCAAGCCGACCGATCGCCTTCGCGATTTCAAGCGCCGTCACCGGCTTCTGGAGGAAATCGACGGCTCCGTTGCGCATCGCCAAGACCGCCCGCTCGAGGCTCGACATCCCCGTCATGACCAGGCTGACGATTCCGCGCGACCTCCCCAGGCCCGATATCTTGTTCAGAAGCTCGAGGCCGTCGATCCCCGACATGTTCAGGTCCGTCACGACGAACTGGATGTTGGGCAAGTTTCTCAGGAGCTCCAGGGCTTCCACGGCCGAGGATGCGCATACCGCCGAGAGCCCCTCATAGGCCAGCCCTTCCCTGAGCTCTTCGAGAAGCTCCTCTTCGTCATCGACAAGAAGAACGCGCGCATCGGCTGCGTTCGACATAAGAGAAGAAACCGATTGCTGCATCCGCGTTCCTGCGCACGAAATGGATCTCTGCAGCCCCTGCGGCGACGACGATGCCAGCGGACAGGCGATATGAGCGGAATGCGGCTGCAAGCACATACTACCACGACTATGAGCGTCGTCGCCACTGCCAGGCGCTCCGCGATCTTGGATGTTCCGGTCGAGCTAGGTTCGATTGGCCAAACGGAAAGAACGAGGGGCTGGCTGGTTAACGCCACGCTTGGCCATTTTTCCGGTCCTCGAAACTGGAAGTCTCGAGCCCAGGCTCTCGTGCTTGTCGGCGCTTCGGGCGATCGGAACCCGGCCGATGAGGCGGGAGCGCCGCGCTCCGGACGGAAGGCGCGCGACGTCGTGAGAAGTATTAGGTAACCAAGTTGCAGAAGTCATGGGCCAGATCAGGAATTCGCGGGCGCCGTTCACGCGACATTAGCGTTGGGAAGGCATTGTGGAGGCCATCATCAGAGGGAACCAGGAGAGACAATATGATCTTGCTCTGTCTCACGGCGTTCGCGGGTGCTTTCATCGTCGCGGTCTTCGCTGTTGCGGATGGGCAGTTCTCCTATCTCTTGGCGATGCCGCTTGTGGCCAGCACCTGCGCAATAGCATCGGGCGTCCTTCTGGTGGCGCGGGCCAGCTTACGAAGCCGTCACGGAGTAGCGGGCGCACCTGCGGATAGCCCCGCTTTCAATGCCGACGAACTGGCCGACGCGTTGTCGCAGCAGTTGCGAGCGCGCCTTGCCAATCGGCAGCCGGTTCGCGCGGACCGGACCCGAAGTGACGCGGGTCGAGCGGCCCGAATGCGTTCCCGGGCCGACTGACCACTCCTGTCGTCGAGTTAAATGAGAATGCTGGGGAGCCGGAAATGGCGTGATTTCCGGTGTTCCGTCGCGGTAGAACGTCGTAATCTGCCAAGCATGACGATTGGAGCGAATCTCAGGCGGCTGCGCCAGCAAGCGGGACTGTCTCAGCCAGCGCTGGCGGAGAAGGCCGGGGTGACCCAGCAACTGATTTCGCAGCTCGAGCGCGATTTGCAGACTTCGACCAAAGCCTTGCCGGAAATCGCGCGGGCTTTGGGCGTTCGGGTCGAGCAGATCGACCAGAACTATGCTGATCTCACTGCCCAGCCCGAAGATCCCGCGCCAGCAGCACAGAGGAGGCAGTGGCCGAGCATTTGGCGGCGCGACAAGCAGGGGAAAGAGTTTGCCGAAGTGCCGGAATGGGATCGTCCCATGGCGGCGCGGCGCAAGACAACGAGCGGCCCGTTGATCTCGCACGAGGAGGACGAAGGGGATCGAAGGGCGGTGGCGACGTGGCAACTCCCGGCGCAGTTCGTCGAGAATGAACTCGGGCTGCGGCCGGGCCTCACGCAGATCGTACGCGTGCGGGGCGACTCGATGGATGACGGAAGCGCCTCCGGTCTCGTCTCGGGCGACCGGGTGTTCATCGACTGCAGTGACACCGACCCGCGCCAGGGCGGTATCTTTGCCGTCTTTGACGGTGACGGCGTGGTCGTGAAACAGGTCGAGCTGGTGCGCGGCGCCGAACCGCCGCAGATCATCTGCACCTCCCTGAACCCGCGCTACAGTGCCTTCAGGCTGACGCTGGATGGTCTCGTGCACATCATCGGGCGGGTGGCCGGCAAGATCACGCGACTCTGAACTTCGACCGCCGACGCGCCCGACATGGACCGCCCGCTTCCTGTGGAGCGATTGCCCTTCCTCGCCCCTTCTCGCCCTTTCTCTTCCGCCAGCCTTCCCGTTCGGTTCCCGTGGCTTCGCCACGGACCGCGAGAGCGCTACGGCAGTCCGAACAGACGACAATTTTACTTGTTGATTTCCACAATTAAAATTGTATAGTGGCGTCAAAGGAGACCGCTCATGCCTTGTCTCGAGACCCGCTTCTCAATCGGAACCACCGAGCTTGATCTTGTCGTCGAGTTCGAGGTGACGCGCTGGCGACCGGCGACGCGCTACAGTCCGGCCGAACATCCCAATGTGATCATGACCGACGTCAAGCTTTTCCGAATCTCGGGTGAGCGGGTGGTACCGGTGCCGATCTGGCTGCAAAGCCTGATCGAAACCGACATTGGCTTGATCGAGGCGTGCTTTGATGCCGCGAACTGACCCGTCCGTGCTCGCTGAGGCGAAAACCTCAAGCCGGCGATGCCGGGGTCCGAGCGCCGCCATTAGAAATCCCGGCATCTCGAAAAGCTCAAAATTCCCTTCTTCTGACCCAACGACATCGGGAGGTCGATCATGCTTGACCTGGTTCACGAGGCCAGTCGGACGCTGGAGGCGGCACGGGTACTGCGCTCCCAGATCGCTGAACTCGCCGGAGACGATGAGGATTTCATCCGCGACACCCTCGAGGGCGAAACGGACTTCGAAGGAATTGTCCGGGCGCTTCTTGCCTCCATCGGCGAAGACGAGGCCCATGAGGCGGGGCTCAAATCCTATCTTGACGAGTTGAAGGCGCGCAGGGACCGCCTGGCGCAGCGGGCGGAAACTAAGCGGGCGCTGATCGCCAGCGCTCTCGCCATTGCCGGCCGCAGAAGCCTCGAATGCGATCTCGCCACCGTGACGCTGAAGACCGTGGCGCCGAAGGCGCTCGTCACCGAGGAGAGCGAGATCCCGTCGGCTTTCTGGAAGCCGCAGGCGCCCAGGCTCGATCTCGCCGCCCTCTCGAGCGCCTTGCGCGCCGGCGAGGCGGTACCGGGAGCCACGCTGTCGAACGGTGGCCAGACGGTCCAGATCCGCAGGAGATGAACCCATGAACCAGATCGCGCGCATTGCCGTGCCCCAGGATCGATCCTGCCACGATCCGCGCCAGCTCGACCTGATCCGGCGCACGGTGGCGAAGGCGTGCAGCAACGACGAATTCGATCTCTTCATCCACACCGCGCGCCAGCTCGGCCTCGATCCGCTGCGCCGCCAGGTCCATGCGGTCGTGCAGGCAAAGGATGATCCCGCTCGGCGCCGGATGACGATCGTGACCGGCATCGACGGCTTCCGCATCCTCGCCGCGCGCACCGGCGATTATCGCCCCGACGAGAGCGAGCCGCGCTTTCGCGTCGACCAGAGCCTCAAGGGGCCGGCCAATCCGGCGGGGCTGGTCAAGGCCACGGTGCGGGTCTTCAAATTCGCCCACGGCGCCTGGCACAAGGTCACGGCCTCGGCCTATTGGGAGGAATATGCACCCTTGACGCAGGATTGGACGGAGGACGCGAGCGGGCGCCGGCAACCGACGGGACGCTTTCGACTGGAGCCTGGCAGCAACTGGGCTCGCATGCCGCGCCTGATGCTGGCCAAGGTGGCGGAGGCTCTGGCGCTGCGCAAGGCATGGCCGGATGCCTTTGCCAATCTCTACGCACCCGAGGAAATCGAGCAGGCGCGCTTGCGCGAGGATTGGTCGCCCTCACAGGCGGCGGAAGCCGGCGCCGAGGAAAAACGGCTGGCGCGGATTGCGGGCGCCGACACGATCCTCATGCAATGGGAGCCGGACGGACCGCTCGAACCGGTCAGGCTCGGGCTTCTCGCCGACCGGGTCATGGAGTTGATCGCGCGCCATCAAGGCGATCCGGACCGCATCGCGCTCTGGCGCGAGCGCAACCGCCATGGCCTGCGCGAGTTCTGGGCGCGCGCCCCCGGCGACGCCCTTGCCGTCAAGAAGGCACTCGAGGCGGCATGCGACAGCGCCCTCGCCCTCGCATCGGAGGCGCGCCTGTGATCCCGGCGCTGCATGGCGCGCTCGAGCGTGCGCTTCTCGACGCCATTGCGCTGGCAGGCCATGAGGCGGCGCTGCGGCGTCTCGCGGAGGAGAACCGCGTGGCGCTCATGCTCCTGCCGGATGCGCATCTGGCGCGGGTCAAGCACGCCTTCGAGGCGCGTCTGGCCCGCCTTGAAACGGTGCCGGCCGCGGCCGATCCGCCGCCCGGTCGATCAGCGCAAGGAACGTGCGAATGACGATGTCTCGCCGCCATTGGTCCACCAGCGTTCGGCTACGCATTCTCGAGCGCTTCCGCGGCATCTGCCAGATCTGCCGGCAGCCGATCGGGGTCAAGGGCTTCGACCTCGATCACCATATCCCGCTCGCGATCGGCGGCGAGGATGTGGAGGAGAATCTGCGGCCGCTCTGCCGACCATGCCATGCGCTCAAGACGCAGGGCGATGTCGCCGCCATTGCCCGCGCCAAGCGACTTGCCGCCAAGCATTGCGGCGCCAAGGCTCCTTCCCGAACCCCGCTTCCCGGAAGTCGTTCCTCGCCATGGAAGCGCCGGTTGGACGGAACCATTGTGCGGCGGGATCCCGCCAAGGCGTAAAGATGGTTTCCGGTTGGTGGTGAACCTCCTGTCTCTGAACCCGACGGGCACGACAGGTTTGGTCTGATCTTTCACATTGATCCGGAAGGGCGCTCGGGCCCCATTCCCTTATGACTGCCGCGCGGTGGGGCGTACTTTGGAGAGGAGGCAACGATGATCGATCATGAAGGTGGATGCCTCTGCGGGAAGCTTCGCTATGAAGTCAGCGATGCTCCACTGCGGCTGACGATGTGCCACTGCCGCTTCCGTCAGCCGGCCACCGGATATTTCTTGTGGAGCCCTCCTTGAGCCGTCGAGCATCTGCGTCACCTTCGGTGAGCCGAAGGTTTATCGGCATCGATTGGCTGGGAGCGGCAAGATTATCAACATCCATTCCTTTAATAATGCGGCGCAAAACTGTTCCTGAACTTTGAGCGGTTCCTCAATATTGGTGTCTTTGGCGGGGCATTTGACGACCCGAACCGGTTCGACGCACTACAAGAAAACACAAAACACCTTTTCCTGAGCGTTGCCCGTCACGGGACGATCGTACCTGCGACGATCTACAGGGTGGTGGCGACGCGGCTGATCGAGGGCCAGGAGGTCGACTCAGTCGCTGCCAGCGCAATCATGACCCATTATCAGCAGCTCAACGGTACATTTCGGAGCTTGCCAAACGATCCCTCGAGAGCGCTCGCCTAACTGAGCTGGCGCGACGAGCAGACCTGTCAGAACGCCTGCGAGCTCACGCCTCGGTACGATAGTGAATCACGGACTTGACCACGACGCGAGCGACTCCTTCAACGCGCTGCCAGGCGGCGCGGTGGGCTCGACTGGCGGTGCTCCGCGTGATTGGTGCCTGCGGTTGCCATTGTATGAAAGTTGAACCACCGGGAGATCCGCGCCGCGAGGCGGGGCGGGCCGTCAATGACGAGTTGCCCTTCCTCGATCGCCAGCGCCAGGGGAATGTCGCCCCTGTAGACGCGGACGAGGTCGCGAAGGGTCGCGGCAAGGTAGAGGTCGGTTTCGCCACCTGGATCAGAGACACAGACCTCGAGTGCGACACCTTCACAGACGAACCAGTAGAGCCGCTTGTTGACGGGCTGATCGATGACGTCGAGCCGCAGGACGTGCCGCCCTGGCCCAAGGGCGGCCGGATCGACGGAATACTCGAGGCCCCAGATCAAGAGGCCAAGATCCAATTCGCCGTCCGCCAGCTCGCGCCGCGTCCATCTTTGGCCCCAGACCGCGAGGGCGCCCACAAGTGGCAGGAATTCGGCTCCCGCTTCCGTCAGGCGGTAGGTCCAGGTCTTTCCGCTGACGCTGAGGCGCCGCGTGACCAGACCCTCGGCCTCGAGCTGGCGCAGCCGTCTGGTCAGCAGCGTCGGGGACATGTGTGGCACACCGCGGTGGATGTCGTTGAACCGCTCCGCACCGGCGCCAAGATTTCGGATGATGAGGGGCGTCCAGCGCTCGCAGAAAATTTCTGCCGCCTTCGCGATCGGGCAGAACTGGCCATAGCCCTTCATCTGCAACTCCCTGGGTTACGTCAACCATACCGCGGATGTCGGCTGCCGAATACTCCAGATCGTGGAGTATCCGCCGGCGCGCGCGGGGAGCAGAATGGGCGCGAAAACCCAAAGTGGAGGCACACATGGAAACCGCAAATGATCTTGCGCAGGCGGCTCGCATGTGGGGAAGGACGGGCGAGGCTTATGACGGCATCTCCTTCGGTCTCTCCGATTCGATCTCGCATGCAGTCCAGATCCTATGGCCGCGGCCGGGGGAGCGGGTGCTTGACGTCGGCACGGGAACCGGATGGGCAGCGCGTCTCGCAGGCCGGCGCGGCGCACGGGTCACGGGTATAGACATTGCTCCGGGAATGCTTGCCGCGGCAGAGCGGCTATCGAAGGGCGTCGAACCGCGCCCCGAATTCGTCGAGGCGCGAGCAGAGAAGCTGCCATTCGACGATGCGACATTCGACGGCGTCATCTCAACCTATGGCGTCATCTTTGCCGAGGAGCCCTCTGTGGCAGTCGCAGAAATCGCCCGCGTGCTACGGCCTGGGGGACGCCTGGCGCTCGCCACCTGGGCCGATAATCCGGACGGTTACATCGCGCGGTTCTTCGCACTGATCGCGCGTTGGGCCGACGCGCCGCCATCGCCGACATCGCCATTCGACTGGGGCCGGCCCAGCTGGCTGGCGGCGGCAATGTCAGAGCAGTTCGCAATTGCCTGGCGAGCACAGACGACCGTCCTCTACGCGCCGGACCCGGAGGCCGTTTGGGAGGAATATGTCGCCGGGTTTGGTCCCGTCGCGGCCGCATATGAAGCGCTGCCGCGCGACCGCCGCAGAGAATTCCGACGCGAATTCGAGGCCCTGCACGAGCCTTACAGGACCGAGATCGGTCTCGCAATCCCGCGCGAGGCGATGTTGATCCGAGGAGATCGGCGCTAGATCATTCATTCCGGCATGTACTGGAGCGGGATGCGCGAGAAGCGGTGGGGCTCCGTGTCCCATCGCCTCCGGAAGAGTGCGGAGGGCGCCTCCCTCGGCGTCTTCAGACGGCGGCGCAAGATGCAGGCCTCGATGATGGTCTGCCCTTGACGGGTGGCGAGCGGTCTCGCGAAATCTTGCTGACCAGCAGAACGCCGTGCTACCTGGAAATCTTGGACGCCCTCCCGGCCGCCGGAAGACGATGCCTGGCTTGCGGCGTGGCCGGCTGCGTCCGTGACTAGATCGGACGAAGGAAGAAATCGTCGCCGCCGACCTGGCCGCCCTTGAGAACAACCTCGATCCCGTCGACCTCGCTCTCTGCGAGCAGGCGACAGATATGACTTGAATGCCGTCCCGCGAAGGCGCTGATCTCGAGGGCGTATGCGCCGGAATTGCGCATCGCGTAGCTTGAACTGTCGCCTCCTGCGAGGATGACGCGCCGAATGTCCGTCTCGCTGGCCGCGGTTCTGAAGAGCGTAGCCAAAGCCTGGCCCACCAACGTTGTCCTGTCGGCGCTGAATTCTTCTGTCGCGAAACCCCTTGCCGTGAATATTGCCGTGGAGCGTCCCGCTGCGAGCGCCTCGATCATTCGCGGCGATATGTCCTCGACCACCTTTACCACATCCTGCATCGTGTGAAGCGTCGCGAGCGGAAGGTGGATCATCTCCCAGCCGGCCGCCTCGACTGCAGAGAGTTGAACTGCGGTCTGTTCCGCGCAGCTGCCGGAAAGAACGAGAGCGGGTCCGGTCCCGGCGGCGACAGGCGAGGTGACCGCGGGGGACCTTCCCAGGTCGGCTGCGATCAACCCGCCGATCCCTTGCGGAAGCCCCTGGGCCGCCAGGCAGAAAACATTCTGCCGGCCGGATAGCTGCCATATGGCGGCGCAGACGGTGCGGAGCTGGGAATTGTCGACGGTGTCCAGAACGACCGGTGCGCCATGGCTGCCGCGTGCATCCATGAGATCGGCCAGCGCATCCACCCCCTGATCCAGTTCAGGCAGCATGATTGCGCCAGGCTGGCGTGTTCCCAGCGCTGCGAGGTGGAGCCTGAGATCGGCCTCCGTCATCGGCGTCGAAGGGTGGTTTGTCAGGGCCGGGTTCCTGTCGAGCCTATGGATGGCGTGGCGGTGCATGGAGAAAAGATTGGCGAACGCGGTGTAGCGCCCGAAATCCGGCGTCGCCGCCAGAACAGGTATCGTCGCTCCGGGCCAGAACCGCTGCGCCATTTCAATCGCAACCGCGAAATTACCCACATGCGGCGCCGAATCGAATGTCGAGCAGATCTTGTACTGGTTGAGCGGAGCTTCGAGCGAGGCAAACAGCGAGAACGCATCATCAAGGAGGCTTCGCATCTCCTCCGGCGCGCGCGACCGCGCGACCCCAGCGATCCCGACCACGTCGAGTTCGGCGGCCTCCCTGCGCACCCGGGCATGATCGGCTGGTTCGAAATACAGCCGCGCCTTCAATCCATGACGATGAAACTGGGCGAGGTTCTCGGCGGCGCCCGTGAAGTCGTCACCGTAAAAGCAGAGGCGTGGACTCATTGGACAACGGCCCGCTGGCGATCGTTCGCCTCGAGTTGCTCAAGCATGCTCAAGAAATGCGCCATGTTCGCCTCCGCACCATAGCACTCGCGGGCGCCTCCGCTGTTCTGCGTCTCGATCATGGCGTACATGATCTCGTGAAGGCGCACGGTGCTCATCGCTTCGCCGACCTCGTGCGACTTGCGCACCCAGTCAGCCACCATGTTGAGAACAAAGTTCGCGACAGAGGCAACCAGTTCGTTGTGCGTCGCCTTGTAGATTGCGCGGTGGAAATCGAGGTCCGCTTCGGTAATGGCATCAAGATCGGGCGGAACGGACTGCGTCAGACGCTTCAATCGCTCGATGCACTCGCGCATCGCGACAAGATCATCTGCCGTGCGGCGCCGAGCGGCAAGCTCCGCGCAGCTCCGCTCGAAAATCAGCCGGACCTCCATCAGCTTCTGAGGGGTCGTGGCCTGCAAGTGCGTCTGAAACAGCAGCAACTGGGCAAGCGAGGCCTGAGGTCCGCTTGTGATGAAGGTCCCGTGGCCGTGCCGGACGTCGACGATGCCCGCGGCAGCCAGGACCTTGATGGCCTCTCGCACCGGCGTCCGGCTCACGCCGATCTCGCGCGCAAGTTCGACTTCTGCCGGCAACCGGGCTCCCGCGCCGAGGCTTCCATCCGCGATTTTGCGCTTGATGTAGTCCAAGACGAAATCGAGACGACTCTGCATCTTCCTCGGGCTCGCGCCCTTCGCAGTGCCCATCCCCAGCTCCTGAGACCAATGCCCGAGTCTGAATACCCCATCAGGGAAATCTTGACAAACCGGGTGACGCGTTAAAGGTTATACCTCTACAAGCCATTTGTCGCCTGCAAAAGCTTGAACCTGGGAGCCGGGCAATGACCAGCAGCGGGTCGGAGTTCGTCGGCAAGGTTGCGATGATAACCGGCGGCGCGCGCGGAATTGGCCGCGCATGCTGCCTTCGCCTTGCTGCTGGCGGAGCGCGAATCGCCCTCAACTACGTGGGCAACGATGCGGCGGCGGCGGAGACCAGGCGGCTGGTGGAATCTGCTGGAGGCATCTGCGAACTCTTCCGGGCGGATGTCGGCGATCCGGAGGCCTTCGCCACGGCCGCCAACGCCGCTCGTGCCAAGCTCGGACCGATTTCGATCCTCGTGGCGAATGCTGGCACGACCCGGCCGCGCCATCATGACGAACTGGACCTCGCATCGTGGCGTGAAACCATGCGCGTCAACCTGGACGGGGCTTTCATCGCCATTCAGGAAACCAAGCGAGACATGCTCGAGCAGGGCTTCGGCAGCATCGTCTGCATGAGTTCCATCGGTGCCCTGCGACCCCGCGCCCGCCAGATCGACTATTCAGCGGCCAAGGCCGGCGTGATCGCCATGGTGCGCTGCTTTGCGGAGGCGCTGGCCCCCTGCATCAGGGTCAACGCCGTGGCCCCCGGCCTCATCGAGACCGACATGCTGCGCGATCTCGACCAGAGCATCTTGCCCGGTCGCATCGCCGAGACGCCCCTCAAGCGGCTCGGCACAGCGGATGAAATCGCCGAGGCGGTCGCTTTCCTGTCATCTGAGCGCGCCGGTTTCATCACGGGCCAAACCCTGGTGGTGAGCGGCGGCGCCGTGATGGAGCCATGAGGGCATTGACCCCGAAAAGGTCATACCTTACGCTTCGTCAAATGCCGAGGGAGTGCCGTTGATGTCGGACGAAATCTGCGCCCGGTACCTGATCGAGACGCCGCTGAGCGTCGAGGCGGCGGCCGCAGCAATCGCCGGCGAGCAGTCAACGGGCACGTTCCTCAAGCTGGCGACCGAATCGGATGCGGTGACGAGGCGCGCGGGAGCCCGCGTCGCCTCGGTCAAGATTCTCGATCAGGTGGCCACCCCGAGCCTGCCCGGGGCCCGACCGGCGCCTTCCGGGCGCTACAGCCGGGCGGAAATCGAGATCGTTTGGCCGTACGGGAACATTGGCGCTGATCTTGTCGCGCTTATGGCGACGATCAGCGGCAATCTCAGCGAACTGAGCGAATTGTCCGGGATCAAGCTGCTGGACGTACAGTTGCCGGCATCGTTCATCGAGGCCATGCCCGGCCCCCGTTTCGGGGTCGCGGGATCGCGCGAGCGCTTCGCTCTTGATCGCGTGCCGGCGATCGGGACGATCGTCAAACCGAGTATCGGCCTGTTGCCCGAGGAGACGGCTCAAGTCGTCGCGGAATATGCGGCGGGGAGCATCGACTTCATCAAGGATGACGAGCTTTCTTCCGATCCCGCCTTCGCCCCGCGGCAGGCCAGGATCAACGCGGTGATGGATGTGCTCAATCGCCATGCCGACAAGACCGGCAAGCGTGTGATGTATGCATTCAACATCTCGGGCGATATCGACCAGATGCGACGCGCCGCGGAACAGGTGCTGACGGCCGGTGGCGACTGCGCAATGCTGAGCCTGAACTGGGTGGGCACGCCCGCGGTGCTTGCGCTTCGCCGCGAGTTCCCCCTGTTCATCCACGGGCATCGCAATGGCTGGGGAATGCTCTCGCGCTCGCCGATGCTCGGGCTGGATTTCCGCGTCTTCCAGAAGATCTTCCGGCTCGCGGGGGTCGACCATATTCATGTCAACGGCCTGCGAAACAAGTTTTCCGAGGCGGACAGTTCCGTCATCGCCTCGGCGCGGGCCTGCCTGGCGCCATTGAAGGCGCAGGATCCGCTGGTGATGCCGGTCTTCTCCAGCGCACAGACGGTGCTGCAGGTGCATGACACCTATGCCGCGATCCAGTCGACGGACCTCATCTATGCCTGCGGGGGCGGCATTGCCGGACATCCCGACGGTATCGCCGCAGGATGCCGCGCATTGCGAACGGCGTGGGAAGCCGCAGAGGCAGGCGTTCCCCTTGCGGACGCCGCGCGCCACGACCGCGCACTGCGCCGGGCCGTGGAGACCTTTTCGCCACATCTGGCGGCGAGCAAGCAGGCGACGACTTCTGCGAGTGCGGGAAACACGGGATGAGGATACGGCGATCATGGCGAACCGCTTAAAAGAGAAAACAGCGCTGTTGTTCGGCGCCGGTTCGGTCGGCGAAGGCTGGGGAAACGGCAAGGCCTCAGCTGTGCTTTACGCTCGGGAGGGCGCGCGCGTTGCCTGCGTCGATCGGGATCTCGCCGCGGCCGAGGCGACGCGCGAGATCATCGAGCGGGAGGGCGGCACCGCGATTGCGCTTCAGGCGGACGTCACGAAGCTAGACCAGGTGCGCGAGGCGGTCGAGACGACACGAACGGCATTCGGCCGGATCGACGTGCTGCACAACAACGTGGGCATGAACATTGAAGGCGGTCCGGTAGAGACGAGCGAGGAAGACTGGGACCGCGTGATGGCGGTCAACCTCAAGAGCATGTTCTTCACCTGCAAGTGCGTCCTGCCCATCATGGAAGCTCAGGGAAAAGGCGCGATCGTCAATATCTCGTCGCTGGCATCGATTCGCTGGATGCACTTCAATTACATCTCCTACTACGCGTCCAAGGCGGGCGTGAACAACTTCACGCGCGCCGTCGCCCTGCAATACGCGGATCGTGGAATACGAGCGAACACGATATTGCCTGGCTTGATGGACACGCCGCACATCTACCAGGCGATGAAGGAGCACTATTCCGATTTCACCGCAATGCAGGAGCAAAGAGCGGCGGTGACGCCCATGAAGAAGATGGGCGACGGCTGGGACATCGCGCACGCTGCGCTCTTCCTTGCCTCCGACGACGCGAAGTACATCACCGGCATCGAGTTGTGCGTCGACGGTGGACTGCACTGCAAGACGCATTGAACTGGAGGCTCTTGGAAAAAATGCGCGTGGTCGCGGGAAAGCCTGATCAACAAATCGAACCGCCAAAACAACAAAAAGGTGCGTAGCGGCGCATCATTCGGAAGGACAGTCGGGAGCTCGCGGGCGTCAGGCTGCTTCCATCACAGGTCGTCGGGAGGAATCGCGTGACGTCTAATGGTAACTCGCAGAAACCCAGTCTGAGCTTCATTGGCCTCGGCGTCATGGGCCGCCGGATGGCGGCGAATCTCGTCAAGGCGGGCTTCGCGGTCAAGGTCCATGATCTCGATCGGGCCGCCGTGGAAAGCCTCGCCGCCCTCGGCGCGAAGGCGGCAGGATCGTTGGCCGATGCAGCGGACGCGGATGTCGTCATCACCATGTTGCCCGATACGCCCGATGTCGAGGCCGTGCTGCTCGGGCCGGAAGGCCTGGCTGCCACGATGCGTCCGGGCTCCACCCTGATCGACATGAGCTCGATCTCTCCGATCGCGACGAAAAGCTTCGCCGCACATCTGGCGGAGCGGGGAATCGCGATGCTCGACGCTCCGGTCAGCGGCGGCTTTCAGGGCGCGGAAACGGGAACGCTCTCGATCATGGTCGGCGGCGACGCTGACGTGCTCGAGCGCTGTCGTCCGATCCTGGCCGCGATGGGCAAGACGATCAGCCATATCGGAGGCGCCGGCGCGGGACAGGTGTGCAAGGTCTGCAACCAGGTCGCCGTCGCAATCAACATCCAGGCGGTCGCGGAATCCCTGACGCTGGCCAGGAAATGCGGCGTAGACCCCGCCAAGGTCCGCGAGGCCCTTCTGGGAGGATTCGCGCGCAGCACCGCCCTGGACCTCCACGGACAGCGGGTGCTTGACGGCAATTTTGAAGCCGGCTTCCGCGTGGGCCTCCAGCGCAAGGACCTCAAGCTTGCGCTCGAGACAGGCAGCGCCACCGACACGCCGCTTCCTGTCGCCTCCCTGGTTCAGCAACTATACGGAATCCTTGCAGCAACAGGGCGAAACGGGCTCGACAATTCGTCGCTTGCATTGCTGCTGCAGGAAATGTCGGGGCTGGATGCAGGAGGCAGCGGTGGCTGACTTCGACATGCTCCGGGAGATCGTCGCGACAATCGGCAAGAAAGACGTGATTGTCCTCGACACGATCGCTCACGTCCGCCCGGAGGACGAAGGCCAGATCGTCATGACGGGATCCCACGGAGGGATCAGCTCGGGCGAATATGCGGGGCGGGCGCCGCTGGCCGTCGTCTTCTTCAACGATGCCGGGATCGGCAAGGACGAGGCCGGCATTGCGGCGCTTTCCTACTTGTCTGGACTTGGCATAGCCGCGGGCGCGGTCTCGCACGAGAGCGCGAAGATCGGACGCGGGCTCGAGACCTGGGCTGGCACGATCTCGGCGCTCAACCCCTTGGCTGAAGCGGCGGGCTTTGCGCGCGGCGAGGCCGTCCAGACGGGCGTCCGCCGGATTTATGGAGGGTGATGCGTGAGGAACGAGACGCTCACCAGGATCAATGGACGTCCGGTCATCCTGATGGATTCGATCTCGCTGATCGACGACACGAGCAGAGGCGCCATCGTGATCTGCGGATCGCATGGCGGGGAGATCTCCGGCGCCTTTGCGGCCAGACATCCGCCGCGCCTCGTCGTGTTCAACGATGCCGGCGGGGGAAAAGGGGGGGCGGGAACCGAAGCAATCGCCTTCCTCGATCGACAGGGGATCGCCAGCGCGGCGGTCTCGCACACGAGCGCAAGGATCGGTGACGCCGAAGACAGCTGGAGCAACGGCGTGGTCAGCGCCGTGGGCCAGGTGGCGCAGGCGGCAGGAATACGCATCGGCTGGAGCGTCCGCCAGGCGGCCGAAGCGGTAGCAGGAGACCAGGAATAGCCTGAGCTCATGCGGACAAACGGAAAAGAAACCGGAGGAAACGACAATGGTTCAAAAGACCCTGACAACATCCACGATAGCGCTGGCGATGATGCTTGGCGCCGTCGGGAGCGCCCAAGCCATCGACCTGGGCTTCGCTCTGCATACCTCGCCGCCCGGTCCCGAGTTCGAGGCGGTCGACAAGTTCATCGAGCTTGTCGAAGAGCGCAGCAAGGGCGAGATCAACGTCCGGACATATCCTTCCGCCGTGCTTGGCGGCGAACGCGACAATCTCGAGCAGCTGACCGTCAATGAAGTCCAGATGACGCTGTTCGGCGATACGCTTCCCAACGTGATCGCGCCGGAATACGCCGCGACTGTCGTGCCCTTCGTGTTTCCGGGGCCCGAAGAAGTTTTCGAGTTCTGGGCCAGCCCGATCGGGGACGATGCCAAGGCGCTCATCCGCGACAAGGCGAAGATCGAGGTGGTCGCGTTCACCCGGCGCGGCGACCGTCATCTGACGGCGAACAAGCCGATCAATTCGCCCGACGACATCCAGGGCCTCAAGATGCGCGTCCCCGAAATCCCGTCCTGGGTGCGCGTATGGTCCGAGATCGGCGCTTCTCCGACCCCTGTCGCCTGGCCCGAAGTCTTCAGCGCGCTGCAGATGGGAGTTGTGGAAGGGCAGGAGAACCCCTGCTTCAACATCAACCAGGCGAAGCTCTACGAGGTTCAGTCGCACCTCATGTTCACCGCGCACGTGCCTGCCGTCTGGCACTGGTCGATCAGCACCGGCTTTCTCGATAGTCTGACGCCAGAGCTGCGGGAAGCGGTCATAAGCTCGGCAGTCGACGCGGCTGCATACGGCGACGAGGTCACGCAGGAGCAGATCGACAAGACCTGCACGAGCTTGAAAGAGGAGCGCGGCATGACGCTGGTCGAGGTCGACCGGGCGCCGTTCATCGCCGCCGCGCGACCCGCGATCGACGAACTGGCCAAGGGCTGGGCTCCAGGCGTTCTGGAGGCCGTCTCGAAGTACCTCGAATGATCCTGGTCAGTTAAACCCGTTACAGCGGCGCGCTATCACCGGCGTGCCGCTGTTCTTTCTGCGCGATCGCCAGCAGCTCGGAGGTCATCATGAAAACCGTGGCGGGCATACGCCGCTCGATCTTTTATGTCTTTGAGACTTTGGCGCTCGCGACATTCGTTCTGATGCTCGGATCATCGGTCCTCCAGGTCTTCTTTCGCTATGTCCTGAACATGCCGCTGATGTGGACCGAGGAACTGGCGCGATTGATGGCCGTGCTCACCACATTCTTTGGCAGCGTGGTCGTGCTCATCGCCCGGGAACACATCCGCGTGGAGATGATCGACAGCCTCTTCACCGGTCGCGGCAAGGCCGCGGTCGGGATCGTCGCGGATCTGCTGATGGCCTGGTTCCTGATGGCCGTCGCCTATGGCTGCATCCTGCTGACCAGCGCCACCTGGACAACCTTCACGGCCAGCATGGCCTGGTTCAGGACCGGCTACATCTACGTTGCGGTTGGCGTCGCCGTCACGGCGATGATCGTCATCCTCCTACTCGATATCTTCACGCAGCTTCTCGTGCTTGCGGGCCGGCAGAAGGAAACCGGGGCATGATCCTCTCGCTGTTCCTCGGCATCCTCGTCCTGCTCTTCGTCGTCGGCATTCCGGCAGCCTTCGCGCTCGGGCTGACGTCGCTGATTGTCAGCGGCATCGAACGCGGTTTCGACGCCATTCCCTACACGATCATCGCCCAGCGGATGGTCTACGGCGTCAACAGCTTCCCGCTGCTGGCAATTCCGTTTTTCATCCTCGCCGGGAAAATCATGAATACCGGCGGCATCACGGACAGGATCTATGACTTCGCGCGCAGGTTGGTCGGCCACATGCGCGGTGGCCTCGGCCAGGTCAACATCGCCGCCTCGATCATCTTCTCCGGCATGTCGGGCTCTGCCGTGGCCGACGCCATGGGAATCGGGCAGATCGAAATCCAGGCGATGCGCAAGGCAGGCTATCCTGATGACTTCTCGGTTGGCGTCACTGCTGCTTCCGCCGCGATCGGCCCCATCATCCCGCCGTCGATTCCGTTGATCGTCTACGCCGTCATGGCCAATGTTTCCGCCACGGCGCTGCTGATCGCCGGGATTCTTCCCGGTCTCCTGATGGGAGCGCTGATGATGGTGATGGTCGCGATCCTGGCGCGGCGGCGCAAGCTGCCGACGGAGCCGTGGGAAGGTTTCACCCTGCTCCTGTCGAGCCTCCTCGTCGCAATTCCCCCGCTGATGACCCCGGCGATCATCATCGGCGGAATGTGGTCCGGCATCTTCACCCCGACTGAGGCCGCGGCGATCGCCGCTGTCTACGCCCTCATCATCTCGCTTCTGGTCTATCGCGAACTGTCGCTCGCGCAGCTGTTCCAGATCCTGCGCGAGACGATGCGCGAGACCGCCATCATTCTGTTTATCGTTGCCGCCGCATCGCTGTACGGATGGCTTCTGGTCTTTACCCAGATCCCGCAGCAGATGGTGGGCGTGGTTGATGATCTCAATCTCAGTGCTATACAGCTCTTGTTGATCCTCAACTTGTTTCTATTGATTGTCGGGTTGTTTATGGAGACCAATGCGGCAATCACCATCTTTACGCCAATGCTTCTGCCGCTCGCCTTGGCCGTCGGGGTTGATCCCGTGCATTTTGGGATCATCATGGTGTTGAACCTCATGATCGGCCTTCTGACACCGCCTATCGGCATGTTGATGTTCGCAGTCGCAAAGGTGGCGAACGTCCCCATGAACAAGGCCATGAAAGCGATCTTTCCGTTCTACATCCCGCTGGTCCTTGCACTGCTCCTGGTAACCTTCGTGCCGCAAATATCTCTCCTTCTGCCCGCGATGATGCGCTAGTCTCCGAGCCCTCACGACAGCAACGATAACCGACAGGAGGCGGAGGAAAGCGCGGCACCCCGGGCCTCCGGGCCGAAGCGGCGCCAGCAGCGAGCGCTGCGGCGATCCTCGCAACGGTGGGCGCGCCAGTGCGCGCCCGACCTGTCATGGCCATGCGTAAAATCCTTGAATGGCCGCGCGTCGTGACGGCCGACGGAGTTTGACGGCTCCGCTCCCCGTCCGCAGCGCTGACAGATGTCGGCTCGTTCATCTTCGGATCGGATGCCGTCCCGAAGCGCATCATCGTCTCAGCTTGTATTCTGACATTTTCTGCATTCTCATGTCCGCCTTTGAAAGGTCTTCACCATGCCTGGACGATCTGCGAGATGAGCGCGATCGACGAAATCATCACGATGCCCAAAGTCGATCAGCGAGAGGTGAAGGCCCTCGAGGATCTGGGGGTGGTGGTAACCTTTGCGGAATTCGCCGCCGGGGCCGGCGTGCCATGAGAAATCTGCGGCTCGTCGCTGACGATCTTACCGGCGCTCTCGACAGCGCGGCGCAATTTTGCGGCGAAGAAGGCCCACTTCCCGTCTATCTGGGGCAGTTCCCGGCTGGGCTTGAGGGTCCGGCTGCGCTTGATCTTGCTTGCCGTGACGGGACAATGGAGCGTGCGAAGGATCTCAATCGGGGCGCGTCCGGTTTCCTTGCCGCAGGCAGGCCCACCTTCAAGAAGATCGACAGCCTTCTTCGCGGCCACTGGGCGGGGGAACTGGCAGCGCTCATGCAGACAGGTTTGTTCAAGACCTGCATTTTCGCACCCGCTTTTCCTGGCCAACAGCGCTTCACGCTTGACGGCCGCCAGTTCGTCGAGCGTGACGGCAGAGCCTATCGGCTGCCGATCGAGCCGGCAAAGGAACTGGGCAAGCATGGTCTCAGCGTAGCGCTTCATCACGCCTCGGATTCGCCGGTTCCGAGCGGGTTCGACATCGTCGTCTGCGATGCGCGCGACGATGCCGATCTGCAGCGCATCGTAATGGCTTGCGACGAAGTTGAGGAGCCGCTGCTATGGTGCGGATCAGCCGGAATCGCGCGGGCCATGGCAACGCGACCGCCTCCGCGCATTTGCGATATCCGCGGCCCCGTGCTGGCAATTGTCGGATCGCATCATCCGGTCGCCGCCGAGCAGATTGCGTGTGTCGCCACGCGCCGCCCTGATCTGGTCGTTCGCCTGACAGGCGATGCCGCCCGGAACGCTTCGGCCATCGCGCGATGCATGAGCAGCGGGGGCGCCTGCCTGGCGCTGTTCGAACTTCCTGCGGCAACAGACCCGGACACTGCCGCCGCGGCCATCCAGGATGTTCTCCGGCTGACCCTCCCTGCTCTGGAGCGCCCAGCCACGTTGGTCGCGACGGGCGGCGAGACCTTGCTTTCGATCTGCAGGACGCTGGACGTGAACGAGCTCGAGGTTCGGGGCGAATATGCGCCGGGCGTGCCGTGCTCAGTGATCCGCGGCGGCGCGTGGGACGCAACCAGAGTTGTCTCGAAGTCGGGTGCCTTCGGCAGCGCGGACTTCCTCCATCGCCTCCTGTCTGCCGCCGGACCGTGAGATTCATGCCATCCGGCAGCGGCGTGAGGAGCGGTGTGGGGCGGCACGCATAATTCACGCCTCGCTGCTTGACCAATAAGGCAAACTCCGAAAGAAGCTATGGTCTGGCACTTTTTGACTGTGACTGGATCGAATGGACCGGGACGGTCGAGGTGAGGGGTCGCTTCATGTCCACGCCGTGCGTCGCCATCACGATGGGGGATCCCGCCGGGATCGGTCCGGAGATCATCCTCAAGGCGGCGGCCGAGCTGAAGCCGCGCATCGGAGCCGGGGAGATGCATCTGCTGGTGGTCGGCTGCGGGCGGACCCTTCGATCCACCGCGCACCGGCACGCGCTCGCCAATCCCTTCGTCGAAATAGCGGAAGATGAGGCTGCGCGGCGAGAACATCCGCTCGCGTTCGTCGAAGCCGGACCAGCGGAGAGCGAAATCGCTCCCGGGCAGGTCTCGGCGGAGGCGGGGCGCCTGGCCTACAACGCTGTGGACATTGCCGTTCGGCTGGCGAGCGCGGGAAGCGTCGACGCAATCTGCACCGCTCCGCTGAACAAGGAGGCGCTCAATCTCGCCGGCTATGGCTATGCCGGCCACACCGAGCTCCTGGCCGAGCTGACGGGCGCGCGCAACTCCGTGATGATGCTCGCGCATGGCGGAATGCGCGTCAGCCATGTGACGACCCATATCGCCCTCGCCGATGTGCCCGCCAGGATCACGCCAGCGCGCATTCGGCGGGTCGTCGAGCTCACGGCGGAGGCATTGCTGCGCCTCGGGCTGTCCCGCAGGCGCATCGCAATCGCGGCCCTCAACCCGCATGCGGGCGAGGGCGGCCTGTTTGGGCGTCAGGACATTGATGTGACGCGGCCCACCGTCGATGCCCTTCTGGCCGAGGGCTACGACGTCGTCGGCCCCATTCCCGGCGATACGGTTTTCGTGAAGCTCCGCGCCGGGCAGTACGATGCCGTCGTTGCCATGTACCACGATCAGGGCCACATCCCGGTGAAGCTCCTGGGCTTCTCCATCGACGAGCAAACCGGCAGATGGAATACGCTGAGCGGCGTTAACGTCACCCTCGGATTGCCGATCGTTCGCACCTCCGTCGACCACGGCACCGCCTTCGATATCGCTGGCCAGGGCATTGCGAGCCCGAGCAGTCTGATAGAGGCGCTGGATTATGCAATCGGGCTCTCGACGGGCGAATGAGGAGAAGTCGCTGAGATTCCATCAATTCTGTTCTCTGGCATGGCCATACCATTTCGAACGCTCAGCCTGCCATCTGCAACACCGTCAAGATCCAGCGCCACATGACGTTTCCCGCCGGTGGGTGACCGGAGACAATTGAAAAAGGACCCGCCATGTGGCGGGTCCAGAAGTCGCCGGCCCGTGGGGGCAGTCAGGAGCCGGCGATCGAGGCAGAACGGTTCGCCCGCCTCTATCGTTCCTTCTGGCTTGGCGCAGTTTCGGTTTGCCGGCGGGAGCGTGTGACGAAATGCTCGATCCTGGCTGCGAGGGCTCGCCGCTCCGGCGTCTCAACGAACTGGAAGCCAGCTGTCCCGTCCTTCTGCCAGACAACCTTGGCTTTTTCCGGCGACTGGTCTCGGTCAAGCTGCACCTCGACGACGTTCGTGAGTGGCGACGCATCGTCGAGATCCGCACGCATTCCGGCAGCCGACACGTTTCTGATAATACCCCGGGTGCCTTTACCTTGAGAGATGACGGTACATCCAAGCAGTGTCTTCCGCCGATGTTCAGAACGTTGCTCTTGCATCTGAATAGTCCCTTTCGGTGCGGCTGTTACTTACGTTCAGGCTCCCTCAACCCCCGACGCCTGTCCACCGCGTTGTTAAGATACGGTTAACTTTCGAGATGGAAGCTTCTTGCTGCTGTTAGCTCGATCGTTTTCGCCACGGCTTGCCTGTCACCGGATGCCGCCGCGCCGCTGGGAGTGCTCCTGAGGAAGCCACGTGCAGCGCAGGTCAAAGTAACGCTAGGCAGGCGCCTGCTGACGCAGCAGGCGCGCGGGGCGCACCAGGATCAACGCTCGGAGACCCACGCCTCCAAATCGCGCGCTTCAATTCGGCAAGAGCGCCTGAACCACGGCGACCTATGACTTTCAGTCGTGCAAGCAGGACAACCCCGGTAACGGGTGAAGCTCGAACGATCCGACGTACGCAGCGTTGCCCCTGATCGAGTGAGAACAGGAGCGTCATATGCGCTTGAAGTTGATGAAGATTTCGCCGGCAGTCGTATCCGGCTCACTGCTTGCCGCCATAGCCGCCCCGCACGCGGCGGAAGCGCAGTCCCGCGCGGTGGTCACCACCGATCTCAACATGCGGGCCGGGCCAGGTACGCAATTTCCCGTCGTGGACGTGCTTGCACGGGGCCGCACCGTCACGGTGAACGGCTGTGTGCGGAATCTGACGTGGTGTGACGTGACGACCCGCCGTGATCGTGGGTGGGTGTCAGCTCGCTATCTCGCGGAAGAACGGCACCGCAGGCCGATTGTCGAGCTTGGTCCCTCTGTTGGCATGCCGATTATCACCTTCCAGTTTGGCGATTACTGGGACCGGCATTACAGCGGTCGCGCGTTTTATCGCGACCGGGACCGCTGGCGCGGCGAATGGGAAGGCCCGCGCCGCTCCCGCGACTCAGATCGCCGCGACTGGGGCGGTGTTGAACGCGATGACCAATGGGATCGCGACCGCCAGCGCAGGGGCGACTGGGACCGTGAACGTCGCGACGAGCGCCGCGATTGGATGCGTGGCGATGAATCTGATCATTGGGAGCGCGATCGCCAGCGCAGGGGTGACTGGGACCGCGACGATCGCCGCGGGCCAGAAACAACCGGCAGCACATTCGAGCTTCGCGGCTTCGAGCGGGAGGAAGTTCCTTCGATCCAGTTGAGGCGCGAGGGACGAGAGGACGGTCGTTCCGAAAGGCGGCGTTCGGGCGAATGGGATGGGCCTCCCGGCCACCGCGGCGGACATCCGGGCCGTGGCCGCGGCCCGCGCGATTAGCGCATTCTCTTGAGGCGCGGCGCCGCATTGAAATGCCTGCCAGGGAAGACCCGGCCGTCCGACTTCCCTGCTGCTGGCATCTGGACAGCCAGATGCGAATTCGGCTCCAGCGTCCGGCCCGCCGCCCGCCCTGCGCCGGAGACGCGGGACGTCGCTGTGAATCCATACAAAGATGCCGCCGGGGGAGGCCCGGCAGCATCTGGGTTCAGTTCGTGCGCGGGTCGTCGGCGTTGTTGACGTATTCGATGCCGAACGGGCCGATCCCGTTGAGCTGGACGATCGTCTCCTCGTTCGTCCACGCATAATGTGCAGTGCCCTTCGGGATGCGGACAAAGCTTCCCGGAGGCAGAAGCGGCGCCGCTTCACGATCATGTGCCGCGCCGGCGCCCATGCCGAACCCACCGGAGATCACGGTCACATGCTCTTCCTGCGTATGGCGGTGCGGGGGGATCTCATAGTCCGCCGGGAACTTGAGGCGGATGACGAACGGACCCTCCTTCGCCGGAGAGCCCAGCAGTACCGCGATCTGAACGCCCTCCGGAAGGGTCGTCGGACCCGGATTGAAGATCACCGCGTCAGCGGGGATCATCTGGTGACGGACCTCGCCTGAGAGGGCGGGGCCCGGCGGAACGAGCAGGAAGCCAAACGCGACCACCGCCGGAGAGAGGGAGCGAAGATCTTGCAGTTTCATGGCATGTCTCCTTAAGCGCCGTCGATCACGACTGGCGGATGACGATCTCGAGGTACTCCGACGGGATCACGGCGGTCCCGTCGTCTGCACGATTGAATCGTGCGGTCAGCGCGAGGATGTCGCGCGACAACTCCTCCTGCCCGTCTGCGTCGAGTGCCGCGAACGCCTTGAGGAGCGGTCCGTACCAGGTCCTGAAGACATCGAGGAAATGCTCGGGAGAGCGGTAGCGGAAGGTGTAGATCCGGGGCGCGGTCTCGATCGCAGATGCGGCGGCGCCGAAGGTCTGATCGAGCCAGTCGCGCGTCCCCCAGCGTGCAGGCGACTTCGCTGCAGGTGGCGGTGGGACAAGCCGGCCGATCGTGCGAAAGAGATGCCCGATGAAGCCGTCCGGCGTCCAGTTCGCCATGCCGATGCGCCCGCCGGGGCGCACGACCCGCGCCATCTCCCGCGCCGCCCGCTCGTGATCGGCGCAGAACATCACGCCGAACGTCGAGAGGACGACGTCGAAGGAGGCATCCGGGAACCGGAGTTGCTCGACATCGGCCACCTCGAAACTGACGTCGAGAGCATCGGCGGCAGCCCGTGCCTTCCCCCGCTCCAGGAGCGCGGGCACGTAGTCGGTCGAGGTCACCTCCGCGAAGCGGCGGGCGGCGGCCAAAGACGCGTTGCCGTTTCCGGCCGCGACATCGAGAACCCGCTCGCCGGAGCGGAGATCGACAGCCTCGCACAAGCTTTCGCCGACGATCTGAAGGGTCGTGCCGACGACCGAATAATCCCCGGATGACCAGGTTGCCTGCTGCCGGGTCTTGAGGAGGGCAAGTTCCGACTCACGAACTTCTCCATCATTCATTATACTGCCGAGTGCTGCCATTTTCTTGATCTCCCGTTGGGGGCGGATGGGGCCTCTCCCGCATCTCGCCTGAACCCGACGTCTAGATCCTCGACATGGAACTGCGCATGGGAGGCGGCATGGTCGAAAGCGTGGAATCCGGGCCTGGATGGCCCGACGGCGGACTCCGCATCCGGATGCTCGGCCCTCTTTCGATCCACCGCGAGGGCGCGAAGCTGACTCTGCCGGCGTCGCGGAAAACGCGGGCGCTGATCGCCTATCTTGCCGTCGCGTCCCGTCCATTGCGACGCGAGCGGCTATGCGAGTTGCTATGGGAAATCCCAAACGATCCGAAAGGCGAGTTGCGCTGGACGCTGAGCAAGATCCGCGGGCTCCTCGGCGTTGCCGAGGCCCATCGCGTCAAAGCCGACGGCGATGGAATCTTCCTTGATCTTGCGGGCTGCAACGTTGATGCACTGGAAATCCTCCGTGCCGCCGAGGTTGGTATCGAGACGATCGACGGCGAACGCCTGAAGGCGCTGCTGCGGCTGTTCCAGGGAGACTTCCTCGAGGGGCTTGAGATCGAGCGCAGCCCGGTCTTCAGGAGCTGGCTCACGGCGCAGCGGCGCCGCTTCCGGGAGATCCAGGTTGCGATACTGGAGCGGATCGTGCATCTCCTCGGCCGCGATACGGACGAGGCGCTGGGCTATCTCGAAAGCTGGCTGTCGCTCGCCCCGTTCGACACCCGGGTGCATGCCTATCTGCTTGGCGCGCTCGCCCGTGTCGGCAGGATCGGAGAAGGCGAGGCGCATGTCTCCAGTGCCGCGCGGCTTTTCGAGGCGGAGGGTCTCGACTGGGGGCCGCTTCACGATGCATGGCGGGAGGCGCGACGATCGGCGTCTGCTCCAGCATCCGGAAACGCCAAGGCAGGTTCGCCGCTCTCTGCCGAGCCATCCTTGCCCTCCCTTTCGCAGCCGACGCACGAGGGAAGGCCGTCACGACGCGCCGCGATCGCGGTAATGCCCTTTGCCCGCGACGGCGGCTGGCACGAACCATCAGCCACGCTTGCCGACGGTCTGGTGAATGATGTCATCTCGCGGCTCTCGAAGCTGCGCAGCCTCGACGTCATTGCCCGCGGTTCTACCTTCGCGCTCAAGGCGCGCGGCATCAACGCATCCGAGGCAGGACGGATCCTCAACGTCGAGTACATCGTCAGCGGAAGCGTGGCGCTGCAGGCCGACAGGGCCGAGGTGACGGTGGATCTCGTCAACATCGATCGCACGTCCGAACGAAGCGACCGCATCGTGTGGACGGAAAGCTTCGTGCGCACTGCGGATAGCGCGTTGGTCGTCCTTGACGAGATCGGCAACCGCATCGTCGCATCGATCGCGAGCGAGATCGAGACGAGCGAGCGCAATCGCGCGATCCTGCTGCCACCGCAATCCCTGGGGGCGTGGGAGGCTTATCATCGCGGGCTGTGGCACATGTACCGCTTCAACGCCGCCGACAACGATCAGGCGCAGCACTTCTTCCAGATGGCGGTGCGGCTCGACCCAAGCTTCTCCCGCGCCTATGCGGGCTTGTCCTTCACGCATTTCCAAAACGCCTTCCTGCTGCGCACTGGCGATCGCGAGAAGGAGGTGGACCAGGCCTTCGCGACGGCTGGCCAAAGCCTCCTCGTCGACGATCACAATCCGGCGGCGCACTGGGCCATGGGCCGGGCGCTATGGCTCCGCGGACGGGACGATCAGGCGATCGCGGAGCTCGAGACCGCGGTGGAACTGAGCCCCAATTTCGCCCTCGGCCATTACACGCTCGCCTTCGTCCAAAGTCAGTCGGGTGATGCGCATGCGGCTGTCGCCGCGTCAGATCACTCGCGTTTCCTCAGCCCCTTCGATCCCTTGCTGTTCGGGATGCTGGGCTCGCGCGCGATGGCGATGTTTCGCCTCGGCGCGTATGAGGAGGCTGCGGATTGGGCCATGAAAGCGGCGTCACGGCCCAACGCTCATGCACACATCCTGGCGATCGCCGCCCACTGCCTCGCCGTGGTGGATCGGCTCGAAGAGGCGCGCGGCTTCGCCCGAGCGATCCGTCAGGACCATCCCGGATATCGCACCGCGGATTTTCTTGAGGCATTCCACTTCGGTCCCGACGCGAAAGGCATTTTCCGCTCCGCTGCCGCTCGTATCGGGATGACGTGAGCCAACAAGCACTGACCTCTGACCCACATGCCGCCAGAGGGCGTTCCGAGGCTTGATCGGTCAACGCATCCATCGACCCCAACCGGATGATGTGCAATCGGCGCCCCCGGGAGCGCCACTTCCCGTGCTGGAGGCCGACAAGGTTCCTGACAATCCGGCTATGCTCCTTTGGGTTCGTTCTGCCAAAATTCGGGAACAACATGAAGATAATGTTCGCTTTTTGTTCGATGAGGCCGGAAGCCTAGCCGCGGTCTTCTGCTTGATTAGAAAGCAGTTCCGAAAGCGTGCGCATGGCGCGTTTGCGACGGGAAAACGCACGTCGTTCATAACGTTCCAGTCGCGCCATCTCGTCGACGTGCTGTTTTGCCGCCAAACCCGGCGTCGGGCAACGCTTGTCGCGAATGCGCCTCAAGGCGGGAGCGAGGCGACGAATGATCCGGTCTATTTCGGCCTTCTGGCGAAGAGCCCCGCCTTCCTCCGAGGCCGGATCCGGCTCCGGCAGCATCGCTTCCTCGATCTTCGAGAATATCGAGGCGATCAGGACGCGACGCTGACTGCGGATCTGCACGAGATCGGCTTGCGCTTCGGCGACCGCCTCTGCCGCGCTTCGGGTAACTTCATCCGGGTGCTCGCCCGCGAGCTGGCGAGCAAGTTGTCCGATTTCGCGCCTCAGGTGCGGGATTGACGCCGCGGGAATGGAAAGACCATGGCGAAGCGCATTTCTCGAGGCCTGCGCCTTGCCCTCCGCGGAGCGGGGACCCGAACTCATCTTCGCGTTCGCACGGTTCGCCTTCAGGCGTCGCGCCGACGCAGGTCCGGATTCACTCTTCACATGCGTCATCGTCAGATCCTTCCGCCAGGCCGCGGGCAAGCTCGACTTCACGAAAATCGGCGTCCTCGATGGCTGCCGCCGCGCGCAGGCGCGCAGCCAGCACATCCCGATGCCTGTCGATCTCGTGGAGGGCCTTGTTGCGGCGCGCCTCTGCAAGCATGATCATGGTGTTGACCTTCTCAACCTCCTTGATCCGGACCGCCATCGCCTGCGCCATGACATGATCGTGGCTGAGCCCCCAATGCTTCAAGACGGCGTCGAGCTGCTTGATGGGCTTTGCGTGATTTTCCTGCGAGAAAGTCTCCGAGTGGCGATATCCGCAGATCGGCGTGAGGAGCTTGTGAAGTGCCTCCGCCTTCGCGCCCTCGATGATGCGAAGCTTCATGTGGCGCAGCCGGTGGATCTCGAATGTGAGCTCGACGATGTCGCCGACCCAGATCTGTTCGAGTGCATCCTTGGGCTCGACGACTTCAACGATCCTTTTGCGCAGCGCCTCGTAATCGTCGGGGTTCTCGCCCTGGAGCAGCGCGGGAGCGGGTGATGCCCCGGCGAAGAGCAGCAGTTGACTTTGTGCGGGAACTGACGCAGCCATTTTTGCTTTTCCTCTGTTTGCGCCTGGAGGGCGCGGTCGAAACGGAATTGGAAGCGCGGGGTTCTCCTTCTGAACCCCGTAGCGTCAGGCCATTCTAGTGGATTCGGTTCCAGCTGAAGAGGCGACATTTCCTGCTCTCGATGGGTCGCCGAAGACGTGTGATTTCCGGTGTCCCGTCGCGGCAGAAGGTCGTAATCGGCTAAGCATGACGACCGGAACGAACCTCAGGCGGCAGCGCCGGCAAGCCGGACTGTCTCAGCCTCGCGGCGCCCTGGAAATCGGCATTGTCGCGTGTATTGCAGCAGCCGGGAACGCGGCGGCGATCGCGCGATGCGTTAGGAGGCGACCTGCCTGCTGCTGTTCAAGTATGCCCTCGGGAGGAGTTCTGCTTTCCCTTTCGTCCGAGGGAGACTCTTTCCTACGGTCATTCCCTGCATCTCGCCCTCGCCACGGCCGGCTGGCGCAGGTGCGCAACGGCAGGCTGATACTGGCCGTCTCGGGCAAGTGCCGCAACGGCGTAACCTGCAGCGCATTTCTAAGAGTGAGTTATGGCAGCCTGTTTCGGCGCAGCCCCATATCATCCCTGACGGCGTCGAGGGCGGCCGCAGATTGCATGAGATCGGCGTATTTCTGGTCCATGTCAAACAGACTGGCGCGATGGGCGCTGAGGCTTCGGTCGCCGCAGCAATCCGTCAGGACCACCGGGCGCAGACCCCAGGACATCGCGTCGACGACGCTTGCACGTACGCAGCCGCTCGTCGTCACGCCGGCGATCAACAAAGTTCGGACGCCGCGCGATACCAGCCACGGCAACAGGTCCGTGCCGAAGAAGGCGGAGGGCACGGTCTTGCGCACGATCAGTTCGCCTGGGAGCGGGGCGAGGCGATCGACGATGGCGCTGGAGTGCGCGCCATCCGTGAGAGACAAGAGGTTCCGCGATTTGAGCGCGAAAATGTTCGGAGCGGCTCCGTCTGCGAAGACAATTCTGCTATGCGCGACGGGCAGGCCGATCGAGCGGGCCTCCTCCAGGACCGGCGCGGCGGCGTCGATGGCGGCATCTATGTTGCCGCCGCCAAAGAGGGCAGGGTCGGCAAAGCCGTTGACAAAGTCGACCAGCAGGAGACCCACGGGGCCGGCGACGCCCAAGGCGCCGCCAAACCCCTGACGCTTGAACAGGGCGTCTTCCGGTTCCATCGCCCGTCTCCTAACCGAGGACAAACGGATTGGCGACATCGCCCATGTTGATGTAGACGCTCTTCACTTGCAGGTATTCCTTGATCATCTCCTGCCCGTTCTCGCGGCCGATGCCAGAGCGTTTGTAGCCGCCGAAGGGGGACATGTAGCTGATGACGCGATAGGCGTTGACCCAGACCGTTCCCGCGCGGATCTTCTTGGTCATGCGCAGGGCGCGCGACATGTTCTGCGTCCAGACGCCGGCGGCCAGCCCGTAGAGCACGTCGTTCGCGATGTGCACGGCCTCGTCTTCGTCCTTGAAGGGGATGATGGACAGCACCGGTCCGAAGACTTCCTCTTGGGCAATTCGCATGCTGTTGCGCACGCCCGTGAAGATCGTCGGCTCGATGAACCAGCCATCGCCGCATTCGGAGCGCTCGGCCGGCTTGCCTCCCAACACACAGGTTGCGCCTTCCTCCTTGGCGACGTTGATGTAGGAAAGGACCTTCTCGTACTGGGGACGCGTGGTGACGGGGCCGACCTGCGTCTCCATGTCCAACGGATTGCCCATCTTCGCCGTTTTCGCCAGCGCGACCAGCCGTTTGACAAATTCGTCATGGATGCTTTCCTGCACGAGCAGGCGCGATCCCGCCATGCAGGTCTGTCCCGTTGCGGCGAAGATTCCGGAAACCGCGCCCTTGACGGCATTATCCAGATCGGCGTCTTCGAACACGATGTTTGGCGATTTCCCGCCCAGTTCCAGCGATACCCGCTTCAGGCCGCGCGCGGCGGCTTCATAGACCTTGACGCCGCCGGCCTCGCCGCCGGTAAAGCCAATTCGAGCGACCTTCGGATGCTCGACGAGGGCGGATCCGACATCCGGTCCGTACCCGGTCACCACGTTGAAGACGCCCCTGGGGAAGCCAGCCTGCTCCACGAGCTTCGCCAACTCCAGCATCGACGCAGAGGTGAACTCAGACGGCTTCATCACCACGGTATTGCCCGCGGCGAGGGCCGGCGCGATCTTCCATGTTGCCAGCAGGAGCGGCGAATTCCACGGCGTGATGATGGCCACCACGCCCAGCGGCTCATACTGCGTGAAGTTGAACATGTTGGGCTTGTCGGTGGGGATATTCGCCCCCTCCACTTTGTCGGCCAGCCCACCGTAGTAGTAATACCACTCCGGCATGTATTTCATCTGACCATACATCTCGGCCTTCAGTTTCCCGTTGTCCATGACTTCGATATCGGCGAGGTGCTCCGCATTCTCCGCAATCAGATCTCCAAGCTTGCGCAGCAGCGCACCGCGACGGCTGGCGATCATCTCCGCCCACTCACCACGGTCGTAGGCAGCGTAGGCCGCCTCGACGGCGCGATTGGCGTCTGCGGCGGTTCCTCGCGGGATGCGCGCCCACGACTTTCCCGTGAACGGGTTCTGGGTCTCGATCCACTCGCCGCTGGCTGGGTCAACCCACTGCGAATCGATCCACATCTGGTAGGTCTTCATGTCAGTCCTCCTTGCATGGGCCGGTTCAGCTTCTCATCAGGTCCGGCAGCCACATGACAACGCCGGGGAAAACAAGCAGCAGCGCGAGCAAGACGAACTCGACTGCGATGAAGGGCGCTACGCCCTTGAAGAGGTCGACGGGTTTGACTTGCCCGCCGGACGCGCTCAGGACCGCGAACAGATTGAGCCCGATTGGTGGCGTCAGCACGCCGATCTCGATCAGCTTGATAACGATGACGCCGAACCATATCGGGTCAAATCCGAGCCCGGTAACGATCGGAAAGACGAACGGCACGGTGACGACGACCATCGAGATCGTGTCCATGAAACAGCCGAGGATGATATACATCAGCATTATCACCAGCATCACCGTGATCGGTGAAACGCCAAGATCCTCGATCCACCAGACAATTTCGTCGATGAATCCGGAAAACACGAACAACCGGGAAAGCATCAGACCCGCGATGATGACCAGGAACAGAATCGCGGTGGTCGCCGCCGCGCTTTGCACGGCGGCGGCGATCTCGCCCACAGACGGCGTATCCTTGCGAAGCCAGCCGCGCATCAACATGATGATGAATGCGCCGACGGCTCCAACGGCTCCGGCTGAAGATGGAAACATCGCCCCGGAATAGATGCCTCCGATGACAATGACCGCCAGCAGCGCGAAGGCCCAGATGGAGTAGAAGGCCTGCAGCTTTTCGCGCAGGGAAAATCGTTCTTCGGGAACCGGCGCGATGCTCGGTCGGATGGTCACCATCACCCAGATGGCGATCAGATAGGCGACGGCCGTCATGATGCCGGGCACGATGCCCGCGATCAGCAGGGTGCCGATGGACTGGCCGGTCAGCAGCGCATACACCACCATCATGATGGACGGCGGAATGAGCGCTGCCAGGGTGCCGGCGGCGGCGATGCAACCGGCGGCGATGGCACGATTGTATCCAAAGGAGATCATCTGCGGGAGGGCGATGCGGGTGAAGACCACGGCGTTGACCATGGTGGATCCCGAGATCGCTGCGAAGCCCGCCGAGCTCAGCGTGGTGACCATGAGCAGGCCACCGCGCATCCGACCAAGCACCCGATAGAAAAACGTGTAAAAATCCTTTGTTATCCCGGAGATTTCAGCGAAGGCTCCCATCAGGATGAACATGGGAATGACGACAAAGCCGTACTGGCTCGCGAACTGATACGGCAACCCCTCAATGGTGCCGAGCATCAGCGGCATTCCGCCGAGATACCACAAGCCGATAACGGCGACGATGGCGATGGAAAATGCAACCGGGATCGACAAGGCAATGAGCGCCAGCATGGCGCCGATGGCGAGCAATCCGACGTGCAGCGGCTCCATCAGTTCAGTCTCTCTGCTTTTGCTGATTTTTATGGGCGAGGGTACTGGCGTCAGAATCCGTCAGCAGATCGCCGCAGAATAGAAGGCGCGTCAGCTCCCGCAGGAACTCAAGGGCGCATACGAGAGCCCCTAGGAAAAACACCAGCTTGAATGGCCAAAGTGGAAAGCGTACCGACGCCACGGCTCGCTCCCAGATGCTAAGGCTGTGCTGCGCCAGTTGCCAGGCGCCCCAGGCGATCAGCACGAAGACGAACAGGCCGATGACCAGAGAGAGCCCCTCCGTGAAGACTCTCATCGGCCTCGGAAAATACTGCCAGAACAGATCCACGCGGATATGCGCCCTCTGTCTCTGCGTATGGCTCATGCCCATCATGACGGCGATCGCCAGCATCACGGCGGACAGCTCCGTCGCAGACGGCACGGGACGACCGAAGAGGTTGAGCGAGAGCACATCGGCTGTACCAAGGATTGCCATGATGGCGAGAAGGGCCGACGAGAGCGCCATGAAGAGGTATGCCAGCCGTTGAATGCCCGCATCCATCAGCCGGAACACGGTTGTCATGAAAGACACCTCAATGCGTTGCGCGAGGGCCGGGCCGCAGGAGCCGGTCCAGCCCTCGCTAACCGCTTTCTGCTACTTGTCGCCGTGCTCCATCCAGTAATCGAGCACCGTCTGGGCAGCTTCGCCGCGACCTTCGCGCTGCATATTCTCGAGCCACAGCTGCCTGAAATCCGGAGCCCGCTCACGCAGTTCGTTTGGCTGCTCGAATTCGACCACCTCGACACCGGCGTCGAGCATGCGCTTCAGGCTTTCATCCTGCACTTCCGCGAGCGCCTTGAGGCTGCGCTCACGCGCTTCCTCGCTGACCTCCATGATCAGCTTCTTGACGTTCTCCGGCATGTCGTTGTGCCAGCGCTCGTAATTGACCCAGATCGGCCAGGTCGGCTGCGGACCGAAACCGAAGTCGCTGAGATGTTTGGCGACTTCGTAGAGACGTGTCTGGGCGTAGAGGTCGGTGGAGAAGAAGCCGCAGTCGATGCGGCCGCGCTGGAGGCCTTCATACTTCTCGGCTGTCATCACGTTGACGCCGACGGCGCCGAGCGAATCCCACAGATAGGGCTGCCATGCGCCGAACGTGCGCACGCGCAGGCCCTGCCAATCCTCGAGGTTGCGGACCGGCTTGGTGCAGAGCGGCTGGTACGTGTTGAGGGTGTGGAAGAACAGCGGCCAGACGTTATTCTCGCGCAACTCGTCCTGGATAGCAGGAACCTCCCGCACGAGCCCCTCCATGACGCGGGATGCGGCCTCATTGCTTTCGAAGGTCAACGGCAAGGCGTTGGGCGCGCTCGATAGCGGCAATTCATTGGGGAAATAGCTGGGAGGAACCGCTCCCAGATCCACCGCGCCGCTTCCGACCAATCGCAAAATCTCCAAGGGCTCGCCGCCAGCGCCGGCCCACAAGATGTTGATGCGGATGTTGCCGCCGCTGCGCTCGCGAATCTCGTCCGCCCACCACTGGTCGACCTTGGTCTGTGCCCACCCGGCAGGGAAGGAATGGGCAAGCCGTAACGTCATCCGAGGATATTCCTCGGCCTGAACCGGGACCACCGTCAGGCCCGTGGCCGCAAGCAAGCCCGCCGCTGCGATGGTCGAGATTATTGCCTTCATTGTCATCCTCCCTTGTTAAAGCCCGTCATTATCGTGGGCCGGCCCAAAGAAGGCCGGCGTGAAGCGGTTCCACCGGGTTGGCCTTCATGCGGCCCTTTGTGGAGCAAGGGACTGCACTCGGGGAGGGACAGTAGCCTCCCTCACGCCAAGCTTCAATCCTCGTGACAGCGATTGCTCTAGCATCGGGATATCGAGGGGGACGTCCCCACATTGAGGCGCCCACAACTTCGTGATCAGATGCCGTCGGGTAAGCTGAACAGGTCCGCCACCGGGACAAAAAAATGGAGGAAACGCTGTCATGGGACCATTACACGGCATTCGCGTCATCGAGCTTGGGCAATTGATTGCCGGTCCTTTCTGCTGCCAGTTGCTTGCCGATTTCGGCGCGGAAGTCGTCAAGATCGAACCTCCAGGCGTCGGTGATGCAATGCGACAATGGGGTCGTGCGGACGAGAACGGCCGCACGCTCTGGTGGCCGGTGATCGCTCGCAACAAGAAGTCCGTGACGCTTGATCTGCGTCAGACGAAGGGGCAGGCCGTGCTCAAGGAGCTCGCTGGTGCCGCCGACGTCCTGGTCGAGAACTTCCGGCCGGGGACCATGGAGCGCTGGGGCCTCGGCTTTGATGCGCTCCACGAGATCAATCCTCGTCTCGTCATGGCGCGCATCAGCGGCTTCGGTCAAGACGGCCCCTACGCGAAGCGCGCCGGCTTCGCATCTGTCTGCGAGGCGATGGCGGGCCTGCGATACGTCAGCGGCTATCCGGATCGACCGCCAGTGCGCGTCGGGATTTCACTCGGGGATTCGCTCGCTGGGCTCAACGGCATGATCGGCGTGATGCTCGCGCTGCATCATCGCGAGCGCACGGGCTATGGCCAGGTCGTCGACGCGACGATCCTGGAATCGGTTCTCTCCGTCATGGAGAGCCTGATCCCGGAATACGACAAGCTTGGCTATATCCGTGAACGCTTCGGCAGCGCGTTGCCGGGGCTGGCGCCGTCGAACGCATATCCGACTTCGGACGGTCGCGACGTGATCATCGGAGCCAATCAGGATTCCGTGTTCCGTAGGTTGTGCAAGGCGATGAGCCAGCCCGAGCTCGCCGAGGATCCTCGCTACGCCAACCATCAGGCGCGCGGCAGACATCAGATCGAGCTCGACGAGATCGTCTCTTGCTGGACGCGGACGAAGGAAGCGGAGGAGATCGTAGAACTGCTCGCAGCCAACGGCATACCGGTAGGCATGGCCTACCGCGCGCCGGAGATGCTTGCGGACCCGCACTTCCAGGAGCGTGAAGTCATCACGCGCGTGGCGGACCCGGATCTTGGCCCTTTGGCCATGCAGAACGTCTTTCCGCGGCTCTCCGCCTCGCCCGGCCGGGTGCGACATACCGGACCTGCACTCGGTCAGCATACCCAAGAGGTGCTTGCCGACTGGCTCGACATGCGGCCCGACGCAATCGACGAACTTCGAACTGAAAAGGTAATTTAGAATAACCTCCTTGCGGTCGTGGGAGGCTCGTCAGTCACCGGATCCATTGACCCGAGTCCGAGGTGAAGCTGCGGGCGGGATTTTCGCCCGAGGAGATCCTTTTCCTACGGTCATTCCCTGCATCTCGCCCTCGCCACGGCCGACGGCGCGCAGGTGCGCAACGGCAAGCTGATCCAAGCCGTCTTCGCGGTCCATTCCGGGCGGCTCTAAGTCACCAGCAGGAGCTGTGGCATCTTCATCCAGCCGCTGGGCGGCGGAGGCGACCGGATAGCGCGCAGCTGATGTGAGGGGATGGGGCAGGCGGGAGCTTCGGGAACTCAATCTTGTGGGTTCGGGAGCTGGACGACGGCCTTGAGCTTGGCGTTCTGGATGACGCAGGCGACGAACCGGATCCCGGCCGGCGCCCGGCCCGCCGCCTGCATCTGCTGCGGTCCTCCCTCGACACCTGCGAATAAGGTCGTGGCGGAGCCTTGCGTTGTCACTGCGTGCACCCTGGAGGCGCGCGCCTGATCCGCTGCCGATGCGGTCGGGCTTCTGCCCGGCAGCGCAATCGTTTCGATGGGGCTCGTGACCACTGACCCCGGTGGAGACAAGCGCGAAGTTTAGCACCTCGCGATTAACATGATCACCGAACAGCGTCCCGTTGGACAACCTCGTCGGGCGTCAAGCCGACGACAATCAGGTTATCGCGGACCTCGAGATGCAGGACTGAGTCCCCGGTTTCGACCTCGGGAATTACATGATCGCTTTCATCCACAATCACTTGGATATGGTGTTCAGGCGCCTTCTTCGATAATGGGCCAAAGGCTTTTCAACGAAAACCCATGAAATTAATGCAAAGCAAAATGAAAACAAAGCTACCAGAGCAAAACTTGCGACTGGAGACAATTCATTTCTAACGAATACGGCAATTGGATAATGCCATAAATAAATAGCATAAGAAATCAACCCTATGAAGGAGAGCGGAAACCATGAAAAAAGACGATACGCGAGGCCTTTTCTAGTAAATGCAGCCAATATTAGACCGACAGATGCTAATTCGACTATTGTAACTCCAAACAAAAGAGCGGATTTATCCCCCCAGCGAAAAAATGTGGAGCACAAGACTAGTACGAAGATGGATAAGATAGCTACAGCGTCTGCCCATCGTGCATCAGTCAGTTTCGTCTTCGTAACGATAAATGCGGCCAGGAATCCCAGCAGCAAACCGGAAAGACGGGTGTCGAATCGATAGTACACGTTGTCCCATGAATCAAAAAACAGAACGTTCGTGACGCGCCAAAGCGTCGCCAAAAGATAAATAAGGCACACAATAGCAATTTTATTAAAGCAATTCGAAATTTTTGCCATCAATGCGATTAATGGCGGAACGATGAGATACCAACGGAATTCGACGGCAAGCGTCCATGAATGATGGAGGATCTCTGGGACACCAAAGAATGCTCGTGCATAGTCAGAAAGATAAAGTGAGACGATAAAGACATCGCGAACATGTGAATTTTATGAAAGCCTTGGCCATGCGTAAGGCGCTGCAACGAGATATGCAGCAATGAGCAGCAGCATTGGCGGAACGAGTCGAAGAAAGCGCTGATAATAAAATTCAACCAGACAAAGCGTTGTACATATCGGTCGACGAATGAGGATTATTGTAATCAAGTATCCACTCAGAACAAAAAATATATCGACACCAAAGAAGCCGCCGGAAAAAATAAACCGGCAGTGAAATGCAACCACAAGCAGGACAGCGATCCCGCGTATGCCATCCAATGCTGCATTGTGCTCCAAACTTTTCTCCCGCGGTTACAACAAATACACGAAGAATGATCGAAACTAGCAAATATAATTGCGCGGGTCCGATTGTCTGTCAAGCAAGACGGTAGAACCACGCGAAAAACTCGTTCCCAGATTTGGTACGGGAGCGTCGCGTGCGCAACGCTCTGACCCCGAGAAGCGGACGGCTGCCAGCGTTCTCAATCGGATACGGTGCATAGGACAATGTCAGTTTGCACTCTTGTCGAAAAAACCGTTGTGAAGGCTGCGTCTCCCGAATGGTTATCGGCTCGCAGCCTCCGAAGTTCTAGGGTTCGGACCCATAAATCGTTTGGCTTGAGCGGCAGGATGTGATTCACCGGTTTGGGGAGGAAGCGAGGACGAATCGGAATTATTTCTGGCTGACTGAGCCGCAGTTTGCGTGGCATGAGCGAATGAAGGACTTCCGCTCGTCGCTACCTGATACGATCAAAACGCCTTACGTCCTCGCCGCCGGATGCATCGCAGTAACCGTCAGCTACTGGTTAAGAGTGCGGATTCTACTTTAGCTTCCGCGACCACACCGCGACGGGCATCCGTTGCGCTTTCGTCCGAACAATCATGCCCGATGCTTTCCAAATGACCATAACTGCGACGACCGAGAAGTAGCCGTCTACCGCGTAATGCCATCCGAGGTGTACAGAGCCGAGCATAATTAGGACTAAATAAGCTGTCGCCACGATTCCCACGAAGCGAGCGATTTTCCATGCAACGATTGTGTTGAGGGCCGTAATTGCAACATGTAGACTCGGGAATGCAGAGATGCCTTTTCCGAGACCTGGCTCCGGATCCATGTATGACGTAAGTAACATTTCTTGGGCAACAGGCGCAATTAGGGGCCTCGAGACACTCGCAATCTCAAGGTACTCCATTAGTGGATGAAAGGGATTTGGCTCCGTGGGAAAGAAATGTCCATAGTAACATGGTCCAACAGACGCAAACAGCGTGGCAAAAACCGTCCCTAACATGATCCAACACAACGCAAACGAAATCAAATACTGCTTTCTCAAAAGAGGCCTCTCAATCCAACCAGAGACCGCAGTAAGGACAGAAAAAATAACAAAAAACCATGCAGTGTAGCCAATGTCTAGTAAAAAGGTGACTGCGTGGTGTCCCAAGAAAGGATGAAGCAGCGCCCACGGTTGTCCACCATGCACATACTGTTCAATAAAAATCAAATAAGGATCTAGCAAAAATGGATTGATAATAAACAACGAGTGCTTCATTGACGTAAACGTTGAAAACAACAATGGAAATAATGCTATTATTGGAAGCGCAACTACAGCCCGCTGCGAAAGTATCGATCCGCGTAGATAATGCTCTTGAAGCAAATCCGTCCAACTTTTCGGACGTGACCGAATAATACCGACGACGCTGGCCCCAAGGAGAGCGGGAACAACAAAGAGTAGGTTCGAAATCCACCATGTCCGATGATATATCCTTAAATCAATTGCAAAATTGAACAGAGTGGATGTTAGCATCGCAAGAACGATGTACAAAAAAATTATAAAACAAATCAACCGATTTTCCTGCCACGAAAATTTTATAGCGTGATCCAGTTTTGTAAAAAACGTCAGCATCATCATCCACGCCGTAAATTGTAAGAGAGCTCGTGTCAGCAGCAGCGTCCCAATCTTCATAAAAAGAAGTTAAGACTTCGACTACCGATTTTTCAACGCTTCGCTCCACGCATCTAATAGTTGTAAGCGACCTGCATTCGCCCTTAAGTAAACGCGATATCTGCACCAACGCATCAAGATTTTCAAGATATAATCCTCTTTTCCCACGTCAGCGCAGCATCAGAAGATTGTAGCTCCTGCGATTCCCCGTCTACAGGCATACTTTGTTTGTCCCAGCGTAGAGCAGATGCGAGCTGACGGGATCGCGAAGGGGATTCCCTTCGGGGCCGGTTCATGCTTCGCGGTAGAGGCTGGTGGAGGAGGCCAGCCTCGATGACGAAGCCTCTTGGGATCGATCTGAATGGGTTGCCGGGCTCCCCCATGACCAGCGCACGACCACCCTCATCACTGAGCTTAGGCTCACTGTCATCGACGCGCCGATGCTGATCGACGGCGCAATCAACGGGGCGGGCTTCCTCGCCGATGTCCAGCAGGTGTTATTCCGAGGTTGTGCCCCGGCGGCGTCGTGATCATGGACAACCTCGGCAGCCACAAGACCGTCGGGATACGCGAGGCTATTAAAGCCGCCGAACCCCAGCTCCGCTTCCTCTTGCCCTTGTCTCTCTTGGAACTGCGATAGTGTTGCTGGCAGACGAGACCCCGCTCCGCCTTCGGCGTAAAGCCCGTGCTGTAGCGTGGCGCTCGTCTGCCGACCGACTTTAAACCTAAATAGTTGCCTGGGGCAGGTGCGTCCGCGCTGGACCCCGCAGATCCAGGCCCCATGACCTTGCCACAGGACGTCATCGGCGTCGACGTCGCCAAAGGCTGGATTTGACACCTTCACCCGGTCTACGCTTAAACACGAACGGATCGCCATGACAAAACCGGCGCTCACGCAACTTGCCCGCGCCGCCAACGCAGCATTGGGCGTGTACGAGGCCTCCGGCGGCTACGAGCGCATCGCTGGTCTGCCCGAGCTCGGCCCACCCAAGCACCGAAGGATCGCAAAATTCGTAGGACTTGCTCCCCACGCCCGCGACTCCGGAACCCTGCGCGTCAAGCGCCACGTCTGGGGAGGGCGCGCTGACATTCGGCGCACCCTCAACCTCGCAGGCTCATCGCCAGCCGATACGACCCCGCTCTCCGAGCTTTCCGCCAACGCCTCCAGAGCGCTGGAAAACCCACCAAGGTTGCCATCAAAGCCTGCGCCAGGAAGCTCCTCATCATCCTCAATGCCATGTTCCGCGATTCCAAGGATCACCAAAAGCAGGCAGCTTGAAAGACAGTTGCTACAGTCCAGCCTTCAACCCGATCGAGAACGCCTTCGCAAAGCTCAATCCGCTGCTGAGTCAGGTTGCTGCCCGAACCCGCGACTCCCTCGGGAGAACCGTCGCCAACGCAATCGAAGCCTTTGCGCCAGCAGAGTGCGCTTACTTCTTCACCGCCGCAGGCTACGAACCAGAGTGGTGAGAAGCTGCTCTAGGGAAGCGAGGTTCGACTCGTCCAGTCGTTTCACCTGCTCTGACCCCCGCCATCTCCTCCAGCCTGAGGTAGAGTCCGGCCCGACGAGAGGACCGGACCATGAAGCGATCGAGGTTCAGCGAGGAACAGATC
>JAWLCA010000026.1:0-51412 GCA_041687395.1 Paracoccaceae bacterium | reverse complement strand
AAAGGTGCTGACATGATCCATCCTCCCAGACAGGGTGAATCACAAACAAAAGCCTCTGGGAATCCTGCGATTCAAGTTTCCGCCGAAATGCTTTAAGGGCGGCTAATGGCTGGCCCGAGTCTTCTCCTGAACCGACTGGAGACTTTATCGGAACTGCCCGTTCTTGCCCGTTCCAGCGTTCCAAAACAAGATATAACCTATTGATTTTTTGGCACGCAACAGAGTTCAATACTCTTGGCAACAAACAGAAGCTCCCCGGAACATGCGATCACTCCGCGGGGGCGTGGCTCGCAGTGTGCGAAACCACCCGGTCAGGTTCAGTCAGAACACCAAGGCTGCGCCATCCGCACGGGGATCGCTGGCGCCTTCGATCAATCCGCTCTCGTGCCGGACAATCGCGCCGGCGTGGCCCGCCAGATCGCTGAACGGCGGGATCATCTCGACCTCGTGCCCGGCCGCGCGCAGCTCCGCCACGAGGCCCTGGTCGAACCGATCCTCCAGCTTCAGAGAGGTGGTCGCGTCGCCCCATGTCTTGCCCAGAAGCCAGCGCGGGGCGGTGACGGCGGCCTGCAGGTCCTGGCCGTAGAGCGCGTAGCGGGTGAAGACCGCGGCCTGGGTCTGCGGCTGCCCCTCGCCGCCCATCGTGCCATAGGCCATGACGCGGCCGTCGGACAGATGCGCCAGCGCCGGGTTCAGGGTGTGAAAGGGGCGCGCGCCGGGGCGAAGGCGGTTCGGGCCGTCGCCAAGCGTGAAGCCCGCGCCGCGGTTCTGGAAGAAGACGCCGGTATCCGGGCAGGTCAGGCCCGAGCCGAATTCCCAGAACACCGACTGGATGAAGCTCACCACGGTGCCTTCGGCATCCGCCGCGCCCATCCAGATCGTGTCGCCCGGTTTGGCCTCGTGCGGCCACGGCAGGGCGCGGCCGCGGTCGATGCGGGCGGCCAGTGCATCCAGCCGGTCGTCGGTCAGCCAATCCTGCGCCGGCAGGTCCATGTGGTCGGGGTCGCCCAGATCGGCATTGCGCAGGATGAAGGCCTGCTTGGTCGCCTCGATCAGCCCGTGCAGATGGGCGAAGCCCTCAGCTTCGGTCACGCCCAACCGGTCGAAGAGCGCGAGGATCATCAGCGAGGCGACGCCCTGCGTCGGGGGCGTCATGTTCCAGAGCTGGCCCGCACCGGTGCGAACGGTCAGGGGCGTCACCTTCTCGGTCCGGAAGCTGTGGAAATCCGCCAGCCGCAGCGGGCTGCCCTGGGTTTGCAAAAAGTCCGCGTGGCTCGCCGCAATCTCGCCCCGGTAGTAGTCGTCGATCCCGTGGCTGCCGATCCGTTCCAGAGTGGCGCCGAGTGCTGTCTGGCGCAGCCGGTGGCCGGTCGCGGGCGGGGCACCGTCCACCAGAAAGGTCTCATCGAACCCCGGCACGCCTTTGAGCGTGTCCAGCTTTTCCGCCGTGGTGCGGGACTGGTTGCCCGTCACGGCGATTCCGTCGCGCGCCATGGCGACAGCCGAAGCCAGCAGGTCCGACAGCGGCATGCGGCGCCCCTCTGGCACCAGCGCCAGCGCCTCGCCCCACCCGGCTACCGTTCCCGGAACCGTAAGCGCGGCCAGCGCGCCGCGCGTGGGGAGTGCCTGCGGATTCCCGCGGTCGGCATACCACGCGGGCGTGGCCAGCGCTGCCGCGCGGCCGCAGCCAGAGATGCCGACGGGAGGCTGGCCCGGGCGGTGGATCAGCCAGAAGCCGTCGCCGCCGATGCCGTTCATGTGCGGATAGGCCACCGCGATTGCGGCGGCGGCGGCCACCATCGCCTCGATCGCCGTGCCGCCTGCCTCAAGCACGTCGCGGCCTGCAAGGGCGGCGGCCCCGTGCGGGGCGCTGACCCCGCCACGATATCCCAATGCACTTGTCAGCATGTCACCACCCGATTGCTTGCGGCAGCCAGGTCGCCAGACCTGGCAGGAAGAAGACCAGCGCCACCGCCACCACCTGCAACCCGATGAAGGGCAGCGCGCCGCGGTAGATGTCCATGGTGCTGACGCCTGCTGGCGCCACGCCTTTCAGGAAGAACAGCGACCATCCGAAGGGAGGGGTCAGAAAGCTGGTTTGCAGCATCAGGCAGATCAGGATCCCCAACCAGACCAGATCCACGCCCGACTGGACAAAGAACGGAAGGAACAGCGGCAGCGCGATATAGGTGATCTCGATCCACTCCAGGAACAGCCCAAGCACGAAGACCAGCGCCAGCATGAACAGCATCGCGCCGGTCACCCCGCCCGGCACCATCTCGAACATCCGGGCGACCAGATGCTCGCCGCCAAGGCCCCGGAAGGCAAGGCCGAAGACCTGCGCGCAGATCAGGATGAAGAACACCATGGCCGAGATCAGCAGCGTGGAGCGGGAGACATCGTAGAGCAGCCGAAGGCTAAGCCGCCCCGAGAGCGTGACGAACGCCAGCGCGCCCGCCGCGCCCATCGACGCCGCCTCGGTCGGGGCCGCGATGCCGCCGATGATGCTGCCCAGCACCGCCAGCACCAGCCCGATCGGTGGTCCGACTACAAGGATGACCTTGCGCAGCAGCGCGCCGCGCGACAGTGCTTGGCGCTCCGCCAGCGGGATCGGCGGCATGATCTCTGGCCGGAACCATGCAAGGATCAGGATCGCGATCAGATAGACCGCAGCCAGCGTCAGCCCCGGCACCATTGCGGCCGCGAACATGGTGCCCACGGATTCCTGCAAGATGTCGGCCAGCAGGATCAACACCAGGCTGGGCGGGATGATCTGACCCAGAGTGCCCGAGGCGCAGATCATCCCCGTGGCCAGCGTCTTGGGATATCCACGCCGCAGCAGCGTCGGCAGCGTCAGAAGGCCCAGCGTCACGATGGTGGCGCCGACGATGCCCGTAGCCGCGCCCAGCAGCACGCCCACAAGGATGATCGCCACCCCCATGCCGCCCGACATGCCGCCGAAGAGATGGCCCACCACGTCGATCAGTTCCTCGGCCAGCCGCGATTTCTCCAGCATCACCCCCATGAAGACGAACAGCGGGATCGCCAGCAGCGTGTAGTTCGTCACCACCCCGTAGATGCGCGAGGGCAGCAGGTTGAACAGCGCCGGGCCAAAGCCGATGTAGCCGAAGACGAAGGCCGAGACCGCCAGCGCGATCCCCACGGGGATGCCGACGATCAGCAGCACGAAGAAGGCGGCGATCATGCCGATCGCCAGAAATTCTGTAGGGGACATGCGGGGTTATCCTGTCTCGCCGGTGGCGGGCCGCCCGACCGGCGGCGGGGCGTCATGGATGGCGAAGCCGTGGCGCAGGGCATGGGCAAAACCCTGCAGCGCCAGCAGAATAAATCCCATTGGGATAAGAGATTTCAGCGCAAAACGAAACGGCAGGCCGCCGGGGTTGGGCGATCCCTCGCCTCGCACATAGGACATCTCCACCCAGGGGATTGACAGCCAGGCCACGGTGACGCCCAGAAACACCATCAGCAGCCCGCCCAGCACTTCGATCCAGCGCTGGACCGAGGTAGGGAAGCGTTCGTACAGCACATCGACCCGCACCTGCTCGCCGCACATCAGCCCGTAGGACATGCCGAACAGCGCAATGGGCGAGATCAGGTGCCACTGCAGCTCCTGTGCCCAGACCGCGCCGGTGCGGAACAGGTAGCGGGCGAAGACGTCGCCCGCCACCAGCAGCACCAGACCCAGGCAGATCCAGGCCGCCACCCAGCCGAACAGCCGGACGACGCGCTCGATCCCCGTGACGATCCGCTGCACGGTCACGTCACATGCTCAGGATGTCGTTGAACCAGGACACCTCGCTGACGCGGGCCCAGCTGTCGTGGTTGGCCTTGAACGCCATGTAGCTGTCGTGGACCTTGCGGACCAGCGGATCGGCGTTCGCCTCGGTCTCCAGCAGGTCCATCGTGGCCTCGCGCAGCGCGCCGATGACGGCGGGCGGCAGCGGCGCCGCGGTCACGCCCTCGTTGGTCACCAGATCGGTCAGCGCCTCGCCGTTGACAGACTCCGACCAGGTCAGGCTTTCCAGGCAGGCGGCCTGGCTGGCCATGCGCACCATCATCTGCAGATCCTCGGGCAGCGAGTCCCACGATGCTTTCGAGATCAGCAACTCGCCCGTGGTCGACGGCTCGTGCCAGCCCGAGGTGTGGTAGAACTTCGCCGCCTGGTGCAGACCAAGCGCGCGGTCCTGATAGGGGCCGACGAATTCGGCCGCGTCGATCACGCCGCGCTCCAGCGCTGGGAAGATCTCGCCGCCCGGCAGCAGGCGTGTATCCACGCCCAGGCTGGCATAAACCCGGCCCGCCAGACCCGGAATGCGCATCCGCAGGCCGTTCAGCTGCCCCAGATCCTCGATCGGCTCGCGGAACCAGCCGGTCATCTGCACGCCGGTGTTGTTCATCGGGAAGGCCACAAGTCCGAAGGGCTCGTAGACCTCTTGCCACAACTCCAGCCCGCCGCCGTGATGCAGCCAGGCCATGTGGCCCATGTAGGACATGCCGAAGGGCACCGTGGTGAAATACTGCGCGGCAAAGGTGTTGCCCGACCAGAAATAGCTGTTCGAGGCGTTCATCTCGATCACGCCCTGCTGGACGGCGTCGAAGCCCTCGAAGGCGGGAATCAACTCGCCGGCGGCGAAATGCTGGATCGTCAGCCGTCCGCCGGACATGATGCGGATCTTCTCGATGATGTCGGTGGGGCTGCCGGGTCCGACGGTGTAGAACGGTGCGGTCGGACCATAGCTGTTGGTCATCCGCCAGTTGAAGGTGTCTTGCGCACGGGCGACCGAGGGGACGGCTAGCGGTGCGGCCACTGCACCCAGTGCGGTGGCGGTCAGAAACTTGCGACGTTCCATGAAGCTTCCTTTCGGTGTCAGGCAGGGGATCGGCGACTGTCAGCGCAACCGCGCCATGGACAGGGTGCTAGCCCGCAGCCCCGGCCGGGACGAACCCGGCGGGGCGAAAATCCGGCGCGACTCGGCGCGCCTGCCCGAAAGTTCAGCGAAAAAAGTCGCATCGCCCACAAAATGGGCAGCTCACCCTGCGTCAGCGGTCGCGCGAAAGGGTGGGGGAAGCCGGCCGTGGGCCGGAAAAAGCAAACCCCCGCGGCCGGGTGCGGCAACGGGGGCTATCATTTGGCGGCCGGAACCGCCGGTTCGCCTGAAGATCAGAGCGCGCCTTCGCGCTGCGCCTTCTTGCGGGCCAGTTTGCGTGCCCGGCGGATCGCCTCGGCGCGCTCGCGGGCCTTCTTCTCGGACGGCTTCTCGAAATGCTGCTTGAGCTTCATTTCCCGAAACACGCCTTCACGCTGAAGCTTCTTCTTCAGCGCACGAAGCGCCTGATCGACGTTGTTGTCGCGAACACTTACCTGCATGTGGTTTTCACCACCTTCCTAAGCTAGAGTTACATTGGTCCGTGCAGGAGGTGGCGCTATAACAAAGCCCGCCTATCTTGTCCACTGTGACAAGCGCTGTGACGTCCAAGCGACAGGAGTGCCCGATGACCGACGCCGCCGACCGCCCCGCCGCCGAGACTGCCCCCGACAGCATGGCGGCGATCGCCGACCGGCTGCTGGCGGCGATCCTGCCGCACGTGCCCTTCGACGGCTGGTCGGAGCCTGCGTTCCGCGCCGCGATCGAGGATACGGGCGTCCCCCCCACACTGGCCCGCGCCGCCTGCCCGCGCGGCGCGCTCGATCTGGCGGTGGCCTTTCACCGCCGCGGCGACCAGGCGATGGTGGCCCGGCTGCGCACCGCGGATCTGTCGGCTCTGCGCTTCCGCGACCGCATCGCCGCCGCCGTCCGCTACCGACTGGAGGCGGTGGAGGACCGCGAGGTCGTGCGCCGCGCCAGTGCGCTGTTCGCCCTGCCGCAGCACGCAGCTGAAGGCGCGCGGCTGATCTGGGGCACTGCCGACCTGATATGGGACACGCTGGGCGACAGCTCCGACGATCTGAACTGGTATTCCAAGCGCGCGATCCTGTCGGGCGTCTATGCCTCCACCGTGCTCTACTGGCTGGGCGACGCCAGCCCCGGCCATGCCGCCACCTGGGAGTTCCTCGACCGCCGGATCGACGGCGTGATGCAGTTCGAAAAGGTGAAGAAGGCCGCCAACGACAGCCCAGTCCTGAAACCCTTTCTGGCGCTGCCGAACTGGCTGGCGAAACAGGTGCGCCCGCCGATGAAGATGCCGCCGGCCGATCTGCCGGGCCTGTGGTCGGGCAACCGGCGCTAGCCGATCTGCCGCGGTTGCCGCCCGCGCCGCCGCGCGCTACTCAGTCCGGGACTTCCCGCTGAAGGAGCGCCCGATGGACCTGCCGAAAACGATGCAAGCGGTCGAGATCGCGAAACCCGGCGGGCCGGATGTGCTGCGCCCCGCCGAACGCGCGGTGCCGGTGCCCGGACAGGGCCAGATCCTGATCCGCCTGCGCTGGGCGGGCGTCAACCGCCCCGACGCGCTGCAGCGCGCGGGCAACTACGCCCCACCGCCCGACGCCTCGGACCTGCCGGGGCTTGAGGGCGCCGGGGACGTCGCCGCCATCGGCCCCGGTGTCACCCGCTGGAGAGAGGGCGATGCCGTCTGCGCGCTTCTGCCCGGCGGCGGTTATGCCGAATACGCCGTGACAAATGCCGCCCACGCCATGCCGGTCCCTGCCGGCATGGCCCTGCGCAAAGCCGCCTGCCTGCCGGAAACCTTCTTCACCGTCTGGTCCAACGTCTTCATGCGCGGCGGGTTGAAAGCGGGCGAGCGATTCCTTGTCCACGGCGGATCGTCCGGCATCGGCACCACCGCGATCCAGCTGGCCCGCACCATGGGTGCGCGGGTCTTCACCACCGCCGGATCGGCCGACAAATGCGCCGCCTGCGTCGGTCTGGGGGCCGAGCGCGCGGTCAATTACCGGGATGAGGACTTCGTGGCCATCCTGCGCGACGCGGGCGGGGCCGACGTGATCCTGGACATGGTCGGCGGCGACTACCTGCCGCGCAACGTGCGTGCGCTGGCCGACGACGGGCGGCTGGTCCAGATCGCTTTCCTGCAGGGGCCAAAGGTGGAACTGAACTTCGCCCAGGTAATGGTGCGCCGCCTCACGATCACCGGATCGACGCTGCGCCCGCAATCGGATCTCGCCAAGGCCCGCATCGCCGCCGCGCTGGAAGAAAACGTCTGGCCGCTGCTGTCTGCGGGCCGCATCGCCCCGGTGATGGACAGCGAGTTTCCGCTGGATCAGGCGGCAAAGGCCCACGCCCGGATGGAAAGCTCCGATCACATCGGCAAGATCGTCCTGAAGGTGGCCTGAGGCGCAGCCGAAGATCTGACCCAAGACGCGCCGGCGGGATCGCCTCCATGATCACCGGGTGCCGCCAGGCCTGCGATTCGCGTGCGCTGCGCCCGCCGCGACAGTTCGCCCCAAGCGCAACTGCGGGTTAGTCAGCGCCCCCGCGCAGATCGCCTAAAAGTTGTATTTCTATGGATTATCAGGAGTTTACCGAAAATTTTACTCGACATGCGCGCATTTCTCCATGTTCACTTATGCGTGACGTGCGCGCCTGCGCGTCGTGAATGATCATTGGAGAGTTGAAATGATTGCAACCAACCTGAAACGCAGCTTCGTCGCCGCATTGGCGCTCGCCGCTGCCATTGGCCTTGGTCCGCGGGCCGAGGCCTCCACCATCGTAGATGTCGAACTCGCGCTCGGCGTCGATACCTCGGGCAGCGTCAGCTTGAGTGAATACAACCTGCAAATGGGCGGTTACGTCGCCGCATTCCAGAACACCAGCGTGCGCAACGCCATCATCAACAGCGACAACGGCATTGCTGTGATGCTGTACCACTGGTCCAGCGCCCTTGCGCAAGATGTCGTTGCGGGCTGGTCGCACCTGACCGACGAGGCAAGCATCGACACGTTCGTGGCCGCGCTGCAGGGTGTCACCCGCGCTTCCTCGGGGCTGACCGGAATCGGTAATGCAATCAACTTCGGCGTGAGCGAAATCCAGACCAACGACTTCGATGGCACGCGCCTCGTCATCGATATTTCGGGTGATGGTACGAACAACACAGGAACTGCGGCCGCGACGGCGCGAGATGCAGCCGCCGCCGCCGGTATCAGCATCAATGGCCTCGCGATCGAGAACGAAGTGCCGACCCTCGGCGATTACTATGAGGACAACCTGCAGACTGGAGCGAACTCCTTCGTCCTGCGCGTCGCGGGCTTCGAGGAGTTTGAGGATGCCGTGATCCGCAAGATCCGGGCCGAGATCACCGGCGAGGATCCCACCACGCCGACCGCACCGATCCCGCTGCCGGCGGCCGGTTGGCTGCTGCTGACCGCGCTCGGCGGACTGGGCGTCTACGGTCGCAAGCGGCGTCAGGCCGCCTAAGCCTTCTCGGAACGCGTGCCACAGGGGCGCGGTGCATCGCACCGCGCCCTTTTTCATGTGCGGCCGCCGCACCCCCGCGCCGTAGTTCCTGGTCAAGGGGTTCAACAGCCGCGACCCGCGCCGCGCAGGCGTGAGCCGGGTTGAAATTCGGTTAACAAAAATCGCGAATTCAAGCGATTCCAATGGCTTGAGATTTTGTGCACGCGTGCACACCCCCCGAAATCACCGAACCGCCTCCATCACCGCCCGGTCCAGCGTGCAGTCCCGCGCCACATCCGGCGCGCAAGCCTTCGGCTCCAGATCCCGGGTCAGGCAGACCCGCACCTCATGGATCGCCCCCGCCTTGCAGGTCACCGTCAGCATGTCATCGGTCAGGCCGGGGTTCGCCTCCAGAAACGCCTCCTCGACGACGGACGCGGGCAGCCGCAGCCGCCGGTCGATCTGCCCGAAGACCTCCGGCAGCACGACCCCCTCGAACGCCCGCCGCGAGGCCTCGAAATACTCGGCCGCCGACAGCCCGGAACACGACCCATGCTTGCGCCACTGATGCCAGGCCAGCCCGCTCGACCCCATCAGATCCGACATCGCCGCCGTCTCGGCCCGCGTCGCCGCACTTTCGGGGGTGATGCAGAACTGCGGCCATCCCGCCTCGTACTGCGGCCACAGGCCATGCAGCCCCCAACCCCATCCCTCGCCATCCTCGCACCGCTCGTCCCGCCGCGCATCGCCCTCGGCCACGCACCAGTTCGGCGTCCAACTGAGCGACAGCAGGTAATAGTCGAACTCCCCCGCGCGGTCGGCCGCAGCCGCGGGCAGGGCGGCAAGGGTCAGCCACAGGGCAAGCAAGACGCGCATTTTCTCTTTCCTCCGTTCTGTGCTGGCGTTATATGGCAACCAGACTTCCCCGAAAACGTGGAAATCCGCCCTTGGGCGCCGCCGTTTTCCGGCCCGAAAAAGACATGGCTGACCGCCGCACGCACTACGAAGGAGTGATCCGATGTCGAAACCGCTGATGGCCAAGGCCACCGCCGTCTGGCTGGTGGACAACACCACGCTCAGCTTCAAGCAGATCGCGGAATTCTGCGGCCTGCACGAGTTGGAGGTGCAGGGCATAGCCGACGGCGACGTCGCCGCGGGCGTCAAGGGCTTTGACCCGATCGCCAACAACCAGCTCGACCCGATCGAGATCGAGCGCGCCCAGGCCGACCCGGCCTACCGGATGCGGCTGAAGTTCATCGCCTCGGCCGTGGGCGAGGAAAAGCGCCGCGGCCCGCGCTACACGCCCCTGTCCAAGCGCCAGGACCGCCCCGCCGCGATCCTGTGGCTGGTGAAGTTCCACCCCGAACTGACAGACGGCCAGATCGGCAAGCTGGTCGGCACCACCAAGCCCACGATCCAGTCGATCCGCACCCGCACCCACTGGAACATCGGCAACATCCAGCCCATCGACCCGGTGGCGCTGGGCCTGTGCCGCCAGACCGAGCTTGATGCCGCCGTGCAGCAGGCGGCCAAGAAGAAGGCGGCCGAGGGCGTGGTGATGTCGGATGACGAGCGGCGCAAGCTGGTCAGCACCGAACAGTCGCTGTCGATGCCGACCGAGCCGAAGATGCCCGCCTCTCTGGCCGGGCTGGAGAATTTCACCCTTTCGGACAAGGCAGAGGAAAAGAAGCCGAGTGCTGCGGACTATTCCGACGCCGAGAGCTTCTTCAACCTGCCGGAGAACGACGACGAGGACGAGGACGAGGACGAGGAAGACGACCGCCGCTGAGCCCGCTCAGAACGCGCGGCGCGCACGCAGCGCCGCGCCGATCGTCCCGTCGTCCAGATAATCCAGCTCTCCGCCCATCGGCACGCCCTGCGCAAGGCTGGTGACGGAAACGCCCGTGCCCTCCAGCGCGTCGGCGATGTAGTGCGCGGTGATCTGGCCATCGACCGTCGCGCCCAGTGCCAGGATCACCTCTCGCACCCCTTCGGCCGGAAGACGCGCGATCAGGCGCGGGATACCCAGATCCTCGGGTCCCACGGCATCAAGTGCCGACAGCGTGCCGCCCAGCACGTGATAGCGGCCCTTGAACAGCCCCGTCCGCTCCATCGCCCACAGATCGGCGATGTCCTCGACCACACAGATCTCGCCCGTCGCGCGGCGGTCATCGGCGCAGATCGGGCAGATCTCGGCGGTCGATATGTTGCCGCAGTTCAGGCAATCCCGCGCGCCTGCTGCCACGCCCGCCATCGCGGTGGCCAGCGGCGCCATGACCTGACCCCGCCGCCGCAGCAGATACAGCACCGCCCGCCGCGCGGACCGCGGCCCCAGACCGGGCAGCCGCGCCATCAGGTCGATCAGCGCCTCGATCTCGCGCGGGGTCTCGGCCATCGGGTCAGAACGGCAGCTTCATGCCGGGCGGCAGGCCCAGCCCCTCGGTCAGCTTGCCCATCTCCTGCTGGTGGCGTTCGGACGCGCGGGCCTGTGCATCCTTGATCGCGGCCAGGATCAGATCCTCGACCACTTCCTTTTCGTCCGGGTTGAAGATCGACGGGTCGATCTCCAGCCCGGTCAGTTCGCCCTTGGCGGTCGCCGTCGCCTTCACCAGCCCGGCGCCGGACTCGCCGGTGACAATGATCCGGCCCAGTTCTTCCTGCAGGTCGGCAAGCTTGCCCTGCATCTCCTGTGCCTGTTTCATCATCTTGGCCATGTCGCCAAGGCCACCCAATCCCTTCAGCATTTCGGTCGCGTCCTTTCAGTCCAGTTCAAACGGGTCCCATTCGTCCTCGACCTCGGCCAGCGCAGACTCGGCTGCTGCCTCAACTGGCGCGGTCTCGGGCGTGCGGATATCTGTGATCTTCGCATCCGGAAACGCCGCCAGCACGGCGGCCACTAGGGGATGCGTGCGCGCCTGGTCCTCGGCGGCAAGTTGCTGCTTCTGCTGTTGCTCGGCAATCGTCGCGCCGCCGCCCTCGTTCACCACGGTCACGGCCCAGCGTTGCCCGGTCCATGCCTGAAGCCGCTGCGCCAGCCGCGCGGCCAGATCGGGGCGGGCGTCTGCCGTCGGCTCGAACTCGATCCGGCCGGGGGAATAGCGGGCAAGGCGCACCTGAGTTTCCACCTCGACCAGCAACGCCATGTCGCGATTCGCGCGGATCAGGGCCACGACCGCGTCGAAGCTGGTCTGGGTGACCGGGGCTGTCGCGGGGGCGGGCTGGGCGCCGCCGGACCGGGGGGGGGACGGGGAGGCGATCGAGCGCGGCCCCGGTCGATCGCCACCGCCGCTGCGCGGGGCAGGGCCCGGCGCGGGCGGCGGGGCAGATTGCAACCGGCGCACCAAGTCTTCGGGCGCAGGCAGATCGGCCACATGAGTCAGCCGTATGATCGCCATTTCGGCCGCCATCATCGCATTCGGGGCTTGCGCCACCTCTTCCAGCGCCTTCAGCAGCATCTGCCACATCCGCGTCAGCGCCCGCATCGGCAGGGCCGCCGCCATGTCCAACCCGCGGCTGCGCTCATCCGGGCCGATGGTCGGGTCTTCCGCCGCCTCGGGCGTGATCTTGATCACGCTGATCCAGTGCGTCACCTCGGCCAGATCGCGCAGCACCGCCATCGGGTCGGCTCCGTCGGCATATTGCGCCGACAACTCCGTCAGCGCGCCGGCCGCATCGCCCGTCATCACCAGATCGAACAGATCCAGCACCCGGCCCCGGTCTGCCAGCCCCAACATCGCACGGACCTGATCGACGCCGGTCTCGCCCGCCCCATGGGCAATGGCCTGATCCATCAGGCTCATCGCGTCCCGCACCGACCCCTCGGCCGCGCGCGCGATCAGCGCCAGCGCGTCGTGGCTGATCTGCGCGCCTTCCTTTTCCGCGATGCCCGCCAGATGGGCGATCATCACCTCGGGTTCGATCCGGCGCAGGTCGAACCGCTGGCAGCGGCTCAGCACGGTGACCGGCACCTTGCGGATCTCGGTCGTGGCGAACAGGAACTTCACATGAGCGGGTGGCTCCTCCAGCGTCTTCAACAGGGCGTTGAAGGCATTTGTGGACAGCATGTGCACTTCGTCGATGATGTAGATCTTGTAGCGCGCGCTGGCCGCCCGGTAATGGACAGAGTCGATGATTTCGCGGATGTCCCCCACACCGGTGCGGCTGGCCGCGTCCATCTCCAACACGTCCACATGCCGCCCCTCGGCAATGGCGCGGCAGGGCTCGCAGACGCCGCAGGGGTCGGTCGTCGGCCCACCATTGCCATCAGGGCCAATACAGTTCAGCCCCTTGGCCACGATCCGCGCCGTTGTCGTCTTGCCCACCCCGCGCACGCCGGTCAGGATGAAGGCATGCGCGATCCGGTCGGCAGCGAACGCGTTCTTCAGCGTGCGCACCATCGCCTCTTGCCCGATCAGATCGGCAAAGGTCTGGGGCCGGTATTTCCGGGCAAGAACCTGATAGGCGGTATCGGACATTGCGGCTTTCGGATTCGGAACTTCCCGTGCAGACTAGGGCCAAGCCCCGCGCCCGTCCACCCGAAGGCAGCGGGGGATTGGGGGGGAAGTTGTCCGGTCTGGTGATCGCGGAACTCGCGGCGGGGGAGGGGCGGCTGGGGCTGTGCCCGATGCCCGGGCGCGGCGGCGATTACGCGGGCGATCTGGCCAAGCTGCTCGCCTGGACACCCGCGCTGGTGTTGACGATGACCGAGGGGGTGGAACTGCACCGTGCGAGCGCTGGCGCCCTGGCCGACGACCTCGCCCGTGCGGGCATCGCCTGGCATCACCTGCCGATCCCCGATTTCAACGCGCCCCCGGCGACCACGGCCGCCCGCTGGCCGGAAGCTTCGGGTCAGGCGCGGCGGACCCTGGCGGGGGGTGGCGGGGTGCTGGCCCATTGTCACGGAGGCTGCGGCCGGTCGGGCATGGCGGTGCTGCGGCTGCTGGTCGAACTGGGCGAGGCGCCCGAGGCCGCGCTTACCCGCTTGCGCGTCGTGCGCCCCTGTGCGGTCGAAACAGAGGCGCAATTCGCCTGGGCGGCGGCAGGGGCGGATCAGCGCATGGGCTGACCCTCCCAGTCCTCGCCGATGTGGGTGGCCAGGTAGTCGAGCACCACCTCGCGTTCGTCCTCGGGCAACTCCGGCATGCCTTGGTCATCGACCATCCAGTCCAGCAACTCGTCCCAGACGCGCCGCGAATAGCCGCCGTTGGTCAGGGTGCGCAGCGAATGACAGGCCTGGCAGGCATAGAACACCTCTTCCACGCCCTCTCCGGGGGGAAGCGGATAGAACTCGTATTCCTCGTCGACCTCGGTCGCAGGGGCCACGGTGGCAGACAGGATCAGCAGCGCGGCCATCGCCGCGCTGCCGACCCCGCACAACAACGATGCGGTTCTTGTCATCACGTCCGTCCGCTCACACCGCCGTTACATGGATGCGGTGGCACGAGTTGTTCAGGTAGCCGCGCGGGTTCCAGCCCGGCACCACCATCGGCTGGCTGCGGCCGCGGTTGTCGGTCGCCCGCGCCCAGACCTCATAATACCCGGCCTGCGGCGGCGTGGCATCGGCGCGCCAGCGCTGCCAACTGTAGCGGTTTGGCGGCGGAGAGACCTCTGCCCTCTGCCAGGTCGCGCCAAAGTCGAGCGAGACTTCCATCGCGGTGACATGATCGTCGCCGGCCCACGCCTGGCCGCGCACCTCGAAGCTGCGCCCGGCGGAAACCTCGGTGCCGGCCTCGGGGAAGGTGATGATCGATTTCACCACCATCGAGCCCATCACCATCATGTCTTCTTCCGGCACCTCGGCCCCCGCCTCGACCGGATAGCGCGGCACGCGGTAGCTGAGGCCGGTCATGCCCGGCCCGTCATGCTCGCGGTCGCGCACCCAGATCCGGTTCACCCATTTCTGGCTGGTCGAACCGGCCCAGCCTGGATTGACCACGCGGGCCGGAAAGCCGTGGGCGGCCGGAATATCCTCGCCGTTCATCTTCAGCGCGATGATGGTATGCGGATCCATGATCTTGTCGATCGGCGCCCCGCGCGAGATCGCCTGCCGGTCGGCCTCGCCCGACAGATGCTCGTCATAGCTGAAATGCCCGGTGTAGACCGCGCTCTGCTTCAGCCCGGCACGGCGCAGGATGTCGCGCAGGCGAACGCCGGTCCATTCGGCATTGCCGATGGCGCCGACGGTCCAAGGGTTGCCGCGGCAGCGGGTTGAAGCCCGCGCGCCCGTTGCCGCCGCATTCGATCTGCAGCCGCAACGTGACCTGCTCGAACTCGCTTTCAAGCTGCTCGTAGCTCAGCTCCAGCTCTTCCTCGACCTCGCCGTCGATGGTCAGTCGCCAGGCCGCCCTGTCGATCGGGTCGGGCATGGTGCCGTTGTTGCGCACGAAGTGCCGGTCGGCCGGGGTCACGTCGTCGTCCAGCAGATGCGGCGGTGTCTCCATGTTGACGGGCCGGTCATTGTGCACGATCAGGCCGGCATGTTTGCCCTCGATCGTGAACGGCTCCACCGATTGCGCCAGCGCGGCTGGGATCAGCCCGGCCGGAAAATTCGCGTGAAACGGCATCGTCGTGCCCAACACCGCCCCCATCGAGGCCAGCCCTGCTCCGCGCAGGAACCCGCGCCGGTTCGGCCCGGCCACCCGGCCGAAAACCATCGCGTCGGCGCGATCCGGGTCTTCATGGTAAAGTTCCACAAGCCCGCGTTCGATCTTTCCAGTCGTCCTTGCTCCTCCCAGGCAATTCATCTTGGGGGGCAAAGCGCAGCGCAGCACATGCCGCTACGGCAACAGTTTCCGCCCGACCGCCGTACCGGCCAAGGCTGAGCGGCGTTCGAAACCGAAACGGGAAAGCTGGGGAAAGGGTGAGAGGCTGGACAACGACCCAAGCGGGGCTCGTTACGGCTGCTTCCTTCCGGACCTGACCGGGTTGGCGAGGCGCTCGCCCGCGCCAACCTCTCGGAGGGTAATATAGCGAGCCAAGCGGCATGGCGCAAGGGTGCCGTCGCAGGCCGGAAAACCCGTGGTGGCGGTTAAGATCAGGTAAAGAAAAAATTGGCTTCCGTTTTGAATCAATGGCTTGAAAGATTGCTCACGCGTGAGCAGACTCGATCTCACGTCGGGCTGCGATCCGCCCAGCCCGCAAACACCCGCTCCAGCGCCACGACGATGTAGTAAAGCAGGATCCCCAGAACCGCGAGCGCGATGAGGACCGCAAACATCAGCGGAAAGTCGGAATTGATCTGGGCCGACTGGAACAGATGCCCCAGTCCGCGCCCGTGGGGGGTGATGATCTCGACCAGATTCGTCCCGATGAACGCCAGCGTGACGGCGACCTTCAGCGCCCCGAAGAACTCTGGCAGGGTCTTCGGCAGCGCGATCTTCCAGAACACCGTGAAGCGGGTGGCACCCAGGCTGCGGAGGATGTCCCGATACTCCGGCTCCAGCGTCGACAGCCCGATGGCGACCGACACCGCGATGGGGAAGAACGAGATCATGAAGGCAACAAGGATCGTGTTGAAATCGTGCTGGCCCACGAACATCAGCGCCACCACGGGCACCACGGTAGCCTTGGGGATCGCGTTGAAGCCCACCAGCAGCGGATATAGCGCGTCGTTCATCACCCGGCTGAGGCCCATGATCATGCCAAGAGCTGTCCCGACGATCACCGCCAGCCCCAGCCCCACGACCGTCCGCCACAGCGTCTGCCAGCCGTATTCGTAGAACAGGTGCTGGAACCGCAGGAAGGCCGGCCACACGTCCGACGGCGCCGCCATCTTGAAGGTGGGCCAGCCCATGTACCACACCAGCGCCTCCCACAACACGAGGAAGATCGCCATCGAGGCGAGCGGGATCGCGACCTTGCGCCAGTCGAAGGTCATTGTGCAGCCTCCTTCGCATCGCCGTGGGGCGCGCGGCCCTGCGCGATCTCGATCTGGTGGCGCAGCGTGGCCAGCATCTTCACCGCGTCGGGCTCGTACAGCATGTCCAGCGGCCGGGGCGAAGGCATCGGCACCTCCAGCACGAATTGGGTGCGCGCCGGCCGGCCTGACAGCACCACCACCTGATCGCCCAGATAGACGCTTTCGCGCAGGTCGTGGGTGATGAGCACCGCGGTGAACGGCTCCTGCGCGCGCAGCGCGTGCATAGTCTGCCACAGATCCTCCCGCGTGAAGGCATCAAGCGCACCGAAGGGTTCATCCAGGATCAATACGTCGGGCTTGTGAACGATCGACCGGCACAGCGAGGCACGCTGGCGCATCCCGCCCGACAGTTCCGACGGGCGCTTGTTTTCGAACCCCTCAAGACCCACCAGCGCCAGAAGCTCGTGCGCGCGGGCCTCCTTCTGCGCCTTGGGCATCCGGGGGGCGACGATCTCCAGCGGCAGGATCACGTTCTGCAGGATCGTGCGCCATTCCAGCAGCACCGGGTTCTGGAATGCCATTCCCACGGTCTTGCGTGGGCTTTTCACCAACTCGCCATGCAGCCAGACCTCGCCTGCGTCGGGGAACATCAGCCCCGCGATCAGGCGCGTCAGCGTGGACTTGCCGCAGCCCGAGGGGCCGACGACGGCGCAGAAGGTGCCCTCGGGCACCGAAACATTCAGATCGTCCAGAACCGGAAGCAGGCCGGACGGGGTGCGATAGGCGTGGGTGACGCGCTTGATCTCGATGAGGTTCGTCATGCGGATGAGGGGCGGCGCAGCGCCGCCCCCGGCCTTTCAGTTCATCGACAGGCTGCCGTCATCCGGCAGATAGGCGTCGGTGAAGTAGCGGGCGGCCTCGGGCTCGGTCTGGAACTCGTAGGTTTCCTTGATCTGCTCGATCGAGCGGGCGAAGCGGTCGGCGTCAATGTTGCCGAGCCCGTTCTCGCGCACCCAGTCGGTCACGATGTTCTCGCGCAGCGCGATCTCCAGCCGCTCCAGCTCCAGCTCGTTGTCCAAGGCCGGGTTGCGCGCGGCAATCGCCTCGATCCCGGCAGCCGGGTCGGCGATCGTGTCCTTCAGGCCCAAGGCCACCGCCCGCAGGAAACCTGTCACCGCTTCGGGGTTCTCGGCCGCGAAATCGGTGTTGGCGATGATGACGTTGCCGTAAAGTTCCAGTCCGTGGTCGGCCATCAGGATGACCGAGATATCCTCGGCCGGGACGCCCAGTCGCACGAGGTTCAGGTAGGAGGTGAAGGAAAAGCCCGTCACGGCATCCACCTGGTTCTCGGCCAGCATCGGTTCGCGGGTGGGGAAGCCCACGGGTTCGATGGTGATGTTGTCGATGTTGATGCCGTTGGCGCTGGCAAAGGCCGGAAACTGCGCCCAGGCGCCATCGGGGGGCGGCGCGCCCAGAATCTTGCCTTCCAGATCCCCCGGTGCTTCGACCCCGCGGCTGATCCGGCCGACGACGGCAAAGGCGGGCTTGTCGTAGAACATCATCACGCCGGTCACCGGCGCGTCGGGGTTCTGGTCCAGGAACTTGATCAGGCTGGCCATGTCGGCGAAGCCCATCGGATAGGCGCCGGTTGCAACTTTTGGAATCGCATCAAGGCTCCCCTGACCTGCGGCGACTTCCACCTCCAGCTCCTCGGCTGCGAAATGGCCGTTGTCGATGGCCATGAAGTAGGGCGCTGCCGGTCCTTCGAACCGCCAGTCGAGCGCAAAGTCGATGCGGGTTTCGGCAAATGCAGGCCCCGCGATCAGGGTGGCCGCTGTTGCGGCGATCAGGCTTCGATGAAACACGTCTGGTCCCTCCGGTTGGTCATGTTCTGCCGAACCTGCGATGCGGGCGCTGACGACGGAATGGCAAAGGCCGTCATTCCGGTCCGCTGGCACCCCGCGCGCGGCGGCGACGACGCGAGTTTAGGCGATCCTGCAAGAAGTGCGACAGATTTGAGCAGCTTACAAGACGGGCGTCAGATATGCAGCCGCAGGTTGAGGAAACCGTCCCTGTCGGTTCCCAGGTTTTCTGGCCGCAGATGCGCAATTTCGTGCAGATAGTTGACGGCGCGCGGGCCGGTCCGGAACAGGACGGTGGTTTCCGGCATCGGCGCAAAGCGCCAAACTTCCGGTCTGGTCGGTGCGAGGCGCCCTGTTCTGCGAACGTGGTCCAGGAGCAGGTCGAAGTTGGCACGAAGACAGTCGTGGACAAGCTCGGCCGATCCCGGCGCGATCAGGTCGCCACCGCCGGCGGCCCGGTAATCATTCGTGGCAATGACGAACTGTGCAGTCGGGTCGACGAGGGCGCCGTTGTGACGCAGGTCACGGATTCGTTCCAAGCTGCCCGCGGCTTCCGACAGGTCGATCTCGTAGCTCAGGCCGTCGATCATGTCGAAGTTGTAGCTGGGAAACTCCACGTCGATCAGCGGCGCATCCCGGACGCCGGGCGCCACCTGCAGAAATTGCGCCGCAGCGCGGGAAAGCCAGGCCGCCAGGCCCGCGCCTGTCATCCGGACCGCGCGCAGCATGTTGGGGAAGTGATAAAGGCCTGCCAGATGACGCAGCGCCAGATCGCCGCTCGGGATCTCGGTGTAGTTTTCGGGGCCGCCCCGGCCCCCGGCCTTGAAGGGTGCGGCGGCCGACAGAACCGGCAGCCCGCCACAGGGCGTGCCCGCCAGCAGGTCGGAGACGGCAGCGCGCTGGGCCGCGCAGATCAAACCCAGCGCCGCCGTGGGGCCGAGTTGGGCGAAGTAGCTGTGCAGCGGAACACTGGTGGTGCCGACCGGGCGGCGGATATGGGTCAGCGTGGCTTGGTGCGCGACGTCGGCCGCGGCGGTCACAGGTGGCAGGCATCCCGTGGTCGGCACGCAGCGGCCGTCCTTGCCTCGATGGACGATGGGGCGGGCCTCGCAGGCGAAATCGGTGACCGTCCATCCAGCCGCGCCGTGCTGCAGATGAAGATCGATCACGCCGACATGGCTGCCATGAAAACCCGCCATGACCGCTGGCTTCCCATGCAGCGTGCCGCGCCGGACATCGACACCCGACTGCGCAGCGCCCGCTGGCATCTGGGCTGCCGGAAACACAAGGTGGGTATGCCCCATGATGACAGCGTCGATGTCTGGAAGCGCCGCAACCGACAGGGCCGCGTTCTCTTCACCCGATCGATCCGACACGACCCCGATCCCCGAATGACAAAGCGCCACGACAATATCGGCACCCTCTGCCCGCGCGCGCTGCGCCCAGGCGGCGGCGGCCTCGACCATGTCGCGGGTTTCGGCCCGGCCCATCAGGTGCGCGCGGTCCCAGAGCGCGATCTGGGGGGGCGCGAGCCCGACGACCCCGATCCTGATCGACGCCTCGCCCCCATCTTCAGTCTGCACGATGCGGTTCAACAAGACATAGGGCGGGCGCAGCATCGCGTCCTGCAGCGGCGTCGGGCCCCGGCGGCGGACGACATTCGCCGCGATCACCGGAAAGGCCGCGTCTTCCAGTGCGCGATCCAGAAACGACAGGCCGTAGTTGAACTCGTGGTTGCCCAGTGTCACCGCGTCATAGCGCAGCGCGTTCATTGCGGCGATCATCGGATGGATCTCGCCGTCTCTCAATCCGGTGCTGCGTGCGATGTAGTCGCCCAAGGGGTTGCCCTGCAGAAAGTCGCCATTGTCGAACAGAAGGCTATTCACGGCCTCGGAGCGCAGTCGCTCGATCAATCCGCCCGCACGGGCCAAGCCCAGCGTGTCGGCGGGTTGATCAGTGTAATAGTCATAGGGAAGCAGGTTGACGTGCAGGTCGGTCGTCGCCAGCAGCCGCAGGTGCGCCGCTTCGGTTCGGGTCTTCGATGGTTCGCGCTGGCGTCCGGACACGGATACCCCCGTCAACATCGCTTTTGCGGGCCGGCAAAAACCCGCCCACAGACCCGTCTTAGGGCGCGGGAAACCGCCTGACCAGAAATTTCGATTGAAATTGGCCAAATTGATGCAACCAAAGGTTGTATTTCGGGCATTATTGCCACAGGGCCCTTGCTGCCGGCCGTCGGCCCAGCAATGGGGTGGGGGATCAAGCGGAGGAACCATGCGGCTAGCCGAATCGGTGACTTTCGGAGGATCGGGGCTGGACCGGGCTGCCGATCTGCGGGCGGATGAGGGGGCTCTGGGGCGTGCGATGGCGCATCCCGAAAGCCGCGTCATCCCCCTGTGGCGTGGCAAGCCCCTGATTGCCGGAGAGGCGCGCGACGACCTTGGCTGGCTGGCTTCCGATCATCCCGTTCTCTCGCTGGGAGAGGAGCGCCCGATCCTGTTGGGACGCGAAGGCGCAGGCGTGCGCCTCGCCGTCGACATTTCGGGGTGGGAGCCGTCAGGGGTAGACGCGGCGGCGGTCGCAGCCTTTTTCGATCCGACCGAACAGCATCATCCGGATCTTCCGCCGGATCACCGGTTTGCCGAGTTGCGGGGCGTCATGACGCGGCTCTCTGCGCGCGATGCGGAATACGCGGCGGCGGCGCGGGCAATTCTCGGCTGGCATCAGACGCACCGGTTCTGCGCCCGCTGCGGTGGCCCGTCGGTGGTGGCGACGGCCGGATGGCAACGTGTTTGCGGCAGTTGCGGCGGGCATCATTTCCCGCGCACCGACCCGGTGGTGATCATGCTGGTGACCCACGGCAACTCCGTCCTCGTCGGCCGCTCTCCCGGCTGGCCCGAGGGGATGTATTCGCTGCTCGCCGGTTTCATCGATGCGGGCGAGACGATCGAGGCCGCCGTGCGCCGAGAAGTCGCCGAGGAAACGAGCGTGCGCGTTGACCGCGTCGACTACCTTGCCAGCCAGCCCTGGCCCTTCCCGTCGTCGCTTATGATCGGCTGCCGCGCTCACGCCACCAGCCGCGACATCCGGATCGATCCGGCCGAACTGGAAGATGCGCTGTGGCTGTCGCGCGAAGACATGGTGCAGGTCATGGCAGGCGCCCATCCGCGGGTGAAGCCCGCCCGCCGCGGCGCCATCGCGCATTTCCTAATCCAGGCGTGGCTGGCCGACCGGCTGGACTAGTGCCGGCGTGGATCGGCGGGATAGACGCCCAGGATCTTCAGCATCGAGGTGAAATAGCGCAACTCCTCCAATGCGAGGGCGACGTTGTCGTCTTCGGGATGCCCCTCGATGTCGGCGTAGAACTGCGTTGCGGTGAACGATCCCCCGACCATGTAGCTTTCCAGCTTGGTCATGTTCACCCCGTTCGTCGCAAACCCTCCCAGCGCCTTGTATAGCGCCGCCGGAATGTTGCGGACCTGAAAGACGAAGCTGGTGATCATGCCGTGCGCGCCCCGGCGCGAATGGTCCGGCTTGCGCGCCATCACCAGAAATCGTGTGGTGTTGTTTCCCTGATCCTCGATATGCCGCGCGAGCACGTCGAGGCCGTAGATCTCGCCTGCCAGATCGCCGGCCAGCGCGCCAAGCGTCGGATCGCCCAATTCGGCCACGTGCCGCGCCGATCCCGCCGTGTCGGCCCCGACGACACGGTGGATGCCGTGCTGCTGCAGAAATCCCCGGCACTGACCCAGCAGGACCGGGTGGCTCATCGCCGAATGCACCTGATCCAGCGTTGTGCCGGGCACGCCGAGCAGATTGATGTGAACCCGGACGAACGCTTCGTTCACGATGTGCAGGCCGGAATTGGGCAGCAGGTTGTGATTGTCCGGCACCCTGCCGAAGGTCGTGTTTTCGACTGGCAGCATCGCGAACTCCGCCTCGCCGTCATGGACGGCCGCGATCACGTCTTCGAATGTGCGGCAGGGCAGGGCTTCATGGTCGGGGCGCGCTTCGTGGCAGGCCTGGTGGGAATAGGCCCCCGGTTCTCCCTGAAAGGCGATTTTCGGCATGGCCAGCCCACTTTCGGCTCGAATTCGTGTCGTGCGGTCGATTGGTCGCGCTAAGTACACCTTGAACACGGGGGATGGAAGCGGATAGATAGCCGCGCAATTCACGGGTAGCCACGGGAAGACACATGCCTGACACGATGACCTTTACCAAAGTTCTCGGCGCCTTCTGTGGCGCATTGTTGGTCTTCCTGCTGGGCAAATGGGCCGCCGAGGGAATCTATCACATGGATCACTCGCACAGCCCGCGCGAGCAGGCCTACGTGATCGACACCGGCGCGGGCGACGACGCAGCCGAGGCAGAGCCGGAAGAGGAAGTGGACTTCGCCGAGTTGTTCGAGTCCGCTGATCCCGCTGCGGGTGAGCGGCTGTGGCGCCAGTGCGCGGCCTGCCATGTGAACGATCAGGAGCGCAACGGCACCGGTCCGCACCTCGTCGGTATCGTCGGTCGGGGCAAGGGTGACGTGGACGGATTCAACTATTCGGAGTTCTTCGTCGGCAACGACGATGTCTGGACGCCAGAGGCGCTGAGCGCCTTCATCGAAAACCCGCGCGGCTATGCGCCGGGTACGCGGATGTCCTACAACGGCATGAGCAACGCCGAGGATCGCGCGAACCTGATCGCCTATCTCGATCAGTTCTGAGCTGTCGCGCCGGCCAATCCGAAAGCCGCCCCTCGGGGCGGCTTTTTTATTCGTGATCGCCGGATTTTGACCACGCGCTCTCACGGAATATCGACTTGTCGCCTCGACACGGCGCGCGATAGCATCAGCTTTCACTCACGCGCCCCCGCCGCGCAGCCCAGTCGGAGGAGTATCGATGCCCAATCGCCAGACGACCCGCCCCAGCAGCGCCCGTGCCATGGCACAGGCTGACGCGAGGGGGCGTTCGCCGTGGCTGGGCGCCGCGCTCTGGTTCGCCGCGACGGCGGGCGCGTTGATGGCCCTCACCCTTGAAGCCCGTGCCGAAGAGAACGTCACCGTTTCGCACGGTATCTCCAGCTTCGAGGAACTGTCCTATCCAGCGGAGTTTTCCCATCTCGCCTACGTCAACCCCGATGCGCCACGCGGCGGCGAGATCTCGATCTGGACGATGGGCGGCTTCGATTCGATGCATCCCTACACCACCCGCGGCCGCGCCGGCGCGCTGTCGTCGGTCTTCTTCGAAAGCCTGCTGGACACCACGGCGGACGAGATCGGGGCCAGCTACTGTTTTCTCTGCACCACGCTGGAGTACCCCGAGGACCGATCCTGGGTCATCTTCAACATGCGCGAGGATGTGACCTTTTCCGACGGCACGCCGCTGACCGCCGACGACGTGATCTTTTCGTTCAACATCCTGCTGGAAAAGGGCCTGCCCGATTTCCGCGTGGTGCTGGCTCAGCAGGTCGAAAATGCCGAGAAGCTGGGCGACCACCGTGTCAAGTTCACCTTCAAGGACGGCTGGCCCACGCGAGACCTGCCCGCATTGGTGGGTGGCCTGCCGATCTTTTCGCAAGCGCACTATGTCGCGAACGACCGGGATTTCGAGGCGTCGTCGATGGAGCCGCTGCTCGGGTCCGGCCCCTATGTGCTCGACCGGCTGTCGCCGGGCCAGACCATCGTCTATGCGCGCAATCCCGATTACTGGGGATGGGATCACCCGTTCATGCAGGGCCGGTCGAACTTTGACCGCATCCGCATCGAGTATTACGCCGACTACGACGCCGCCTTCGAGGGCTTCAAGGCCGGCAGTTACCACTTCCGCACCGAGGCGCGCGCCTCGCTCTGGGCGCAGGGGTACGATTTCCCGGCGCTTGAGCGCGGCCATGTGGTGCGCAAGGAACTGCCCGATGGCACCTTGGCAACGGGGCAGAGCTTCGTCTTCAACTTGCGGCGCGAGCAGTTTCAGGACATCCGCGTGCGCGAGGCGATCGGGCTGATGTTCAACTTCGAATGGTCGAACGAGACGCTGTTCAACGGCCAGTATGCCCGCATCGTGTCGTTCTGGGAGAACAGCGAACTGGCGGCCACAGGCGTGCCGGGACCCGAGGAAACAGCGCTTCTGCAGCCCCTCGTGGATGAGGGGCTGCTCGACGCCTCGATCCTGACCGACGAGGCCTTCGTGCCGACGGCAGGTGGCAGTCGCCAGTTGGACCGCGGCAACCTGCGCCGTGCCTCGTCGCTTCTGGACGAGGCCGGGTGGGAGGTCGGATCGGACGGGCTGCGCCGCAAGGGCGGGCAGGTTCTGCAGGTGGAATTCCTGAACGACAACGCGGGCTTCGACCGGATCATCAACCCCTTCGTCGAAAACCTTCGCGCGCTGGGCGTGGATGCCCGGCTGACGCGGGTGGATTCGGCACAGATGACCAACCGCGAACGCAGCTACGACTTCGACATGATCACCGATCAGATGCCGATGTCGTTCATCCCGTCGTCCAGCCTGAAGCAGTATTTCGGCTCGGAAACCGCCGATGTATCAACGTTCAACAAGATGGGCCTGAAATCGCCCGCGGTGGACCGGCTGGTGGACACGGTCCTGGCGACAAAGACGCGCGAAGAGATGGAAGTGGCTACCCGCGCGCTGGACCGCGTGCTGCGGGCCGAGAAGTTCTGGGTGCCGCAATGGTACAAGAACACCCATTGGGTCGCCTATTACGACATGTACGAACACCCCGAGGAGTTGCCGCCCTATGCGCTGGGGCAACTCGACTTCTGGTGGTTCAACGAAGACAAGGCGGCGGCCTTGCGCGCCGCCGGGGCGATCCGATAGGGCAGGGGAATGACCGCCTACATCCTTCGCCGCGTCCTGCTGGTGATTCCGACGCTGATCGGGATCATGATCATCAACTTTTCCCTCGTGCAGTTCGTCCCCGGCGGCCCGATCGAACAGATCATCGCCCGGATGGAGGGCGGCGGCGACGTCTTCCAGGGCTTCGCCGGCGGGGCGGATGCCGGGATGGACGCGCGGGGCGAGGATTCGGGCTACCTTGGCGCCCGCGGCCTGCCGCCCGAATTCATCGCCGAGCTAGAGCGCCAGTTCGGCTTCGACAAGCCGCCGCTGGAGCGCTTCCTGAACATGCTGTGGGACTACATGCGCTTCGACTTCGGAGAGAGCTACTTCCGCTCGATCTCGGTGGTGGAGTTGATCATCGAGAAGCTGCCGGTGTCGATCACGCTGGGCCTGTGGTCCACGCTGATCGCCTATCTTGTCTCGATCCCGCTGGGCATCCGCAAGGCGGTGAAGGACGGCAGTCGCTTCGATACCTGGACCTCGGGCGCGATCATCGTGGGCTACGCGATCCCCGGTTTCCTGTTCGCGATCCTGCTGTTGGTTCTGTTCGCCGGCGGCTCCTACTTCCAGATCTTCCCGCTGCGGGGCCTCACCTCGGACAACTGGAATGAACTGTCGCTCGCGGGCAAGGTGCTGGACTATTTCTGGCACATCACCCTGCCGGTCCTCGCCTCCACCATCTCGGCCTTTGCCACATTGACGCTGCTGACCAAGAACTCGTTCCTGGAAGAGATCAAGAAGCAATACGTGATGACCGCCAAGGCCAAGGGCCTGACCGAACGACGCGTGCTTTACGGCCACGTCTTCCGCAACGCCATGCTGATCGTCATCGCGGGCTTCCCCGCGGTCTTCGTCAGCGTCTTCTTCGGTGGCAGCCTGATCATCGAGACGATCTTCAGCCTCGACGGCCTCGGCCGGCTCGGGTTCGAGGCGGCGGTGGCGCGCGATTACCCGGTGATCTTCGGCACGCTCTTCGTCTTCGGGCTAATCGGGCTGGTGGTGGGCATCCTGTCGGATCTGATGTATGTCTGGATCGACCCCCGGATCGATTTCGAGACGCGGGAGACCTGAGGGCATGGCCGACCGCCTGACCAACCTGCAGGCCGAGGTGGCCCGCGAAACCGCGCCGCAGCCCGACGCGCCGCCGCGCCCGGTGCCCCCGCCGCTGCCTGGGCGCAAGCGCTTCGGCATCCGCCTGTCGCCGCTGAACCAACGCCGCTGGCGCAACTTCTGCGCCAATCGACGGGCCTACTGGTCGCTGATCGTCTTCTCGATCCTGTTCGGCCTGTCGCTGTTCGCCGAGTTCATCGCCAACGACAAGCCACTCCTCGTCCAGTATCGCGGCGCCCTCTACACGCCGATAATGAACTTCTACCCCGAGACCGAATTCGGTGGCGATTTCCGCACCGAGGCCGTCTATCGCGACCCCGAGGTGCAGTGCCTGATCCGCACCGGAGGCGCGGAGTTGTGCCTCGACGCACCGGATGAGGCGATGGCCGAGGCTGAAACCGGCTTCGTCGAAGGTGAACCTGTGGACGGCGGCTGGATGCTGTGGCCGCTGATCCCCTATTCCTACGACACCGTGAACGACATCGGCGGCGTCGCCCCGTCGGCCCCCGACAGCCGGCACTGGCTGGGCACCGACGATACCGCCCGCGACGTGGTCGCCCGCGTGATCTACGGCTTCCGCCTGTCGGTGATGTTCGCGCTGATCGTGACCGCGCTCACCTCGGTCATCGGCATCGCGGCGGGCGCCGTGCAGGGCTATTTCGGCGGGCTGACCGACCTTCTGTTCCAGCGTGTGATCGAACTTTGGGGGTCCACCCCCAGCCTTTACATCATCATCATCGTCGCCGCGATCTGGCAGATGAATTTCTGGCTGCTGGTGTTCCTGATGGTGCTGTTCGGCTGGACGGCGCTGGTGGGCGTGGTGCGCGCGGAATTCCTGCGCGCGCGCAACTTCGAATATGTCCGCGCCGCCCGCGCATTGGGGGTCTCGAACCTGACCATCATGTTCCGCCACGTGCTGCCCAACGCGATGGTCGCCACGCTGACACTGCTGCCCTTCATCGTGACCGGCACCATCGGGTCGCTTGCGGCACTCGATTTCCTCGGCTTCGGCCTGCCGTCCTCGGCGCCTAGCCTTGGCGAACTCACGCTTCAGGCCAAGCAGAACCTGCAGGCGCCCTGGCTCGGCTTCACTGCCTTCTTCACCTTTGCCATCATGCTGTCGCTCATGGTCTTCATCTTCGAGGGCGTTCGCGATGCCTTCGACCCGCGAAAGACGTTCCGATGAGCGTGGTGCTCGACGTGCAGAAACTGTCGGTCACCTTTCGGCAGGACGGGCGCGAGATCCGCGCCGTGCGCGGGGTCAGCTTCACCGTGGACCGGGGCGAGACCGTGGCGCTGGTGGGCGAGTCCGGGTCGGGCAAGTCGGTGACGGCGCTGTCAACCGTCTCGCTTCTTCCCGACAGCGCCACCGTCGACGGCTCGATTACCTACATGGGCACCCAGATGGTCGGCGCGCCGGAACCCGACCTGCGCCGGGTGCGCGGCAACGACATCAGCTTCATCTTCCAGGAGCCGATGACCAGCCTCAACCCGCTGCACACGATCGAGAAGCAGCTGGCGGAATCGCTGGCCCTGCATCAGGGCCTGACGGGTGACGCCGCGCGGGCGCGGATTCTGGAACTGATGGCCAAGGTCGGCATCCGCGACGCGGAAACCCGGCTGACCGCCTATCCGCACCAGTTGTCCGGCGGGCAACGGCAGCGGGTGATGATCGCCATGGCGCTGGCCAACGGGCCGGACCTGCTGGTGGCGGATGAGCCGACCACCGCCCTTGATGTCACCATTCAGGCGCAGATCCTTGAACTGCTGGCCGACCTGAAGCGGCGCGAGGGGATGAGCCTTTTGTTCATCACCCATGACCTTGGCATCGTGCGCCGCTTTGCTGACCGGGTCTGCGTGATGCAGGGCGGCGAGATCGTCGAGCAGGGGCCGACGGCGCAGATCTTCGACAACCCCCAGCATCCCTATACCCAGAAGCTGCTGGCCGCCGAACCAAAGGGACGGCCCGATCCGGTGCCCGTGAACGCGCCCGAGATCGTGCGGACCGAGAACCTGCGGATCTGGTTCCCGATCCAGCGCGGGTTCCTGCGCCGCACGGTGGGCCATGTGAAGGCCGTCACTGCCGCCACCCTGTCGGTGCGGGCGGGCGAGACGCTGGGGATCGTGGGCGAATCCGGGTCGGGCAAGACCACGCTGGCGCTGGCGATCATGCGGCTGATCTCGTCCGAGGGGCCGGTGGTGTTTCTGGGACAGGACGTGCAGGGCTGGAAATCGCATCAGCTGCGCCGGCTGCGGCGCGAGATGCAGGTGGTGTTCCAGGATCCCTACGGCAGCCTGTCGCCCCGGATGACGGTGGAGCAGATCATCGCCGAAGGGCTGGGCGTCCACGGCGTGCCCAAGGGGCAGGAGGCGCGCCAGATGGTGGCCGAGATCATGGCCGAGGTGGGCCTTGATCCGGCGACGATGGGCCGCTACCCGCACGAGTTTTCCGGTGGGCAGCGGCAGCGCATCGCGATTGCCCGCGCGATGATCCTGCGGCCAAAGCTGGTGGTGCTGGACGAACCTACCAGCGCGCTGGACATGACGGTGCAGGTGCAGATCGTGGGCTTGCTGCGCGATCTGCAGCGCAAGTACGGGCTGGCCTATGTCTTCATCAGCCACGACCTGCGGGTGGTGCGGGCGCTGGCGCACAAGGTCATCGTTATGAAGAACGGCGACGTGGTCGAGGCGGGCGAGGGCCAGCAGATATTCGAGGCGCCGCGCAGCGACTATACCCGCGCGCTTCTGGCTGCGGCCTTTGATCTGAAGGCGATCGGGGCGGCCTGAAGGGGCCGTGCACGCGTGCACAAAATATCAAGGCATTGAAAGAAAAGGGTTTCGTGTTTTTCCTTTACCTGCACGCAACCTTGATGAACGACGATTCACCAAGGTTGCGTGCAGGTAAACGGAAAATGGAATAGTCTGCCTTTTCAAGCACTTGAATTTTTGGGCACGTTGCCCAAGCCCTGCACCCCCCTCAGACCGCGCTGGAATGCCGGGCCTTCGTCTGGTCATACGCATCGAAATGCCGCGCGATCATCCGGGTCAGCGGCCGGCCCTGCGGCAGGATCGTCAGCCCCCCGTCCGCCACGCTGACCATGCCAGGAAAGGCCTGCGCCACCCCCGCCAGCATCTCGTCCAGCCGCGCGGCCGGAATGTGGAACCGCTCGACCATCTCCTGCCCGTCGATGCGGAAGTCGCACATCAGCGCCTCGATCATCCGCCCGCGCAGGCGGTCGTCATCGGTGAAGGCGTGGCCCTTGGCGGTGGCGAACTGCCCCGCCCGCACCGCCTTCAGATAGCCCGAGGTCGCGGGCATGTTCTGGGCATAACCCTGCGGGAAGCGCGAGATCGACGAGGCCCCCAGCCCGATCAGCACATCGGCCTGATCGTCGGTGTAGCCCTGGAAATTGCGCCGCAGCCGCCCTCCTCGTGCGGCCACGGCAAGCCCGTCCTCGGTCCGGGCGAAATGGTCGATACCGATTTCCTGGTAGCCGTCCCACAGGAACAGCTTGCGCGCGGTCTCGAACAGCCGCAGCCGTTCCTCGGGCGCGGGGATCGCCTCGGACGGGATCATCACCTGCCGCCGCGCCATCCACGGCACATGGGCATAGCCGTAAAGCGCCACCCGGTCGGGGTTCAACGACAGCAGTTTCTGCACCGAGTCGGTGATTCGCGCGCGCGTCTGATGCGGCAGGCCGTACAGGATGTCGGCATTCAGGCTTTCGATCCCCCGTGCCCGGATCGCCTGGGCGGCGGCGGCGGTCAACTCGTAGCTCTGATCCCGGCCGATGGTGGTCTGGATCATCGGGTCGAAGTCCTGCACGCCGATCGACGCACGGGTCATGCCCGCGGCCGCCAATGCGTCAAGACGCAACTCGTCAAGCTCGTTCGGATCGATCTCGACCGAGAATTCCCCCCCTGGCCCCATCGGGACGGCGGCGAAGATCGCGCGGGCCAGATCGGTGATCGCCTCGGCGGGCAGCAGGGTTGGGGTGCCGCCGCCCCAGTGCAGGCGCGACAAATGGACGCCATGCGGCAAGGCCCCGGCCAGCATCGCCAGTTCCGCCTTCAGCGTCTCGACGTAGCTGAGCACGGGATCAAGCGTGCTGGTACCCTGCGTGCGGCAGGCGCAGAACCAGCAAAGCCTGCGGCAGAAGGGGATGTGGATGTAGAGCGAGATCGCTGCATTCTCGGGGATCGCGGCGATCCAGTCTGCGAAGTGTGCTGGCCCAACGGCATCGGCAAAATGCGGTGCGGTGGGGTAGCTGGTGTAGCGCGGAACCTTCGCGTCGAAGAGGCCGAGCCGGGCAAGTTGCGATTCCGTTTTCATGTGTCTAGATTGCAGGTTGAACGCCCGAACAGCATTGACCCAGATCAACCCATGAACAGAACGCTTGCGCCGGATAATCCTGCGATCGTGCAGGACTGCCACGATTGCCCGATCCGGCATCGGGCGGTCTGCGCGAAGTGTGAGACCGAGGAACTCGTCCAGCTGGATGCGATCAAGTATTATCGCAGCTACGAGGCCGGACAGACCGTGGTCTGGTCGGGCGACCGGATGGATTTCGTGGCCTCGGTCGTGACCGGCATCGCCACGCTGAGCCAGACGATGGAAGACGGGCGCCGCCAGATGGTGGGTCTTCTGCTGCCGTCGGATTTCGTCGGCCGCCCCGGGCGTGATTGCGCAGCCTATGACGTGATCGCCACGACCGATCTGCTGATGTGCTGCTTCCGCAAGAAGCCGTTCGAGGATCTGATGCGGCGCACCCCGCATATCGGGCAGCGGCTGCTGGAGATGACGCTGGACGAACTGGATGCGGCGCGCGAGTGGATGCTGATCCTGGGCCGGAAAAGCGCGCGCGAGAAGATTGCCAGCCTGTTTTCCATCATTGCCCGGCGCGATGCGGCGCTGCACATGCGCGGCATCCGGGGCGGCGTGACGTTCGAGTTGCCGCTGACGCGTGAGGCGATGGCGGATTACCTGGGCCTGACGCTGGAAACCGTGAGCCGGCAGGTTTCGGCGCTGAAACGCGACGGGGTGATCGAACTGGAAGGCAAGCGCACCATCATCGTCCCCGATTTCGACCGCCTGATGGAAGAAGCCGGGGACGACAGCGATGGCGGCCTGCTGAACTGAGGGCCGGCCGGGTGCCTTAGTGCGCCATCAGCACCGGCACCGTGGCCGATTCCAGCATGTTGCGGGTGGCACCGCCCAGAATGGCCTGCCGCAGCCGAGAATGCCCGTAGGCGCCCATCACCACCATGTCGGCGTCGATGTCGCGCGCGTGCCGCAGGATCGTGTCGGAGATCCGCGATTCGGTCCGCGCCAATACCGAAACCTCGCAGTGGACGCCGTGACGCGCCAGCCACTGGCCAAGCGCCCCGCCCGGGTCGGAGCGTTCTGGGCTCTGGCGCGGCGGGTCGATGATGGCGATGTTGACGGTTTCGGCCTGCTGCAGGACCGGCAGCGCCCGGCGAATCGCGGCCAGCGATTCTGTGGACTGGTTCCAGGCGACGACGACGCGGCGCCCCTGATCGGCCACCACGCCCGATTCGGGTACGATCATCACCGGCGCCATCCCGTCGAACAGGGCGGCCTCGACCACCGCTTCGGCATCGGCTGTATCGTCGTTCCCGTAGGGTTTCGGCAGCACCACGAGGTCGCAGAACCGGGCCCGCATCGCGACCAGCGTCGCGATCGACCCCATCTGCGCCACGGCGGTGTCGGTGGCCCAGCGAATCGTTTCCCGGTCCAGCCGGGTCCGCGCGCGCTCTTCCAGCGCCTTTGCGTCGGCCTCGGCCCGGGCCAGCGTTTCCTGAAAGATCACCGCAGAGGCACCCGCGTAGTAGAAGCCGGTCTGCGTGTGATCGACCCCAAGGCACAGGACATCGAGATGAGCGTCGAAACGCTGCGCCACGGTGACGCAGGCATCAAGGAGGGCCTCGGCCCCTTCGGGTTCGGTGAGTATGGTCAGGATGGACTTGTAGGTCATTACGGTGCTCCGTTTGCAGGCAGATGCAGATTAGATCCGCGAGCCAGGTGGTGCCTTGATGTCAATCAAGAACCAGAGGGTCATGGCTTGATGCAGATCAAGGCTATCGCTTTTTGACCCGTACACAAGCTAACCTGCCGAAAGAGCCCGCGTCAGCCGAAGCGCCGGGCCGTCGGACGAAAAGACGAGGGAACGCGAAATGTGGGATTATCTGAGATTGGTCGCGCTGGGGCTCGTTGCGCTCTTTGCCGCGGTCGCCGCGAACTTCGCGCGTGATCTTGCCTATATGGTGCATGCGCTAATCATCATGGCGATCGCGGGCGGCATGTTCCTGTGGCAGGTGCGCCGCATCGACGAGCCGCGGACGCGGCTGGCGGGGCCTGCGGACGAGTACATGGATGGCGTGGTGCGTGCGGGCGTGATCGCGACTGCCTTCTGGGGGGTGACCGGGTTTCTGGTCGGCACCTGGATCGCGTTCCAGTTGGCCTGGCCGCAACTGAACTTCCAGTGGGCCGAGGGCTACATGAACTTCGGCCGCCTGCGGCCCCTGCATACCTCGGCTGTCATCTTCGCCTTCGGCGGCAACGCACTGATCGCCACATCGTTCTACGTCGTCCAGCGGACCAGCGCGGCGCGGCTGTGGGGCGGCAACGCGGGCTGGTTCGTGTTCTGGGGCTACAACCTGTTCATCGTGATCGCGGCGACCGGCTACCTGTTCGGCGCGACGCAATCCAAGGAATATGCCGAACCCGAATGGTATGCCGACCTGTGGCTGACCATCGTCTGGGTGACCTATCTCGTGGTCTTCATGGGCACGATCATCAACCGCAAGGAACGCCACATCTACGTGGCAAACTGGTTCTACCTCGCCTTCATCGTCACCGTGGCGATGCTGCACGTCTTCAACAACCTGTCGCTGCCGGTGTCGATCTGGGGATCGAAGTCGGTGCAGATCTTCTCGGGCGTTCAGGATGCGATGGTGCAGTGGTGGTACGGCCACAACGCGGTGGGCTTCTTCCTGACCGCGGGCTTCCTGGGGATGATGTACTACTTCATTCCGAAGCAGGCAGAGCGCCCGGTCTACAGCTACAAGCTGTCGATCATCCACTTCTGGGCGCTGATCTTCCTGTATATCTGGGCCGGTCCGCACCACCTGCACTACACCGCGCTGCCCGACTGGGCGCAGACGCTGGGCATGACGTTTTCCATCATGCTGTGGATGCCGTCGTGGGGTGGCATGATCAACGGGCTGATGACGCTGTCGGGCGCGTGGGACAAGCTGCGCACCGACCCGGTGCTGCGGATGCTGGTGATCTCGGTCGGCTTCTACGGGATGGCCACGTTCGAGGGGCCGATGATGTCGATCAAGTCCGTGAACAGCCTGTCGCACTACACCGACTGGACCATCGGGCACGTCCATTCCGGCGCCCTGGGCTGGAACGGGATGATCACCTTCGGCGCGCTTTACTATCTGGTGCCGCGGCTGTGGAACCGCGAGGGGCTTTACAGCCTTTCGATGGTGAGCTGGCACTTCTGGCTCGCGACCATCGGGATCGTGCTTTACGCCGCCTCGATGTGGGTGACCGGCATCATGGAAGGGCTGATGTGGCGCGAGGTGGATTCGCAAGGCTTCCTTGTGAACTCCTTTGCCGACACCGTGGCCGCCAAGTTCCCGATGTATGTCGTCCGCGGTCTGGGCGGGCTGCTGTTCCTGACCGGCGCGCTGATCATGTGTTACAATCTGTGGAAGACCGTGACGTCGGTGGGCGAAAAGCGCCCCGCCGCTGCGGCTGTCCCGGCTGAGTGAGGGAGGGTCGCATGGGCATTCTTGACCATCACAAGAAAATCGAAACCCACGCCACGCTGTTGCTGGTGTTGTCGTTCATCGTTGTCAGTATCGGCGGCCTGGTGCAGATCGTGCCGCTGTTCTACCTTGAAAACACGATCGAGGAGGTGGAGGGCGTCCGCCCCTACTCGCCGCTCGAACTGACGGGGCGGAACGTCTACGTGCGCGAAGGCTGTTATGTCTGTCACAGTCAGATGGTGCGCCCGATGCGCGACGAGGTGGAGCGGTACGGCCATTACAGTCTGGCGGCGGAGTCGATGTACGACCATCCCTTCCAGTGGGGGTCGAAGCGCACCGGGCCCGACCTGGCCAGGGTAGGGGGCCGCTATTCCGACGACTGGCATGTGCAGCACATGATTCACCCGCAATCGGTGGTGCCGGAATCGATCATGCCATCCTACGGCTTCCTGATGAATCGCAGGATCGATGGCCAGCAGATCGACGATCTGCTCCAGACCCAACGCGTGGTCGGCGTGCCCTATACCGACGAGATGATGCAAAATGCACGCGCCGATTTCCGGGTGCAGGCCGATCCCGACGGGGATCACTCCGGCTTGCTGGAGCGCTATCCGGGCGCGCAGACGCGCAACTTCGACGGTCAGCCGGAACTGACCGAGATGGATGCAATCATCGCCTACATGCAGATGCTGGGCACGCTGGTCGATTTCTCGACCTTCGTCCCAGATACCAGCCGGTAGGGAGGGCGCGATGGAAACCTATACCTGGCTGCGCAGCTTTGCCGACAGCTGGCACCTGCTGTTCATGTTCCTGTTCTTTATCGGCGTTGTCCTCTTCGCCTTCCGGCCGGGCAGCCGAAAGGTGCATGAGGAGACGTCGAGCATGATCTTCCGGAACGAAGACAAACCCGCGCCCACGAACGACAGCGCGCAGACGAAGGAGGCACGCTGATGGTGGACGAGGCCGACAAGACCCCCGAGAACAAGGTGACGCCGCCGGAGCGCCAGTATCCGGAGACAAGGGCGCAACTGAAGCAGAAGCCAGAAGTCGCGACGACCGGCCACAGCTGGGACGGGATCGAGGAATATGACAACCCGATGCCGCGCTGGTGGCTTTGGACGTTCTACGCCTGCATCATCTGGGCCTTCGGATACATGCTGCTGTTCCCCGCCTGGCCGCTCGTCAGCCAGGCCACGCCCGGAATTCTTGGCTATTCCACGCGCGCCAATGTCGCCGAGGAAATCGAAGGCTTCGAGGCGCGCAACGCGGAGTGGTTCGATCGTCTGGTCGAAACCGAACTGACCGAGATCCTGGCCGACGAAGACCTCAACCGCTTTGCCACGCAGGCGGGTGCGGCGGTCTTCCGCGCGCATTGCAGCCAGTGTCACGGCTCGGGCGCGGCAGGGGTGCAGGCATCGGGCTATCCCAACCTGCTCGACGACGACTGGCTATGGGGCGGAACGATCGAGGACATTCACTACACCGTGAACCACGGGATCCGGAACGAGACGGATCTGGATGCGCGCTGGTCGCAGATGCCCGCGTTCGGAGAGATCCTCTCGAACGAGGAAATCGATCAGGTCGTCCAGTATGTCCGCGCCATGTCCGGTCAGGAACACGACGCGGCGCTCGCCGAACCAGGTGCGGAAGTCTATTCGCTGAACTGCGCCGCCTGCCATGGCGAGCAGGGCGAGGGCGACCCGTTCCAGGGCGCGCCGCAACTGAGTGATGCGATCTGGCTCTACGGTGGTTCCGAGGAAACGATCCGCGAAACCGTTCAGTACAGCCGCTTCGGTGTGATGCCTGCCTTCTCAGAGCGTATTCGCGAGGCCGAGGTGCGCGCGGTTGCGGCTTACGTCCATCAGTTGGGCGGCGGCGAGTAAACGAGATCCCGACGGCCCCACCTGGGGCCGTCGGGCTGCACCGGCACCCCGTCCTGTTCGCGCGTTTCCAGGGGTGCCGGTGTCCATAAGTTGCATTGAAAGTGCATCTTATTGACTCACGTCAAGGTGCAAATGGCCTGACCAGGTCTTAAGTCAGGGCTGAAGCGAACGAACGGAGTCGGCCTGTGAGCCCGCAAGATACCCCGCCCGCCAGTCTTTATGCTGCCCGCGAACCCGTTTTCCCCCGGCGTGTGACGGGCAATTTCAGAACGATGAAGTGGTGGATCATGGCGGTCACGCTGGGGATCTACTATATCACCCCGTGGCTTCGCTGGGATCGCGGGCCGAACCTGCCCGATCAGGCCGTCCTGATCGACCTTGCCGCGCGGCGTTTCTTCTTCTTCTGGATCGAGATCTGGCCACACGAATTCTACTTCGTGGCGGGCCTGCTGATCATGGCGGGGCTGGGGCTGTTCCTGTTCACCTCCGCTCTCGGCCGGGTCTGGTGCGGCTATGCCTGCCCGCAGACTGTCTGGACCGACCTGTTCATCCTCACCGAGCGCTGGATCGAGGGGGACCGCAATGCCCGACTGCGGCTTTACCGGCAGAAGTGGAATGGCGAAAAGATCCGCAAGTACGGGCTGAAGTGGACGACTTGGCTGCTGATCGGCCTGTTCACCGGCGGGGCGTGGGTCTTCTATTTCGCCGATGCGCCGACATTGCTGCGGGATCTGGTCACGCTGAACGCGCATCCGGCCGCCTACATCACCATGGGCGTTCTGACGGCTACGACATTCCTTTTCGGTGGTTTTTTCCGCGAGCAGATCTGCATCTACGCTTGTCCGTGGCCGCGCATCCAGGCCGCGATGATGGATGAAGAGACGCTGACCATCGGCTACCGCGACTGGCGCGGAGAGCCGCGCGGCAAATTGAAGAAGGGGCAGCTTGACCCGAACCAGGGCGACTGCATTGACTGCATGGCCTGCGTCAACGTCTGCCCGATGGGGATCGACATCCGCGAGGGCCAGCAACTGGCCTGCATCACTTGCGGCCTGTGCATCGACGCCTGCGATGACGTGATGGACAAGATCGGCAAGCCGCGCGGGCTGATCGGCTATCTGGCGCTGTCTGATGAACAGGCCGAAAGGACCGGCAAGGCGCCGAAGCCAATCTGGAAGCACGTCTTTCGGCCGCGCACAATTCTTTATACGGTTCTCTGGGGCGGCGTCGGCGTTGCCCTGATGGTCGCACTCTTCATCCGGACGGATATCGACATGTCGATCTCGCCGATCCGCAATCCTACGTTCGTGACCCTTTCCGACGGGTCGGTCCGAAATGCCTACGATCTTCGCATCCGCAACATGGGCGGCGAGGATCGGACGTTCTTCGTGATGGTCGAGGGGAATCCGTCGCTGACACTGTCGCTCGAAGGGTTGCCCGGCCTGCTGGTGACCGTGCCGGCCGATGAGCAGCGGAGCCAGCGGATTTACCTCACGGCGGCCAACGGAACGCCCCCGGCGCAGGAGTCCCGCACCGATGTCACCATCTGGGCCACGGAAACCGAGGGGCGCGGACGGGTGAGCGTTGCGACGAGCTTCACGGGGAGGGGGCAATGACGGAGCGTCACGACACGGGGAAGCCCCTGACCGGGCGAAAGGTTCTGGCCATCGTCCTTGCGGCCTTTGGCACAATCATTTCGGTCAACCTTGTGCTGGCCTATCAGGCGGTGAACACCTTCTCGGGGCTGGAGGTCCAGAACAGCTACGTGGCCAGCCAGACCTTCGATGCCGATCGCGAGGCGCAGCTGTCGCTGGGCTGGCAGGTCGGGGCCGAGGTCGAGGACGGGCTTCTGACCATTGCCTTCACCGATGAATCCGGCGCGCCGGTCGAGGTAGCATCGCTGGAGGCGGTGGTCGGCCGGGCGACCCATGTGCGCGAAGACCAGACGCCCGCGTTCGCCTACGCGCGCGGTGAATTCGTGGCCCCGGTCGATCTGGCGCCGGGCAACTGGAATATCCGCCTGGTGGCGACGGCCCCGGATGGCACGCAATTCCGCCAGCGCGTCGTGCTCTACGTGCGGGGCTGACCCGTGACGACCGTACTGCGCCCCCCGCCGTCGGCCTGCCCCGCCTGTGACGCGGTGCCCGCCGCGCTTGCGGCGGCAGAGGCCCCGCGCGAGGCACGGATGGTGCTGTCGCTGCCCGGGGTACATTGCGCGGCCTGCATTTCCTCCATCGAGGGCGATCTGGCCAAGATGCCGGGCATCCGCGATGCGCGGGTGAACCTGACGCTGAAGCGGGTGAGCATCGCCGCCGACCCACAGATCACGGCCGAGACGGTGACCCAGCGGCTCGACCGGCTGGGGTACGAGGCGCATGAACTGGACCCCGGCACGCTGTCGATGACCGAGACAGATCGGCAGGGCCGAGACCTCCTGATGCGGCTGGGCGTCGCGGGCTTTGCGATGATGAACATCATGCTGCTCTCGGTCGCCGTGTGGTCGGGGGCCGAGGCCGCGACGCGTGACCTGTTCCACTGGATTTCGGGCGCGATCGCCATTCCCACGATCGCCTTTTCCGGCCAACCCTTCTTTCGGAGCGCCTGGCGGTCGCTGAAGGCGCGCAGGTTGGGCATGGATGTCCCGATCAGCCTCGCGATGATCCTTGCGACGGGGATTTCGGTCTACGAGACGTGGCACAGCGGACATCACGCCTATTTCGACGCGGCGGTGATGCTGACCTTCTTCCTGCTTGCGGGGCGGTATCTGGACTATCGCACGCGCGCTGTGGCGCGGTCCGCCGCGCAGGAGCTTGCCGCGCTGGAGGTGCCGCGGGCGACGCGGGTCTGTGATGGCGTGGAAGAGGTTGTCGCGATCTCGGACTTGTCACCGGGCGATCTGGTGCGGGTGCGGCCCGGCGGGCGTGTTCCGGTGGACGGCGAGGTGGTCGAAGGCACGTCGGAGATCGACCGCTCGCTCTTGACCGGCGAGTCGCTGCCAGCCTTTGCTGCGGCGGGCAGCATGCTGAGTGCGGGCGAGGTGAACCTGACAGGACCGCTGCTGGTGCGGGTCACCGCCGCGGGCAAGGACAGTTCGCTGCACCGGATGGCCGATCTGGTGGCCGTCGCCGAAAGCGCGCGGACGCGCTACACGAGCCTCGCAGACCGGGCGGCCAAGGCATATTCGCCACTGGTGCATGTCCTGGCCCTGGGTTCGTTTCTGGTCTGGATGCAGATTTCTGGCGGCGACGTGCGGCTGGCGGTGAACATTGCGGCGGCGGTGCTGATCATCACCTGCCCCTGCGCGCTGGGACTGGCGGTTCCGGCGGTGGTGACTGCGGCCTCGGGCCGGCTGTTCCGCGCCGGTCTGCTCATCAAGGACGGCACCGCGCTGGAGCGTCTGGCCGAGGTGGACACGGTCATCTTCGACAAGACTGGCACCCTGACGCTGGGCGCGCCAGAGCCGACGAACCTTTCCGCACTGGCCCGCGACGACATGGCCGTGGCTGTTGCACTGGCTGCAGCGTCGTCGCATCCGCTAGCGCGGTCGCTCGCGCAGGCCGCCGATGTCACACCGGCTGCCGTGGACAACCTGCGCGAGGTCCCCGGCTACGGAATAGAGGGGCAGTGGCAGGGGCAGACCGTTCGACTGGGCCGTGCGGACTGGGTCGGGGCCACGCCCGAGCGCGTGACGGCGGCCTATCTGCGCATCGGCGATGCGGCCCCCCGTGCCCTGACATTCGCCGACCGGCTTCGGCCGGGTGCCGAAGAGGCCGTGGCGGCGCTGATCGCGCAGGGGATGCAGGTGCATCTCATCTCGGGCGATGTGACCGGCGCGGTGGAGGATCTGGCGAAGCGGCTGGGCATCGCCCACTGGCGGGCCGGCAGCCTGCCGCAGGAAAAAGCCGCTGCAGTCGCCGCGATGACCGCCGAAGGGCGGCGGGTGCTGATGGTCGGCGATGGCCTGAACGACACCGCGGCGCTGGCGGCCGCGCATGTGTCGATCTCGCCGGCCTCGGCCCTCGATGCCGCGCGCGTGGCCTCTGACATTGTTCTTCTCGGGCGTGACATGGGGCCGTTGGGGGATGCGGTGCGGATCGCGGTGAAGTCGACCAAGCGGATCCGCGAGAATTTCGCGATCTCGGCGATCTACAACGTGGTTGCAGTTCCGATCGCCCTTCTGGGTTTTGCGACTCCGCTTTGGGCCGCGCTGGCAATGTCGCTCTCGTCGATCACCGTTTCGTTGAACGCGCTGCGGTTGAAGTGATCCCTACGACATGAGATCTTGACACCATGGATGTGCTGGTCTTCCTGATCCCGATCTCGCTGTTTCTGGGCGGCCTTGGCCTTGCGGCCTTCTTCTGGTCGCTCAAGAGCCGCCAGTATGAAGACCCGGAAGGGGACAGCCGGCGGATTCTGAATTCGGATTATGACGACCGGCCCAAGCCGGACTGACGCTGTCAGGCGCGACCAGCGCCTAGACGGGCGCCTGCAACGCAGCTCGCCCGGTCGCTCTCGCGCCCGGCAGGGGTGGCCAGAACCATGGCCCGTGGCAGCCGGGTCGCACTCGGCGGGGCGGCCTCCTCCTCGATCCCGCAGAAAATCTGCACGTCGCCCTGGCTGACCCGCACGGTCGCTTCGCAGGCGAAACCGCAACCGAGGAAACGTGCGTTGCTGGTCATGTCGCGTTCCGGAGCGGGTATCGCCGCGTTGAGGGAGCGCGTGAGTTGCCGGCCCAGCCAGAGGGCTTCCATGCATGGCCGGCCAGTATGCCGGCAATCCGTGCAGGTATAGTCGTGGCTGTCGTCGGTCATGATCATTGCTGCACCCGAAACCCTCGCTCTGCCGCTTCTGCCCACTCTGCCGCTTCGCAGAAAAACGATCTTTCAGATACGATTGAAATTCAGGCAACCCGCCCGCGTCAAGAAAAATTTACAGTGAAGCTGTCGAGTCGGATAGACAGAGGGCCTCATTCCTGCGCGCGGAGCACCCTGGCCGGGCGGGCAGCCAGCGGGCGCAGCGCGAAGGCAAGACCGGCAAGAAGGGTCGCAAGCAGACCTCCCAGTACGATGGCAATGGCTGAATAAGGCTCAAACCGGTAGGGCGCCTCCATCACGAAGGTCATCACCGCCCAACCCGCCAGTCCCCCGGCCGCGATGGCCACGACGCCCGCAGCCGCGCCCAGAAGGGCCGCGCGGAGGGCAAAGCTGGACAGGATCCGCCGCCGGTCCGCGCCGAGGGTTTTCAGCACAGCCGCCTCGAACACGCGCGCCCGTTCGCCTGCGGCCGCCGCACCGATCAGCACAATGAACCCGGTCAGCAGCGTCGCCCCGGCGGCGTAGGAGGTTGCCGCAGCGATGCCGGCCAGCGCCTCGCTGACGCGGTCGATGGCGTCGCGCACGCGCACGGCGGTGATGTTGGGATAGGCGGTGGCCAGATCGCGCAGGATCGCGGCCTCGGCAGCCTCTTCGGCATAGACGGTGGCGATGTGGGTGTGCGGTGCTCCGGCCAAGGCTCCGGGGTTCATCGACATGATGAAGCCGATGCCGCCGGTCGAGAAATCGACCTCGCGGAAGCTGGTGATCTCGGCAGTGATGTCGCGGCCGAGGATGTTGACGGTGATCTCATCGCCCAGTTGCAGGCCCATCTCGGCCCCCTCCTCGGCGGCGAAGCTGACCTGCGGGGGGCCGTCATAGCCTGCTGCCCACCAGGTGCCGGCGGTCAGCGTCATGTCGTCGGGCTGTGCGTCGGAATAGGTGACGCCGCGGTCGCCGCGCAGCACCCAGTGCTCGCCGGCCACCTCGCGCGCCGGTTGGCCGTTGATCCGGGTGACCACGCCGCGCAGCATCGGTGCACTGTCGACGCGTGACACGGCTGGGTCGTCGTCCAGCCGCTCGCGGAAGCCCGCCAACTGATCGTTCTGGATATCGACGAAGAAATAGCTGGGCGCGCGGTCCGGCAGGTCATTCTGGATGGCGTTGCGCAGGTTGGCGTCGATCTGACCCACCGCCGCCAACACGGCTAGGCCGAGGCCAAGCGACAGGATGACCGAGCTGGCCTCTTCCCGTGGACCACCGACCGCGCCGAGCGCGAGCCGCAGGGCAGTGTGGCCGCGGACTGCGCGCGACCGGGCGCCGCGGCGCGCCAGATTGCGGACTGCCATGGCGGCCAGAACCAGCACGGCCAACGCGCCGATGATCCCGCCGGCCGAGGCATAGGCCAGGATCGACACGCCAGAGAACCACGCCGCCGCCCCGACCAGCGCCACCAGCATCAGCGCCGTCGCCACCAGATAGATCGGCCGAGGCCATTCGCGCGACCGCCCGCCTGCATCGCGGAACAGCGCGGCGGCGCGGACCTGTTCGGTGCGTGCAAGGGGCCAGAGGGTGAAGATCAGCGCGGTCAGCACGCCGTAGAGCGCAGCCTCGGCCAGCGGGGCGGGGTAGATGCCGAAAACGGCCGGGATCGGCAGGCGCGCCTCGATGATCGGTGACAGGGCAAGGGTGAGCCCGGCGCCAAGCACAAGCCCGAGCGTGACCCCCAGCGCCGTCAGGGCGCCGATCTGCAGGAAATACACCAGAAAGATCGTCCGTCCTTCGGCGCCGAGAGTCTTCAGCGTGGCGATCACCTCGGTCTTGCCTTCCAGATAGGCGCGCACGGCGGCGGAAACGCCGACCCCACCTACTGCGAGACCCGCCAGACCGACCAGCACGAGGAATGAGCCCACGCGATCCACGAACCGGTCCACCCCTGGCGCGCCGCGGGTGCGGTCCTGCCAGCGCAGGCCGGTGTCGCGGAACAGCTCTGTCGCCTGCGCCCGCAGGGTGTTCAGGTCCGCAGTTTCGGGCAACGTCAGGCGGTAGCGGGAATCGAACAGAGTTCCGGGGCCGAGCAGTTGCGAATTGGCGAGCGAGTTCGTGGTAACGATGGTGCGCGGTCCAAAGCCGAAACCGCCCGTTGAACTGTCGGGTTCGACGACCAGTGTCGCCATGAGCCGGAACTCCTGAACACCCAAGCGGAAGACATCGCCGGGTCGCAGGGCCAGCCGGTCGCTCAACACCCGTTCCGTCACGGCGCCGGGCAATCCATCAGTACCCGACAGCGCGGTGCCGATGTCAATCGGCGGGTCAAGAACTACCTCGCCCAGAAGCGGATAGGCGTCATCGACGCCCTTTACCTGCGTCAGCGCCCGGTCGGCGCCCAGCCCCTCGCCCACCACGGCCATGGAACGGAAATCCACGACTTCCGATATCTGCGTGGCATTCGCCTCCATCCAGGCGCGTTCCTCGTCGCTGGCGAAGCGGTAGGTGAAGCTCATCGTCGCGTCGCCGCCCAGAAGCACGGCGCCCTGTTCGCGCAGGCCGGCCTCGATGCTGGCGCGGACGGTGCCGACGGCGGCGATGGCGGCCACGCCAAGCGCCAGACAGGCAAGAAAGACGCGAAAGCCGCGCAGGCCGCCGCGCAACTCTCGCCGGGCGATCCGGAACGCGAGGGCTACGTTCATTCGGCGGCTGCTTTCATCTCGTCGCTTTCGATGCGGCCGTCGCGCAAGCGGATCACGCGGTCGCAGCGGGCGGCGAGTTCGGGGGCGTGGGTGACAAGGATGAGGGTGGCGCCGTGGCGGTCGCGCAGGCCGAAGAGCATGTCCATGATCGCCTGTCCGTTCGCGCCATCAAGGTTCCCGGTCGGTTCGTCCGCAAGCAGGATAGCGGGGCGGGGGGCGGCGGCGCGGGCGAGGGCCACGCGCTGCTGCTCGCCGCCCGACATCTGGCTGGGATAATGGTCGATCCGGTCGCCAAGGCCCACGGCGCGCAATTCCGCCTCGGCCCGTTCGAACGCGTCCTCGTGGCCTGCCAGTTCCAGCGGGGTCGCGACATTTTCAAGCGCCGTCATCGTCGGGATCAGGTGGAAGGATTGGAACACCACCCCCATATTCCCCCTGCGGAAGCGGGCCAGCGCATCCTCGTTCATCGCCGTCAGGTCATGGCCGAGCGCGCGCACCTCGCCCCCCGTGGCGCGTTCTAGACCGCCCATCAGCATGAGGAGAGACGACTTGCCAGACCCGCTCGGACCGACCAGCCCAAGGGTTTCGCCCTTCCCCACCGTCAGCGTGATGTCCTTCAGGATATGCACCGGACCGGCGTTGCCCTGCAGAGTCAGGTTCACGTCCCTCAGGGCCAGGATGGGGTCGGTCATGCTGCAAATCCTTCGGTCAATCGTCCCCTTGGGATATGGTGCGCGGGGCCGGCTTCGCAACTGCAGCGTGGCGGTTTTGCTGAGTGTTTCAACGGTTTTCGCCAGCTCGGCCGGGCCCGCGCGGGCAGAGCCGCTGACCCTTGTGGCTTTGGGCGACAGCCTGACGCAGGGCTATGGGCTGGTGCCGGAGGAGGGGTTGGTGGCGCAGCTTTCGGGGTGGTTGCGGGGGCGGGGGCATGACGTGGTTGTGATCAACGCGGGCGTGTCGGGCGATACCACGGCCGGCGGGCTGTCGCGGGTGGACTGGTCGCTGGCCGATGGCGCGGATGCGCTGATGGTGGCGTTGGGGGGCAACGACCTGCTGCGCGGCCTCGACCCGGCCAACAGCCGCGCCAACCTTGAAGGCATCCTGAAGGCGGCCCAAGCGCGCGACATTCCCGTGCTGCTGGTCGGCATGCCCGCGCCGGGAAACTATGGCCCTGATTTCAAGGCCGCTTTCGAGGCGATGTATCCGGAACTGGCCGCCCAATACGACGCGCTGCACTTCCCCAACCTGCTGCAGCCGATGTCGGACAAGGCCGAGGCCGGGGTCAGTTTCAACGACCTGATGCAGGACGACCGCATCCACCCGAACGCCGCCGGCGTGGCCGCGATTGTCGAGGGGATCGGCCCGGTGGTGGAGGAATTGCTGGCCCGCGCGGCACGCCCGGCCGAGGGCTGATCGGCCTGCACATCTGCATATGATCCGCTTGCATCCGCCCCGGCGAGACCCCGCAGGAACGGCAGGAACGGATGAAATACCACCTGCGCGATACCGCCGCAAAGATCGTGGCGCAGATGCGGAAAGAGGGCCGAAGCAAGGGCATCCCACCGGACTGGCTGGTGTTCCTGGACCGGGACGGCTGAGGGCGCGCGGCCAGCGAAACACCTGCGCCGCCCCGCATCGGCGGATCGCCGCGCAGGCACTGGAGGCAGTTGGAACACAAGTGTCAGACGGCACGTTGAGGGGACAGGCGCCAGGATGATGGCGCGACCAGACATGGAGACCGACGATGCAACAGTTGAGAAACGACCCCCCGCGGGACAACACCCGTCCCATCGACCCCACCGTTGAGGACCGCTCGGTCCACACCACGATCGAGAACCGGGCCGAGCCGCCCCGCGCGGATGGCCGGCCCCTGCCACACCCGGCGGAGCGCCGCGCAGCCGCAAGCAGCAACTCAATGTACTACATCATTGGCGCGATCGTTGCGCTTCTGGTCATCGTGGCGCTGTTCTCGTTCGGCGGTGACGACGAGGTGACGACGACCGTCAGCGAGCCGCCGGCAGCCACCGCGCCCGCCGACCCGGCCCCGGCGCCAGCCGATCCGGCCCCGATGGACGCGGCCCCGGCTGAAACCGATGCCGCCCCGGCCGACGACGCGGCCCCGGCCCCGGCCGATGACCCGGCGGCGGCGCCCGAGGCGAGCCAGTCCCCGGCCGCCGAACCGGCAGCGCCGACGCAGAACTGACCTGACACCTTGCGAGCAGGCAGAGGCCCGACGGCGCAGAGTGCGCCGTCGGGTCTTTTTGTGTTGGTCGGTTTGTGTTGGTCGGTCGATGCCCGGGTCGAGGTCCCGGGCTCTCAGCACAGTGCTGTTGCCAGACCACTCTCTGCTGAAGTAGCTTTCACGCCATAAAGAGTGAGGGCTTGAAGGGAAAACCCATGGCGATACCGGTTTTGGGCGTGGTCGCGATTCTGGCCCAAGCAAGTGCGCATGTCTTGACGAAGCCTTGGCCTTGGTTGCTTGTCGGCGCCTGGTTTGTCGTGGCGAATTTTGATCTGGGTGTTTTTCGAGAACAAGTGAGAGCCACGGTCGGATCTCTTTGGTGGGTGATTGTCCTCATCCTTCTCGCGAGCATACTCAGGGCAGCTTTTCCGGAATATCTGAAATGGATACGACGGGCCGAGGGCTCTGGCCAGAAATAGAGGCGCAATGACGAGGCGTGAGGAAAAGTTTGTTCAACGTATCTTTGTTCTGGTTCTGACCGCCTTGGTATCGGGTCTCGCTGTTGCAGTCGTTTTCGAGGCGGACGAGCTCTCCAAAGTCCTGCCCAGAACTGCCCTGCGCGACGCGCTTACATTCCTCGCGCCAATTTCCGCACTCGCAGCGCTTCAATACACGCTTGCTATCAAGTCATTCGGGACAAGGTCTGCATGGACCGAGTTCATGCTTTTCATGACCGTTGTCTGCGTTTTTCTCGCAGTCGCGACCTCTGTCTACTTCGCGAAAGAAGTCACCGTAGAATCAGAAGACTGTTCGTTCTTCCAGCGCGTCTGGGGTTGCGGCGAAACGCGTCATAGCCAGCCTAACTACTGGTGGGTCGGGATATTCGGGACCGGCGGCGCTTTGCTATTGGCTTCTGTCCTAGTCCGTGAGCACATACTGGGAAGACGCACCGGCTGAACGCACCGAACGGTCGGCGTGTCCCAATCACTAGCGCCAGTCGAAGAACCCGTCAGGCGCGCGGTCGAGAAGGCGGCGGGCCATGTCGCGGCCGAGGGTCTCGCCCTGGTCCAGGGGCGCGCGGGCCTCGTCGGACAGGGATTCGGAGCCGTCGGGGCGCAGGATCTCGCCCCTCAGCCACAGTATGTCGCCGTCGAGGATCGCCAGTCCCGCGATCGGGGTTTCGCAGCTGCCGTCAAGCTCGGCCAGGAACGCCCGTTCGGCCGACAGGCGCAGGCCGGTGTCGCGGTCGTGGATCGGGGCCAGCAGGGCGGCGGTGGCGGTGTCGTCCAGCCGCCGTTCGATACCGATCGCGCCTTGGGCGATCGCGGGCAGCATATCCTCGGGCGCGACGGGGGTCTGGGCCACGTCCATCTGCAGGCGGTTGAGGCCCGCCATCGCTAGGAAAGTGGCGACGGCGACGCCGTCGGAGAGCTTGCGCATGCGGGTCTGCACGTTGCCGCGAAACTCCACCACCTCCAGATCCGGGCGGCGGTGCAGAAGCTGCGCGCGGCGGCGCAGGCTGGAGGTGCCGACGACCGCACCCGGCTTCAACCCGGCGATACCGTTTGCGTGGGGGGAAACGAAGGCGTCGCGCGGATCCTCGCGCGGCAGGTAGCAATCGAGGATCAGGCCTCCGGGCTGTTCGGTCGGCATGTCCTTCATCGAATGCACCGCGATGTCGATGGTGCCGTCGAGCAGCGCCTCCTCGATCTCGCGGGTGAAGAGGCCCTTGCCGCCGATATCCTTCAGCGCGCGGTCCTGTATCGCGTCGCCGGTGACCTTGATCACCACGATCTCGAACGCGGCGTCGGGCAGGGAATGGGCGGCCATCAGTCGGTCGCGGGTTTCGTGCGCCTGGGCAAGGGCGAGCGGTGAGCCGCGGGTGCCGATCTTCAGCGGGTGGGCGGAGCTGGGCAGGGCGTGTGTCATGGGCCAAGGCGTAGCCGAGGGCCGGGGAACTGACAACTCCCCGCAGGCTGTCACGCGCGCTTGACAATGCCGCGCGGTCACGGGACCAACGGGGCAAACGAGGGGGTGGCATGAGCGACAAGACGATCCTGAAGGCGCTGGCCGGCGAGGTGCAGGCGGTGCCGCCGATCTGGATGATGCGGCAGGCGGGGCGTTATCTGCCCGAATACCGCGCGACGCGGGCGCAGGCGGGGGATTTCCTGTCGCTGTGCTACAACCCCCAGCTGGCGGCCGAGGTGACGCTGCAGCCGATCCGGCGCTACGGCTTCGACGCGGCGATCCTGTTCGCCGACATCCTGCTCTTGCCGCAGGCGCTGGGCGCGGATCTGTGGTTCGTGACGGGCGAGGGGCCGCGGCTGTCCACCATCACCGACGCCAAGGGCGTGGACGCGCTGAAGCCGGTGGAGGATATCCACGAGACGTTGAACCCGATCTACGAGACGGTGCGGATTCTGGCGCGCGAGCTGCCGAAGGAGACGACGCTGATCGGCTTTGCCGGCGCGCCCTGGACGGTGGCGACCTACATGATCGCCGGGCGCGGCACGCCCGACCAGGCCCCAGCCCACAAGATGCGCGAGGAGGAGCCCGCCGCCTTCGATGCGCTGATCGAGCGGATCGAACAGGGCACCATCGAATATCTGAGCGCGCAGATCGATGCAGGCGCCGAGGTGGTGAAGCTGTTCGACAGCTGGGCCGGGTCGCTGAAGGGCGACGCGTTCCGGAAATACTCGTTGGAACCGGCGAAGCGGATCATCGCGGAATTGAAGGCCCGCCATCCCGGCATTCCGATCATGGCCTTCCCGCGCGAGGCGGGCAACGGCTACATCGGGTTCGCCAAGGCCACGGGCGCCGACTGCGTGGCGATCGACAATTCGGTGAGCGCGGCCTGGGCGGCCGCGCATGTGCAGGTGGACGGCTGCGTGCAGGGGAACCTGGACCCAAAGCATCTGGTCACAGGGGGCGAGGCGCTGGTGCGCGAGACGCGGGCGATCGTGGAAGCCTTTGCCCAAGGCCCACACATCTTCAACCTCGGCCACGGCATCACGCCCGACGCCGATCCCGACAACGTGACCCGGATGATCGAGGCGGTGCGGTCCTGAGCCGTCAAAGATTCACCCTTTCGTTGAAACGCCGTGCTACAAGGTCAGCTAACACTGCGAGCCCGGAGAAACCGATGACCGCGAACAGAACGACGACGCTTGCCGCCCTTGCCGCCCTGATGCTGCTGCCCGCCGTGCCGGCGCTGGCGCAGGAGGGGTCGGTGACGCTGCGGGGCGGCGTGAAGGCGCTGCCCGATTATTTCGGGTCCGATTCCTATCGCGTGGCGCCGACCTTCGGTCTGCGGTTGGATCATTTCCGCCTTGGCGGGGTCGAAATCGGGTCGCCCGACGCGCAACCGCTGGATCCCGGCTTCCGGCTGCGCGGATCGTTCCGCTACATCCGCGAGCGCGACTCCGACGATTCGCCCGATCTGGCGGGCCTGCCGGATGTTGATGCCTCGTTCGAGATCGGTGTCGGCGCCTCCTATGTGCAGGACAACTGGCGGATGTTCGGCGACCTGCGCTACGGGGTGATCGGGCATGAGGGCGTCGTGGCCGATCTGGGCGGCGACGTGATCTGGCGGCCGACCGAGCAGCTGACGCTGACGCTGGGACCGCGTGCGCAATACGGGAACGGGCAGTTCACGCGCACCTATTTCGGCGTGGCGAACCCGACCCCGACCTTTCCCACCACCTACGACCCGTCGGGCGGGCTGGTGTCCACCGGGGCCGAGGCGGGCTTTGTCTACCGGATCGACGACCGCTGGTCGGTCGAGGGTGCGGCGCGCTACGACATGCTGCGGGGCGATGCGGGCGACAGCCCGATCGTGGAGCGTGGCAGCCGCGATCAGTTCAGCGTGCGGCTGGGCATCGCGCGGCAGGTGCGCTTCGGGTTCTGAGACCCGTCGTCAGAGCACCATCGCCAGCGAGGCGACCAGCAATCCGGCCATCGTCCAGTTGAAGGCGCGCAGGCGGCCGGGGCTGGTCAGGGCCCGGCGCATCGCCTGTCCCATCACCGTCCAGCTGCTGACCGTGGGCAGGTTGACCGCGCCGAAGACGCCCGCCACCAGTACCACCGTCCCCACCTCACGCCCCGGCGCATAGACGGCGATCGCGGTCAGCGCCATCGCCCAGGCCTTTGGGTTGACCCACTGGAAGGCCGCGGCCTGAACAAAAGTCAGCGGCACGCCGCCCGCGGCGCCTTCGCGCGGGGGTGCCGCGTTGGCGATCTTCCACGCCAGCCAGAGCATGTAGGCGACGCTGGCCCATTTCAGCACCTGATGCGCTGCCGGAAAGGCGGCGAACAGCCCCGCGATCCCCAGCCCGACCATCCCCACCATGAAGGAAAACCCCAGACCCACCCCCAGCATGTGCGGCACCGTCCGGCGAAAACCGAAGTTCGCGCCCGAGGCCATCAGCATCAGGTTGTTCGGCCCCGGCGTGACCGAGGACACGAAGGCAAAGACCGCCAGCGCAAGGATCATGTCGGGCGTCATCGCGCGAACCCGGCGCGGGCCGTCAGGTCCATTTCGCGATCGGGGGCAGGCTCATCAGCACGGCGTTGGCGTCGTGCCCGGTTTCCAGCCCGAACTTGGTGCCACGGTCGTAGACGAGGTTGTATTCGGCATAGAGCCCGCGATGGACAAGCTGCACCTCACGGTCTTCCTCGGTCCAGGGCGTGTGGCGGCGGCGCTCGGTCACGCCGACGAACGCGGGCAGGAAGGCGCGGCCGACATCCTGGGTGAAGGCGAAATCGGCCTCCCAGTTACCGGTGTTGTGGTCGTCGTAGAAGATGCCGCCGACGCCGCGCGCGCGGCCGCGGTGGGGGATGTAGAAATACTCGTCCGCCCAGGCCTTGTAGCGCGGGTAGTAGCTGACGTTGTGTTTGTCGCAATACGCGCGCAGGGTGTCGTGGAAGGACGCCGTATCCTCGGCGTATTCGATGCAGGGGTTCAGATCGGACCCGCCGCCGAACCACCAGGCCTGCGGCGTCCAGAACATCCGCGTGTTCATGTGCACCGCCGGGCAGTGCGGGTTCTGCATGTGGGCCACAAGGCTTATGCCGCTGGCCCAGAAGCGCGGGTCGCTGTCCATCCCCGGCACGCCGCGCGCGGCCATCGCCTTTTGCGCCCGTTCGCCCAGCCGTCCGAAGACGGTGGAGACGTTTACGCCCACCTTCTCGAACAGGCGGCCGCCGCGCATCACGCTCATCAACCCGCCGCCCGCGTCCGTGCCGTCCTCGGACCGCCGCTTGGTTTCAGTGACTTCAAACCGGCCGGCGGGCCGGCCGTCGGGGCTGGGCTGGGTGTCTTCCAGCCCTTCGAAGGCGGCCACGATGTTGTCCCGCAGGCGGCGGAACCATGCCGATGCCTGTGCCTTGCGTGCGTCGAAGCCTTCGGTCATCCCGTCCTCCCGTGTCATGTGGCGAAGACACCGCAAAGCCGCGACTTCCGCAACCCGTGAATTGCGCGGGGCGCCAAAACACCTATGTTGCGGCGACCCTCATGGAGAGCCCCCCGATGCGCCCTGCCGTCCTGATCCTGCTGCCCCTTGCCGCCCTGCTTTCGGCCTGCGCCGACCAGCGCGGCGAGTGCATCGACGAGGCGTTGAAGGATGTGCGCGTCCTTGAAAAGCTGATCGAGGAGACCGAAGAGAACATCGCCCGCGGCTATGCGCTGCAGCCGGAACCCTCGGTCAAGACCGGCGTCAGCTTCTGCCTGTCGCCCAGCAACCCGCTGGGCATCTGCACCACGACCGAGACCGAGGTAAACGATCGCCCCGTCGCCATCGACGCGCTGGCCGAGCAGCGGAAGCTGCGCCAGTTGAAGCAGCGCGAGGCCGAACTGCGCAAGAAGGCGCAGCTGGAGGTCATGGCCTGCGAGGCGCGGTTTCCCTGATCTAAAGCATTTCGGCGGAAACTTGAATCGCAGGATTCCCAGAGGCTTTTGTTTGTGATTCACCCTGTCTGGGAGGATGGATCATGTCAGCACCTTTACC
>JAWLCA010000025.1:0-56570 GCA_041687395.1 Paracoccaceae bacterium | reverse complement strand
TTCGGCCTTGGCCGCCCGGAAGTCTCGCTATACGTCTACACAAATTGCTCTGAGACCTTGCCCTCTCGTCTACCATAAGACGCCCCGGCTGCCATTGCGTCACTCGACCAAATTGGCCAAAGGTGTTCCGGGAAAGGCGGAAGTCGGGCGCAAACCCTAAGCGCAAAGGAGATGCAACGTGGCGTGGCTCGGTCGACCGATCTTCGCCTTGCCGACACGATCGCGGTGGCCAAGCATGGGCGGCCTGTTGTCGTCGTGTTGGGCCGTCGAGGAATATGAACGGCTAAGGGCGTTCGAGCCCGGCGCAGCTCCAAAGCCTCCTCTGTCGACAGAGATGTGCAACAACGCCGCGATAGGAGCAAACCGTCAGAGCAACGAGCCGATCAAGATTCCAGTGCCCATCAGGCCGGCGCCGAGAGCAGTCCACGCCATGGGCCAGAGCCTGGACTTTGGCGTCGCATGGTTCGGTGGGCCCGATTGGCGGACAAGCTGCGCCTCGACCATGCCGGGAAGCTTTGGAGAGAACCGTGCCAGCACGCGCGCCGTCCGTGCCAGATCGCGCAGGGTTGCACGGGGGCCGATGTTCTCGCGGATGTAGCTTTCCACCTCGGGGCGCGCGACTTGCCAGATATTGGTCTGGGGGTTGAGCGAGCGGGCGACGCCTTCGACCACCACCATTGTGCGCTGCAGAAGGATCAGTTCGGTTCGCGTTTCCATCCCGAAGCGCTCGGTCACCTCGAACAGGTAGTTCAAGAGCCGCGCCATCGATATTCGGGTCGCGTCCATGCCAAAGATCGGCTCTCCCACGGATCGCAATGCGCGGGCGAATTCGTCGATGTCGCGATCGGGGGGCACGTATCCCGCCTCGAAATGCACCTCGGCCACCCGGCGATAGTCCTTGCGGATGAAGCCGAAAAGGATCTCGGCATAGACCCGGCGGGTGTATTCATCCAGCCGCCCCATGATGCCGAAGTCGTAGGCGATGATGTCGCCATTCGCGGCAACCTTCAGGTTGCCTTGATGCATGTCGGCGTGGAAATAGCCGTCGCGCAGGGCATGGCGCAGGAACAGTTGCAGGACACGTTCGCCCAGGAGCTTCCGGTCGTGACCGGCGGCGTCCAGCGCGTCGTTGTCGCCCAGTGGCAGGCCTTCGGCCCAGGCCAGTGTCATCACGTTGCGGCTGGACAGGAACCATTGCGGCTTCGGAACCTGAAACCCCTCATCATGGGTGGTGTTGGCAGCGAATTCCGCCGCGGCGGCGCATTCCAGCCTCAGGTCCAGCTCGCCCATCACCACGCCTTCGAAATGGGCGATCACGTCTGTGGGCCGCAGCCGGCGCGTGCCGGGCAGCATCGCCTCGATGACCCAGGCGGCCAGGTAAAAGGCGTCGATGTCCTTGCGGAACGCCTTTTCGATGTTCGGGCGCAGCACCTTGACCGCGACCTTCTCGCCGGTGTCGGCCAGTCGTGCACTGTGCACCTGCGCGATCGAGGCGGCGGCGACGGGTTCCGAGAAATCGGTGAAGAGCGTTTCGACCGGGGTTTCCAGTTCCTCGGCCACCATCCGCTGCGCGATTGCCTTGGGAAAGGGCGGCAGCTTGTCCTGCAGGTAGCGCAACTGGTCGGCCAGTTCGTCGCCCACAACGTCTGGGCGGGTGGACAGGATCTGCCCGAACTTGATGTAGGCAGGGCCGAGGGCCGTGAGCGCCCTGGTGGCCGGCGGCAGGGCAGGGTCGCCCTTCAGGCCCAGCCATTTGAACGGCCAGCCCAGAACACGCGCCAGAATGCGAAGACGGGGGGGCGCGCGGAACGCTTCGAGCACGACACCCATGGCGCCCGTGCGCTCCAGCGTCGCGCCTGTGCGGATCAGGCGCCAGATATTGTGCGGGCCGCGCATGTCAGAGCTTCCAGCCGGAATGCAGGGCCGCCACCCCCATCGAGAGGTTGCGATACTTCACCTGTTCGAATCCGGCGTCGCGGATCATCTGCGCAAAGGTTTCCTGATCGGGGAAGCGGCGGATAGATTCCACCAGATATTGATAGCTGTCGCGGTCACCGGTCACGACCTGCCCCATCGCCGGGATCACGTTGAAGGAATAGCGGTCATAAGCCCATTGCAGCGCCGGGTTCGGCAGCTGGCTGAATTCCAGAATCATCAAGCGCCCGCCGGGGCGCAGGATGCGGAATGCTTCCGCCAGCGCCTTTTCGATCCGCGTCACGTTCCGGATGCCGAAGCTGATGGTGTAGATGTCGAAGCTTGCATCCGGAAAGGGTAAGGCCATCGCGTCGCCTGCCACCCAGTCCAGCCGCTCGGCCAAGGCCTCGGCCTCGGCCCGGCGGCGGCCCTCGACCAGCATCGACTCGGTCATGTCGCAGACGACCGCGCGCGCGCCCGGAGCGCGCTTCAGGAAACGAAAGGCGATGTCGCCGGTCCCGCCGGCCACGTCCAGCAGATGCTGGCCGTCGCGGGGGGCGAGCCAATCCATCATCGCGTCCTTCCAGACACGGTGGATGCCTGCGCTCATCAGGTCGTTCATCAGGTCGTAGCGCGCGGCGACACGGGTGAAGACCCCATGCACCATGCCCGCCTTGGCGTCCTCTTCGACGGTCTGATAGCCGAAGTGGGTCTGCTTGCGCTCGTCGCTCATCGGGCCCTTGCCGTCCTGTGAAGTCCCCCTTCTTATAGGCCGCGTGCGGGGGGTTACAATCCGCCCGGAAACCGACAGGAGCCGCCCTTGCCCGAATTGCCCGAGGTCGAGACAGTTCGCCGCGGCCTGCTTCCGGTGATGGAGGGCGCCGTGATCGCCCGCGCAGATGTGCGCCGGCCCGATCTGCGCTGGCCCCTGCCGGACCGGATGGCCGAGCGGATGGCCGGCGCGCGGGTGGAGCGGTTGCGGCGCCGATCGAAATACATCCTGGCCGACCTGTCCACGGGCGAGACCCTGATCCTGCATCTGGGCATGTCCGGGCGTATCCTGATCGCGATGCCCGAATCCAGCGCGATGATACCGGGCGTCTTCCACAGTGACGAACCGGTTCCCGCGAAGCATGATCACGTGATCTTCGAGATGGAGAGCGGGGCGCGGATCACCTTCAACGACGCGCGGCGCTTCGGGGCAATGGATCTGGTGGCCACCGGCGTGGCAGACGATCATTGGCTTCTGGCGCAGCTTGGGCCCGAACCCCTGGGCAATGCGTTCAACGAGGATTGGCTGATCGCGCGGATGCGGGGCCGGAGGACGCCGGTGAAATCGGTGCTGCTGGACCAGCGCACGGTCGCAGGTCTTGGCAACATCTACGTCTGCGAAGCGCTGCATCGCGCCGGCATATCGCCGCGTCGGCAGGCGGGGCGAATCGCGGCCCCTCGCGTCGCGGCGCTGGTGCCGATTATCCGCGACGTCCTGTCCAAGGCGATCGCGGCCGGCGGCTCGTCGCTCCGCGATTATCGGCAGACAGATGGCGAGTTGGGCTATTTCCAGCATGCGTTCCGCGTCTACGGGCGCGAAGGGCAGGCCTGTCTCACACCCGGCTGCAGCGGCGTCGTGCGCCGCTTCGTGCAGTCGGGCCGGTCCTCGTTCTTTTGCCCCGACTGCCAGAGATAGCTTGAACCATCCGGCCGGGGTGGTACCACTTTCGGGCCGAAAGGAGATGCGACATGGCTTACGAGACACTGATCGTCGAGACCAACGACCACGTGTCGGTGATCCGGCTGAACCGCCCCGACGCCCTGAATGCGCTGAACAGCCAACTCCTGGCGGAACTGGCCCAGGCCTTGGCGGCGGCACAGGCCAACGAAAAGGTCCGCTGCATCGTGCTGACCGGATCGGAAAAGGCCTTTGCCGCAGGCGCCGACATCAAGGAGATGGCGGAGAAGACCTTTGTCGATGTCTTTTCGGGCGATTTGTTCACGCCCGAGACCGACGCGATCCAGCGCGTACGCAAGCCGATCATCGCCGCAGTTGCGGGCTACGCCCTAGGGGGCGGGTGCGAACTGGCGATGATGTGCGATTTCATCATCGCCGCCGACACGGCAAAGTTCGGCCAGCCCGAGATCAATCTGGGCGTCGTGGCCGGGATCGGCGGCACTCAGCGCCTGACCCGGCTGGTCGGACGGTCGAAGTCGATGGACATGCACCTGACTGGCCGTTTCATGGATGCGGCCGAGGCCGAGCGGGCGGGTCTTGTCAGCCGGGTCGTGCCCGCGAAGAAACTGATGGACGAGGCGCTGGCCGCCGCACAGAAGATCGCGGAGAAATCCGCCCTGACCGTGATGGCGGTGAAGGAAGCGGTGAACCGTGCCGACGAGACAAGTCTGCGCGAGGGGCTTCTGTTCGAGCGGCGGCTGTTTCACGCACTATTTGCGACCGAGGACCAGAAAGAGGGCATGAGCGCCTTCCTCGAAAAGCGCGAGCCGCAGTTCCGCGACCGCTGAGGGACGGGAAATTCTTTCCGGACCCTGTTGACTCGCGCTTTGCAGCACCTTAGAGACGCGACTTCAATTTACCCGAGACAAGACCGGAACGTAGCAATGGCGAATACGCCCCAATCCAAGAAGCGCGCGCGCCAGAACGAGCGCCGCAACGCCGTGAACAAGGCGCGTCGGTCGCGGATTCGCACCTTCCTGCGCAAGCTCGAAGAAGCCATCGCGTCGGGCGACGCCGAGGTGGCACAGACCGCGCTGCGGACGGCGCAGCCGGAACTGGCGCGCGGCGTGACCAAGGGTGTGCTGCACAAGAACACCGTGGCGCGGAAGATGTCGCGTCTGTCGGCACGGGTGAAGTCTCTGGCCGTCTGACACCAGCCACCCTTCGAAAGACGACCCGGGCGCGCCATTGGCGCGCCTTTTCTTTTCGCGAGTCGATGCGCCGGCGCTCAACCATAGCGTGTCCGATTTGCATCGCCTGACGGATTCGCACCCAGACGCTTCGAGTCAAGATCGAAGTTCTGTTGCGACTGCCGCCCCCCCCGGTCTAGCGTCATGAAAGCGATTCACGTCGCCTGGGGGGACATGACGCACGCGCGGGTCCGAACCGGTATCGGGTGGTTGTCTGCCAACACCACTGCAGCCGGATCGGGTCGCGCCCGGACACGACAGTAAGGCGAACGGGGGTTCGCCAGATTGCCGAGATTCCGGCCGGGATGTTGCCAGCATCCCGCGGGTGCCGACCGTCCAAAGAAGAGGTTCGTTGACCGGCAAGGTCCATGCGCGAGCGGGGAATCCGTGTTTGCGTATGCGTCTGTCTGTCCACGAATTGTCATCGAGGCCCGCACCGGATCTGCCCCGGTGCAATGGGTCTTCCCGGTTGCGTGGCATCGCCCGATTGCGGGGTGTGAGCGGCGGCCAGAATCGGCGTCCTCTCATCCCGTTGGGAAACAACGATAAACGGGTCGGAAATGACGCAAGATACCTGGGGGCAAGTACGTGGCGAACTCATCAAATCTGTGGGCAAGAACAATTATGTCACCTGGATCGAACCCCTCCGGTTCTCCGGCCTGACGCAGGGGGTCGCGCGGTTCGAAGCCCCCACAACCTTCATAGGTGACTGGGTCTCGCGCAATTTCGCGGAAGCGATACGCCAGCAACTCGTGTCGGCCGGTGCGAGTGTGGAGCGGATCGAATTCTCGGTTCCATCCCGCGCCCAGCCTGATGCGTCCACGATCAACGACAAGAAGGCGGCCGCGCCCCGTCGCACGGTCCTGCGGCCTTCGGACGACGACGAGCTTCCCGGCGCGCCGCTGGATGCGCGCTTCACTTTCGACAGCTTCGTGGTCGGCAAGCCGAACGAACTTGCCCACGCCGCCGCCCGGCGCGTGGCCGAGGGCGGGCCGGTCACCTTCAACCCGCTGTTCCTCTATGGTGGGGTCGGTCTGGGCAAGACCCACCTGATGCACGCAATCGCCCATGAGTTGCAAAAGCAGAAGCCCGAGGCCCGTGTCCTCTACCTCTCGGCCGAGCAGTTCATGTACCGATTCATCCAGGCCCTGCGCGAGAAGCAGATCATGGATTTCAAGGGTCTGTTCCGGTCGGTCGATGTGCTGATGGTCGACGACGTGCAGTTCATCGCCGGCAAGGAAAGCACGCAGGAGGAGTTCTTCCACACCTTCAACGCGCTTGTCGATCAGCACAAGCAGATCGTCATTTCCGCCGACCGCGCACCGGGCGAGATCAAGGATCTGGAAGACCGGATCAAGAGCCGCCTGCAATGCGGCCTGGTGGTCGACCTGCATCCGACCGACTATGAACTGCGGCTGGGCATCCTTCAGGCCAAGGTGGAGCTCTACCGCCAGCAGTATCGCGGGCTGGTGCTGGCCGACGGGGTACTGGAATTCCTTGCGCACCGGATCACGACCAACGTCCGCGTTCTGGAGGGCGCGCTGACACGGCTTTTCGCCTTTGCCAGCCTGGTCGGGCGTGAGATCACGCTGGATCTGACGCAGGATTGCCTTGCCGACATCCTGCGTGCATCCGACCGCAAGGTCACGGTCGAGGAGATCCAGCGCAAGGTGGCAGAGCACTACAATATCCGCCTGTCCGATATGATCGGCCCGAAGCGGGTGCGCACCATCGCCCGTCCGCGCCAGATCGCGATGTATCTCGCCAAGCAGCTCACCACCCGCAGCCTGCCCGAGATTGGCCGCCGCTTTGGTGGGCGCGATCACACCACGATCATGCACGGTGTGCGGAAGATCGAGGAACTGATCCCTGCCGACCGGCAGCTGGCCGAAGATCTGCACCTGCTGCGCCGGCTTCTGGAAAGCTGAGGCAGCCGCGCCGCAGCACGCGAAAAAGGGCCAAAAACCGCTTGAGCACCGGCGGCTTTTGGCCCAACTTGCCGGTCCGAATTGGGGGACGGTGACATGAAGATCAGCATCGAACGCGGCACGCTGCTCAAGGCGGTGGCCCATGCGCAATCGGTTGTCGAACGGCGCAACACCATCCCGATTCTCGCCAACGTCCTGATCGAGGCCGAAGGGAATTCGGTCAGCTTCCGCGCCACCGACCTAGATATCGAGGTGGTGGACAAGGCACCCGCAATGGTCGAACGCCCCGGCGCGACGACAGTGTCTGCCGTCATGTTGCATGAGATCGTGCGCAAACTGCCCGACGGTGCGCTGGTCGTTCTCTCTGACGACGGCACATCGGGCCGGCTGACGGTGCAGGCGGGGCGGTCGACCTTTTCGCTCGCCACGCTGCCGCGCGAGGATTTTCCGGTCATGGCATCCTCGGAATACTCGTCGAACTTCTCGGCCAAGGCTGGGGTGCTGCGGCGGTTGTTCGACAAGTCGAAATTCGCGATATCGACCGAGGAAACGCGCTATTACCTGAACGGCGTCTACATGCACGTGGCCACGGGCGAAAGCGGTCCGGTCCTGCGCTGCGTGGCGACGGACGGGCACCGGCTCGCGCGTATCGACGCCCCCCTGCCCGAGGGTGCGGATGGCATGCCCGGCGTTATCGTGCCGCGCAAGACGGTGAACGAGTTGCGCAAGCTGCTGGATGAAGACGACATGCAGATCGCCGTTTCTGTGAGCGAAACCAAGGTGCGCTTCGCTACGCCCGACATTACGCTGACCTCGAAGGTGATCGACGGCACCTTTCCTGACTACACCCGCGTCATCCCCACCACCAACAACCGGCGGATGGAGGTGGATGCCGCCGAATTTGCCCAGGCGGTGGACCGAGTGGCAACGGTGTCGTCGGAACGCTCGCGCGCGGTCAAGCTCAGCCTTGACGAGGATCGCCTGGTCCTGTCGGTGAACGCCCCCGACAGCGGCAACGCGGAAGAGGAACTGGCCGTGGCCTACGGCGACGAACGGTTGGAGATCGGCTTCAACGCGAAGTACCTGCTGGAAATCGCCAGCCAGGTGGATCGCGAAAATGCCGTGTTCCTGTTCAACTCTTCGGGCGACCCGACGCTGATGCGCGAGGGCAGCGACGATTCGGCTGTCTACGTCGTCATGCCGATGCGGGTCTGACGCGTTTCGCCCTGCACCTCTGTCTGGGCTTGCGGCGGGGGCGCGGCGCGCGCTAGGGGCCCAACATGGCCGATCCCGGGCAGTTCATCAGTGACTTGCGGCTGTCGCATTTCCGGTCGCACCGCGCGTTGCGGCTGGCGCTTGATGGGCGACCGGTGGCGATCTTCGGTGCCAACGGGGCGGGCAAGACGAACATCCTCGAAGCCGTTTCGATGCTCTCTCCGGGTCGCGGGCTGCGCGGGGCCGGGGCCGAGGAGATGGCGCGGCGGCCCGAGGCGCTGGGCTGGAAGGTCCACGCCCAGATCGGCGATCACGAGGTTGAATGCTGGGCTGAGCCCGGCGCCACCGGCCGACAGGTGAAGATCGACGGCAAATCCGCCCCACAGGCCGCTCTTGGCCGTATCCTGCGCATGGTTTGGCTGACCCCGGCGATGGACCGGTTGTGGGTCGAAGGGGCCGAGGGGCGGCGGCGGTTCCTCGACCGGCTGGTTCTGGGCTTTGAGCCCGGCCATGCCGAGGCTGCATTGGCCTATGAGCGTGCAATGCGCGACCGCAATCGCCTGCTGCGCGACGAGGTCACGGATGCCCGCTGGTATTCGGCACTCGAGGCGCAGATGGCGACAGCGGGTGAGATGCTGGCCACCAACCGCCGCAGGGCGCTGGCGCGACTGACGGAGGCGCAGGCGGATGCGACCACCGCCTTTCCTGTTGCCGAGCTTGCCCTGACTTATCCCGATGATATGCCCGAGGACGAGGCCGGGCTGATTGGAGCGCTGGCCGAGGGACGGCGGCGGGACATGGCGGCCGGGCGCAGCCTTACCGGCCCGCACCGGGCCGATCTGGCCGCGCTCTACTCGGCCAAGGCCCAGCCGGCGGCCCAATGTTCGACCGGTGAGCAAAAGGCGCTGCTGATCTCGCTGGTGCTCGCCAATGCCCGGGCATTGGCTGCGGACCGGGGCGCGCCTCCGATCCTGCTGCTGGATGAGGTCGCGGCCCATCTTGACGCCGTCCGCCGCGCGGCGCTTTTTGACGAGGTGACGGCGCTGGGTGCGCAAGCCTTTCTGACCGGCACCGGGCCGGAACTTTTCGCGGAGCTCGGCAGCGGTGCGCAGGCCCTAGAAGTGATCGAGGCTGAGGGTCTGTCCGTCGTGCAGGAAAGGAACTTACCATGACCCCACAGCGCGTGACGCTCATCACCCTTGGCGTCGCCGATCTGGACCGCGCACGCGCCTTCTACGCCGCCCTTGGCTGGACGCCCGCGCAAGTGACGGACGGCGTGGCGTTCTACCAGATGCACGGCCAGGCCCTGGCCCTGTTCAGATTGGCCGATCTGGCGAAAGATCAGGGCCGCCTCCGGGCGGCCCTTGGTACCGGCGCAATGACGTTGGCGCAGGACTTCGCAACGCGGGACGAGGTCGACGCGGCCTATGCCGCCGCGCTCGACGCCGGTGCGACCGCCCTGAAAGCGCCGCGAGCGGTCTTCTGGGGTGGATACTCGGGTTATTTCGCCGATCCGGATGGTCATGTCTGGGAGCTTGCGATGAACCCCTTCTGGCCGCTGGCAGAGGATGGCAGCCTGACCCTGCCCGACGCGGGATGACAGTCGGCCTATGGGATCTGACGTTCTACGCCGGGGCGCTTCTGGTCCTGTTTCTGACCCCCGGCCCGGTCTGGGTGGCGCTGGTCGCCCGCGCGCTTTCGGGCGGGTTTGGCGCGGCCTGGCCGCTGGCGGTCGGCGTGGTGATCGGCGATGCACTCTGGCCGCTGGCCGCGATCTTCGGGCTCAGCTGGATCGTTTCGGTCTATGGCGGTTTCATGGATCTGCTGCGCTGGGTGGCCGCGGGCACGTTCGTTGTCATGGGGTGGTTGCTGATCCGGCACGCCGGGCGCAGCCTGGGAAGCGACAGCCGATTGACCCGGCCGGGGCGCTGGGCGGGGTTCCTTGCCGGTGTTGCCGTGATCGTTGGCAACCCCAAGGCGATCCTGTTCTACATGGGCGTGCTGCCCGGCTTCTTCGACATCTCAAGGATCAACGGGGCCGATATCGCCGCGATCATCGCCCTGTCGATGGTCATTCCGCTGCTCGGAAATCTGGCCTTCGCGCTGTCGATCGACCGGGCGCGGCGGCTGCTGACCTCGCCCGCCGCCCTGGCGCGAACGAACCGGATTGCCGGGGCGCTCCTGATCGGCGTTGGTGCGGTCATCGCGCTGTCCTGACCGACGGCGGCAAACCACCAAATCTTGTGCCCTGCGCGTGACAATCCCCGGCAGAGGGCCTATAAGTCGTGCAGGTTTCCAAAGGTTTTCCTGAATGGCTGAAGCGGCAAAGCTGCCTGACGAATACGGGGCAGATTCGATCAAGGTTCTCAAAGGGTTGGACGCTGTCCGAAAGCGCCCAGGCATGTACATCGGCGATACCGACGACGGTAGCGGTCTGCACCATATGGTCTACGAGGTGGTGGACAACGGCATCGACGAGGCGCTGGCGGGTCATGCCGATGCGGTGACGGTGAAGATCCATGCCGACAGCAGCGTTTCCGTCATGGACAATGGCCGTGGCATCCCCACCGACATCCACACCGAAGAAGGCATCAGCGCGGCCGAGGTCATCATGACCCAGTTGCACGCCGGCGGAAAGTTCGACCAGAACAGCTACAAGGTGTCAGGCGGTTTGCACGGGGTGGGCGTCTCGGTCGTGAACGCGCTGTCGGACTGGCTGGAACTGCGCATCTGGCGCAATGGCAAGGAACATTTCTGCCGCTTCGAGCGGGGCGAAACGGTGGCGCCGCTGAAGGTCGTGGGCGACGCGGATGGCAAGCGCGGAACCGAGGTGCGGTTTCTCGCCTCCACCACAACCTTCTCGAACCTCGATTACAGCTTCAAGACGCTGGAACACCGGCTGCGCGAACTGGCGTTTCTGAATTCCGGGGTCCGGATCCTGCTGGAAGACGAACGTCCGGCGGAGCCGTTGAAAAGCGAACTTCACTACGACGGCGGCGTACAGGAATTCGTGCGCTACCTTGACCGGCACAAGTCGCCGCTGATCCCCGAACCGATCTTCATGATCGGCGAACGCGACGGGATCACGATAGAGGCCTCGATGTGGTGGAACGACAGCTATCACGAAACCGTCCTGCCTTTCACCAACAACATTCCCCAGCGCGACGGCGGCACCCACCTGGCCGGGTTCCGCGGCGCGATGACGCGCACGCTGACCAAATACGCCCAGGAAAGCGGGATCGCGAAGAAGGAAAAGATCAGTTTCACCGGGGATGACGCACGCGAGGGGTTGACCTGCGTGCTGTCGGTCAAGGTGCCCGATCCGAAGTTTTCCAGCCAGACCAAGGACAAGCTGGTCTCAAGCGAGGTGCGCCCGGCTGTGGAATCGCTGGTCAGCGAGAAACTGGCGGAGTGGTTCGAGGAGAACCCAGCGCACGCCCGCCAGATCGTGGGCAAGATCGTCGAGGCTGCGCTGGCGCGCGAGGCGGCACGAAAGGCCCGCGAACTCACGCGGCGCAAGACCGCGATGGATGTGGCCAGCCTGCCGGGCAAGCTGGCAGATTGCCAGGAGCGTGATCCGGCGAAATCCGAACTGTTCCTGGTCGAGGGCGACAGTGCCGGCGGATCGGCCAAGCAGGGCCGGTCGCGCGCCAATCAGGCGGTGTTGCCCCTGCGCGGCAAGATTCTGAACGTGGAGCGCGCCCGCTTTGACCGGATGCTGAGCAGTCAGGAGATCGGGTCGCTGATCACCGCGCTCGGAACCGGGATCGGGCGGGACGAGTTCGACATCTCGAAACTGCGCTACCACAAGATCGTCATCATGACCGATGCCGATGTGGACGGCGCCCATATCCGGACGCTGCTGCTGACCTTCTTCTTCCGCCAGATGCCCCAGATCATCGAGGGGGGCTACCTCTACATAGCCGAACCGCCGCTGTTCAAGGTCGCGCGGGGCCGGTCGGAGGTCTATCTGAAGGACAAGCCGGCGCTGGAAGAGTATCTGATCGCCCAAGGGACCGAAGGCGCCGTGTTGCGCCTTGGCTCGGGCGAAGAGATTTCGGGCCAGGATCTTCTGCGTGTCGTGGGCGAGGCGCGTCAAGTGCGCCGCAGCCTGCAATCCTTCCCGACCCACTATCCGCAGCGGATTCTGGAACAGGCCGCGATTGCCGGGGCGTTGCTGCCGGGGCGTGTCGATGCCGATGCCCAGGGTGTGGCCGATGAAGTGGCGGCCCGATTGGACCTGATTGCCGAGGAATACGAACGCGGCTGGCAGGGTCGTCCGACACAGGATCATGGCCTGCGATTTTCGCGCATGCTGCGCGGGGTCGAAGAGGCGCGCACGCTCGACGGGCAGGTGCTGCGCTCGGGCGAGGCGCGTCGCCTCGGCAGCCATACCGATGGGCTGCAGGAAACCTATGCCTCGCCCGCGCATCTGGTGCGCAAGGACCGTGACCTGCCGATCTTCGGACCGACTGACCTTCTGGACGCAATTCTGACCGAAGGCGAACGTGGCCTGACGCTGCAGCGCTACAAGGGGCTGGGCGAGATGAACCCCGATCAGCTGTGGGAAACGACGCTCGACCCGGAAGCACGCACGCTGCTGCAGGTGAAGGTGGACGATCTGGCCGAGGCGGACGACATCTTCACCAAACTGATGGGCGATGTCGTCGAGCCGCGGCGCGAGTTCATCCAGCAGAACGCGCTCAACGTCGAAAACCTCGACGCCTGACCGGCCACGCCGCCAGTGCGGATGGTTTGACGCGCCGCACTGTTGCTCGCGGGTGTGCTGCACGGCCGTCCGTGGCCCGCACGCCAGAGGATTGGTCCCGCAAGGAACTTGCGGGCCGTTGATCTGGATCAAGGAAAGCCTGCATTTAATATACAAGATATCGCATGCGCTGGAGCTTGGGGCGGCGCAAAGGCTTTACTCGCGAGTGCTGCGGCAAAAGGGATCCACATGAGACGACGCCTCTCCGCTGCGACCGGTCGCTGGGGATGACTGGCATCGTCCTTTCAGCGTCGGCCAAGGCTACAGATGAACCGACGGCGGCCGGAACCGTTGCTACGCGCCACGCCGAACTGTTCTGGGCGCTTTCCGCGCTGCTGTGGGTGCCGCAGGCATGGCTCGTGGCGCACCTGATCGCGGGGCTTCTGGACAACGGTGCCTTGGCCCGTTCCTTCTTGCCTGTCGCTGGCTTTGCCGCGCTCGGTCTGCTCCGGATCTGGCTGGATGCACGGGCGCAGCGTGTCTTGACCGAAACCGCGCGCGCGCAGGTTTCCCGCCTTCGTCAGCGGATCCTTGCGCGAGAGGCGCAGCGCAGCCCGTTCGATCCGGCGCGGCCGAATTCAGCCGCGCTGGCCGCGATTGTCACGCAGAAGCTGGACATGCTTGTGCCCTATCTGACGCGATACCGGCCCGCGATGGCGCGGGTGATGGTCGTCCCGCTCGTCATCCTTGCCGTCGCCTGGTTCCATTCATGGGCAGTCGGGCTGGTGCTTCTGGTGGCGGGTCCGCTGATCCCGGTCTTTCAGGCCCTCGTCGGCATGGCCGCGCGCGAGGCGAGCGCCCGACAGTTGCAGGAGGTCGGCAGCCTCAACGCGCTGCTGCTGGACCGTCTGCGTGCCTTGGCCGATATTCGCCTTCTGGGGGCGACGCAGCGGGCGCTTCAGGGGTTCCGGGACCGGGCCGAGGCGTTGCGCCACCGTACGATGGCGGTCCTGCGCATCGCCTTCCTGTCCTCGGCCGTGCTGGAACTGTTCGCCGCGCTGGGGGTGGCGATGGTGGCGGTCTATGTCGGGTTCCATCTGCTCGGCGAACTGCGCTTCGGGACCTGGGGTGCGCCGCTGACGGTGGCCGAGGGAATATTCCTGCTGATGCTGGCGCCGGCCTTCTTCGATCCTCTGCGGGAGCTTGGGGTCGCCTGGCACGACAAGGCCGCAGCAATGGCGGTTCAGGACGAGATCACGGAACTGGACGCGGCCCCCTATGCCCCGCTCCCCGGTGCGGGGACCACGGCAGTACCGCTGGCCGGGCCCGTCACGATCCAGACGCGCGGAGTCTCGGTCGCAACGGCGGAGCGGCGATTGTCTCTTCCGGATCTCGACATTGCCCATGGCGAACGGGTGGCGTTGATCGGCCCCAGCGGATCAGGGAAAAGCACGCTTCTGGCGGTTCTGGCGGGGCTTCTTGCACCTGACAGGGGCACCATCTCGCTCTCGAATGTGGCGCTGACAGGGCCGACGGTGCCGGCGTGGCAGGCGCGGGTCGGCTGGCTTCCGCAAGGGGTACAATTCCTGAATGCGAGCCTGCGTGCGAACCTTTGCCTGACAAGGCCCGATGCCCCGGATGCCGAGATCGCGGCTGCCCTGCGCCTTTCCGGAGCCGAAGAGATCGTCGCGCGCCTGCCGCGCGGATTGCAGACCCGGCTTGGAGAGATGGGCGCCGGTGTTTCAGGGGGCGAGGCGCGCCGAATTCTTGTCGCCCGCCTTGCCCTGTCCGGCGCCGACGTCATTCTGGCGGACGAGCCGACCGCCGACCTGGACGAGGTTACGGCCGGGATCGTCACCGCCGGACTGCTGGCGCTGGCGTCTAGGGGGGCGACGCTGGTCGTCGCAACCCACGACATGCGACTTGCCGCGCGGATGGACCGTCAGATCAGCCTGACGGCGGCCTCTGTATGAGGGGGCCGATCTGGCAGATTCTCGGTATCTTCTGGCGGTCCGAGCGGCCGGCGCTCTGGCGTGGTCTGGCGTTGTCGGTCGTCGTGTTGCTGGCCGGGGTCGCGTTGCTGGGCCTTTCGGGCTGGTTCATCACCGCGGCCGGTCTTGCCGGCATGCTGGGGCTTGGGGCCGTCTTCGACGTGTTCCGTCCCAGCGCCGGCGTGCGGTTTCTGGCCCTTGGCCGAACCGCCGCGCGCTGGGGCGAACGGGTGCTGACCCATGATGCCACCCTGCGCGGCCTGAACCTTCTGCGGCTGCGGGTCATGGGGGGTCTGGCGCATCGTGACTGGTCTGACCTTGGCCGCTTGCGCGGGGCCGAGGCACTGAACCGTATCACGGCTGACGTCGATGCGCTGGATGGTGTGCTTGTGCGTCTGGCGCTGCCGGCGGTTGCGGCGGCGCTGACCCTGCTGCTGACGGGTCTGATGCTGGGTTGGCTCGTGACGCCGATGGTCGCGCTGTGGTCGGCGGGAAGTTTCGCGCTGGGCGGATCGGCCGCCCTGATTGTCGCCGCCCGTAGCGCCCGCACCCCTTCGCGCCGCGCCGAGACGGCGATGCAGGCGCTGCGCGTGCGAGTGATCGAACAGCTGCGCGCCAAGGCCGATCTGGCGTTGACCGGCCGTCTGGACGATGCGTCAACGAGGATCGGAGAGGCAGCAGCGCGACAGGATGCTGCGCGTGACGAGGCTGACCGAGCGGAGCGCCGCGCCGGCGCCCTGCTGGGCCTGACGTCGACAATCGCCGCAGCGGGCGCCTTGCTGTTGGGAACGATGGCAGTTCAGGCGGGTGTGATCGGGGTGCCGCAGGTCGCCCTCGGGTTCTTCGCAACGCTGGCGCTCGCCGAAGCTGCAGCACCGTTGCGCCGGGGAATGGCCGATCTGGGACGAATGCTCGACGCCGCCCGGCGCGTCGCCCGGCAGATCGGGCCGGAGGCATTGGCCGATGTTCCGTTCGCCGCCACAGCGCCGGAGCCTCTGCGACTGGTCGATGTCAGCTATCGTCATCCCGATGCCGCGCGGACGGTGATCGACAGTTTTTCACTCACCCTGACACCGGGCCAGATTGCCGCCCTGACCGGACCGAGCGGCTGCGGCAAGAGCACGATCTTGCAGATGGCCGCGGGGCTTGCAGTGCCCACATCCGGCGGGGTTCTTCTGGGCGATCGTCCACTCACCGCGCTGCCAGAGCCGGAGCTCAGGGCGCAGATCGGCATGCTCGCGCAGCGCAGCGCCTTGCTGGGCGGCACCATCGCCGAGGCGTTGCGCCTCGGCGCGCCAGATGCGTCCGATTCCGAGATGCTGGCGGTATTGCAGGCGGTCGCGCTGTGGGACGCGCTCGAACCACGCGGGGGGCTGCACGCCGCCCTGGCTGAGGGCGGTCAGGGACTGTCGGGCGGCGAAGCACGGCGCCTCGCGCTGGCACGGGTTCTTTTGCGCCGGCCCGCGATCCTGTTGCTGGACGAGCCCACCGAAGGCTTGGACGAGGCAACGGCCGTGTTGGTCCTTCAAGGCCTGCGCCGCTTCTGCTCTGAGTCGGCGATTCTTCTCGCCTCTCACCGGAAGGCCGAACGCGACTGGGTGAGGGCAGAAGGTGGGCGTATTGTCGCAGTCGGCGCACCTGCCCCTGATGTTGATCTGAATCAAAGATGTATCCGCTACACAGGTTAAGCTCCTCTTCAGGAAGGCGAGTCTCGCATTCCAAAGACGGAGAAGATCAATGGAATTCGGAATAGTCGAGCTGTCGCGCCTGCAGTTCGCGATGACAGCGATGTATCACTTCCTGTTCGTCCCGCTCACACTTGGCCTGTCGATCCTGATCGCGATCATGGAAACGGTCTACGTGATGACGAACCGGCCGATCTGGCGCCAGATGACCAAGTTCTGGGGCACGCTGTTCGGTATCAACTTCGTGCTTGGCGTGGCCACGGGCATCACGATGGAATTCCAGTTCGGCATGAACTGGAGCTACTACAGCCACTACGTCGGCGATGTCTTTGGCGCGCCGCTGGCGATTGAGGGGCTGATGGCCTTCTTCCTTGAGGCGACCTTTGTTGGCTTGTGGTTCTTCGGCTGGGACAAGCTGTCGAAAGTGGGTCACATGATCGTTGGCTGGCTGGTCGCGATCGGGTCGAACTTCTCGGCCCTCTGGATCCTGATCGCCAACGGGTGGATGCAGAACCCGGTCGGCGCCGAGTTCAACCCGATGACCATGCGGATGGAGATGACCAGTTTCTTCGAGGTCATGTTCAACGAGGTCGCGCAGGCGAAGTTCGTGCATACCGTTTCGGCCGGATATGTCACCGCCTCTGTCTTCGTTCTGGGCGTGTCGGCGTGGTATCTGCTGCGCGAGCGGCATGTTGCCCTGGCCCGCCGGTCCATCGCCGTCGCGGCAAGCTTTGGTCTGGCCGCGGCGCTGTCGGTTGTCCTTCTGGGCGATGAGTCGGGTTACAGCGCCACGCATACCCAGCGCATGAAACTGGCCGCGATGGAGGGGATGTGGCACACCGAGCCCGCCCCCGCACCATTCACCTTGGTCGCGCTGCCGGATCAGGAGGCGCGCGAGAACCGCTACGCCATTCAGATACCCTATGCGATGGGTCTGATCGCGACACGGTCGCTGACGCGCGAAATCCCCGGCATCGAGGATTTGGTGATCGAGTCCGAGGCGCGGGTGCGGTCGGGCCTCATCGCCTACGACGCGCTTCTGACGATTCGTTCGGAGCGGGAGGCGACACCGCCCGACGTGCTTGCGACGTTCGAGGAACACGGCGGCGATCTGGGCTATGCGCTCTTGCTGCGGCGGTATGTGGATGACCCGCGCGACGCAACGGAAGAGCAGATAATCCAGGCCGCGAACGACACGATACCACGCGTCTGGCCCTTGTTCTGGGCATTCCGGATCATGGTGGGCCTGGGCTTCAGCTTCATCGCGGTGATGGGCTACTTCTTCATCGTCAGCAACTTCATGGGGGCGCGCTACCCGCGCTGGGCGCTGCGGGCTGCTGTGGCGATCATTCCCACACCGTGGATTGCTGCGGAACTGGGGTGGTTCGTCGCGGAGTACGGCCGCCAGCCCTGGACGGTGGATGGCGTTCTGCCCACCGCCCTGTCGGTCAGCCACCTGTCGATGGGGACCGTCGCGCTGACACTTGCCGGGTTCGTCCTGTTCTACACCGTCCTTTTCATCATCGAGATGGGGCTGATGCTGAAATTCATCCGCAAGGGTCCTTATCAGGACGTGGAGGAAACCGAGAAGTGGGTGGCCCGGCACGAACACCGGTTGCGCACCGATGACGGCAAGGATCCCTTTGCCACCCCAGCGGAGTAACGGACATGATCCTGCATGAACTGATCGACTTCGACCTTTTGCGCGTGATCTGGTGGCTGCTTCTGGGCGTGCTGCTGATCGGCTTCGCCCTGACCGACGGCTTCGACATGGGGGTGGGCGCCCTTCTGCCCTTCGTGGCAAAGACGGATGTGGAACGGCGCGTGGTCATCAACACCGTCGGCCCCGTGTGGGAGGGGAACCAGGTCTGGTTCATCCTTGGCGGTGGCGCGATCTTTGCCGCCTGGCCACCGCTTTACGCCGTCAGTTTCTCGGGCTTCTACCTGGCGATGTTCGTCGTGCTGGCCGCGCTGATCGTACGGCCGGTGGCGTTCAAGTATCGCTCCAAGCGCGAGGATCCCCGCTGGCGCAACGGGTGGGATTGGGCGCTGTTCGCGGGGGGCGCGGTGCCTGCGCTGATCTTCGGGGTCGCCGTTGGCAACGTCTTGCAAGGTGTGCCGTTCCGGCTGACGGACGATCTCTTCTCGATGTACGAGGGATCGTTCTTCGGGCTTCTCAACCCGTTCGCGCTGCTGGCGGGGGCGGTGTCGCTGACGATGCTGGTGGCGCATGGCGCGGCGTGGATCGCGGTAAAGGCAGAGGGCGTGGTGGTGGCACGGGCCCGGCGTATCGGCATCCTCGCGGGGCTTGCCGCGATGGCGGGGTACGCGCTTGCCGGTCTCTGGCTGGCCTTTGGAGTCGACGGCTACCTGATGGTGACAGAGGCGGCGATCAATGGGCCATCCAACCCTCTGCTGACCGAGGTGGGTCGCGAAGGGTCGTGGCTGGTGGCCTATGCCCTGCGGCCCTGGATCCTCATTGCGCCGATCATGGGCTTTGCCGGGATCGGCCTTGCCGTTCTGTCGCTTTCGCGCGGTGGCGAGGTGTCGGCCCTGCTGTTCTCCAAGCTGGGGATCACCGGCGTCATATCTTCGGTCGGGTTGACGATGTTCCCGTTCATTCTGCCCTCGTCCATCGATCCGCGGTCGTCGCTGACGGTCTGGGACAGTTCGTCCTCGCACCTCACGTTGTTCGTGATGCTGGGCGCCACGGCGATCTTCATGCCCTTGATCCTGATCTACACGGCTTGGGTCTACAAGGTTCTGTGGGGCAAGGTGACCGAGCAGGAACTGTCTGACAACAAGAACGCCTACTGAGAAAGGAAACGACGATGTGGTATTTCGCCTGGATGCTCGGGCTTCCGCTTGCCGCACTTTTCGCCATACTCAACGCCATGTGGTTCGAGATGCGCGAAGACAGCAAGCTGACGGAAGCCGACACCAAATGATCATCTGAGACCTGAGCCACCCCCACGGGGTGGTTCCGGCAGCAGGGAATGAAGGGACAGGAAATGAGCGCAAAGACAATGGTGATCGAAGTGCCCGAGGTTGTGGGCGTGTTCGACAACGTGAAGGACATGCAGACCACGATCTACGACCTGATGATGGCCGGCTTCAGCCGCTACGACATCAGCCTGCTGGGCAGCGAAGAGGCGATGAAGGAACGGCTCGGGTCCGCCTTCCTCACAGCGTCCGAGCTGGCGGACAACCCCGATGCGCCGCGCGCTGCCTTCGTTTCCGAAGAAGCGATGGGAGAGTTCGAGGGCGCAATTGCGGGTGGCCTGTTCTTCCTCGGCTCGGCGATCGCGATGACGGCGCTGCTGACGCCCGCCAGCACGATCGCGGCCTCGATCGCCGCCGTGGCGATCGGGGGAAGCCCCGGCGCCGTTCTGGGCACGATCCTCGCACGGCGCGCCGGAAGGCATCACAAGGACTACTACGAACATCAGATCCGCAACGGCGGCATCCTGATCTGGGTTCGTGTGAACACCCCCGAGAAGGAAGAGATCGCCACGAAGATCATGCAGGGCCATTCCGGCCATGAAGTGCACAAGCACGACTGGAGCGAATGACCCCTGAAACCGCTGCGGCGCGCAGGCCAACCCTGCGCGCCGCACTTCTTCGGTCTTGAGGCGGCCTGACTACTCGCCCAAGGCAATCCCCTCGCGCCGAGGATCGGCGCCTCCCCGCAGGGTCTCCCCCAGAGAGATCGCCTGCAGGCCAGAGGTCAGCGCGGTGACGTTGGTCTCGTAGCCCAACTCGGCCAGGGCGCCCTCCATTTCGGCAGCCCAGGTTCCGGCCTCGATCTGATAGGTGCCGAAGCTGTTGATCAGATGCGGCATCGCCACCGCCTGCTGCACATCCATGCCCCAGTCCAGATGGGCGATGATCGCCTGCGCTGTGTACCCGATGATCGTGGCACCTCCGGGGCTGCCGATGGCCAGAACCGGCTGACCGTCGCGCAGGACGATGGTGGGCGACATCGACGACCGTGGCCGCTTGCCCGGTTCCACCCGGTTGGCGATGGGCCAGCCGTCGGCATGGGTCCGGAACGAGAAATCGGTCAGTTCGTTGTTCAGCAGGAAGCCGCGCACCAGGATGCGGGAGCCGAAGGCGCTCTCGATGGTCGTGGTCATCGACAGCACGTTGCCATCGCTGTCAACGATGGAGATATGCGAGGTCGCCGGACGTTCCTCATGCAGGTCATCGCCCCAGAGAAGCGCGTGATCCCATTCCGGTTGCCCCGGCGCGACCTCGGGCAGGGCATCGTCACCGCGTAGAAGCTCGGCCCGTTCGGCCAGATAGGTCGGATCGATCAGGCCCTGCACCGGGACCGGCACGAAATCGCTATCGGCGAGGTACCGGCCCCTGTCGGCGAAGGCGAGCCGCGTCGCATCGCCCATCAGGCGCCGTGCCTCGACATCCTGGGGCCCCATCGACGGCAGGTCGAAATGCGAAAGCTTGCCAAGGATCTGCGCCACCGCGACCGCGCCGGACGACGGCGGGCCCATCCCACAGACCTCATGCTCGCGATAGTCGGCGCAGACCGGCGCCCGCTCGATCACGTCGTAAAGCGCAAGATCCAGTAACGTCATCAGCCCGGGATGCGCGTCGGTCCGCGTCGCGGCCACGATGTCGGCGGCAATCTCGCCGCTGTAGAACGCTGCGGCGCCGGTGCTGGCGATGCGCCGCAACGTGTCGGCATAGTCCGGATTGACCAGGGTGTCGCCTGCCGCGATCGGCTGCCCGTCGGGCACGAAATAGGCCGCCGTGGCTGGAAGGACCGCGAGGCGTTCGGCGTCGCCGGTGACCGACTCGGCCAGGCGCGGAGAGACGGTGAAACCCTGCTCCGCCAGATCGATCGCGTCGGCAAACAGGTCCTGCCAGTTCGCCCGTCCCCAGCGGCGATGCGCTTCCTCCAGCAGACGTGGCGTGCCGGGCGTTCCGACTGACCGACCGCTGACGACCGCGCTCCAGAAATCCAGCGGCTCGCCATTGTCGTCCAGAAAATGCGTTGGATCGGCGTCCAGAGGCGCGGTCTCGCGCGCATCCAGCGTGGTCACGGTACCGGTTTCCGCGTCATACCAGACCAGAAACGCGCCGCCCCCCAGGCCCGAGGACTGCGGCTCCACCAGGCCCAGAACCGCCTGTACCGCGACCATGGCATCGGCTGCGGTCCCGCCCTCGCGCAGAACCCGCGCCCCAGCCTCGACCGCAAGCGGGTTCGCCGCGGCGACCATCCAGTCGTCGGCCTCGACCGGAACGCCCTCGTTTCTGACCTGAAGCGCACGCGCGGCTGCGTCGGAGATGCCGGGGAAGGCCTCCCCGACCTGCGTTGCCGTTTCTGGCACGACGATGTCGGAAACCTGTTGAGCGGCGGCCGGGGCGGCCATGGCGGCGGTTGCTACGAGAACGCTTGTCCAGTGCATCTCTTTCCTCCCAATTTCTTGGCGTGCGGATTGCGGCGCTTATTCAACCGAGAGTGGCAGATCCCGCCCGTTGCGGCAACGCCCTGATCCGTTGGCTCTCTTGACGCCGCCCCTTCGACAGGCCGATGCTCGGTGCCATCGGACGCGGGCCTGTCGCCCGCCATCCCCCACGAACCGGACCCGGCGCATGGCCTTCACCCTTCGGCAGTTGCAGTTCTTCGTCGCAGCAGCCGAACAGGGCTCGGTCACCGGCGCGGCACGCGCGCTGTCGATCTCGCAATCCTCGGTGACCGAGGCGATCCGGTCGCTTGAGGATGATCTGGGCGTCCAGTTGTTCGACCGCCAGGCCCGCGGGCTGGAGATCACCCATCGTGGCAGCCTGTTCCTGCGTCACGCCCGCCAGATCCTGAGCGACGTGTCGAACGCGCGACAGGCGTTTCGCGATGATGGCAACGTCGAGGGCGGGCGGCTGGCGCTGGGTGTCACGTCGCTGGTTGCAGGCTACGTCCTGTCCGATCTGCTGGCGCGGTTTCGGCGGGCCCACCCCAAGGTCGAGCTGAGCGTGATCGAGGATAGCGGAGAGTATCTGCAGCACCTGCTGATCGGGGGAGAACTGGACGTGGCGGTCCTGCTGACCTCGTCGATCCGCGACCGCGTGGCGCTTCATGTCGAGACGCTGCTCGCCTCACCCTATCGGCTGTGGCTGCCGCTGGGCCATCCGCTGGGGCAGGAGGATTTCATCGCGCTTGAACAGGTGGTGGGCGAACCGCTGATCCAGCTGATGGTGGACGAGATCGAGGAAAGCATGCGCGCCCTCATGGCCGCGATGGAGGTGAAGCCTAGGATCGCCTTCCGCACCCGATCGGTCGAGGCGGTGCGGAGTCTGGTTGCCACGGGCGCGGGGCTGACGATCTTGCCGGGGCTGGTCTATCGGCCCTGGTCGCTTGAAGGGGATCGGATCGAGATTCGCGACGTGTCGGGCGATCTGCCGACGGTTCAGGTGGGCCTCGCTTGGCGCCGTGGGGCGCCGGTGTCGCAGCCTGCCCGAAATTTCATCAGGGTCGCGCAATCCACCTTACCTGCGCGATAGGCGGCTGCGCGCCGGAAATCATTGTCCCCGCACAGCTATCGGAGAAACCGATTGCAGCCTTCAGAATTTTGAAATTGCGAAGCTGCACGCGGCTCATAGGCTTGGCGAAAATCACGGGATGGGCGCGCCAGCCCCGCCCGAAGCGCAGGGGGAAGCGGATGCACAGTATCAGATTGTGGGGCACTACCGCGCTGGCCGCGGCGATGGCGGTGACGCCGGCATTGGCCCAGATGAGCGAACTCGGCACGCCCGAGGGACAGCTGAACATCGTGGCATGGCCCGGCTACATCGAACGCGGCGAGACCATGGCAGAGTTCGACTGGGTCACCGGCTTCGAGGAAGCCACCGGCTGCATGGTTCAGGTCAAGACAGCCAACACCTCTGACGAGATGGTCGCCCTGATGAACGAGGGAGGCTTCGATCTGGTGACCGCTTCCGGCGACGCCAGCTTGCGGCTTGTTGCCGGAAACCGGGTGCAGCCGATCAACCTGTCGCTGATCCCGTCCTGGGACACGGTGGACGACCGGCTGAAAGAGGCGCCGTGGTACGTGGTCGACGGGGTTCATTACGGCGTGCCCTACCAGTGGGGCCCGAACGTGTTGATGTACAACACCGAGGTCTTCGGCGATCAGCCGCCCGAGAGCTGGAACGTGGTGTTCGAGGAGATGACCCTGCCCGACGGTGAGCCGAACCGGGGAAGGGTGCAGGCCTATGACGGGCCGATCCACATCGCGGACGCCGCGCAATACCTGATGCATCACAAACCGGAACTCGGCATCACCTCGCCCTATGAGTTGAGCCAGGAACAATATGATGCCGCGCTGGACCTGCTTCGGGTGCAGCGCACGCTGGTGTCGCGCTACTGGCACGACGCCTTCATTCAGATGGACGACTTCCGCAACGAGGGGATGGCGGCCTCGGGCACCTGGCCGTTCCAGGTGAATCTGTTGCAGGCCGACGGCGTGCCGGTGGCCAGCGTCATCCCTGTCGAAGGGGCAACGGGCTGGGCCGACACGACGATGATGCACGTCGATGCCGCGAACCCGACCTGCGCCTATCTGTGGATCGAGCATACGCTGTCCTCGAACCTGCAGTCGGACCTGTCGGTCTGGTTCGGCGCGAACCCGGTGGTGCCCGCCGCCTGCACCGATGGGCGCGGCATGCAAACCGCCGATGGCTGCACCAAGAACGGCTTTGACGATTTCGATCGCATCCGGTTCTGGACAACCCCGGTCAGCAACTGCGCCAGCCAGGGCGAGTGCGTGCCCTACTACCGCTGGGTCAGCGACTACATCGGCGTGATCGGCGGCCGCTGACGGTTTTTTCCGGCCTGAACCAAAACGCATTCCCGCCACAGCGGGGACTGCCCTGCCATGCTGGATCGTTCTGCATGACCCTTGCCGTCGAATTCGCCAATGTCTCGCGCCACTTCGGCACCGTGCGGGCCGTCGATGGGGTGGATCTTGCCATTGCCGAGGGGTCTTTCTTTGCCATGCTCGGCCCTTCGGGTTCGGGCAAGACGACATGCTTGCGGCTGATCTCGGGTTTCGAGAAACCCACCGGCGGCACAATCCGGATCTTCGGTCAGGACGTCAGCGCAATCCCGCCCAACCGGCGCAACGTAAACACGGTGTTTCAGGATTACGCCCTGTTCCCGCATCTGAACGTGCGCGACAACGTGGCCTACGGCTTGATGGTCAAGGGCATGGAGCGCCGGACGCGCCACGCCCGCGCCGATGACCTGCTGGCCATGGTGAAGCTGGAAGGCTACGGCGACCGCAAGCCTGCGGAACTGTCCGGCGGCCAGCGCCAGCGGGTCGCGCTGGCCCGCGCGCTGGTGAACGAACCAAAGGTGCTGCTGCTGGACGAACCGCTGGGCGCGCTGGACCTGAAGCTGCGCGAGACGATGCAGGACGAGCTGAAGACGCTGCAGCAGCGGCTGGGCATCACCTTCGTCTTCGTCACCCACGATCAGGGCGAGGCGCTGTCGATGGCCGACACGGTAGCCGTGTTCAACGAAGGCCGCATCGCCCAGATTGGCCCGCCGGAAGAGATCTACGACCGGCCCCGCACCCGCTTTGTGGCCGATTTCGTCGGCTCATCGAACGTTCTGCCCCCGGATTTCTCCCGCAGCCTTGGGGCGGGCGATCACTGGACAAGCTTGCGACCCGAGGCGGTTCGCCTGACCGCGCCCACCACGCCACTTACCGGTCGTGTCACGACCTTGCGGTATCTGGGCGCAGGAACGCGGGTGACCGTCGCCGTGCCGGGGGGAGAGATTGCCGCCTTCGTTGGCAGGGGCGGCACGGTGCCTGCGCCCGGAGAAGATGTCGGCGTCATCTGGGATGACCACGCCCCGCACGCGATGGAGGCGATGTGATGACGCACATCACCTCTGACCTGCCCCAGGCAGGCAAGGTTGTCCCCGGGGCGGCGGTGTTCCCCGAACGCGGGCTCGGTGACCGGCTTTCCGCGATGTTCTGGCGGCGTCCGACAATCCTGCTGCTGCTTCTGCTCACCCCGCCGCTGGCCTGGCTGGGAATCGTCTACCTCGGGTCGCTGGCCGCGCTTCTGCTGCAAAGCTTCTTCTTCATTGATCCCTTTTCCGGCCAGGTCGTGCGCGAGTTCACGCTGCGCACCTATTTGGAACTGCTGCAGCCGGCGAATCTGGACATCATCCTGCGAACCGTCACGATGGCGGCCTCGGTCACGGTGACGGCTGCGGTGATCGCCTTTCCGATCGCCTATTTCGCCGCCCGATACGCGCGCGGCCACTGGAAGGCGCTGTTCTACCTGGGCGTGATGCTGCCGCTCTGGTCCTCCTATCTGGTGAAGGTCTACGCGTGGAAGCTGATTTTGGCGCGCGAGGGGATCATCACCTGGGCAGTGGACGGGATCGGCGCTTCGGCGGTGCTGAACGGATTGCTCGCCATGCCGGTGATCGGCGGCTCATCGCTCTCGACCAGCTACATCGGAACCTGGCTCGTCTTCGTCTATGTCTGGCTGCCCTACATGATCCTGCCGATGCAGGCCGCGCTGGAACGGGTGCCGGTCTCGATGCTGGAGGCCTCGGCTGACCTTGGCGCCTCGCGCTGGCAGACGCTGCGGACGGTGATCCTGCCGCTCGCCATGCCCGGCATCATCGCGGGGTCGATCTTCACCTTCTCGCTGACGATGGGCGACTACATCATCCCGCAGATCATCGGCTCGTCGCGTCGTTTCATCGGGCAGGCGGTCTACCAGTTGCAGGGCACGGCCGGGAACATCCCGCTGGCCGCTGCCTTTGCCGTCGTTCCCATCGTGATCATGCTGATCTATCTGGCCGTCGCGCGCCGGAAGGGGGCGTTCGATGCACTCTGACGCGCGCCCACCCCTTGCCCTGACCATCGGGGCCGTTGCGGGACTGCTGTTCCTGCACCTGCCGATCCTTTTGATCTTCGTCTACGCCTTCACCACCGACGAACGCACCTATCAGTTCCCGCCACCGGGCCTGACGCCGCAGTGGTTCGCCGTGGCATGGAACCGGGCCGACATCTGGCCGCCCCTCTACCTGTCGCTGCGCGTGGCCGCGATCTCCACCGTCCTGGCGCTGTTGCTTGGCACACTGTGCGCTGCCGCGATGGCCCGCACGCGCTTCTTCGGGCGCGACCAGATCAGCCTGCTGATCATCCTGCCGATCGCGCTGCCCGGCATCATCACCGGCATGTCCCTGCGATCCGCCTTCGCGATCATGGACATCCCGTTTTCCACCTGGACGATCGTTCTGGGGCACGCGACCTTCTGCATCGTCATCGTCTTCAACAACGCGGTTGCGCGGTTCCGGCGCCTGTCAGGTTCCATTGTCGAGGCGTCGCTTGATCTGGGGGCGAACGGCTTCCAGACGTTCCGCTACGTGCTGCTGCCCAACCTCGGTTCAGCCTTGCTCGCCGGCGGGATGCTCGCGTTCGCGCTTTCGTTCGACGAGGTGATCGTGACCACATTCACCGCCGGGCAGCAATCGACCCTGCCGATCTGGATGCTGAACGAACTGGTGCGGCCGCGTCAGCGGCCGGTCACCAATGTCGTCGCCATCGTCGTCTTCACCACCACCTTCATCCCCATCCTCATCGCCTATTACCTGACCCGCGGCGGATCCGAGACCGCGGGCGGGGGCAAGTAACCAAGGGAGGTCTCACATGGGCCAGTTCGACACCAACCTTCTGATCGGCGACCGGTTCGAGGAAGGCGAGGACGCAAAGGAGCCGATCCTCAACCCCCGCACCGGAGAGCAGATCCTCGAGGTAGCCGAGGCCTCCACAAATCAGGTGGATCGCGCCGTTGCTGCCGCGCGCCGGGCCTTCGAGGGCTGGTCGCGCACGACGCCGGCAGAGCGCTCGGCGGCGTTGCTGCGGATCGCCGATCGGATCGAGGCCGAGGCCGAGCAGTTCGCCGCATTGGAAGCCCTGAACTGCGGTAAACCGATCAATGCCGCGAAGAATGACGAGATCCCGGCCATCGTGGACTGCTATCGCTTCTTTGCCGGCGCTGTGCGCTGCCAGTACGGCGCCATCGCGGGTGAGTACATGGAAGGCCACACCAGCATGATCCGCCGCGATCCGATCGGGGTCGTGGCAAGTATTGCGCCGTGGAACTACCCGTTGATGATGATGGCGTGGAAGCTGGCCCCGGCCATCGGGGGCGGCAATACCGTTGTCTTCAAGCCCAGCGAACAGACCCCGCTGACGGCCCTGAAGCTGGCAAGGATCCTGGCCGAGGAACTACCCGAGGGCGTGGTGAACGTGATCCCGGGACGTGGCCAGACCGTGGGCAACCACCTGATCAATCATGTTGGTGTGGACATGATCTCGATCACCGGGGATGTGGCGACGGGCAAGAAGATCCTTGATGCTGCGGCGAAAACCGTGAAGCGGACGCACCTGGAACTGGGCGGCAAGGCGCCGGTCGTCGTGTTCGACGACGCCGACATATCAGAGGTCGTCGAGGGGCTGCGCGCCTTCGGCTACTACAACGCCGGGCAGGACTGCACCGCCGCCTGCCGGATCTACGCGGGCAAGAAGGTCTATGAGAAACTGGTTGCCGACCTGACCAGCGCGGTCTCGTCGATTAAGCTTGGGCTGGACGACGACACGCAGAACGAGATCGGTCCGCTGATCAGCCTGCGGCAACGTGACCGGGTGGCGAGTTTCGTCAACCGCGCACGAGAGCTGAATCATATCGAGGTCACAACTGGCGGCGAAGTGATGGATCAAGGTTTCTACTATCGCCCCACGGTCGTCGCCGGCGCCCTGCAGCAGGACGAGATCGTGCGGCGCGAGGTATTCGGCCCCGTTGTGTCAATCACTCCCTTCTCGGATGTGGACGAGGCCGTGGCCTGGGCCAACGACAGCGACTATGGTCTGGCAAGCTCTGTCTGGACAAAGGACGTGGGCCGCGCGATGGCGACGGCTGCGCGGCTGCGCTACGGCTGCACCTGGGTGAACACGCATTTCATGCTGGTCAACGAGATGCCCCACGGCGGGCTGAAGCAGTCGGGCTACGGCAAGGACATGTCCGCCTACGCGCTGGAGGATTATACCGTCGTGAGGCACGTCATGGTGAAGCACGGGTGAGGATGTGCCCCCGCTGCCGCGGCGGGGGCCACTCTCAGGCGGCCGCGGGCTTGTCCCGCAAGTCGGCCAGAACCTCGGCCGCGATGGTGGCAGACCGCACCCGCGCGGCATGGTCATGGATCATGCCAGTCACCATCAGTTCGTCGGGCCGGTACTGCTTGATCAGGCTGGCAAGCGTTCGACGGATCGTGTCGGCCGACCCGGTTGCCGAACAGGACAGCGCCTGGTTGACCTGCACCATCACCGGCGCGGGCACCTCGGAGGACAGATCCTCCACCGGTCGGGGCAACTTGCCGGGCCGACCGGTGCGTAGCCGCGCGAAGGCCAGGATTTGCGACGAGCGCAGGAACGCGGCTTCCTCGTCCGTTTCGGCCGCGGTCACGCCCGCGGCCATCATGGCGTAGGGTTTCGCCAGCCATTTCGACGGCCGGAAAGTCTGGCGATAGGTTGCCATTGCCTGCCCGAGCATGGCGGGGGCAAAGTGCGAGGCGAAGGCATAGGGCAGGCCCAGATAGGCAGCCAGTTGCGCGCCAAAGAGGCTGGAGCCGAGGATCCAGACCGGCACATGCGTGCCAGCACCTGGAACCGCGCGGACCGCTGCACCCTCGGGCGCGTCGTCAAGGTATTCGAGCAGTTCCACCACGTCCTGCGGAAAGCTGTCCTCGGGCGCCATGTGGCGGCGCAGTGCGCGGGCGGTTGCCGGATCGGTGCCCGGCGCCCGGCCCAGGCCGAGGTCGATGCGGTCGGGAAACAGTGTCGCCAGCGTGCCGAACTGTTCGGCCACAACCAGCGGCGCGTGGTTCGGCAGCATGATGCCCCCCGCACCCACGCGGATCTTCCGCGTGCCGGCGGCCACGTGGCCAATCACCACGGCAGTCGCCGCGCTGGCGATCCCCGGCATGTTGTGATGCTCGGCCAGCCAGTAACGGTGATAACCCAGACGCTCGGCATGCTGCGCCAGATCGAGCGTGTTCGCCAGCGCGTCGGCCGCCGTTCCGCCCTCGGGCACGGGCGACAGGTCGAGAAGCGAGTAATGGTGCATAATTGCCTCCTTCGCGTTCAACCTAGTCACCCTGGGTGCGGCGGCCAAGGCGCGCCTCGCGCAGGACGATGATGATTCCGCTGACGATGATTACCAGCGCCCCCAGGATCGTGGTGCCCAACAGTCGGTCGCCCCAGATCAGCCAGCCCAGCAGCGCCGCCCAGACCAGTGCAGTATAGTCGAAGGGCGCGATGACTGCGGCCGGCGCCATGCGGAAGGCCTGACCGATCAGCGTGATCCCCACGCTTCCGCAAAGCGCGATCGCAAGGAAGAACGGTACGTCGCCTGCCGCAAGCGGAACCCAGCGCGCCAACGCGAAGGGGGCGGAATAGATAAGGGGGAACAGCATGACGAAGAACATCATCGTCCAAAGCCCCTCGGCCCGGTTGATCCAACGGGCGCTGATCATGAAGAAGGCATACAGGATCGCCGTGCCCAGCACGAAGAGCGAGGCCGGCTGAAACGCGGCACTTCCCGGCTGCACGATGATCAATACCCCTGCGAATCCCAGCAGGACCGCCCCCCACCGCCGCCAGCCCACGGTTTCGCCCAGCAGCGGCACCGACAGGGCGGTGATGAACAGCGGCGCGGAGAAGACGAGCGCCGTCGCCTCGGCCAGCGGCAGAACCTGAAGGCTGCGGAAATAGAGGTAGGCGGCCGTTACCATCAGAAGCCCCCGCAGGGCATGAACGCCGAGCGTGCCGGTGTGCAGTCCTGTCCGGCCCCAAAGCGCCAGGATCAGCCCGCCGATCACCGGCAGGGCGATCAGGTTGCGAACAAAGATGATCTGGATCGGATCGTAGCGATCGGTCAGCATCTTTGCGATCGCATCGTTCAGCACCAGAAAGGCGACGCCCGCGCAGATCGAGAGAATGGCAAGCGGCGTCTCCTTCAATTCGATCTGTGTTCTCGAAAGCATCGTCTTCCGCACCCTGCTTCAGTTGTGAACATGGTAACAGAGTTAACCGGGCGAGGCGAGCGCGTGCCGCGACAGTCTTGCGCAGTACAAGTAAAGGTTAACGCCGCCGCAGGGCAGTTTGATCTGTGTCAATCTGAAGCGCCAGCGCATGTGTCAACCTGTCATGACACATGCGGAGGTCCAGTCATGCGAATCCTGTTCATCCATCCGAACTATCATTCCGGCGGGGCCGAGATCGCGGGGAACTGGCCGCCAGCCTGGGTCGCCTATCTGGCCGGCTCGCTGAAGGCTGCAGGCTTCAAGGATATCCATTTCCTCGATGCGATGACGAACCACCTTTCGGATGGCGAGTTGTGGCGCAAGATGGCCGAGATCCGACCCGACGTGGTGGGTGTCACCGCGATCACCCCGTCGATCTACGTCGCCGAAGAGGTGCTGAAGATCGCGTCCGAGGTGGTGCCCGATGCCCTCCGCGTCCTTGGCGGGGTGCATGCGACATTCATGTTCCGGCAGGTTCTGTCCGAGGCACCTTGGATCGACGTGATCGTGCGCGGCGAGGGTGAAGAGATCATGGTCGCGCTGATGGAGGCGATGCGCGACGGCCGCTGGCCGTCCGACCGCAAGCGCATTCACGGCCTGGCCTTCAAGGAGGGCGACGAGATCGTGGCGACCCAAGCGGCCAGCACGGTCAAGAACCTGGACGGGATCGACCCCGACTGGACCCTGCTGGAATGGGAAAAATACATCTACGTTCCCCTGGGGGTTCGCGTGGCGATCCCGAACATGGCGCGCGGCTGCCCCTTCACCTGTTCCTTCTGCTCGCAATGGAAGTTCTGGCGGGACTACCGGGTGCGCGACCCGAAAAAGGTGGTGGACGAGATCGAGCGGCTGGTGCGCGACCATCAGGTCGGTTTCTTCATCCTGGCCGACGAGGAACCCACCATCAACCGCAAGAAGTTCGTGGAGTTCTGCGAGGAACTGATCGCGCGCGGCCTCCCCGACAAGGTGAAGTGGGGCATAAACACCCGCGTCACCGACATCCTGCGCGATGAGGCTCTGCTTCCGCTTTATCGCCGCGCCGGTCTGGTTCACGTCAGCCTCGGCACCGAGGCGGCAGCGCAACTGAAGCTCGACCAGTTCAACAAGGAGACCAAGGTCGAGGACAACAAGCGCGCCATCAAGCTGCTGCGCGACGCCGATATCTTCACCGAGGCGCAATTCATCGTGGGTCTGGACAACGAGACCGCCGAGACGCTGGAGGAAACCTTCCAGATGGCGTGGGACTGGCAGCCTGATCTGGCAAACTGGTCGATGTACACGCCCTGGCCCTTCACGCCGCTGTTCCAGGAACTGGCCGACAAGGTGGAGGTCTACGACTTCTCGAAATACAACTTCGTCACGCCGATCATGAAGCCCGACGCGATGGACCGGGCCGAGTTGCTGGACAGGGTGATGCACAACTATCGCCGCTTCTACAGCCGCAAGGCGCTGTTCCACTATCCGTGGCGTGGCACCGGTTTCCGGCGGCGGTATCTGCTGGGCTGCCTCAAGGCATTCCTGAAGGCGGGGGTGCAGCGCACATTCTACGATCTGGGCAAGGTCGGCTATACCGGGCCGCAGTCCAGGGGGCGGGTGAACTTTCATTTCGACGAAAGCCGCACGATCGCGCCGGCGCAATTGGACGACTGGGAAGCCGCAGCCGACCGGTCGCGCAAGCACAAGGAACGTCAGGCCGCCATCCGCGCCCAAGGCAAGGCGCGCGCCGAGGAGCGCCTCGCCGTCAAGGCCTGTGGCGGCGGGGATTTCCAGATGCCGGAGGAGGCGCAGCCGTGACGACCGGCCGGATCGGTCCCAACGCGCTGCTGCAACTGGTCCCGGTGCTGGAGGCGGAATCGCCGGGACTGGCCACGCGCCTGTTCGCCACGGCGCGGGCGTCGGTTCCCGATGCATCGGGCATGATCCCTGAAGAACCGGTCGCACGCCTCCATCAGGAACTGCGTCGCCAGATGCCCGAGCGGGCTCCCGCCCTGGCGGCCGAGGCGGGTAGGCGCACCGCCGACTACATCCTGGCACATCGCATCCCCAAGCCCGCGCAATGGCTGCTTCGGGTCTTGCCGCCACGTCTTTCCGCGCCGTTGCTGACGCACGCCATCGCGCGCAACGCCTGGACCTTTGCAGGGTCAGGCCGGTTCCACATCGTCTCGCTTCGGCCTGTGGTGATAGAGATCGGCGCCAATCCGGTCGTGCGTGGGGAATGCGCCGACCATCCGGTGTGCCACTGGCACGCGGCAGTGTTTCAGCGCCTGTTCCAGGTTCTGGTCGATCAGCGCACCGTTGCCGTCGAAACTGCCTGTTGCGCGATGGGTGCGCCGGTCTGCAGGTTCCGGATCTATCGCCCTTTCCCGATCCTGGCTGCGCCAATGGCTCAGGTTCTGAACACGCGATAGATCGCCGGGATCACCAGGACCGTCAGCAGCGTGGATGTCAGCAGACCGAACAGCAGCGACAGCGCCAGCCCCTGAAAGATCGGATCGGCCAGGATCACCACGGCCCCGAACATTGCGGCCAGTGCCGTCAGCAGGATCGGCTTGAACCGGATCGCGCCGGCTTCGATCAGGATGTCGACCGGGGACTTGCCGGTCGGATCGGCGTGCCGGATGAAGTCCACCAGAAGGATCGAGTTGCGAACGATGATGCCGGCAAGCGCGATGAAGCCGATCATCGACGTGGCGGAAAAGGGCGCCGACCAGAGCCAGTGACCCACCATGATCCCCAGAAAAGTCAGCGGCACCGGGGTCAGCACCACGAGCGGCAGCCGGAACGAGCCGAACTGGGCGACGACCAGCACGTAGATACCCAGAAGCGCCACGGCAAAGGCCGCCCCCATGTCGCGGAAAGTGACCCATGTCACCTCCCACTCGCCATCCCACAGGATCGTCGGGCGGCTGTCGTCGAGTGGCTGTCCGTTCAACCGAACCAGGGGTTTCTCGCCATCGGGCCAGTCCATCGCCTCCAGAACCCGACCGACCTCCACGATGCCATAGAGCGGGGCTTCGAAACTGCCGGCGAGTTCGGCCATGACCATCTCGATCGGCCGGCCATTGCGACGGAACACGGGGTAAGAGGCGCGCCCTTCCTCGATGTGGACCACGTCGCCCAGTTCCACGACGCCGCGCGCACCGGGCAGGACATTGGCGGGGATCGGGGTAGAGAGAAAGCGCTCGTCCATCACCCGGTCTGACCGATCACGGCCCAGCGTCAGCGGCATCGGCCGTCGCTCCTCGCCGCGGTGCGAATAGCCGACGACGGTTTCGCCGTTCAGGGCGGCGACGGTGTCGAACACGTCCTGTTCCTGCACGCCAAAGAATTCCAGATCGTCTGGAGAGATCAGGGCGCGCAGCCGTCGCGGCGGGTTGCCGAAACTGTCATCCACATCGACGATGAAATCGATCCCCTCGAAGGCCGTACGCACCTGGCGCGCGGTTTCTCGGCGCGCTTCTGCGGTGGGGCCGTAGACCTCGGCCAGCAGGGTGGCCATCACCGGCGGGCCGGGGGGCGGCTCCACCGTCTTCAGGCTGGCGCCAGCGGGCAGGGCGAGCGCCGACAGTCGCTCCCGGATCTCCAACGCCACGTCGTGACTGTCGCGCGCCCCGTGCCCCGCGCCATACAGGTTGATCTGAACGTCGCCCATGTGGGGATCGGCCCTAAGGAAATAGTGCCGTACCAGCCCGTTGAAATTGAAGGGCGCGGCCGTCCCCGCGTAGGTCTGCGCGGATTTCACCTCGGGCAGTTCCAGCACAATGCGCGCCACGGATTGTGCGACGGCATCCGTTGCTTCAACCGATGTTCCCTCGGGCATGTCGATCACGACGGCCAGTTCAGTCTTGTTATCGAACGGCAGCAGCTTCACCGTGACGTGCTGCGTGTACAGCAGCCCGAGCGAGCCGAACGACAGCACCGCCGTCAGGATGAGGAAGAAAAGGCTGCGTCCCTTGCTGGCCAGGATCGGGCGCGCGACCGCGGCGAAGACGCGCCCCAGAAACCCTCCCTCTGGCCCCTCATGGGCGTGCATCGGGGCGTTTCCTGCGATCTTCACCATCAACCAAGGCGTCACCATCACCGCGATGAAGAAGGAAATGATCATCGCGGCCGAGGCGACGGCCGGAATCGGGCTCATGTAGGGGCCCATCAGCCCCGAGACGAACAGCATCGGCAACAGGGCCGCCACCACCGTCAGCGTTGCCACGATGGTCGGGTTGCCGACCTCGGACACGCCTTCGATGGCGCGGGTGATGCGGTCCTTGTCGCCCTTCATGCCCCAGTGTCGGGCGATGTTCTCGATCACCACGATGGCGTCGTCGACCAGAATGCCGATCGAGAAGATCAGCGCGAAGAGGCTGACGCGGTTCAACGTGTAGCCCATGACCCAAGCGGCAAAGAGAGTGAGCAAGATCGTCACCGGGATCACGATGGCCACCACGATGCTTTCACGCCAGCCGATCGCCACCAGCGTCAGCGCGATGATCGACAGGGTGGCCAGGAACAGCTTCAGCAAAAGCGTGTTCGCCTTTTCCTGCGCCGTCTCTCCGTAGTTGCGGGTAATCTCGACCGCGACACTATCGGGGATCAGGCTGTCCTGCAGTGCGGCGGCACGTTCCAGCAGCGCATCGGCCACGACAACCGCGTTGGCGCCACCGCGCTTGGCAAAGGCCAGGGTCACGGCGGGCTGGCGCTGCAGCGAGCCATCCTCGGACCGCGTGACATGCGCGACGATCCGATCGGACGTGTCCGGCACGAATTCGACCCGCGCGACGTCGCCAACATAGACCGGGCGATCATCGCGCGTCGTCAGAAGAAGCCCCGCAATCTCGGCCGGGGCGGTCAGGCTTTGGCCTGCGACAAGTTCGACCTGTTCGCCGCCGTCGCGCAAGCGGCCGGCGTTGAGCGTGCGGTTTGCTGCCGCGACCTTTCCCGTCAGTTGCTGCAGCGTGACGCCGTACAACGCAAGACTTTCGGGGTCGGGGGCGATCCGGATCGCCTCCGTCGCCTCTCCGACCATGTAGGACAGGCCCACGTCGGTGACCCGCGCCAGATCGGCCCGCATCTCGCGGGCGATGCGCGTGAGATCGTTGGCCGAGACCTCGGCACCGGGTTGCCCCGTCAGGGTCAGCGTGACGATCGCCACATCGTCGATCCCGCGGCCGATGATCAACGGTTCGGGGATACCGACCGGGATCCTGTCGATGTTGGCGCGCACCTTTTCGTGCACCCGAAGGATCGCGGCATCGGAGGGGGTGCCGACCATGAAGCGTGCCGTGACCATCGCCCCGTCGTCCATCGTCTGGGAATAGACATGCTCCACCCCGTCGATGGCCTTGACGATCATCTCCATCGGTTCCGATACCAGCCGCACAGCGTCCTCGGCCCGCAACCCGGGGGCCTGCAGCAGGATGTTGACCATCGGGACCGAGATCTGCGGCTCCTCCTCGCGCGGGACGAGCATCAGGGCGATCACGCCCATGGCGAGTGCTGCGAGCATGATCAGCGGTGTAAGCGGAGAGCGAATGAAGCCCCGCGTCAGATTGCCTGCGATGCCCAGGGACTGCTGCGCCTCGCTCATGGCAGAACGATCTCGTCGCCGGCCGACAGCCCGGACAGCACCTCGACCATCGCGGTGCCTTCGACCTCGTGCGTTTGGCCAAGGACCACGGTCCGCTCACCCTGCCACGGCCCGCTGACAGTCACGAAATCCAACCCCGACCGCGTGGCCACCGCTGACTGGGGAACGAGCAGCGCGAGCCGCTCTCCCACAGGGAGCCGGACCAGAACCCGCGCGTCGACGAAGGCGTCGTCCAGTTCCGGAACCGCCACGTCGGCAATCACGCGCCCGTTCTCGATCTGCGGATAGATCCGGGCAAGGGTGCCGCGGATCTCTTCGGAGGCTGCGGTGATCTCGATCTCGTCACCTTCGGTCAGGGAGGCCGCGTGGCGTTCGGGAATCGAAAGACGAAGAAAGAAACCGCCGCCGCCGATGGTCACCACCGCTTCGCCCGGCATCACCACGGCCCCCGCTGCAAGCGGCACGGTGAGCACCCGGCCGGTCACGGGGGCAAGGACGACACCTTCGCTTTCCTGCTGCAGGATCACCGAGCGCTCCGCGCGAGTGGCCTCGATCTGGCCGGTCAGCACTTCCACCTGGGTGCGCAGCGTATCCAGCCGCTGCACGGTCGTGACTCCGCGCTCCAGAAGCTCCTCGCCGCGGCGCAATTCCGTCTGGGCATTGTCGAGTTGCGAGCTCAGCGACTGCAGCTGCGCGTCGATTGCCGCCATCTGCAGGTCCAGCTTCTCATCCACGATTCGGGCCAGGTCCTGCCCCGCCTCGACGCGATCGCCTTCGGCGACATTCAGCTCCGTCAAGGTGCCGCCGATCCGCGCGCGTGCCGGCAGGCGGGTCTGCGCCTGCACCTGCCCGAACACGGCCTTCCAGTCCGTCACGGATTGCGGCTCCAGCCGCAATGTCTCGCCCATCAGAGGCGATGCCGAAAGGAAAAGCCCAAAGGCGACAACAAGGTGCGGCTTCATGATCCCCTCGCGCGTCGATTTTTTCAGACCTTAGACCAACGCATGCGGTAGTGCGAATCTTTCCATTGATGCGAACTAATCTCCGGTCACGAGAAGGCGCGGGTACTGAATCTTGCCATCGGCGGGTCAGCGGCGAGCTGAGACGCCGGCTTCCCTGTTGGGCGTGATCCTGCCCAACCAACCCGCCGTTGGGAACAGATGTCGGATCGCTGCGTTTCGTCTGCGGCAAATGGGAGAGATCAGATGGCAAGCAAGCGGTCGATTGACAGCAAGGGGCTACCGCAAGGTCCAGGTGGAGAGACGCAGCAACGCGGGGAGCCGGCCCTGACGACAAATCATGGCATTCCCATCTCGGACAATCAGAACTCGCTCAAGGCAGGGAAACGCGGGCCGAGCCTGCTGGAAGACTTCGTGCTGCGCGAGAAGATCTTCCATTTCGACCACGAGCGTATTCCCGAACGCATCGTTCATGCCCGCGGCACGGGTGCCCATGGCTATTTCGAATGCACCGAAGCGATCCCTGAACTGACCCGCGCGTCACTTTTCCAGAAGCAGGGTGCGAAAGTGCCGGTCTTCGCCCGCTTCTCGACCGTCGCGGGATCGAAGGGATCGAAGGACACCCCGCGCGACGTGCGTGGCTTCGCGGTGAAGTTCTATACCGAGGAAGGCAACTGGGATCTGGTCGGCAACAACATCCCGGTATTCTTCATCCAGGACGCGATGAAGTTTCCCGATCTGGTGCACGCGGTGAAGCCGGAAGCGGATCGCGGTTTTCCGCAGGCGGCGACGGCGCATGACACGTTCTGGGATTTCATCTCACTGATGCCGGAAAGCATGCACATGGTGATGTGGGCCATGTCCGACCGGGCCATACCGCGCTCCTTGCGGATGATGGAAGGCTTCGGGGTCCATACCTTCCGGTTGGTGAATGCCGACAGTGACACGAAGATGGTCAAGTTCCATTGGAAGCCCAAGCTCGGCGTCCAGTCCACCACGTGGGACGAGGCGGTGAAGATCTCGGGCGCCGATTCCGACTATCACCGCCGCGATCTTTTCGAGGCGATCGAGGCCGGAAGTTTCCCGGAATGGGAACTGGGCATTCAGGTCTTCGACGAGGCATGGGCCGACAAACAGCCCTATGACGTGCTGGACGCGACAAAGCTGATCCCGGAGGAAGAGGTGCCGGTCCGGATCATCGGACGCATGGTCCTCGACCGCTACCCCGACAACTTTTTCGCCGAAACGGAACAGGTGGCGTTCCTGCCGTCGAATGTGGTTCCGGGGATCGACTTCACGGAAGACCCGCTGCTGCAGGGGCGGCTGTTCTCCTACCTCGACACCCAGAAATCGCGCCTTGGGACGACGAACTTTCACCAGATCCCGATCAACGCGCCGAAGTGCCCCATGCACAACTTTCAGCGCGACGGCATGATGCAGACCGCCGTGCCGAAGGGGCGCGCAAACTACGAACCGAACAGCCTGGACGAGGCCGGTGAGGATCCCGGCCCGCGCGCCGCCGATCAGGGCTTTGTCTCCGTGTCTAAAATGACCGAGCCAGCGGAGCAGAAGCTCAGGGCGCGGGCCGAGAGTTTCGCCGACCACTTCAGCCAAGCGCGCCAATTTTACACGTCACAGACCGAAGTGGAGCAGTCGCACATCATCGCGGCCTTGGTGTTCGAGTTGTCCAAGGTGCAATTGCCCCACGTGCGCCGGCGCGTTCTGGCACAGTTGCAGAACGTGCAGGCCGAATTGGCACAGCGCGTGGCCGAGGGTTTGGGAATGGAGCTGCCCGACGCGATACCGCCTGCACAAGAGCCGGTGGAGATGAAGACGTCCGATGCGCTGTCGATTCTGAAACACAAGGTGCCGGTCACCGGACGCACCCTCGGCATCCTTGTGACTGACGGTGCGGAAGGCGCGGCGATCGAGGATCTGAAGGCGGCGGCCGAGGCAGCCGGCGCGTCGGTGAAGATCGTGGCCCCCAAGGTGGGCGGAGTGACGCTCAAGGGCGGCAAGCATCTTGCGGCCGACGAGAAGATCGACGGCGCGCCTTCGGTCCTGTTCGACGCCGTCGCGCTGGTCCTCAGCGAGGAGGGCGCAAAGCAACTGTTGGGTGAAAAGGCCGCGCTGGATTTCGTGTCTGACGCGTATGCCCATTGCAAGGCGATCGGCCATACGGACGCCGCGACGCCCTTGTTTGAAAAGGTTGGCGTGCAGCCGGACGACTTCTTCATCGACGTTTCGGCAGGGGCGAAGGCGCTGGTCGGCAAGCTCTCATCGCGAAAGTGGGAGCGAGAGAAGAAGGTGAAGATGCCGCTCTGACCCCAAGGCGGCGAGAATGTTCAACAAAGCAGGAGTGAAGAAATGCAAAATCTCTCGGAAGTCTTCGAACACACCCTACAAGACGTCTACTGGGCCGAGAATGCGCTGTCCAAGGCGCTGCCGAAGGTGTCGAAATCAGTAGGCAATGCCGATCTGAAAGCCGCTCTCGACGACCACCTGAAGGAAACCAAGGGCCACATCAAGACGCTGGACCAAGTGTTCCAGAGCATCGGAAAGAAAGCCTCGGGCGAGAAATGCGATGCCATGGATGGGCTGCTGAAAGAGGCCGACGGCCTGCTGGAGGAGGCCAAGGGCGATGCGCTGGACGTCGCCATGATCGGTGCGGCCCAGGCGATCGAGCACTACGAGATCGCGCGGTACGGTACGCTGCGCGAATGGGCCAAGCAGCTTGGGCATGATGAGGCGCATACCTTGATCGGGTCAATTCTCGATGAGGAAAAGGCGGCGAACGCCAAGCTCACCAGCCTCGCCGTCAAGACCGTGAACGCCTCGGGTAAGCGGAAGTCCTGACGGATCCGATGTCTGGAAGCAGCATCCGGTTCTCGCACCCTTGGCCGCCAGAAATGGCGGCCGAACTTCGTTCAACGCGCCTCACCTGATCGCCGGGTTCGTGGAACGGTCGCAAGTCTCGCGCGTTGGTTACTGGAGCGCAGGTTTCGCGCAGGCGCCCGCCTTTTCTCAGCAGATGAAGGGAGATAACGATGAGTACCAGAGACACTTCGCCCCACCTGCCCGGCCCGATCACCACCTCGAGCGGAACGAATGCGGATACCAGCACGCTGATCTCAGGCAAGTCGGTGCAAGGTGCACCGGTGTACAGCCCGGCCGGTGACGAACTCGGCCACATCGAGGATGTGAGGATCGATCCCGTTTCCGGCCGGATCGTCTACGGCGTCCTGCAGTTCGGCGGATTTCTCGGGATCGGTTCGGATTACCACCCGATCCCCTTTGGCCGCCTGTCCTACGACACGGAACTTGAGGGTTACGTTACCGATCTGACCAAGGAGCAACTGGAAAAGGCACCGCGACACAGTGATGACTGGTACCGAGATCGGGAATGGCAGGACCGTGCACACAAGCACTATGGTCTCGATCCCTACTGGTGATGGCCCGCCGATGAAGCACTTGCTCAGGAACGATTCCTGCGCAAGCCGCAGCCGCCATCCTCTGGTTCACAAACTTTCGGGTGGCGGCACAGAAATCGCTGATCTGGCGCGTCGTGTCCAAGTTGCGGAGAGTCTTGGAGGCGGGTACCGGAATCGAACCGGTCTACACGGATTTGCAATCCGCTGCGTAACCTCTCCGCCAACCCGCCTTCGGTGCTCGCCTGCCTAGATTCTCTGCCACGTTCCGTCAAGGCGCGATCTTCATGTGCATGCGCGACGCGGGAGTCCTGATCCATTCCGAAACGTCATGGGGTCAAGCCCCGATGGGCCGGAAGGATGCAGTCCAGACCGCCAGTCTTGCCGCAGGCGTCCTTGCAGCGCGTGATCTGTGGATCTCTGACGCACGCTCATCTAGAAGAGCCGCAGATGCAAGAAAGGCTTTGGACCAATGGCTGACCCGAACACCCCCGACATCATCTACACCAAGGTTGACGAGGCACCCGAACTGGCGTCGGCGTCACTGCTGCCCATCATCCGCAGCTTCGCCGCTGCGGCGGGTGTCTCCGTGGCCACCAAGGACATTTCGCTGGCTGGGCGGATTATCGCTGCCTTTCCCGAACGGCTGACCGATGCGCAGCGCCAGTCCGACGATCTGGCCGAGCTGGGGGAACTGGTAAAGACGCCAGAGGCGAACGTGATCAAGCTGCCGAACATCTCGGCTTCGGCCCCGCAGCTGGTGGCCGCGATCCGCGAACTGCAGGCCCAAGGGTACGATCTGCCGGATTATCCGGAGGAACCCGCGACCGATGCCGAGAAGCAGGCCCGCGCGCGCTATGACGCGATCAAGGGGTCGGCGGTGAACCCGGTCCTGCGCGAAGGCAACTCGGACCGCCGCGCGGCGATTGCCGTGAAGAACTTCGCGAAGTCCAACCCCCATTCGATGGGAGTGTGGAAGGCCGACAGCAAGACGCACGTCTCGGCGATGTCGGGCGACGATTTCTATTCCAACGAAAAGTCCGCCACGCTGAGCGCGGAGCAGGTCGGCGCCGCGCGGATCGAACTGGTAGGCTCGGACGGCAGCGTGACCGTCCTGAAAGACGGCGTGAAGCTTGATGCGGGCACCGTTGTCGATGCGACCTTCCTGTCGGCGAAGGCGCTGGATGCATTCCTGGCCGAGCAGATAGCGGCGACGAAGAAGGACGGCATCCTGTTCTCGCTGCATCTCAAGGCCACGATGATGAAGGTCTCGGACCCGATCATCTTCGGGCACGCGGTCAGGCAGTTCCTGAAGCCGGTGTTCGACAAGTACGGTGACAAGCTGAAGGCGGCTGGCGCCAATCCGAACTCTGGCCTGGGAGAGGTTCTGGCCCGCGTGGCCGAGATGCCCGAGCGTGCCGAGATCGAGGCCGAGATCGAAAAGGTCATGGCCGATCGTCCGCCGATGTACATGGTGAACTCTGACCGGGGGATCACCAACCTGCACGTGCCGTCGGATGTCATCATCGACGCCTCGATGCCCGCGCTTATCCGTGCGGGCGGCAAAGGCTGGGGTCCGGACGGCAAGGAGCACGACACGAACTGCGTGATCCCTGACAGCTCCTACGCACCCGTCTATGACGAGACGATCAAGTACTTCAAGGAGACTGGCGCGCTGGATCCGCGCACCTCGGGCACGGTACAGAACATCGGCCTGATGGCGCAGAAGGCCGAGGAATACGGCAGTCACCCCACCACCTTCGAGCTCCCGCATGCCGGGACGGTGCGGATGGTGCTGGCCAACGGCGACGTGCTGCACAGCCACGAGGTCGAGGCGGGCGACATCTGGCGCTCTGCCACCGCTAAGAAGGCGCCGATCGAAGACTGGGTTAAACTTGCCATCGACCGCCAGCGCGCAGAGGGGTGTCAGGCGATCTTCTGGCTGGACGCCAACCGAGCGCATGATGCGCAACTGATCGCCTATGTGAAGCCGATCCTCGAGGCGGCGGGTGTCGCCGACAAGTTCAAGATCCTCGCCCCGCGCGAGGCGACGCGCCTGACGCTGGAAACGATCCGCAAGGGCGAGACCTCGATCGCGATCACCGGCAACGTCCTGCGCGATTATCTGACCGACCTATTCCCGATTCTGGAACTGGGAACCTCGGCCAAGATGTTGTCGATCGTGAAGCTGATGAACGGCGGCGGCCTTTTCGAGACCGGTGCTGGCGGATCAGCGCCCAAGCACGTGCAGCAGCTGGTCGAAGAGAACCATCTGCGATGGGACAGTCTGGGCGAGTTCTGCGCGCTGGGGGAAAGCCTGAAGTTCCTGGCCGAGGCCCGGGGTAACGAAAAGGCCCGCGTGCTGGGCGAGGCGGTGGATGCGGCGACCCAAGGCATCCTGGACGACAACCGCTCGCCCGGCCGCAAGGTTGGTCAGCCCGACAACCGCGACAGTCACTACTGGTTCGCCCGCTACTGGGCCGAGGCGCTGGCCGCCCAAGGCAAGGATGCCGATCTCGCCGCGCATTTCGCGCCGATCGCCAAGGCATTGGCGGAGAACGAGGCGAAGATCGTTGCGGAACTGCACGAGGGCCGGGGCAAGCCGGTGGATCTGGGCGGCTACTACCACACCGACCCGGAGAAGACCGAAAAGGTGATGCGGCCGTCGGCGGCGCTGAACGCCATCCTCGGCTGAGGAACAAAGCCCCGCGCGAGCATCCTTCGCGCGGGGTCAATTGTCTCGCCGTCAGGTCAGTGGGACATCAGCACCGGGAGATGGGCGTCCTGCAAGATATCGCGGGTGACGCCACCCAGCAGTTCTTCGCGCAAGGGGCTGTGCTCGTAGGCCCCCATGACCAGTAACCCGGCATCCACCTCTTTGCAGGCGTTCAGGATCGTCTTGGCAATCCCGTCCCGGCCTGCACCACGGACGATATGGTCGGCGGTCACGCCATGCCGTTCGAGCAGCGTGGTGATGTCATCGCCGAACCGCGCTGGCGGCACCACGTCGCCCACGCTCATCACGGTGACACGCTCTTTCGTTTCAAGGATGTGCATCGCGTCGCCAAGCGCGCGCGCTGCCGCCCGCTTGCCATCCCAGGCAACCAAGGCATGGTCGTTCAGCCTGACGGCATCATAGTCGCGCGGGACAAGGATCACCGGGCGACCACTGTTCAGCGCGACCTCGTCAGGGCGCTCGTTGAAATGCTCCAGCCCTGGTTCGGACGCCCGTCGGCCCATCACGACGATATCGTAGGTCCGGGCGCATTCGGTCAGGGTGAAGCCGCCCCTTTCCTGCAGATCCAGAAAGCTCGCGGCACCCTGCAGACCCTCGGCGGAGACCCGGGCCTCGAACTGGGTCCGGATCTCGGTAATGGTCGCGGCGTCGCGGTCGTGAAGGATCTTCAGCACATCGTCGCTCATGTAGCGGCTGTACTGCGCTTCGAAGACGCTGGCCCCGTGCGCGACGACACCGGTCACATGCGCACCGTATTTGTGCGCCATCTGCAACGCGAGGCTCAGCCCGCCAGATCCGCGCGCATCCCCGGAATATGCCACCAGAATGCTCTTGATCGCCATGACCGCCTCCCTTCTCTGCCCGGGCCCCTGTCCTGCCCACAATGTTCCAAGTTGGAACATAGGCGCGCAGTCACGTGCCCCGCAATGCCCGAATTCATCCTGCGGCAGCGCGCGCTCCGCGGTCAGCGGTGGGGCGGGTCCGGCAGGCGGAAATGCAGGCAGCCTGCCTCGGCATCCACATCGACCGGATTCCACGGCATCCGGGCTGCCAGGTCGGTCTCAAAATCTGCGCAAAGACGAAACGCGTCGGCAGACAGGATCTCATAGCGGTAGGGCGTGCCGGTATAGGGATCGGTCACGCGAGGGTCGGCGGGGCAGAGCGGTGTGGGGCCGGGACCGGCCGGCAACTGCCCCTCGGCCGCAAGCGCCAGACATTCCACTTGTGATGCGATAAGTTGCAGATCCTGCAGGCGGGTTTCGTCGCGCCGCTCCATCCTGCCCTGTCCGGGGCCGCCGGTGAACGTCAGCGCCAGTGTCACAACGAGCATCCCAAGCCCCGCAATCAGCACCGCCGCCAAGTTGGGACTAGCGCGTTTCCTCGTCATCCAACTCTCCTCGGAAATAGAAGAAGACAGCGCCGGCAACGGCGGCCACGACGGCCGCCTTTGCCGCGAAGCGCAGTGTCAGATCCCCGTTCAGCAAGGCGAAGACGACCGCGATCAGATCGCCCAGAAGCGCGATCGAGGCGAGGAACAGCGTGATGTAGCCGAACCATTTCCGGACCAGAGACCGCCGCTTCCCCGGATCGGCCTGTGTGGCAGCGTTGGTCCGCTGGTTCAGGAAGAGGAAGAGCGGCAGGAAAACGACGAGAGATGCGATCGAAAACCGCATCCCGCTGAGGTCGGCATAGCTGCGTTCGATTTGTGCAGGGTCGGGGAAACAGCGATCGATCATGTTGAACGACAGTGACACCAGATGCCACGCCGTCGTCGCCAGAGCGAGGAACATCAAGCCGTAAACGAAGGCCTCCCGCGCGGACAGAAACGGCCGCGGGCGCGGGACGGGTGGCAGGAAGGCACCCGCGACCCAGGTGTCCAGTGCCTCCCGGACCTCGCTTTCGGTCCAGCCGGCCTCTGAAAGCGCGCGGGCAATCTCGTCGCGGCTGCGACCGGCTATCAGGGCCTCCCGAACGAATTGCGACAACTGGTCAGCGGGGCGCATCGGTTATCTGCCTCTGTCGGCGGCCGGACGCGGAGCATTTGTCCGCGTGCGCCCTGCGGATGGTTCGTCAAGCCTGCAAGACATACTGGCCCGGCGCCTCGCAGATCGGAAACAGGCCCGCCGCGGTGTTGCCCATCTCTGGCGGCGTCGTCATTTCGCCGGATCGTGCGTGCAGCCAGTCGGCAAAGGCTGGCCACCATGATCCGTCCTGCGGGGCGTTCTGTTCCAGCCAGGTCTCGGGGTCGACGTACAGGCCGTCGGTCGGCTTCGTCGCGATGCGATAGTGGCGCCCGGCGTGCCCGGGCTCGGACACGATACCGGCATTGTGCCCCCCGTTGGTCAGCAGAAAGGTCACGTCGGTATCGGCATAAAGATGCAACTTGTAGACCGACCGCCACGGCGCGACGTGATCCCATTCCGTGCCGACGGCGAAGATCGGGGCGCGAATGTCGCCAAGCGCCACCGGCCGCCCGCCGACCTCGTACCGGCCTTCGGACAGGTCGTTGTTCAGGAACAGGTTGCGCAGGTATTGCGAATGCATCCGGGCGGGCATGCGCGTGGCATCGGCATTCCATGCCATCAGTGCATTGCTGCGGGGCCGCCCGCCCATCAGATAGTCGTGCAGCATCCGCGACCAGATCAGGTCGTTCGACCGCAGAAGCTGGAACGCCCCGGCCATCTGGCGCGTATCCAGATAACCCTGTTCCCACATCATGTCTTCCAGAAAGGTCACCTGGCTTTCGTTGATGAAAAGCATCAACTCGCCAGCTTCGGAAAAATCGGTCTGCGCCGCCAGAAAGGCGAGGTCATGAAACCTCTCATCGCCATCGCGCGCCATCGCGGCCGCCGCAATTGCAAGAAGCGTGCCGCCCAGGCAATAGCCGACACCGTGAACCTTTTCCGGGGTGACCTTGCCGATCGCGTCCAGCGCGGCCATCACCCCCATGGTACGGTAGTCGTCCAGCGACAGGTCGCGGTCCGATTCATCCGGGTTCTTCCACGAGACCATGAAAACCGTGAACCCCTGATCGGTCAGATACCGGACCAGGGAATTTTCGCGTTCCAGGTCGAGGATGTAGTACTTCATGATCCAGGCTGGGACGATCAGGATCGGCTCGGGGCGCACCTTGTCGGTCGTCGGCGCGTACTGGATCAGTTCGATCAGGTCGTTGCGCAGGATTACGCTGCCTGGCGACGTGGCAAGCGTTTCACCGACGCGAAAGTCGTCCAGACCGCGGCCGGGTTTTCCGTTGATCCGCCGATCCCAGTCCTCCAGGAAATTCTGAAAACCGCGCACGAGGTTCTGTCCGCCCTGCCGAAGCGTGGCGCCCATCACCTCGGGATTGGTGAAGGGCAGGTTGGACGGTGACCAGAGATCGAGCATCTGGCGAGAGGCAAAGTTTACCACCGCTTCGTGCTGCGGGGTGACACCGCGCACGTCTGTCGTCGCGTTGTGCCACCATTGCTGATTGAGCAGGAACGTCTGATAGTACAGATTGAACGGCCATTTCTGCCACGCCGCGCCATCAAACCGCCGATCCTGCGGAAGCGGAGAGATGCAGCACTCCGCGTCGCCGCCGCTGAGCGCGGTTCGTTGTAGAAACTCGGCCAGCCGCCGGGATTTCCGCAGCGCCTTCTGCGCCAGAAGCGCTTGCTTGCCGGGCGCGATGGCCAGATGCACGGCCCAGTCGGCCCACGCCTCGGCGATCGCCGCGGGGGACAAGCCGCCGGTGGATCGCGCAATGCTGGCGTGGACGAAGCGATCCAGATGCTCGGCAAAGCCCGCGCCGGGCTCTGGCCCCTCGGCCGGGGTGGACTTGCCGGCCGCGCGGTTTGACGGCGGCGTTCTCTTCTCCGGCGCTTGCGCCCCGGCGTGCCGCTGCGGGTTCCTCTTGGTCGCGCTGCTCATCTCGCGTCCTTTCTGAATAGGCTTGGCCTGCCCTGTCATCTAAGGGCGCGTGACGCATTCTTGCAGTGGAAGTTTATCACGTGAATGACACTGCGGCCATGACGGCTGATCGTCACGGCCGCAGACAGGGCTGCCCGTTGAGAGCTGGCGCGTCAGAGGCCGTATTGCTCTCGCGCGTACTTGCCCAGACCCGCCGCATCCAGATTGGCCAGCGGCGCGAGGAAGGTCACCTGGATGACGCCGGGCGCGCGCCCGATCTCGATCGCGCCGTTCACCGTGGCGCGGTTGCGCACCTCGGGCACGGTCATGCCCAGAAGCCGTGCGGCGCGTTCCAGCCCGTTGTCAATGGCGGCGTTCATGTTCGCGGCCGTTCCGATAACCGAGACCGGGGCGCACTCCTCGATCTGTTCCACGCCCCATTGATCGGCCAGTCGGCGGGCCTTTGCCTTCTCGGCCTCCGAGAAGGGGCGTGCGAGTGGCGGCAGATCCTCAAGCAGCGGAAACAACACCGGGCCGTCGATCGGATAGTCCTTCAGGACCTCGACCTGCAGCGTCACGCTGCCGGCCACATCCATCGTGTGGCCTGCGATCTCACCATCCCCCTGGGCCGCGTGCATGTCGCCCATGTAGATGCCTGCGCCCGGAACCTTCACCGGGACCACTAGGATAGCACCGGCGCGGACGGCGTCGATGTCCATGTGGCCGTCGGTCTTGTGTGCGGCAAGTTGTTCGGCCGTCAGCGCATAGGGGTGGGGGGCGCCGACGAGGAAGGCGCCGAAGTCGCCGGCGTTGTGGCTGTCGGGCATGGCGATCGAGGGGCAGGTGCCGAGCTGGCCCAGGAACGGGCGCATCCGCACCATCACGCCCGGCATGTCCGACGGCGCGAAGGTCAGGATGGAATGCTGCCGCGAGGCGTCGGGCAGGGCGGAGTAATGGTCGGCCGAATGGGCGATCGTCTCGGCCGCGGCCCTGGGCAGGGTCAGCCCGACGGCGCGGGTTTCATCGAAGGTGACCGTGTAGCCGTGCACGATCTCGAACGGCTTGACGGCGTTGCCGCAGACGTCGCACTTCACCGCATCCTGCCCGATGCCTTCGACATGGGTTTCCGGCCAGAGCGTGTCGCAGGTCGGGCAGCGGGCGGCAACATACGGATCCCCAAGACAAAATCCCTCGGGCGAGCTGTCGTGGCCGCTGGCCGTGGCAATCGAGGTGACGGTGATGTCGCGGATGCGGATGACCACCGCATCGCCCGGCTCGGCTCCTGTCACGCTGACGGGCTGCGTCACCTCGTGGCCACCGCGCAAGCGGGGCGTGATCATCGGCCCCCAGCAACCGGGGGCGGTGTTGGCGATGATCGTACCGCCGTCCTCGACCGGGCCGAGCATCGGGGCGGCGGGGTCGAGGACGGAATTGGTGAACCCGTCCACCACGATGCTGCGCTGCGGTTTCGATGCCTTGTTGGTTCCGTCCGGCATGGTGCCCTCCCTGGTTGTCGGCTGAAGCATAACATATCGCGCCGCGCGAAACTGGAAAGACCCGCGTCGCCCGTCCGGCCGAATCCGGGTGCGACCGGGGTGCCGGCAGCCTGCCAGCAGCCGGGGCACGGACTCTAGCAGATCCTGCGCCTGACACAGGGCAGCGGCTGACCGCCGGAGAGGCGGTGCGACCTGCGGGGTCTGCGGTTTATCGCGTCAGGTCGGGCGACCATCATCCGCGCGCATCCGTCACCAAAGCGCCTGCCCGTCATACCGCAGGCACGCCATTGGCGTGACCGGGGCAGTCCCGCGCGTCCGGGCTTGTGGTCGCGGCCTGTTCGGGCGGGTGCGGGCGGCCTAGACCCCCTCGGGCAGTTTCGACCGCATCGCAATGCGCCGGTCCAGCCTTTCTCCATCGATGACGAAGGTGCCGTCGCCCACCGCGTGCAGGGTGCGGCGCTCGCTGCGGGCGGGGTCGATCCAGGCGGCGAGGGACTGAAGGATGACGATGCCGTGCCGCTCGATGATCTCCTCCACCTGGCATTCGATGTTGGCCAGGCAATCGGGCAGGAGCGGCGCGGCGACGTGGCCCGCAGGGGCGCGGGAGAGGCCGAAGCGGGCGAACTTGTCTACGTCGGCGCCCGAGGTGGTGCCGACGCCGATCACCGTGTCGATCATGTCCACCGTGGGGATGGCGACGACGCATTCGCCGGAGTCGCGCAGCGCGGACCACGAGTGGTTCCAGGGCCCGGTGGCGATCGCGAAGCGCGGTGCGAAATCCATCGCCATCGTCCAGGTGATGGTCATCACGTTGTCGCGTCCGCCGTCCGGGGGGCCGTCATGGGTGGTGACCAGCGTGACCGGGCCGGGTTCGATCAGGGTGAAGACCCGGCGCAGATCCAGAGCGTCCATCGCGGTCTCCTTTCCGTGCGGAGTGCCGGGCAAGGATGCCGCCGACGGGCAGGGCGGGCAAGGGGCCGGGCTCGGGAGCGAGAGGCCCCGGCGCAGGGGCCGGGGTGTCAAAGCGTCGGGTTGATGGTGGGGCGCCCTATTGCTCGGGCACCAGGATCTCGCGCTTGCCGACGTGGTTCGCCGGGGTGACGATGCCCTGATCCTCCATCTGCTCCACCAGGCGGGCGGCCTTGTTGTAGCCGATGCCCAGCTTGCGCTGGATGTACGAGGTGGAGCACTTGCGGTCCTTGATGACGATGGCGACCGCCTGATCGTAAAGCGCGTCGTCGCTGCCGTCGCCGCCAAGGCCCAGCACCATGTCGATGTCGGAGGCGGCGTCCTCGTCCGGCCCCTCGACCACGCCGGACATGTATTCGGGCGGGCCGAAGGATTTCAGGTGGCGGACGATTTCCTCCACCTCCTCGTCGCTGACGAAGGGGCCGTGGATGCGTGACACGCGCCCGCCGCCGGCCATGTAGAGCATGTCGCCCATGCCCAGAAGCTGCTCGGCGCCCATCTCGCCCAGGATGGTGCGGCTGTCGATCTTGGACGTGACCTGAAAGCTGATGCGGGTGGGGAAGTTTGCCTTGATCGTGCCGGTGATGACATCGACCGACGGGCGCTGCGTGGCCATGATCAGGTGGATGCCCGAGGCACGGGCCATCTGGGCCAGGCGCTGGATGCAGGCCTCGATCTCTTTCCCCGCGACTATCATCAGGTCGGCCATCTCGTCCACGATCACGACGATGTAGGGGAGCGCGACGGGGGCGAACTCTTCCGTTTCGAACACCGGCTCTCCGGTATCCTCGTCGAAGCCGGTCTGGATGGTGCGCTTGAACATCTCGCCCTTGGCCAGCGCCTCGCGGACGCGGCCGTTGAAGCCCTCGATGTTGCGCACGCCCATCTTGGACATCTTGCGATAGCGCTCCTCCATCTCGGCCACGACCCATTTCAGGGCGACGACGGCCTTTTTCGGGTCGGTGACGACAGGCGACAGCAGGTGCGGGATGCCGTCATAGACGGAAAGTTCCAGCATCTTGGGGTCGATCATGATCAGCCGGCATTCCTCGGGCGACAGCTTGTAGAGGAGCGACAGGATCATGGTGTTGATGGCGACCGACTTGCCCGAGCCGGTGGTGCCCGCGATCAGCAGGTGGGGCATCTTGGCGAGATTCGCCACCACCGGGTCGCCGCCGATGTCCTTGCCCAGCGCCAGCGGCAGGCGGAGGTTGGAATCGCCGAAGTCGCGGGCCGACAGGATCTCGCGCAAGACCACCTTTTCGCGGTGGGCATTGGGCAGTTCGATGCCGATGACGCTGCGCCCCGGCACGGTGGAGACGCGGGCGGACAGCGCCGACATCGAGCGCGCGATGTCGTCGGCAAGGCCAATGACGCGGGACGCCTTCAGCCCCGGCGCGGGTTCCAGTTCGTACATGGTGACGACCGGGCCAGGGCGGACCGAGACGATCTCGCCCTTCACGCCGTAGTCGTCGAGCACGGATTCGAGCATGCGGGCGTTTTCCTCGAGCGCCTCGTCGGATAGCTGCAGCCGCGGGATCTCCACCGGGTTGGTGAGCAGCGACAGCGGTGGGCGCTCGTAGGCGGGGGCGTCGGCTTCTTCCAGCCGCAGGCGCGGCTGGGCCTCTTCCGCGGCCTGGCGCGAAGGGGCGGGGGCCTTGCGGGCCGGGTGCTGGACCACGCGGGGGCGCAGGCTGGCGGGGACCGCGGGCTGCGCCCAGTCCGTGCCCTCTTCGATATCGTAGCTCAGCGCATCAATTTCTTCGGGTGCGGGCGCATGGTCTTCGGGCGCCCAGTCGTCTTCGTCGTCAATCGGGTCATGGGAGGCCATACGGGCGGCGGCGGTGACGGGCGGTTCCGACAGACGCGGGCCGCGCGGGGCGGGATCGCCCGCCGACAGGCCGCGGGCGCGGGCCTTGATCGCGTCGGCGATGCGGGCGCGGATCCGGTCTTCGGACGGAGCGTCGCCCAGATCGCCCATGTAGCCCTGGGATTCGATCAGCTCCGGTTCGGGCGCGGGTTCGATCGCCCGGCGCAGGCGGCCCAGCAGGCCGGGGCGGCCGCCGGCGTCCACCGGGTCGGCATGCAGCGGCGCGGGGCGCAGACCGGCGGTCAATGCGGGCTCCGCCCCGGCGCGGCGCACCGGGACGCGGCCGGTCGTCACTGTATCTTCCGGCGCAGCGGCGGCCTGACGGCGTGCCTGCGCCCGCTCGCGTGCCGCATCCGCCCCGCGCAGGGTGGTGGCCATCAACCGGCCCAGCAGCGCCACCAGCGCCGCGTAGCTGCGGATCAGGCCGACCAGAAGGAAGCGCCCCAATTCGCGAAGTTCGCGCCGGTCGAAGCCGAGGACGAAGAGGCCAAGCGCCACCAGCGCCACGCCGACAATCAGCGAGACCGCCTTGAGCCCCAGCGTCGCGGTGATCGGCACCACGCCCAGCAGCGCGCCCAGAACCGTGTCGCCGAAAAGCCCGCCCAGACCGAACGAGTGCGTCCAGCCCGCCCCCGGCACATGGGTCGAGGCGAAGACGGCGGCCAGAGCGATCAGGATCGGTGCAAAGACGCTGCGGCCAAGAACGCGTTCCTCGCCCCGGTGCAGTACGAAGCGCCCGCCCCAGACCGCCAGAATTGCGACCAGCGCCCACGATCCCAGCCCCGTAACGATGATGAAGGTCGAGGCGATGGAGGCGCCGATGCGCCCGAAATGGTTCTGTGCCGGCTCATCGGTGGCCGACATCCAGCTGGGGTCGTCGGGCGAGTAGGAGGCGAGGATCAGGCCGACGACCAGCGCCAGCGCCATCAGGCCCAGCCCCAGCAGTTCCTTGCCGCGCTTTTCCAGCGCCGCCTGCGTCGTGCTATCGAGCAGCGGGTCGCGGTGCCGTGCCTGCCAGGATGCCATACTCTCTCCCTCTCAACCGTAAAGACAATCGCGCAGAGCGGTCAGGCCCCGGCGAAACTCGTCCTCGGGGGCAACCATCGCCACCCGCACATACCCCTTGCCGGGGTTCTGCCCGTCCACGTCACGCGACAGATACGCGCCGGGCAGCACGCGCACGCCGGTCTCGCGCCACAGCCGCAGCGCAGCATCTTCGCCGTCATCCACCGGCAGCCAGAGGAAAAACCCGGCCTGCGGCGAGCGATAGCCGGGCAGGTTGCCCATGATCTCGTCGGCGGCCGCGTATTTCGCGGCATAGAGCGCGCGGTTTTCCACCACATGCGCCTCATCCGCCCAGACCTTCTCGGCCACCCGCTGCAGCGGCAGGGGAAGCGGCGCACCGGCGTAGTTGCGCAACTGCCGGATCCGCGCGATGCCCAGCGGGCCGCCCGCTACGAAGCCCGAGCGAAGGCCCGGCAGGTTCGAGCGTTTCGAGAGCGAATGAAAGACGAACACCCGTTCGGGGTCGCCACCCAGTTCCAGAGCTCCCACCGGCGGCTCGTCACGCCAGATCTCGGCATAGCATTCGTCGGCGAAGATCAGGAAATCATGCTTTTCGGCCAGCGCGAGCAGGTCGGCCCAATAGGCACGGTCGGCGACAGCCCCCTGCGGGTTTGAGGGCGAGCAGAGATAGGCGATGGCGGTGCGGTCGAGCACGTCGGCCGGAAGCGCGGCATAGTCGGGCAGGAACCCGGTTTCCGCCGTGGCGGGCGCGTAGACGGGCTCCGCCCCGACGGCCAGCGCGGCGACGGCATAGACCTGATAGAACGGGTTCGGCGTCAGGATCACCGGGCGCGCGCCGTCCTTGGTTTCCGGACACAGCGCGAGGGCGGCGTTGAACAGCCCCTCTCGCGTGCCGTTCAGGGCCATGATCCGGTCGGTCGTCACGGTGACGCCATAGCGCCGCCTGATCCAGCCCGAGATGGCGGCCAGCAGGTCTGGCGCGCCCTCGTTCGGGGGATAGACGCCGAAACCGGCGAGGTTGTCGGCCAGAATCTGACCGACGAAGGCCGGGAATGCGTGCCGCGGTTCGCCGATGGTCATGGCGATGGGCTCGCCCCCCGGCGCATGCGCATCCAGAAGCGCCCGCAGACGCGGGAACGCATATTCCGGCAGGTTCGAAAACCGCTCAGGAAACACCATGACTGCCTCTCGTCCGGGGTCGTTTCGCCCCGATTGACAGACAGCATACCGGGCCGGGGCCGCCCGGTCCAGCATCACGGCAGCGTCAGCAGGGTGCGTGCGGCAAAATTGTTGCCGTTTAGCCCTTTAGCACCCTCTCTGCCGCCGCCCCCAGACGCAGCAGGCGTTCCTCGGTCCGCGGCGCGCCAAGGAACATCAAGCCGGTCGAGGGCACGCCGGTCGGCAGTGTCAGCCCGCACAGGCCCATCAGGTTGCCGATCCGCGTGTTGCGTAGCGTCAGCAGGTTCTCGGTCACGTAAAAGGTGCTGTCGGTCATAAGCCGGTCCAGGTTCGGCGGCAGGTTCGCGGCCGTGGGAAGGATCACTGCGTCAAAGCCCGCGGTGCGTTCGGCCCAGATCACGCGCAACTCCTCCAGCCGGCGCCAGGCGGCGACATAGTCGGCGGCGGTGAACTCTGCACCAGAGCGGAAGCGCTCCAGGATCGGGGGGAACATCTTTTCGGGCGCGGCCTCGATCACGTCTTTCCAGATGCCATAGGCTTCCGAGGTGAACAGGATCGCGGACATCGCCACGGCCTCGGCCACCTCGGGCGCCTGGGCGCGGGTGATGCGGGCGCCGGCGGCGGCAAGGCGGTCGACCGCACCGTTGAAGCCGCGTGCGGGTGCATCGCGGACATCGTCCAGCGCCACGCTCTCCAGCAACATCAGTCGCGCACTCTTCACCGTCGCACCGTTCAGGTCGGCGGGTTTGCCACCCTCCAGCAGCGCGAGGATCCGCGCGGCATCCTCAACCGACCGGGTCAGCGGGCCCACGGTATCGAAGCGCGCGGCCAGCGGCACGGTGCCGTGCAGCGACAGACGGCCGGCGGTGGTCTTCAGGCCCACCAGATCGTTCCACGCTGCCGGGATGCGAACCGACCCGCCGGTGTCGGACCCTATGGCGGCCGGGGCAAGGCGGAAGGCGACGGACGCGGCCGCGCCCGAGGAGCTGCCGCCTGGTACCGCGTCGCGGTCGTTCACGCAGGGCGGGGTGGCGGTCACCGGGTTCAGCCCCAGGCCCGAGAAGGCGAGCTCCGACATGTGTGTCTTGCCGATGCAGACCGCCCCGCCCAGCGTGGCGGTGGCCAGCACCTCGGCGTCGCGGGTCGGCGTGCGGCCCTTCAGCAGCGCCGAGCCGGATTCGGTCGCCCGTCCTGCAGTGTCGAAAAGATCCTTCCAGCTGAGCGGTACGCCATCCAGCAGGCCTCGGCGCTGGTTCGCCTTGGCGCGGGCGGCGGCGGCCATCGCCTCGGTCCGGGCGCGGTTGGGCGTGGTCATGGTGTAGATGCGGTCGCGCAGCGGGTGTGCAGCAATGGCGTCGTGGAACGCCTCGGCCAGTTCCACGGGGTTGATCAATCCTGCGCCGATCCGTCGGCCCAGTTCGCTTGCCGTCATGCCCAGCCAGTCGTCGCTCATTCCGTCCCCCTGCCCGGCCCCTGCCGTTTTGCCGCAACGCTAGCCGCGCGGTCGGCGATGGACAATCCCCGGCGCGGGGTCATATCTGGGAGCATGGATCGGGATGCGGATGTGGTGATCGTGGGCGGCGGGCTGAATGGCCCGGCGCTGGCGCTGGCTTTGGCGAAGGGCGGGCTGCGATCCGTCGTCGTGGATGCCGTGCCGGTGGCGGCGCGGGCGGGCGACAATTTCGACGGCCGATCCTATGCGCTGGCGCTGGCCTCGGTCCGGATGCTGGGGGCGCTTGGCCTGTGGCGCGGGCTGGCGGGGAACGCACAGCCAATCCTTGAGATCAAGGCGAGCGACGGGCGCGCCGGAGAGGGGGCATCGCCCCTGACGCTGCATTTCGATCATGCCGAGATCGAGGAAGGCCCGATGGGCCAGATGATCGAGGACCGCTTCCTGCGCCGGGCGCTGATCGACGCCATGGCCGGGGAGGACCGGATCACCCATCTGGCGGGCGTGACGGCGACGGCGCAGGAGGTTACCGGCGCAGGCGTGGCGGTCACGCTGTCGGACGGACGGGTGCTGCGCGCCAGCCTGCTGGTGGGTGCCGACGGGCGGGGCAGCCAGACGGCGGCGCGGGCGGGCATCCGGCGGCAGGGGCGGGATTACGGCCAGACGGCGCTGGTCTGCGCCATCGAGCATGAAAAGCCCCATGGCGGGGTGGCGCATCAGTTCTTCATGCCGGGCGGGCCGCTGGCGATCCTGCCGCTGCCGGGGAACCGGTCGTCTATCGTCTGGTCGGAACGGCGGGATCTCGCGGAGGAAATCGCGGCGCTGGACGACGAGGCGTTCCTTGCGGTGCTGCGGCCACGGTTCGGGGATTTCCTGGGCGAGATCCGGCTGGCAGGGGCGCGGTATGCCTATCCGCTGTCGCTGTCGCTGGCGCAGTCCTTCACGGCCCCCCGGGTCGCGCTGGTGGGGGATGCGGCGCATGGGGTGCACCCCATCGCGGGGCAGGGTCTGAACCTGGGTCTGCGGGACGTGGCGGCGCTGGCCGAGGTTCTGGTCGAGGCGCGGCGGCGGGGCGAGGATATCGGGACCGGGCCGGTGCTGGACCGCTTTGCCCAGTGGCGGCGGTTCGATACGGCGGCGCTGGCAGTGGCGACGGACGGGTTCAACCGGCTTTTTTCGAACGACAACCCGATCCTGCGGGCCGGGCGAGACCTGGGAATGGGGCTGGTGGGGCGGGTTCCGGCCCTGAGGCGGACCTTCATCCGCGAGGCGGCGGGGCTGTCGGGCGATCTGCCGCGGCTGATGCAGGGGCGGCAGATCTGATCGTTGTGCACGCGTGCACAAAAAATCATGTTATTGAAAACGAACGATATTCGATTTTTTGTTAACCTGCACTTATACCAACGGCCTTAACCTTTGACCGTTTTGGCGTAGTCTCTGGTGGTGATTGAGCGGACGGTGTCGATGTCGTTGGCGAAGAAGTTCCAGGCGTCGCA
>JAWLCA010000024.1:0-64506 GCA_041687395.1 Paracoccaceae bacterium | reverse complement strand
TCCTTAAGGCAAGAACACCCATCGATGCCCTCAAGGAATGGTATCGTCAAAGGCCCGAACTCTCCAGAAAACAGGTCTACAATCATGTGGGATGTGACACCTAAGGAGACAAAACGATGGATGGATTTATGGGACGATGCTCGAGTTTCTGGCTGCAGTCGTAGCCTTTGCGCTTATGCTCACAGAGTGAGAACGGCGGTGAGAAAGTCGGCCACGGTAGCGGCGGGGTGAACACGCTCAAAGCGATTACGTGCAAGTCTCGCCGCAGCCCGCCGCCGGGACCGTCCAGTCAATCCAAAGCTCCCAAGCACTTCGCAACGTTCCGCACAGTGATCCAGCTGATCCGGGTGTTGCTCTCGTGAGTGACGCCCGCGATATGAGGCGTCGCGATCAGGTTCTTTGCGCCCTGAAGGGCGGAGCCCGCCCTGAGCGGCTCGTCGGCGAAGACATCGAGGGCGGCACCGGCGAGGCGGCCCTCGTTGAGCGCCGCGGCGAGCGCCGCCTCGTCGACAATGCCGCCACGGGCGGTGTTGACGAGCACGGCGCCCGGCTGCAATGCCGCAATCCGGGCAGTATCCATAAGGTTGCGGGTGGCGTCTGTGAGCGGCACGTGGAGGCTGACCGCGTCGGCGTCGGCAAGCAGATCCTCAATCGACTCGTGGCGTGCGATACCCTCCCAAGCTGGATCGTCTTTGGTGAGGAAGGGGTCGTAGGCAGCAATCAGCATTCCGAGCGCCATTGCTCGTTCGGCCGTTGCCCTTGCGATAGCGCCGTAGCCGACGAGGCCCAGCGTCGTCCCGGCGACCTCACCGCCGATCATCTGTTGCCGCGGCCAACTGCCGGCCAACACCGCGTTAGTGCCGTGGTAAGCGTTGCGGCGCAGCATCATGATGGCGGCGATCACGTATTCGGCCACTGAGACTGTATTGCCCCCCACGGCCGGCATCACCGAGATCCTGCGGCCATTGCACGCGTCCAGGTCAATGTTGTCTAGGCCGACGCCGAGGCGCCCGACCACCTGGAGCGATGACCACGCCGCTACCAGTTCGGCGTCGACGCGGGTGCGGTTGCGCACGATGATCCCCCGCGCCGCGCCACCTGCGGCAAGGAGATCGTCGCGGCGGTCGACGAGACAGGGATCGTAGTGGACGGCGAGCCGCGCCTTCAACCAGTCGATCGCTTCCTCGTCCATAAATTCGGATATGACGACGTCGGCCACGCGCGTACTCCTCCAACGGCGTTGGGCGCAATCGACCTTCACACACTCGATGCTCGCGCCGCAGTTTTGATGCACCACCATCCGTATGAGTGGCTGCAGGTCAAGGGCAGAATCAAGGAAGTGGACAAGGGATCGTTTGCAACGGGCAGGCTTTGCATGGTTTGAAAGCCGCTGCCGGTCGCATCAAACTTCTGTATCTGAACGCCCGGACCGCAACCCCCACCGCGCTTGTGCCGGGTACACGAGATGACTATCCTTGGTACTCGTGACGGAGGACGCGCATTCGAAAACCAAACTAAGGGAGGACTTCCATGCACATTCGCTTCACCGCCTCGGCGGCTGGTCTAGTCGCTCTTGCTTTCGGCCTCGCGACGACGCCGGCCGCGGCTTTCCCTGACCAGCCAATCAATTACATCATCCCCTTCGATCCCGGCGGCGAGAGTGACGTTTCAGCCCGCTTCCAGCAGCCCTATTTTTCCAAGATCGCTGGCCAGGATCTCATCATCCAGTATCTTCCGGGAGCGGGCGGCGCTTCCGCTTGGTCGGGGCTGAACGACTACGAAGGCGACGGCTACACAATCATGGGCACCAACCTGCCCCACATCATTCTGCAGCCCCTGCTCCAAGATCCAGGCTACGAGACGGACGACATCGTCAACGTCTATATCTTCCACTACACGCCCGATGCGCTCATCGTCGCGGCCGACAGCCCGCACGAGACACTTGAGGACTTCCTCGCCGCGGCGAATGAAGCGCCTGGAGCAATGACTGTCTCCGGCTCTGGAACCAACTCGGCCAACGATGTCGCCAACCAACTCTTCGAGAATGAGACCGGCGCGGTACTCACCTACATTCCATATCCTGGTACTGCGCCATCCATCACGGCGCTTCTCGGCGGCGAGGTCGATGCCGCTTGGGGCTACACCACGGTAGCGGCGGGTCAGGGCGACCAGGTGCGGACGCTGGCAGTTGCGATGGAGGAGCGGCATTCGCTCTTTCCCGACGTGCCTACCTTTCGTGAACTCGGCTACGAAATCGTCGGCGGCGCTTATCGCGGCATTGCTGTTCCAGCTTCGACACCAGAAGAGACACGCCAGGAACTCAGCCGCCTTATCGGTGAGATCAACGCTGATCCGGATTTCATCCAGCAGATGGAAGAAGCCGGCTTCGCGCTGATCGACGTTCCCTACGACGAGGCCGCCGACTGGATGGAAGAGCGCAAGGCATTTTACGGCGAGATCGCCGAGCAACTCGGCGCCGGTCGCTAAGGAATCGATGACGCGCAGCAAACTGCGGGCGCCTTTCGTGGGGCCCGCAGTCCGTTGGGGCGCCTTGAGCGGGACGTGATCCATGGAAATTTTCGGTTTCCTCGGTGAGGCGCTGAGCGCGCAGAACCTGATGTTCGCGCTCCTCGGGGTGATCGGCGGCACTGTGATCGGTGCCCTGCCCGGTCTTTCTGCAACCATGGCTATCGCGGTCATGGTCCCTTTCACCTTTGCGCTCGATCCGGCCAGCGGGCTCATCATGCTGGGTGCGATCTATACCGGTGCAATCTACGGCGGCGCTTTTGCCGCGATCCTTGTCAATACGCCTGGCACGCCTTCGGCTATCGCCACAACTTTCGACGGCTACCCGATGGCACGCCGTGGCGACGGCGACCTTGCTGTGACCATCGCTACGATTGCCTCGGTCACCGGCGGACTTGTTGGCGGGATCCTTTTACTTACGCTGTCGCCGGTTCTGGCGCAGGTGGCGCTCCGCTTCGGGTCGACCGAGTATTTCTGGCTCGCGGTTCTCGGTCTCACACTGATTGCCGTCCTCTCCGAGGGTAACCTCGTCAAGGGATTGATGGGGGCATGCCTTGGCCTTCTCCTCTCAATGGTCGGGGTCGCGGTTGTGGGGGGCGATGTGCGTTTCACCTTTGGCCAGCGCGAACTGCTGGGCGGGGTTGGCATCATCCCGGCGTTGATCGGCCTCTACTGCATCCCGGTCCTGATCGACATGGTCGCGCGGCCCGGCCAACATCTCGAAGCGCCAGCGGCGGGGCGGGGTTTCCGTTTGGCGGAGGCCATGGGGATCGCTATCCGCGACGGCTGGAACCTGCTCCGGTCGTCGGTGATCGGAACAGTCGTCGGCATCCTGCCTGGAGCCGGCGGCTCGATCGCATCACTGGTGGCGTATTCCGAGGCGCGGCGCACAGCGCGGAACCAGGAGGAGTATGGCAAGGGCGCTTCGGGCGGTCTGCTCTCGACTGAGAGCGCCAACAACGCCACCGTCGGCGGCGGTTTCATCCCGACTCTCGTTCTCGGCATTCCCGGCACGCCGCCTGATGCGGTGATCCTCGGCGCGCTCCTCGTCCAGGGCATACGTACCGGTCCAGCGCTTTTTGAGACGCAGGGACAGATCGTCTATACGTTCATCTTCGGACTTTTGATCGCGACTGCGCTGATGCTGCCTGTTGGCCTCTTGATCGGTCGCTATGCCTTCCGGTTCATCGTGGCAACGCCGAAGGCGCTCCTCGTACCGCTGATCGCCTTCATGACCGTTCTCGGCAGCTTCGCCGTTCACAATCATCCTAATGACGTTGTCGTAATGGTTGCCATGGGGATCCTCGGCTGGCTCCTCAACCGCGCGGGCTACGGCCCGTCACCGATCGTCCTCGGCCTCGTTCTCGGCCAGATCGCTGAGCAGGGCTTCGTACGTGCCTGGATGATCGGGGGGGCCCGCGGCGACTTCCTCGGCCAGCTCATCATCAACCGTCCGATCTCGTGGGCAATTGTGGCGCTGATCCTTGTGACGGTTTGCTTGCCGCTTGTAAAATCGATCCGGAACCGCCGCGCGGAGGGAATTCGCCGATGAGAACCGACCGAATCGGAGCCGACTTCGCCGGCGCCGCCGTCGCGCTTTTCTTTCTAGCGGTCGGCATCTACGCGGTCTGGTCGAGCCTTTCCATGACGATGCTCGGGGCGATCTTCCCTCGCACGATCGGCGGCTTTCTGATCGGCCTTTCAGTCATCCAGATCGGGCTTTCGCTCGCCGGCCGCGGAGCACAGATAAGCGGCGAGGGCGGGGATGCGTCAAACGAAGGACTCGGCCGCCGCCTTGCCCTTGTCGCGGTGATGATCGCTTGGGCTTTGCTGTTCCCAGCCGTCGGGTTCGTCGTTACAAGCTTCGTGGCTGCGACCGCTCTGATCGTGATCGCGGAGCATGAGCGCACGCCACCTACGAGGTGGTTGCTGCGCACCGCGGTCGTTGCGGTGATGGTCGGCGTCTTCTACTGGCTGATGACGCGGATTCTCTATATCCCGATTCCCCGCGGCGTTCTTTTCTGAAGCAAGACGGGTGAGCGACATGGTCCGGATCGTCGATGTGCGTGAGGCGGTGGTCCCGATCGCCTCACCCATTCGCAACGCCTATATCGACTTCTCGAAGATGACGGCGAGCGTGGTGGCGATCGTCACCGATGTGATGCGCGACGGCAAACCTGTGATTGGCTACGGTTTCAACTCGAACGGCCGGTATGCCGCGAGCGGGTTGCTCAACGAGCGCTTCCTGCCGCGCCTTCGTGATGCCGATCCGGAAAGCCTTCTGGAAAATACAGGCGACAACCTCGACCCGCACCGGATCTGGGCCACCCTGATGGCGAACGAAAAGCCCGGCGGTCATGGTGAGCGTTCGGTGGCGGTCGGGGTCGTCGACATGGCGGTCTGGGACGCGGTGGCGAAGATCGAGGGCGTGCCTCTCTGGCGCCACCTCGCCGACCGCTACGGCACTGGTGAGGCCGATGACAGCGTCTTCGTTTACGCCGCCGGCGGCTACTACTATCCCGACAGAGACGACCGTCAGTTGCAGGACGAGATGCGGCGCTACCGGAGGATGGGCTACGAGGTCGTCAAGATGAAGATTGGCGGTGCGCCGCTCGAAGAAGATTTGCGGCGAATCGAGGCGGTACTCGAGGTAGTTGGAGAGGGCAAATACCTTGCTGTCGATGCAAACGGCCGGTTCGACCTCGACGCCGCACTTGTCTACGCCGAGGCACTGAAGCCCTACGGCCTCTTCTGGTACGAGGAGGCGGGCGATCCGCTCGACTTTGCGCTCCAAGCCGAGCTTGCACAGGTATATCCGCATCCATTGGCAACCGGCGAGAATCTCTTCTCCCACCAAGACGCCCGCAATCTCGCCCGCTATGCCGGGATGCGTCCCGACCGGGACTGGCTCCAGTTCGACTGCGCCCTTTCATACGGTCTCGTCGAATACCTCCGCACTCTGGACGCGATCGGTATGGAGGGTTTCACGTCGCGCAACTGCATACCGCACGGCGGCCACCAATTGTCGCTCAATATAGCGGCTGGGCTCAAGCTTGGTGGCAACGAGAGCTATCCGGAGGTCTTCGCTCCCTTCGGCGGCTTCGCAGACGGCATCGAGGTCGAGGCGGGCAGGGTGGCCCTACCCAAAGCGCCTGGCATCGGCTTCGAGGAGAAGCGAGCGTTGATCGACACCCTCCGCGCGGCCACTGAAACCTGAGGCGGGCGTTGCTACAACATATCTGACCTTCATGAATTCGGACTGTGAAGTAGTCCGGTCTGAACAAGTTCCAACACGTTGATTTTTTTTTCCTGAGCTGCGTCTTTTGATGTCCTGCAACTGCAGGATTTCTGACCGACATGATCGACATGCGCCGCGAGATGGTGAAGCTTGCGGCGCTGATCGATTGGCAGTTCTTCGAGACGGAGTGGGCCGGTGAGAGAGCCGGATAGTGTCCACCAACGATAGTGGACACTATGGTGAAGGCGTGGCGTGTCGGATGAAGCGGCTCTGGACGGATGAGGAGAAGCGGTCGATCTGTTTCCAGACGACTGCGCCCGGGGTGTGGCGAGCGCCTTCAACTCCGAGGGCTACCGTGAGATCCTCGGCATCTGCGAGGGCGCCAAGGAGGACAAGTCCGGCTGGTCGGTCTTCCTGCGCCACCTGGTCGATCGCGGTCTGAGCGGCGTGCAGTTGATCATCTCTGACGCATGCTGTGGCCTTGTGGAAAGCATCGCCGACTCTCCGCCCGACGCCCGACGCGAACGCTGTATGGTGCATTTCTACCGCAACGTCTTCAGCCATGTGCCGCCGACGAAGGTTCGTGAGATCAGCCACATGCTCAAGGCGATCCACGCCCAGGAAAGCCCGGAAGCCGCGTGAGTTTTACGGCCGCGCCCCGTCAAAACGGGGAGGATTACCACATGGGCGTCAGGCGACTCTTGACCCTCAGTCCCGCCATCTGCATTTAGGCAACAGGTGTGCGACATGCGAACAATTTCGCGGGGGTGCTTAAGTGTACAAGCCGCAGCGGGCAAACGGCGATCGGGGCCGGGCGGCGAGCTTGCGATTGTGCCTCAACTTGCCTCGTGGGCGATCCTGCCCGCAGAGGCGCTGATGGTCTGCTCGGAGATCGCGAAGCCCCGAAGCGTTCAGATTGACGCAGTGAGGCTGGCGCCGATCTTGGCGTGTAGCGTCTGGTCGCTCTGCTATTTCTGGATGGTCCAGAAGAACTGGCGTGTCGGCTCGACCCACCTGAAGCTCACGCTGGCGAAGGCCGCGCTGTTTCCAGAGCCGTGGCGACAGTTGATGATCGTGGTGACGGTGGTTTTCGCCTGCGCACTGGAGTTCTGGCTGATGTTCACGCAGGTCAACCCGATCCTGCACGTTCGGGTCGGGCTGTTCTGACTATGCGGGTCGGGTTCATCGTCAATCCGGTAGCGGGTCTGGGCGGTGCTGTCGGGCTGAAGGGCACCGACGGCCCTGACACGGTGGCCGAGGCGCTGCGGCGCCGGGCGGTCCCGCAGGCCGGGCCGCGGGCACGGCGCGCGCTGAAACGCCTTGCTGCCGCCCATCCCGGTGCGGCGCTGGTTACAGCCCCCGGCCCGTTGGGGGCGGACTGGGCAGAGGACCTCGATCTGACACTCTCGGTACTGGAACTGACACCCACCGGCACGGCCCGCGACACGCGCACGGCGGTGAAGGCGATGGGCGCCGAGCTGGTCGTGCTTGCCGGCGGCGACGGTACTGCACGCGACGTGGCAGCGGACCTGGGTGGGGCGGCGATGCTGGGCATCCCCTGCGGGGTGAAGATGCATTCCGGCGTCTTCGCCGTCTCGCCAGAGGCTGCGGGCAACCTGCTGGCCGACATATTCGCCTCACCTGAAAGGGTTGCGTGGTCCGAGGCGGAGGTGATGGACATCGACGAGGCCGCGCTGCGGGCGGGCCACATCGCGCCCCGTCTCTACGGCATGGCGCGGGTGCCAGTCGCGCGCGGCCGGATGCAGGCGGCCAAGGGCGGGCCGCGCCGGGACCATGACGCCGCGCTGGCCGCCGCCGCGCAAGAGGTGGCGGGCGGAATGGTGCCGGGCGTGCTGCATGTCATCGGGCCGGGCCGCAGTGCCGGGCTGGTGACGCAGGCGCTCGGTCACAAGCCGACCCTTCTGGGTGTGGATGCAATCCGTGACGGCGCATTGGTCACCCGCGATGCCACCTCCGATGACCTGGAGCGATTGGCAGGTGACGGGCCGGTGCGGCTGATTCTGGGGGTGACTGGGCAGCAAGGGTTTCTGCTGGGCCGGGGTAATCAGCAGATCGGCCCGCGACTGATCGCGCGCGCGGGCCGCGACGGGCTGATCGTGCTGGCCTCCGAGGAGAAGCTCGCGGCACTCGCGCAACCGCGCCTGTGGGTGGATACCGGAGATCCCGCGCTGGATGCCGCGCTGTCGGGCCATATCCGCGTGCAGACCGGGCCGGGGCGTTTCACGATGATGCGCATCGGTGCCAGTTGAAAGCCCGCGTGCGATATGCGAACTTTTGTGCAGTTTTCGACAGGATTCCGAACAGGGGGTAAAGCATGAAAACCGGACAACGCGGCCATCCCTGGATGGCGCTATCGGCACCCGGAGCGATCGAGGCGATGCTGGCCGAGATCGGCGCGAAATCCACCGCCGAGGTCTTTGAACAGATCCCCGGCGACCACTTCCGCAAGACGCCGCTGAACCTGCCGCCGGCGCTGTCGTCGGAGGTCGAGTTGAAGCGCGAACTGGTCGGCAGGCTGAAGAAGAACGCGAGCTGCGAGGACAATCTCAGCTTCCTTGGAGCAGGTGTCTGGCAGCACCACGTTCCGGCGGTGGTGGACGAGATCGTCGGGCGGACAGAATTCGCCACCAACGTCTGGGGCAGCTACCAATCCGACCACGGCCGCAATCAGGCGTGGTTCGAGTTCCAGAGCCAGCTTGGCGCGCTGCTGAACCTCGATGTGGTGCAGTTGCCGGTCTATTCCTGGGGCTGCGCCATCGGCCACGCGATCCGAATGGCGGCCCGCATTACCGGGCGGAACAAGGTGCTGGTGCCGCAACTTTCCGATCCGGAACGGCTGTCGGTGATCCGCACCTATTGCCAGCCGTCCGAGATGCAAAGCCACATCGAGGTGGTGCTGGTTGCCGCCGACCCGACCTCTGGCCGGATGGATATGGGCGATCTGAAGGCGAAGCTCGGCCCCGATGTCGCGGCGGTCTATTTCGAGAACCCCGCCTATCTGGGGACGATCGAGACCGGCGCGGCCGATATCGCCAAGGCCGCGCGCGCGGCGGGGGCCGAAACCATCGTCGGCGTCGATCCGGTCAGCCTCGGCGTGATGATGGCGCCGGGGGATTACGGTGCGGACATCGTCACCGGCCCGGTGCAGCCCTTGGGCGTGCACATGAACTGCGGCGGCGGCGTCGGCGGCTTCATCGCCAGCCGGGACGAGGAACGCTACGTGCGCGAATATAACGGCTTCCTCGTCTCCATCGCCGAGACGCAGGAGGAGGGGCAATTTGGCTTCGGCCTCGCCTGCGCGCATCAGAACTCCTACGGGATGCGCGAAGAGGGCAAGGACTGGACCGGCAATTCCACATACCTCTGGGCCATCGCCGGAGCGGTCTACATGGCGCTGCTGGGCCCCGACGGCTTCCGCGAACTGGGAACGCTGATTCTGAGCCGGGCACGCTATGCCGCAAAGCTGCTGGCCGAGGTTCCGGGGGTGAAGATCGTCTGGCCCGACACAACCTTCAAGGAATTCGTGGTGAACTTCGACGGCACCGGTAAGACCGTGGCCGAGATCAACGATGCACTTCGCGCCCGCGGCATCTTTGGCGGCAAGGACATCTCCGCCGAGGTGAACCTAGGCCAATGCGCGCTTTTTTGCGTGACCGAGGTGCACACCGCCGCCGACATCCGTCGGCTGGCCGAGACGCTGAAGGAGATCTGCAAATGACCCGTCTGCCGCAGTTTCACGCCGCGAAATGGGACGAGCCTGTGATCACCCAGATGGGCTGCCCCGGCGCGCGCGGCCAGCTGTTCCCCGCGCCGGAGCCGGAAGTAGGCGAGGCGCAGATCCCCGCCCCGATGACCCGCAAGGACCGCCCGGAGCTTCCGGAAGTGACCGAGTTCGAGGTGCAGCGCCACTACCTGCACCTCAGCCAGATGACGCTGGGCATGATGGGCGTCAGCCTGTTCGGCACCTGCACGATGAAATACAACTCCAAGGCCGCCGAATACGCCACGCTGCGGCCCGAACTGGCGGAGGTTCACCCCTACCAACACCCCGACACGCTGCAGGGTGTGCTGGGCATCCTGCACGATTTCGACCTGATCTTGCGCGAGTTGTCCGGCATGGACCGGTTCGTGTTCCAGGCCGGCGGCGGGGCCGATGCGGCTTACACCATGACTGCGGTGGCACGGGCCTATTGGGCTGACCGGGGCGAACTGGATCAGCGAACCGAGATGGTCACCTCGATCCAGGCGCATCCGTGCAACCCCGCGACGGCGGCGGCAGCTGGCTTCAAGGTCGTCAACCTGCCACTGGAGGAGAACGGCTATCCCTCGCTCGACGCGCTGAAGGCTGCGGTGGGGCCTAAGACCGCGCTGGTGATGATCAACAACCCCGACGACATGGGCATCTACAACCCCGAGATAAAGGAATGGGTGCGGGTGGCGAGGGAAGCGGGCGCGTTGATCTTCTACGACCATGCCAATTTCAACGGGGTGATGGGCAAGTTGTCGGCGCGCGAACTGGGCTTCGATGCCTGCATGTTCATGCTGCACAAGACTTTTGGCGCGCCAAAGGGCGGCGGCGGCCCGGCCGTCGGGGCCTATGGCTGCACCGAGGAGCTGGCGCCCTACCTGCCCGCGCCTTTGGTCGACCTGCAGGATGGTCGCTATTTGCTGGACGAGGTTCGCCCGAAATCCTGCGGCAAGATCCGCGAGTTCTGGGGCAACGTCCCGCAGGTGGTGAAGGCCTGGGCATGGGCGCGCGCGATGGGGGCCGAGGGGATCAACCTCGCCTCGGACATCTCGGTCGTGGCGAACAACTACATGGACAGGAAGCTGGCGCAGATCCCCGGCCTGCAGCGCAGTCACGACAACATCGCCGTACGGCGGATGGAAATGACGCGCTGGTCGTTGGGCCCTTTGACCGAGGAAACCGGCGTCGGAACGGTCGATTTCGCCAACCGGATGGCGGACTATGGGATCGACCCCTGGTGGATGAGCCACGAGCCCTGGATCGTACCCGAACCGTTCACGCCCGAGGCCGGGGAGCTGTGGTCCAAGGCCGATATCGACAGCTGGATCGCAGTCGTCGCCCAGATCGCCAAGGAAGCGCGCGAGACGCCGGATCTGGTAAAGACCGCGCCGCACAACCAGCCCATCGCGCAGGTGAAGGGAGAGGCGTTCGAGGATCCGGCGAAATGGGCGATGACATGGCGCGCCTACAAGCGGAAATCGGGTGCGGGCGTGGCCAAGCGGGGCGCGGCTTGAACCATGCGTCGGTCAGTCTTCCAGCGCGGAAATGCCCTTGAGCGGCAGGCGCGGGGCGCGGCCCAGCACCATATCGGTCACCAGCCGGGCCGTCATCGGCCCCGCGGAGAACCCCATCCATGGGAAGAGGGCAAGGAAGAAGTGCGGATGCCCCGGCACCGCTCCGATCAGCGGCCGCCAGTCCGCAGTGCCATTGACGGTCGCGGTCCATGTTCTCACAGCACGGGCTTGCGCCAAGCCCGGGATGACCGAGGCGGCGGTTGCCATGTTGCCAGTGATGCTGGCGGGATCGACGACCAGCACGCCGTCGCGGCGCAGCCGCGCGGGCCAGCCACCGCCGATCAGGCAGGTGCCGTTTGCCGCCTGTTTGGCCGACAACCGGTCGGCTGCGGAATAGACCAGATGCGGGATCAAGGGGGCGAGTGGCTCGGTGACGGTCACCTGCAGTGGAAACCCCTGCAGCCCGATGGAAAGGCCCAGCATCGACGCAATCTCGGCGGCCTGTGCCCCGGCGGCATTGACAACCCGCCCGGCCTCGACCGGCCCGCGCGCCGTTTGCAGTCGGTAGCCGCCGGTCGTGGCGTCAATGGCAGTGACCGGTGCGTCGGTCCAGATCGTTGCGCCGCGCGCCTCGGCTGCGGCGGCATAGGCCGGGGTCGCACGCAGCGGATTGGCCTTGCCCTCCATCGCGCAGAACCCAGCCCCTATGGCGCGGTCCGACAGATAGGGCGCAAGCTGGCGCAGCGTCGCGCGGTCGATCACCTCGGTCTCCACGCCCTCCGCCCGCTCGATGGCAGCCTTGGCGGCGATCTGGCGCATCTGGTCGTCGGTGGTGGCGACCAGCAGGCCGCCGGCCAGCTTCACGTCCAGATCAACGCCCAGCACCTCGCCCAGGCCCTGCCACAACTGCAGCGAGGCCTTCAGCAGCCGCAACGTCGGCGCGTAGCGGCGGGCCCAACCCTCTCCCAGTGCCACGAATTCGGCGTGCGCAATTTGCAGGTGGATCGAGCCCGCATTGGTGCCCGAGGCGCGGGTGTTCAGATCATCCGCTTCGAGCAGAAGCACCTCCGCGCCCTCGGCCGCCAGGTAAAAGGTCGTCGCCGCCCCCACGAGGCCACCGCCGATCACCGCAACATCCGTCTTCATCCCACCCTCACCGGCACTTGCCGTACAGAAAGGACCGCCCCATGAAACATTTCTCGGGCAGCTATACCGTCACCATCACCCCGTTCACTGAAGATGGCAGCGCCATCGACTATCCCGCGTGGCGCCGCTTCCTCGACTGGCAGTTGTCCAACGGCGTGCCGGGCATCATCATCCTTGGCACCACCGGAGAGTTCCTGACGATCAGCGACGACGAACGCGCGGAATTCGTCGAGGCTACGGTGAAGCATATCGCGGGCCGCATCCCCGTCCTCATCGGCACGATGAACGCCTACACGCCCCATGCCGTGCGCTACTCCAAGCAGGCCGAGGATTTGGGCGCCGACGGGTTGATGATCATCCCACCCTATTACTACACGCCGACTGACGACGAGATCTTCAACTATTACAGGGCGATCTGCGAGGCGGTCAGCATTCCCATCATGCTCTACAACAACCCGTTCACCAGCAACGTGGACATGAGCGCGAAGCTGGTGGGCCGGCTGACCAAGAGCTTCGAGCAGATCCGCTACATCAAGGAAGCCAGCCAGCGGATCGAACGCATCCACGCGATCATTGTCGAGAGCGACGGGTTGATGAACGTTTGGGCCGGCCAGCAGGTGCTGGAAAGCTACAAGATGGGCGCCGTCGGCTACGTGAACCCCTATGGCAACTACATCCCCCGTGCCTCGGTCAAGTTCGTGGAATGGGCCGAACAGGGCCGCTGGGACGATGTCTGGGCCGTGCAGCGCATCATCCAGAAGTTCGACGCGATCATCACCGAGGGACACCCGCTCTATGGGCACCAGTGCTATTCCAAGGCGCTGGCGGCGGCTGCCGGTTGCCCGGTGGGCGACGTGCGCGCGCCGATCACCACCTTCGCCTCGCTTGGCGACGAGGGGCGCGAGCGGGTGGCGAGAATGGTGCCGCTGATGCGGGAACTTGACGCCGTGGTGGACGCCATCGAGGCGCGAGGCGCGAAGGCCGCCGAATAAGGTCATCTGATATAAGCTGCGCCGTTGATGTCGATGGTCGCGCCCGTCAGGTGGCGGGCGCGGCCGCGCGCCAGATAGACCGCCAGATCCGCGATCTCTCCTGGCGGCACCCATTCTCCCATCGGCAGGCCCGCTGTCACGGCAGCTTCGCCTCCGGTGCGGGCGGCTGACTCCTCGGACATCCGGGTGCGGACGACGCCGGGTGCGATGACATAGGCGAGAATGCCGCGGTTCGCGTAGTTTCGCGCCACAGTCTTTGTAGCCGCGGCGATGGCGGCCTTTGACGCAGCATAGGCGATCGAGCCTTGATGTGATGTGCCGCGCGTGCTGACCCAGCTGCCGATCCCGATCACGCTGCCCCCACGCCCCGCCTCCAGCCAGCCGCGCACGGCGTGGCGCATCAGGCGGGCGGGGGCATGGACGTTCACGGCCATCGCCTCGGCCCAGACGTGATCCCAGTCGTCGATACCGTCCTCGATCCCGCCGATCTGCCGCATGATGCCTGCATTGTTGACCAACACGTCGGGCAGGCCGTCATCGCAAGCCTTGGCCCAGAAGGCATCGACCGCCGCCATGTCCGAGAGATCGACCTGGATGAGCCGCGCCTGCCCAGGCGCGGCATCGGCCACTGCCGCCTCTGCCCCCGCGCGGTCGCTGCCGTAATGGGCGATGAGTCTTGCGCCGGCGGCGACCATCGCGGCGGCAGTTGCCGCGCCGATCCCCTTGGACGCGCCGGTGACAATGACGGTCTTGTCGCTCAGATCCATTTTCGCCTCATTTCCGGGTGATGAAGGGTTTGCCCCGCAGCGCCGGATTGGAGCGGGCATAGGGCGCGGGCAGCGACAGGTCCTCGCCCAGTTCCGCCGCCGCATGCCAGGCCCAGCGGGGGTTCCACAGCATGCCCCGCGCCAGCGACACCATGTCGGCCTGACCCGACCTAAGGATGGTTTCCGCCTGCAATGCTTCGGTGATCTGGCCCACCGCCATCACCGGCACCTCGGCCTCGCGCCGGATCGTGGCGGCGAACGCCACTTGGTAGCCCGGCCCGGGGACGATTTTCTGCTCATTCGTCAACCCGCCACTACTGACATGGATCATGTCGCAGCCCAGTTCGCGCAGAGCCCGCGACAACACCACGGATTGTGCCACGTCCCAGCCGCCATCCGCCCAGTCGCTGGCCGACAAGCGCAGCATCACCGCCCGGTCGGACGGGAAGGCCGCGCGTACCGCCTCACACACCTCCAGCGTCAGACGCATTCGGTTGTCGAGTGAGCCGCCGTAGCTATCGGTGCGCTTATTGGACAGGGGCGAGAGGAACTGGTGCAGCAGGTAGCCGTGGGCGGCATGGATCTCTACGAAATCGAAGCCAGCCCGTGCCGACCTTGCGGCGGACTGTCGGAAAGCCTCGATTACCCGCGCGATGCCGGCATCGTCCAGTGCCTCGGGCACGCTCCAGTCCGGCAGATAGGCCGCGGCCGAGGCGGAGAAGGTGTGCCAGTTTCCCTGACCCTCTGGCACCGGGCCAGCGCCTTCCCAGGGCGGCAGGGTGCTCGCCTTGCGACCGGCGTGTGCCAACTGGATGCCCAGCTTCGCCGGTCCGACCGAGCGGCAGAAGGTCAGGATATGTGCCCAGGCGGCTTCTTGTTCATCGTTCCACAGCCCGGTGCAGCCCGGGGTGATGCGCCCCGCGGGCTCCACCCCCGTCGCCTCGGTGCAGATCAGGCCGGGACCGGATTGCGCGAACTGGCCCAGATGGACCAGATGCCAGTCGGTCGGCACGCCATCCTGCGCCATGTACTGGCACATCGGGGCGACCGCGATCCGGTTCGGCACGGTGATCGGACCAAGCGGGTACGGGGAGAAGAGGGTACTGGGCATGTCTGTCCTTCATTTCCGATTGATCCAGGTATTTCGTGCGGTATAGTAACTTTTGTGCGCGAAGTGAACACATCGAACGACCGGACGAAAGGACCCGAAGAATGGCTCAACTGGACGTGGCTGCAAGCACCTTTCCGTTTCTTTATTCCCACGACGGTCTTGGCGCGCTGAAGCACCTGCACGGGCTTGGCTACGACAAGTTCGAGCTGATGATCTTTCCGCCCCATTGCTGGCCCCGGGAACTGAGCCCGGAGCAGCGGAAGGGCTACAAGGACTGGCTGGAGGGCGAGGGATGCACGCTCACCTCGTTCTGCTATCCACTGCTGGACAACAACCCCAATGGCGTGGACGTGCTGATGCGCGAATACACGCTCGATCGCTACCGCGAGGCGATCGACCTGGCCGCAGAACTGAACTGCCCCTACGTGGTCGCCATCCCCGGCCCGGTGAACAGCCTGATCAATCCCCCGCATCAGTGGATGCTCGATTGGTTCGTCGAGGGAATGAAGAAGCTCGTTGCGCATGCGAAGGGCACCGGGGTGGAACTGCTGCTGGAGAACGTGCCCTTCACCTACCTTCCCACGGCCAAGGACATGAAGGAGACCGCCGAACTGATCGGCCCCGAGGTCGCGATCAACTTCGACGTCTGCAACAGCGCCTACATCAAGGAAGATCCGGCACAGGCGATCCGGATGCTGGGGCCGCTGGTCAGGAACATCCACATCTCCGATTCCGGCTATGGCGATTTCAAGCATGAGCGGCTTGGCACCGGGATCGTGCAGCCGGGGCCGGTGGCCAAGGCGCTGAACGACATCGGCTATACCGGCGCCACTGTTCTTGAGATCATCGCCGATGCGCTGGCAGAAGGCGCCGACCCTGATGGCGACATCCGCGCCAGCCACGAGATTCTGGCCCAGCATGGCTGGAAGCCGCTCGGCTAGGTCAACCCCGCCTCGACCGGCAGAACCACCCCAGTGATGCCGGCAGCGGCGTCGGAGGCCAGGAAATGCGCCGCCTCGGCCACCTGTTCCCGCGTGGCGATGCGGCGAAGAGCGGTTTCCGTTGCCATGGCCGCCAAAGCCTCCTCGGGCGCAGGGCCACCCAAGCCGTGGCGATAGGCCAGTCGGCCCAACAGCGCCTCGGTCGCGACCGGCCCCGGTGCGAGTGCGTTCACACGCGTGCCCTGCCGCCCGAGGTCCAGAGCCGCCGTGCGCATGATGCCGATCACCGCGTGCTTGGATGTGGTGTAGAGCATCTGGTTCGGATGCGCGCGATAGGCATTGATCGAGGCCATCAGAACCGCCGCCCCGCGCCCCGAATGTGCCAGCGCCCCGGCGAATCCGCCCAGCGTGGCCGCCACACCCCAGACGTTGACGGCCATCACCCGCTGCCACTCCGCCGCATCGAGTTCCGTAACCCCGCGCCACGGCGGCACGAGACCGGCGTTGGCGATGACGATGTCGACCGATCCAAGTACGTCTGCCAACATCTTTTGCCGCTCCAGCGCAGCGTCGGTGCCAAGGTCGATGGGCTCGACCTTCCAGTCCTGTGGCAAATTTGCCTGTGCGAGCGCCGGCTCCGTATCGATCGCGACAACGGCTGCCCCTGAGTGCGCCAGACGTGCGGCAATCGCCTGTCCCAGGCCGCCTGCGGCGCCTGTGACCACAGCTGTTCGCCCAATCATTGGCTTCATTCTTCGTCCTTTTCTTTCGCTTCGCGGCCCGCTAATTTTCGCACAACTGTGCGGCATGTGAACGTACGCAGGCAACAGGATATGTGATGACGTTGAAAGTTGTAATTCTTGGTGCGGGAAGCATCGGCCTGTCCTTCGCGGCCGTCTTTGCCGATACCGGGGCGGCGGTGACGCTCGCCGAGCCTGATGCGGATCGGCGCGCCGGCGCCGCCCAGGGCCTGGACGCGCAGCGGCAGGCAATGGCACTGGCGGGCGTCGCGCGAGGTGGCATGGGTGAAATGAACGTCCTGCCCGAGGCCTCCTCGGCGCTGGCAGGGGCAGATCTGGTAATCGAGGCGGGGCCAGAGCGGCTGGAGGCCAAGCAGGCGATATTCGCAGGGCTGCTGTCCCGGGCAGGGCCTGCGAGCGTGCTTGCCACCGCCTCGTCCGCGATCCCGATCTCGCGCATCCTGCCCCATCCAACTGACCAGGTCCGCGCGCTGGTCGCTCATCCCGCGAACCCGCCTGCGGTGCTGCGGGTGATCGAACTAGTGCCCGGTCCGCGAACGGCTGCAACGACAGTGGATCGTGCGAAAGTCCTGTTCACGGAAGCCGGATTCAGAACGGTGACGCTTGGCCATGAGATCGAGGGCTTCGTGATGAACCGGCTGCAAGGCGCCGTGCTGCGCGAGGCCTATCGTCTGGTGGACGAGGGCGTGGTGGACGTGGCGGGGATCGAGGCGGTGATGCGCCTCAGCCTCGGCCCGCGCTGGGCATTGTCGGGCCCTTTCGAAACGGCGGAACTGAACACCCCGGGTGGCATTCGGGCGCATGCCGCGCGGATGGGGCCGGCCTATCGCGCTATGGGAGAGGCGCGGGGCGAACGGGATTGCGACTGGCGTCCTGATCTGGTTGCGCGGGTCGAGGCCCAGCGCCGAGCGATGGTACAGGCAGAGGATCTGCCCAGTCGGGCCCTTTGGCGCGGGCGCGCCATTGCTGAACTGATTGCACTGCGCGACCGGCTGACGGATGAGGGCAGCAATGCCGACTGACCTGACGTTCACATTCGAGGGGCGCTCGGTTTCTGCCCAGTCGGGCCAGTCAATCGCCGCAGCACTGACAGCGGCAGGACACCGCGTCTTTCGCGAGACGGTGACGGGGGCACAGCGGGGCATCTTCTGCGGCATGGGTGTTTGTCAGGATTGCCTGGTCACCCTGAACGGTTCACCCAACCGCCGCGCCTGCATGACCCCGGTCGAGGCAGGCGCTGAGGTTATGCGACAGGTGGCGCTGCCGAAGTTGACCGAAGCGGCCGCTGTCCCCCCTGCGGCAAGCCAACTCATCACCCCAGATGTTCTGATCATCGGAGGTGGGGCAGGGGGCCTGAACGCAGCGATCGCGGCGGCGCGCGCTGGGGCGTCGGTTGTTGTGCTGGACGAACGCAAGGTTGCCGGGGGGCAATACTACAAGCAAGCCGCCGAGGGGCCTGCGCTGGACGGGCAACAGGTCGAAGGCGCAGCATTGGTCGAAGCCGCGCGCAGGTCAGGCGCGACGATCATGGGCGGTGTCGAGGTCTGGGGGGCCTTTGAGGGGCCGCTGATCCTGGCCGAGCGGGCCGGAGGCGCGCTGATCGCCCAACCAAAGACACTGATCGTGGCGACGGGGGCCTACGAACGGCCCCGCATGGTACCTGGCTGGACCCTGCCGGGGGTGATGACGACGGGCGCCGCACAGACCCTGTGGCGCAGTTATCGCACCCTGCCGGGTCGCCGGGTCGCCGTTTGTGGCTCTGGCCCGCTGAACCTGCAGGTGGCGCTGGAACTGGCTCAGGGCGGGGCCGAGGTCGCGCTGGTGGCCGAGGCCGCCGCATCGCCACTTTCCGCGCCGGTTTCCGCCCTTCTTCTGCTGCTCACTGGACCGGCCCTGGCGCTAAAGGGTGTGGGACTCCTCCGAGGACTGCGGACGCGCCGCGTTCCCATCCGCTACCGCACCGAGCTGCGCTGTATCGAGCCTTCCGCGGTTGGCTTGCGCGCGGTCTTCGACGGTCCCGGTGGGATGCGAGAGGTGGCGGTCGATGCGCTGTGCATGAATGACGGGTTCGAGCCGCAGAATGAAATCCTGCGTCTCTTGGGCGCTGCCATGCGCTACGATCCCGGCTTCGGCCATTTGCGCTGCGAGCGAACCGAAAAGATGGAGACATCGGTGCCGGGCCTATACGCGGTCGGCGACTGCGCCGGTCTTGGCGGGGCTCCAGCGGCGGCGGCTGAAGGAGTGATTGCAGGGATGGCTGCGGCGGCGGCCTGCGGGCACGGCGACGCCCATGATCTTTTCGCCGGTCAGCGCGCGCTAAACCGACATCGGCGGTTCCAGCGGCGGCTCTGGGCGCTGCACGCGCCGGCACCACGGCCGCTTGACGCAGCGGACGACACGATCGTTTGTCGTTGCGAAGAGGTGACGCTTGGCGAACTGCGCGAAGCGATGGGGCACGACACGGGACATGTTGGAACGGTGAAACGGGCGACGCGGCTGGGAATGGGGCGCTGCCAGGGTAGGTATTGCGGCCCGGCGGCAGTGCGGTTGCTGGCTGAGCGGCAAGGTGCGGCGATTGGCGACCGGAGCTTCTTTGCCCCCCGCGTCCCGATCAAGCCCGTCGCAATTTCAGCAATCCTTGCCGCGCAAGAGACGCTGGATGCCAACAACTGACGCCTCCGACCTGATCGTCATTGGGGGCGGCGTTGTCGGACTGACAGCTGCCTTGAGGGCAGCCGAGCATGGCGCACGGGTTACGCTGATCGATGCCGGGATGAACGCCGGTTCCAACTCCAACGCGGGCAGCCTGCATGTGCAGCTACAGAGCCGGTTCATCAGGCTGTTTCCAGAGCAGGCCCCGAACGTCGAAGCGTCGTTGCCTCTCTACCTACAGGCGGTCGAGGAATGGGATCGGCTTGAGACTGCGCACGGTCCCTTCGAGATGCGCCGGGAGGGTGGGTTGATGCTGGCCGAAGGCGCCGAGCAAATGCGGTTCCTGGAAGCCAAGGCCCGACGCGAAGAGGCGAAGGGGCTGGATGTTGTTCTGCTCGACCGGAACGCGCTGGATCGGATTGCGCCTTGGATTGGTCAGCAGATTGTGGGCGCGGAACTTTGCCGCAACGAGGGCAAGCTCAACCCCCTGACTGCCAATATGCGACTGCGAACAGAGGCAGAGCGGCGTGGCGTCAACTTTGCTTCCGACCGCATCCTTTCACTGTCAGGGGACGGTGTTGCACTGGGGCAGCGAGCAAGCTATCGCGCCGCCAAGGTAATCCTTGCCGCCGCCTGGGGTGCGGGCGGACTGACCGGCAGCCTTGGCCTTGTCCTGCCCAGCCGCGCCGAGCCTTTGCACATGAACATCACCGAACCCGGCGAAGTGCAGCTTCATCACCTGATTCAGCATGCCGAGCGGCCGATCACGATGAAGCAGTTCGCCTCCGGCCAGATCGTCATAGGGGGGGGATGGCCAGCAAAGTCGCGCGGAGAGGCCGCAGTGCCGGAGGTACTAGCGGCTTCGATGTTGCCGAATGTCGCGCTGGCAGAGCGATTGGTGCCCGCCATCGGCCGGCTGCGCGTACTGCGCACCTGGGCGGGGATGAATTCCACCGTGGATGGAAAGACCGTGCTTGGCCACATACCAGGGGTTGAGCGCATCTTGCTGGCTGTTCCGGGAGACGCGGGCTACACGCTGGGCCCGCTGGTGGGCCGCGCCGCGGCAGAATTGGCGCTGGGGCTACCACCCTGCACGGATGTCGATCCCTATTCCCCGGCCCGGTTCAGCGCTTGAGTGCTTGCGAGATGTTGTCCGCCGTCTCCAGCAGCCGCGGCAGGATCTGTTCGATCATCTGGGCCGGTGTCATCCGGATCACCGGCACGCCGACATTGATCGCCCCCACCAGTCCGCCCGAGGCGTTGCGCAGCGGCACCGCGATCGAAGCCAGCCCGATTTCCAGTTCCTGATCTACCAGCGACCAACCCTGCGCGCGCGTCTGCTCGAGGATGCGGCGAAATTCTTGTCGGTCGGTCACGGTGCGGTCGGTCAGCGGCGTCAGCGGGATGTTCTGGATGATGCCGGGCCACATCTCATCTGGTTGCGCAGCCAGCAGCACCCGGCCGGTGGCGGTGGCATGCGCGGGAAAGCGGGCGCCCACCGTGATGCCCACGCTGATGACACGATGATACTGGGTGCCCGTGACATAGACGACGTCGAACCTGTCCAGCACGGCGGCCGAAACGGATTCGCGCAGTTCCTCGGACAGGTGGTCGATGAACGGGCGCGCGATGTCCCAGGCACCCTTGGAGGACAATACCGAGTAGCCCAGTTCCAGGACCTGCGGCGTCAGGTCGAACAACTTGCCATCGGCGACCGCGTAGCCCTCGTGTACCAGCGTCAGCAGGATGCGGCGGGCACCGGCACGGGTATTGCCTGTCTCCGCCGCCACCTCGGATAGGGTCATCTTGCGCCGCGTGCGGTTGAAGGCGCGCAGAACCTCAAGTCCACGCGCGAGCGAACTGACATAGTCCCGCGGGTTCAGCCCAGCGGTGTCGTCATCGTCCGGCGTGTCGGGCGACGCGGTCATCAGGCCAGTGCGCGACGGGGGCCGAACCTCTTCGATTTCTGCGACTTTTCCGGTCCGCTCTTCGTTCATCCGATCCTCCCTGCTCTGGAACAAAGGCGTTTGCCGATCCCCATACTGTACTCAAGTCCAATCTCATTCGCCGCGTCAAATTTTGCAAAAGACTTCTTGCCTAGGGCGGCCAATGCGGTGTTAATATCGCACAAGAGTGCGCTATGTGAACACTTGACGCAAGCAGGGAGAGAAGAAAATGATCAACAAGTTTGGACTTACCCGGCGCGGTGCGCTGCAAGGGATGGCCGCTACGGCAGCGTTGTCATCGCTGCCCGTGCGGGCTTTTGCGCAGGATGTAACCCTGCGCTGGTGGTCGCCGCAGGCCGCGCCAGCGCAGCTCGAAGCCTATCGGTTCCAGATCGCCCAGTTCGAGGCGATGCATCCCGGCTTCCGGGTGGTGTTCGAGACAACCTCGGACGAAGGATATGCACCGCAACTGGCTGCTGCCTTCTCCTCGGGCGAGGTGCCCGATATCGTTACGCACCTGCCGTCATTCGCTGTGCAAAGCTATTATGCCAATGGCCTGATCGAGCCGCTCAACGACGTGATCGAGGCGATCGGTATTGATGATTTCTATCCCGGTGCAAACAACGTATTCCGCGCGGCAGACGGAAACTACTGCGCCACCGGCATCGGCAACTCGGCTGCCAATATGCTGTGGGTGCGCCATGACCTGATGCGCGAGGCCGGGGTCGACAAGATTCCGGAAACCTGGGACGAACTGCGCGCCGCATGCCAGTCAATGCAGACTGGTGGTATCTTCGGTGCTCCGCTGCCCTATGGGCGCAACTCCATGACCTCGCTGATCTTCATCGGCTTCATCCACCAGGCGGGTGGGCATGTCTTCACCCCTGATCTGGAGGTGGACATCGACAACGAGGGTACCCGAAATGCATTGGAGTTCTACAAGGCTATGCGTGAGCTCTGCCCGCCGGGTGCGACGAACTACAGTTGGGGTGACAGTCTGACGGCGTTTGTCAGCGGGGCAACTGCCACGGGAATCTATACCGGCCGTGTCCTCGCAAACGTGCGCGATCAGAATCCCGGCATCGCAGACGAGATCACTTGCGCCACCTATCCGCGCATTTCGACAGACGTGTCTCCGTGGACCTTCAACGACTTCGCGAGCGTGTTTATCCCGGCCCAGTCACGCAATATCGAGGCTGCAAAGATGTTTGCAGCGTTCCTGTTCGAGCCGGAAGGCTACATCAAACAACTGCATGCGGCCCCTGGCCATGTGCTGCCACTGCTGCAGTCCATCAACAACAATCCGATGTATCAGGACAACGACATCATCCGTAAGTACTCGGATGAAGTCGAGTTGATGTCTCAATCCGCCGCTAACGGATTCAATCTCGGATACGAGTCGGCCGAGCACACCTCGAATGAAAAGGCGGGCGAGGTCATCAATGCCGGTCCGATCGCCGATCTGGTTCAGCGCGTCGTCCTGAACGACGAGAACGTCGATACTGTGTTGGGCGAAACCGCTACCGCCATCGAAGCGATCATGCGGGGTTGACACCCTGACGGGCGCCAGGTCATTCCCGGCGCCCGCCTTTTCGAGGATTCACATGCCACTCCCGACCCAGACAGCTCTGGAGCGTCAGTATTCTCTTTTGGGGCTGATGCTGATCGCGCCCACCGTGATGGTTTTTTGCGCTGTCATCGTCTATCCGCTGATCTCGGCGATCTACTTGTCCTTGTTCCAGATCTACACGCCAACGCTGCAAGGTTCGTGGGTCGGACTGGACAACTACAAGGTGTTGCTCGCGAAGGGCGAGTTCTGGACTTCGCTCAAGAACAACCTGATCTGGACCGTGGGTACGCTGACGCTGCAGATCGTCTTTGGCGTGCTGATGGCGTTGGTCCTGCATCAGAACATCTGGTTTCGCAGCCTGGCGCGCAGCCTGATCCTGTTTCCCTACTTCATCTCTACCGTCGTCGCTGTGCTGGTCTGGCGCTGGCTGTTCAACGATCTCTACGGGATCATGAACCACCTGATGATGATGGCAGGGCTGATCGACTTCCCGATCGATTACCTCGGCTCCATGCCGAATGCGATGATCTCTGTCATCCTTGTGGGCGCGTGGAAATACTTTCCCTTCGTGGTGATCGCGGTCTTGGCCAGGTTGCAGACCATCCCGGATGCGCTGTACGAGGCCGCGCGGATTGACGGGGCCGGCCCTATTGCGCGTTTCTTTGATGTGACGTTACCACAGTTGCGCGATGTTCTGGTCGTCATCATCATGTTGCGCGCGATCTGGGACTTCAAGGAATTCGACCTGATCTTCCTGCTGACCGGCGGTGGGCCGGTGATCGCGACGCAGACCCTGCCGCTCTTGGTCTACAAGGAGGCGTTCGCGCTCAACCAGATGGGCATGGCCGCCGCCTATGCCGTGGTGATGATGGCGATCATGCTGGTCTTCATGATCGTCTACATCCGCCGCACAAGGGACAAGGACGCATGATCCGCCGCATCCTGTTCAACCTGATGGCCTGGGGCATCGTGCTGGCGGTGGCCTTTCCGCTGTTCTGGATGCTGGTCACGTCGGTGAAGCCACAGTTCGAACTGTTCCGCCGCCCGCCGACCATGCTGCCGGAAACCGTGACGTTCGAGCACTACTGGCGGCTGATCAGCCAGACCAACTTCCTCACCTACTTCCGCAACTCGGTGGTACTGTCCCTGTCCACCACATTCGTGGTCGTCGGCATTGCGACGCTTGGCGCCTACAGCCTCGTGCGGTTCCGCTATCGCGGGCGCGAGAGCCTCGCCTTTCTGGTGCTGTTCACCTACCTGCTGCCCTCGGTCGTGCTGATCATCCCGCTTTACCTGATGCTGGTCAGCCTCGGCCTGTCAAACACGATCTTCAGCCTGGTGATCGCCTATACCACCTTTGCGCTGCCCTATGCGTTGTGGCTTCTGCGGTCGTTCATGGCAGGCATCCCCGAGGATCTGGAAAGCGCGGCGCTTGTCGATGGGGCATCGCGGCTTGGCGCGTTCAAGGACGTGATCCTGCCCCAGCTTCTGCCCGGCATCATCTCCACAGCGCTCTTCACCTTCATCCTGTCGTGGAACGAATACCTCTATGCGCTGGTGCTGGTGAATTCCGACAGTGCGCGGCCGCTGACCACCGGAGTGATGAACATGCTGATCTCCAGCTTCAACATCGAGTGGTCGCTTCTGATGGCGGCCAGCGTGATGATGAGCGTGCCGCTGATCATCGTATTCGCCTTCCTGCAAAGCTATCTGACCCGCGGTTTCGGCGCCGGCGGGGTAAAGGGGTAATCATGGCCGATGTGTTGTTCAGCAACGTCCGCAAGGCATTTGGAAGCTTCGTCGCTGTCGACGATCTGAACCTGTCGATCGAACAGGGTGAGTTTGTCTCGCTTCTGGGGCCGTCGGGCTGTGGCAAGACGACGACGCTGCGCATGCTGGCGGGGCTGGAGTTTCCGACCAGCGGCGAGATCCGCATCGGCGACCGCGTGGTGAACGATGTGGAGCCCGGAAAGCGCGACATCGCGATGGTGTTCCAGTCTTACGCGCTTTACCCGCACATGACAGTCGGCAAGAACATCGCCTATCCGCTGAAGAAACGCGGCGTGCCGCGGGCCGAACGCGAGCAGATGGTGGCGAAAGCCGCCGAGATGCTGCAGCTCACCCCGCTGTTGGATCGCAAGCCGCGACAGTTGTCTGGCGGGCAGCAGCAGCGCGTGGCGCTTGGGCGGGCCCTGGTGCGCGATCCCAAGGTCTTCCTGCTGGACGAGCCGCTGTCGAACCTTGACGCGAAGTTGCGCGGATACATGCGTGCGGAACTGGTGGAGCTTCATGCCCGTCTGGGCCGCACGATGGTCTATGTCACCCACGACCAGCTGGAGGCGATGACGATGTCGGACCGCATCGCCATCATGCTCGACGGGAAGCTGCAGCAATTTGCCCCCCCGCAAGAGGTTTATCGCGCGCCCGCCAACCGCTTCGTGGCCGGGTTCATTGGCACGCCGTCCATGAACCTGATGGACGGCGCACTGCGCCAGGAGGGCGGAGTCTGGGTGTTCGAAGCCCCCGGTCTGTCGCTGACGGTGGACGCGCTCTCCGACGCGGCACAGGCGGGTCCGGCCGCTCTTGGCGCGCGGCCAGAGCATGTCACCCTCGGCGCCGGGCCGCTGCGTGGCGTGGTGCAGGTCGTGGAGCAGACCGGGCACGAGAACATCGTCACCGTCAGGCTGACCGACGAGATCCGCCTGATCGGACGGCTGCCGGGAACGCAGCATCTGCGGATGGGCGAGACCATCGCCGTCGGCATCGATGCGCAGGCATGCCACATATTCGGCCCGGGCGCGTCAGGCACGCGCCTCAACCTAGATGAACTCGCCATGTCAGAGCGGCGCGCGCAGGCTGCGCGCTGAAGCGGAACACGCAGGAGGAACCACTTGGACCGCACATCCGTCAGTTGGTCGGGCCCGATGCCCGCACTCACGACCCCGTTCCGCGCCGATGGGGCGATCGACGAGGAAAGTTTCATCGCCAACATCGACCGGCTCTATGCCGCCGGATCGACCGGCATGGTTACCGCCGGCTGCACCGGCGAATTCTGGGCGCTAAGCCTGGCCGAACGGGACCGGCTGGCCCGTCTGACAGTGCAGGCCGCCGCCGGGCGCGGCCCCTCGATCATCGGCACGGGCGCGATCCGAGCCGACGAGGTGATCGAGCAGGTCCATGCGGCAAAGGAGGCCGGCTGCGACGGCGTGCTGGTGATGCCGCCCTATTTCGCCCATCTGACCGAGGCCGAGGTCATTGCGCATTTCGAGGCTGTGGACGCAAAGGCCGTTCTGCCGATCCTGCTCTACAACATCCCCGGCAATGCCGGAAACGCGATCACGCCGGAAATTGCCGACCGGCTGGCCGATCTGGATCATGTCGTGGGCATCAAGGAAAGCAGCGGCAGTTGGCGGGTGTTCCATGACACGTTCTATCGGGTGAAGGACCGCATCCGGGTGTTCTGCGGCCCCTCGTCCGTCTTTGGCGTACCCGCCGTCTTGGCGGGCGCGGATGGGCTGATCGACTGTTTCCCGAACGTCTGGGCGCCCGGATGCCTCGATCTGTGGCACGCGACGCGGGCGGGCAGGCTGGACGAGGCGTGGGAGTTGCAGCGCATCGGGATCGCGCTGACCGAGCTGTTCACCACCGAGGGGCGCACGCTTTATCCCGCGACCAAGGCTGCGATGAACCTGCAGGGCCTGCCCGGTGGCGGCTATCCGCGTCCGCCTCTGCTGCCGCTGGACGGCGCCGCGCTGGCCGGGCTGAAGGCCGGGATGGACCGGCTGATCCCACAACGCGCCAAGGTGGCCTGAGGAGAGACGAGATGGATCTGGGACTTGAAGGCCGCCGTGCCATCGTAACCGCCGCAAGCCGCGGGCTGGGGCTCGCCTGCGCCCGCTCGCTTGCTCGCGAAGGCGTGGCATTGACGATAAACGCTCGCTCGGCCGAGGCACTGGAGGCGGCAGGGGCGGCGATCCGCGAGGAATTCGGGGTGTCCGTCGCCTGCGTGGCCGCGGATTTCAACACGGCGGAAGGCCGCGCTGCGATTCTGGAGGAAGCGGGGGGCGAGACCGATATTCTGGTCAACAACCCCGGCGTGCGTCAGGTGCCGACCCCGTTCGAGCACATCACGGCCGAGGACTGGCGCCAATGGCTGGAAGACCACTTCCTGTCCTCGGTCCAGATGATCCAGGCGGTGACGCCGGGCATGAAGAACCGCCGCTTCGGACGGATCGTCAACATGTCGGTCAGTTTCATCAAGTTCCCGCAGGTGGGGTTCGCCCACAGCCACGCCGCCCGGCTGGCGCTGTCGGGCGCGGTGGCGGCCATCGCCCGCGACCTGATCCCGCACAATGTGACCGTCAACACCGTCTGCCCCGGCCTGTTCGACACCGACGCGCTGCGCACCAACCTGCATGGTCATGCGAAACGCGGCAACACCACCTATGAGGCCATCGTCGAGGACCGCCTGAAGGGCTGTCCGGCCAGCCGCTTCGCCGACCCCGCCGAATGCGGCGATCTGGTCGCCTATCTGTGCTCGGCGCAGGCCGGGTTCATGACCGGGCAGAACATCGTGAACGACGGCGGCGTCTATCAGGGCCTGTTCTGATGAAGGTCGCGATGATCTCGGGCGGGGGCAGGGGCCTCGGCGCGGCGATCACCGAACGGCTGCTGGCGGATGGCTGGACGGTCTCGCTGGGCCTGCGCGACGTCGGGCAGGCCGACAGGTTCGGCAGCGACCGGGTGATGGCGGCACCTTTCGATGCGACCGATCCGGCGACCGCGCAGCCGTGGGTCGATGAAACCATCGCGCGCCACGGCCGGATCGACGTGCTGATCAACAACGCCGGCATCCTGCGGATCGTGGATTTCGAGCAGGGAACGGAAGACGACCTGGACGACCTGTGGGCAATCAACGTCAAGGCGCCGTTCCGGCTGATCCGCGCGGCCCTGCCGCATCTGCGCAAGACTGGCGCGGGGCGGGTGATCAACATCGCCTCGACCGACGCAAAGCGGTATCGCGGCGGTGTCTCCATCGGCTACACGATGACCAAGCACGCGCTGCACGCGATGACTCAGGCGGTGCGCTTCGCCGGGTGGGACGACGGGGTGCGCGCGACCGCGATCTGCCCCGGCGCCATCGATACGGAGATGACGGCCGACCTGCCCGGCGCCACGCCGAGGGCGGACCGCCTGACACCCGAAACGGTGGCGGGCATGGTGGCCTTCATCCTCACCCTGCCCAATCAGGCCAGCGTGCCGGAGTTCATCGCCAACACCCGGCTGGAGAGCGGTCTTTGACGCGCGACCGACCATGGGAGATGCCCGAGGCCGAATGGCGACCGCTGGTCGACCGGGTGCGAGCAGGCCGCGCGCTCAAGCCGCCGGACTGGCCGGGCGGCGCCCGCTGCGCCGTCGCGCTGTCGTTCGATTGCGACCACGAGACGTTCGAGCTTGGCACCGGCCGCGCCGCCATCGGCCGGTTGGCATGGGGCGAGTTCGGCCACCGCGTCGGCACCCCGCGCGTGCTGGCGGTGCTGGCCCGCCACGACGTCCGCGCCAGTTTCTTCGTTCCCGCCGTCGCCGGTCTGATCGATCCAGCCGCGCTGCGCGCGATCCTTGAGGCCGGGCACGAAATCGGCGTGCACGGCTGGCTGCACGAGAACAACTCGACGCTCGACCGCGCGACGGAGCGAGACCTGATGCTGCGCGCCCGTGATGCGCTGGAGGCGATGACCGGCGCCCGCCCGGTCGGCCATCGCTCTGCCAACTGGGATCTGAGCCCCCATACCATCGAACTGGTCGCGGAACTGGGCTTTGCCTACGACAGTTCCCTAATGGCCGACGACGAGCCCTACGAGCTTGTCACCAACGGCAGCCCGACCGGCGTGGTGGAAATCCCCGTCGAATGGTCGCGCGACGATGCGGTCTACTTCCTGTTCAACCGCGACCCCGCCACCCGGCCGTGGACACCGCCCGAGGCAGTCTTCGACATCTTCCGGCGCGAGTTCGACGCGGCCTTTGACGCGGAAGGCGTGTTTCAGGCCGTGTTCCACCCCTTTGTCATCGGCTACCGGGCACGCATCTGGATTCTGGACCGTCTGATCGAACACGCAAGGGCGCGCGGGTCGGTCTGGTTCTGCACCCATGCGGAACTGGCGGACTGGGTGTGGACGCACCGCGACGGCACCACGTGATTGCCGCTAATTTGTGCGCATGACGGACATAAATTTACCTTGCGCACAAAACTGAATCGCTGCACTCTCGATCAAAGGCAACCCGGACAGGACAGGACCGCCCCGTTGCGCATCTTCGTCAGGCTCATCGACAGGCTCAATGGTGCGGTGGCGCTGCTGGTCGGGCTGTTGCTGGCGGTGGTGGCCTGTGCGGTGATGACCCAAGTCATGGTGCGCTTCGTGCTGACGGCCGCCGGCTACAACATCAGCGCGCCCTGGACCGAGGAACTGGCCCGCTACACCCTGATCTGGATGGTGTTTCTTGGCGCAGGCGTCGGCGTTCGCCATGCACAGATGATCGCGCTGGAGTTCGGGGTGCGCAAGTTGCCCTCGCTGCCGGGGCAGGCGGTGCGCTACGGCGTGATCCTGCTCTCCATCGTCTTCTTCGCGATGCTGATCAAGGTCGGCCTTGATTTCGTTCGCCTCGGCGCGTCAGAGCGCAGCCCGGTGCTGGGCTGGACAAAGGACCGGGTCTATTGGGCAATGCCCGTGGGTGCGGCGCTGATGATCCTGAACTCGCTGGCGCTTGTCGCCGAAACCATTTCCGAGGGGCGCGATATCCGCTTCGCCTCGGATCACGCACCGCAGGACTAGGGATGGCCGGGCTTCTGGGCCTTCTCCTGCTGCTGTTCGCACTCAGCGTGCCAATTGCGCTGGCGCTGGGGATGGCGGCGGTGCCGACGCTGATGGGCCGCAACATCCCCCTGATCGCCATTCCGCAGGTGGTGTTCGAGTCGCTGGACAGCTTCGCCCTGATGGCGCTGCCGCTTTACGTTCTGGCGGGGCGGCTGATGCAGTACGGTGGCATCGCCGCGCGGCTGGTCGATTTCGCCAAGGCAATCGTCAGCTGGGTGCGCGGCGGGCTGGCGGCGGCCGTGGTGATGACCTCGATGCTGTTCGCCACGATCTCCGGCTCCTCGGCCGCGACGGCCGCCGCCGTGGGGTCGATGCTGATACCGGAGATGGAAAAGCAGCGCTATCCCCGGCCCTTCAGCGCGGCGACGGTCGCGGCCTCGGCCGAGCTGGGGGTGATCATCCCCCCCTCGGTCGCGATGATCATCTACGGCGTCACCGTCGGCGTCTCGATCACCGACATGTTCATCGCGGGCTTCCTGCCGGGGCTCATGATCGCAACGTCGCTGATGGTCACGGTGATCGTGATGTCCTGGGTCGGCGGCCATGGCGAGCGGCAGGCGTTCCGGCTGCGGCCCTGGGCCTTTGCCGTCTGGGCGGCGCTGAAGCGCGCATCGTTGGCGCTGGTGATGCCGGTGATCATTCTGGGCGGCATATTCGGCGGCATCTTCACTGCGACCGAGGCAGCGGTGGTGGCGGTGTTCTACGCGCTGTTCGTGGGCGTCTTCGTCTACCGCGAAATTGCGGTGCGTGACCTGCCGCGAATCTTCGCCAGTGCCGCTGTCACCTCTTCGGTCGTCATGATCATCGTGGCCTTTGCGGCGATGTTCGGCTTTGCGCTTCACCTGCTGCGCGCGCCGCAGCAGATCGGGACGCTGCTGACCACGCTGACGACCGATCCGCTGGTCTTCCTGCTGATGGTCAACATCTTCCTGCTGATCGTCGGCATGTTCATGGAGACATTCGCCGCGATCATCATCCTTGGCCCGATCCTGGCGCCCATCGCCATGCGCTACGGCATCGATCCCACGCATTTCGGGCTGATCATGATCGTGAACCTCGCCATCGGGATGTGCACGCCCCCGGTGGGAGTCAATCTTTTCATCGCCTGCGGAATTGCCCGCGTCAGCATTGAGCAGCTGATGCGGCCGCTGGCGGTTCTGCTGATGGTCCTCTTCGCCAACCTGATGATCATCACCTACGTGCCGGGCATCTCGCTCGCGCTGCTCCGCTGACGACCAACAACCCACGGGAGGGTGACAACTATGACCTATGCGAAACATCTCCTCGGCCTTGCCGCCGCGGCCGCCTTTTCGGCGGGAACGGCGGGGGCGCAGACCCATACGATGGAACTGGCCCATGTGCTGAGCGACCAGAGCCCGTACCAGGTGATCCTGAACGAGTTCAAGCGGCTGATCGAGGAGCGGTCGGAAGGCGACATTGCGGTCGAGGTGCAGTGCTGCGCGCAGGCCGGAAACGAGACGCGGGCGATTCAGTCGATCCGCACCGGCATCCTGACGGGGGGGATCTTCGGCGGCTCGACGCTGGAAACCGTGGTGCCGGCCTACAGGGTGCTGTCGCTGCCTTATCTGTTCGAAGGCAAGGAGCAGGCCTACGAGATCCTGCAAAGCGACATGGGGCGCGAGCTGCTGGACCTGCTGGAAGACTACGAGATGCACGGGTTGGGCTTCGGCTCGATCTATGAGCGCTCGGTCGCGGCCAAGGCGCCGGCGCGGGTGGAGACGGTCGACGACATGCAGGGGCTGAAGATCCGCGTGCTGCCGACGCCGGGATTTGTGGAGGCCTATAACGCGCTTGGCACCCAGCCGACGCCGATGGCCTATGGCGAGCTGTTCATGGCGATCCAGAACAACGTGGTCGACGCGCTGGAGATCAGCCCGGACGCGCTGGTGGCGGATCGGTTCCACGAGGTTGCCAACAGCTACACCATGACCACGGCGCATCAGTCCACCACGATCTTTCTGGTCGGCAAGGCCTGGTGGGACGAGCTGACGGACGAGGAGCGGGAAATGATCCAGACCGCGGCGGACGAGGCGATTGCGGTGGGGATCGCTGCCCATGACGAACTGGCCGACGCGGGGCTGGTGACCGCCCGCGAGGCGGGGGTGGAGATCATCGAGCCGGATCTGGAGCCCTTCATGGAGAAGGCGCGGCAGTCCTGGGACGTGATCCTGACCGACCAGCCCGAGGCGCGGGATTACCTGGAGCGGTTCCAGGCTTTCATGGCGAACTGAGCCGGGCAGGACACGCCCCGAAACGGGGCGTGTCCACCCGTCTGGTCACGCGTGAGCAGAATCACAAGTCTCGGAAATACTTTGATTTCCTGTTTTTTGTTTACCTGAACTTAACGCACTCTCACGGTTCTTGGCCGGATCAGGCGGCCGAAACCGCCGCCAATTCCGCCACGAGATCCGCCGTCGTGACCTGCCGACAATATCCCCGAATCGCGTTGACCGAGGCTCGCTGCCGCTCCTCGGTATAGGTCAGGCAGGCGTCGGTGACCTGCGTGACCAGATAGCCCAGATCGCAGGCGTCGCGGATGGCACTTTCCACGCATTGGTCGGTGAGACACCCTGAGACGATCAACTGCTGGACGCCGAGATTGCGCAGGACGTAGTCGATATGGGTGGAGACGAAGACCGAAGACGAGGTCTTGGGCAGCACAATCTCGTCGCCCTGGGGCGCGATCTCGTCCAGCACCCGCGCGTCCCATGACCCCTTGGGCACGTTGAAGCCGGTGATCTTGTAATCAAGGCTGCGGTCGCGGCCATTCTGCGTCAGGCTTTCGATGGTGGTATACATCACCTCGATCCCCGCCGCGCGGGCGGCGGATTGAAGCTGCTGCATCCGGGGCAGTACCTCGTCGTGCAGTTTTTTCAGGAACGGCTCTTTCTTCGCTGCCAGTTCGTCGGGGGGCATGTCGCGCCATTCGGCCCCGTCGGCATGGCAGGCGAAATTCTGCACGTCGATGAACAGAAGCGCAGCGCGGTCGGGCACGATGGGGATGTTTCGGCTGGTGGTGGACAGGAATGGGCTGGTCATGGGCTCCACGCGGAGAGGACGGCGGCAAACCGGTCGGCCATCGCGGCCACCGCGTCCGGGGTTTTCAGGTAGTCGTTGCGCACCTCGATCAGGACATGCGGCAGGCGCGTGGGTTCCGCATGGACCGGCAGGGCGTAGTCCGAGGCATCGTCGATGCTGTAGGGCTGGTTGATGCCAAGGGGCTGAGCCGCCGGATCCGTGGCCAGTGCCGAGGCCAGTGCCGAGGCCAGCGGATTTTCCTGCCGCCAGAGCAGACCCACCGGCCAGGGACGGGGGGTCGGGTCCACCCGGCGCTGCGGGTCGAAGGTATGGACCGACAGGAACCCGCGCGGGCGGGCCTTCACCTCGGCCGCGACTGCGGCCTGATAGGGCTGATGCACCTCGTTCCAGCGCCGGTGACGGTCGCCCACCGGCAGATCCCGATTGGCGGGCACGGGCGTCAGGTCGGAGTCTTCCGGGATCAGGCTGGCCGCCGTCCAAGGGCGGTTGCAGTCGATCACGAGCCGGCTGTAGGGCTGTTCCACCAGCACGCCGCCCAGCCTGTCCAAGAGCGCATGGGCCAGATTGGCAGCGCCCGGATCCCAGCCGATGTGGCGGTCGATTTCGCCCTCGGGCAGGCCGAGGTCACCCAAGGCGGCAGGAATTGCGCGGCCGGCATGTTCCACGGTGAAAAGCCAGTCGCCCGGCCGGGCGGTTCGGCGGAACGGGGGTGGATCGTCAGGCGACAGCAGCGGCAAGGATCGAACCCCGTCGGTCATGCGCCAAGATTGGCGTTGCATCTGCGAACATTTGTTCACAAACTGCCCTGACGATGCAAGCCGCGATTTCGGAAAACTGGCCGCAATGACACCCCCCTTCACGATGATCTGCACCTCGGATTTCTCGGGCCTCCGGCGCGGCAAGGGGGTGCCCACGGCCGAGTTCGACCGGCGCTGCACCACCGGCATCGGCTGGACGCCCACCAATGTGCAGATCACGTGTTTCGACACGATATCGGACAGTCCGTATGGCGCGCTGGGGGATCTGGTGCTGCGGCCCGACCCGGAAACGCGGGTCGAGGCGCCTCTGCCAGATGGCCGGGTGCTGGCCTTTGCGCTGGGGGATATCCTCGATCTGGACGGCAGCCCATGGGAATGCTGCACGCGCGGGGTGCTGAAGGCGGCGGTGGCGAGCTTCGAAGCGGAGACCGGGCTGCGCCTGAAGGTGAGTTTCGAGCATGAGTTCATGTTCGACGGGGCAGCGACCACGGCGGGGTTCAGCCTGGCGGGATTTGCCGAGCGTCTGGACTACATCGCCGCCCTGTCCACCGCGCTGGCAGCGGCGGGCATCGCGCCCGACAGCTTCCTGCGCGAGTACGGGCCGAATCAGATGGAGGTGACGCTGCCGCCTACCGACCCGTTGCGCGCGGCCGATCAGGCGGCGGTGCTGCGGGATCTGGCGCGCACGGTGGCGCGCGCGATGGGCGAACGGGTGAGTTTCGCACCGCTGCTGGCGCCCGACATTGTCGGCAACGGCGTACATGTGCATCTGAGCCTGTGGGACGTCGAGGGCCACCCGGTGAGCCACGACCCGGCCGGACCGGGGGGGCTGTCGGATCGTGCAGGCGCGTTCGTGGCCGGCATGCTGCGCCATGCCGATGCGCTGTGCGCGCTGACCGCGCCGAGTGTGATTTCCTGCCTGCGGCTGGTGCCGCATCGGTGGAGTGCGTCGTTCAACAATCTGGGCAAGCAGGACCGCGAGGCATCGGTGCGGATCTGCCCGGTCAGCGCGGCGGACCCGCAGACCCGCGCGCGGCAGTTCAACTTCGAATACCGCGCCGCCGATGCAGCGGCCTCGCCGCATCTGGCGCTGGCGGGGTTGATCCTGGCGGGGCTGGCGGGGATGGGCGACGGGCTGGTCGCGCCGCAGCCGACCGAGGACGACATCAGCCTGTGGGGGGGCGACCGGCTGGAGGCGGCGGGGTTGAAGCGGTTGCCGGGATCGCTGGAGGAGGCGCTGAAGGCGCTGGAGGGGGATGCGGCGCTGGGGGAAGGGCTGCCCGCCCGGCTGCCGGCGATCTATGCCGCCCACAAGCGCGGTGAGATCGCCCATGTCGAGGCGATGGCGCCGGATGCCCGTTTCGCCGCCTATGCGGCGGTTTACTAGGCAGCCCGCGCCCTGGCGTCCGGCCAAGGGCAGAAGCCCATTGAACGATTGCCGATTACGAATAATAGTTCACATACCGCACAAAAACAGACGCACCCTGCGTCCCAACACCCGGAGGACACCATGCAGCACGACCGACTTCTGAGGGCCATGGCCGGCCGCAACCCGCTGCGGCAGAACCTGCAGCATTCCGCCACGCGGCGGCGGTTCCTGCAAGGGATGGCGGCCGGGGTGGCGGCGGCGTCGCTTCCCATCGGCGCGGGCGCGCAGTCCAGCCGGCCGCTGTCGCTTCTGACCTGGGACGCCTATGCCGACCCGCGCCTCTTGCAGATGTGGCGCGACCAGACGGGTGGGGATATCCGCTACGAGATCCATATCTCGGACCCGTCGTCGGTGAACCGGCTGCGGGCCGGCGAAACCAGCGTCTGGGATTTCATCAACGTGAACAACCCCTGGGCGCGGCAGGTGATGTGGCCCGAGGGGCTGATCCGCGAGCTTCCGCGCGAGCGGTTCGAGCCGCTGTATGAACAGATGAAGCCGAAATTCGCCCCGCCCTACCCCTGGGCGATGAGCGAGGATGGCGAGCATCTGCTGGGCATCGTGCAGCGCTACGAGACCTTTGATTTCGTGGTGAACCCCGACGTGATCAGCCCGGAACTGGCGATGGACGAGGGGTGGGATCTGTTCAACAACCCCGACTTCTCGGGCCGCTACGGCATCCTCGCCTACGAGGACTGGAACGTGATGGACATCTGCATGGGCGCAGGGGTCCACCCGTTCAAGGTGAAGACCGACGAGGAGGTGGTGCGGTTCGAGGAGACCTGCAACCGCTGGATCGAGAACGCGGCCTTCATCACCACGGATTTCGTGCAGTTGAACCTTGGCATCCTGAACGGCGAGATCGACCTTTACTTTACCGGCGGCACCTACACCACGGCGGCGGCGCGGCTGGAGGGCGTGACCGAGCTTTACGCGATCACGCCCAACTCCGGCCCGGCGGACGGCAAGGGCGGGATCAACTGGATCGAGATCAATTCGGCCGTCGCCAACCCCGACCCGCTGGACGAGGCGCTGGACTTCCTGGAGTTCATCACCACGCCGGACGCCGCCGAGATCGTGGCGCGCGGCAACGGCAACCTGCAACCGGTCAGCCAGATGTCGCAGCCCGAACTGATGTCGCGGTTCAGCGCCGAGGAACTGGACGCGATCCAGTGGGACGAGTTCGACCAGCGCATCGCCAACGCGGTGGAGTTCGACATCGTGCCCGACTACGATCGGCTCTACGACATCTATTCGGCCGCGATGCGCGCAAGGGGCTGAACCACGCATGACCTCGCCCTCGGCTGACACGACGCCCCGGCCAGCGGCCCTGACGCTGACCGGGCTGACCCGGGTGTTCGACACCCTGCGCGCGGTCGACGGCGTGTCGGTGGACATTGCCGAGGGCGAGTTCTTCACCATCGTCGGGCCATCCGGGTCCGGCAAATCGACGTTGGTGCGGCTGCTGGCAGGGCTGGACCGGCCCACATCCGGCAGCCTGCACCTGCGCGGGCGCGACATCACGCAGGTACCGGCGAACAGGCGCCCCACTGCGATGGTGTTCCAGTCGCTGGCGCTGTTCGATCATCGCAGCGTCGGGCAGAACATCGAATTCGCGATGAAGATGAAGGGCGTGCCGCCGGCCCGGCGGCGCGAGCGGGCGCTGGAGCTTCTGAGCCTCGTCCGCCTGCCCGAAAGCTACTACGACCGCCCGGTGACGCAATGTTCCGGGGGAGAGCGGCAGCGGATCGCGGTGGCCCGCGCGCTGGCGTCGGAGCCCGAGATTCTGTTTTTTGACGAGCCGCTGTCAGCGCTGGACTATCGCCTGCGCAAGACGCTGGAGGTGGAGCTGAAGGAGCTGCATCAGCGCACCGGGAGCACCTTCATCTACATCACCCACAGCCTTGAAGAGGCGATGATCATGTCGGACCGCATCGCCATCATGCGCGACGGCAAGTTCGTGCAGATCGGAACGCCGGCCGAGATCTACGCCCGCCCGATGAACCGCTTCGTTGCGGGCTTCATGGGCGAGGTGAACATCCTGCCAGTCGAGGGCGGACTCTTCACCGATCTGGACCAGCCCGCCCCGGGTGCGGCAGGGGCCTATGGCGTGCTGCGGCCCGAGGCGTTGCAACTGGACGGCGCGGGCGCTGTCGGGTTCGAGGCCGAGGTGGCACAACGGCTTATGCTGGGGTCACGCACGCAGTATCACCTGACGAGGGGTGAGACGAAGTTCATCGCCGAGGTGCCGGGCGGGGCGCCGGTGCTGGAACTGGGGAGCCGCGCGCGGTTCAGCTTCGACCCCGCGGCCATCGCCTGGGTGGACGACTGATGCGCAAGCCGGGCGTCCTGTTCGCGCTGCCGCTGATCGTGTTCCTGCTCGCGGTCTTTGCCCTGCCGATGCTGATCGTCGCCTGGTACAGCCTGATGCCGGGGCGGACCTTTTCGCTGACCGCCCAACCGAGCCTGGACAATTATCGCGCGATCCTGTCGGCGGGCTATGAGCGGCCGCTGATGTGGTCGCTGATCGGGGCCACTCTGACTGTGGCGATCTGCGCCGTGCTGGCCTGGCCCACGGCAAAGATCCTGCATCACCATGCCGGCCGCTGGGCCGTGGTGGTCACCGCGCTGATCGCGCTGCCGATCTTCATTTCCGAAAGCGTGCGGATGTTCGGCCTCTACATGTTCATGATGCCGGGGGGCGGCATTCTGGCCGGCACGCTGAACGAGGTGTTCGGCATCCGCATCGGATCGCTCCTGAACACCCGTGTCGGCGCGCTCTTGGGGATGATCTACATCCATTTCCCCTTCATGCTGTTCCCGACGCTGCTGGGCGTGGCGATGATCCCTGCCGACCGGGTGGACGTCGCGCGCGATCTTGGCGCGGGCGGCTGGGCGGTGTTCCGAGAGGTCGAGCTGCCTCTGGCGATGCCCGGGCTGCTGATCGGCGGGTTGCTGACCTTCGTGCTGTGCATCGGCGCCAATGCCGAGGCGGCGATTCTGGGCGGGCGGGCGGTGACGGTCATCACGGCGGCCATCGAGTCGCGGTTCAACTACGCCCAGGACTGGCCGATGGGGGCGGCGCTGACCATGCTGATGATCGCCGCGACCGCGCTGATCGTCTTTCCGGTGCTGCGCCGGATCGACCTGAACCGGATCATCCGGCGATGAGCGGGGGGCGGCATCTGGTCTTCCTGCGCACGGCCTGGGTACTGGCGATCCTGACCGCACTTTACCTGCCCATCGTGTCGGTCGTGCTCGCCTCGCTGGCGAACACCCGCTACATGCGCTTTCCGCACCGGGTGTGGACGCTGGATGCCTACCGTGATGCGATGGCGTCCTACACCACGTGGACGATCCACATCATCTCGTTGAAGATCGCGCTGGTCGTGGTGCTGGTGGCGGTGGTGCTGGGGACGCTGGGCGCGATGGCCTATGCGCGCTACCAGTGGAAGGGTCGCAGCCTGTTCCAGCGCGCGCTGGTGCTGCCGATCTTCTTTCCGCAGCCGGTGCTGGGGCTGGCGTTGTTGTTGTCGTTTTCGGCCGTGGGGATCGCGCCAAGCTGGCAGACGGCGATCGTGGCGCATCTGGTCTGGATCGTGCCGATCGTGACGCTGGTGATTTCGATCCGGCTGTTCGGTTACGACCCCGCGCAAGAGGAAGCGGCGTTCGATCTGGGCGCCAGCCGCTGGCAGGTGGCACGCGAGGTGACGCTACCGGTGCTGTGGCCCGGCATCTTCTCCGGCGCGCTGTTCGCGTTCCTGCTGTCATGGTCGAACCTGCCGCTGTCGGCCTATACCAGCGGGGCCGATACGCCGCTGCCCGTGTGGCTGTTCACCCGCACGGCGACTAACTATTCGCCGCTGGTGCCGGCGGTGGCAGTGATCGGGACGGTGGTGTCGGCGCTGATCGTGCTGGCACTGGTGCTGCTGCGGCGGCTGGCGGCGCGCTGAGAATTTTTTGAGGAGGAGCCCGATGACCACCCCCTGCATCATCTGCGTCGCGATCACCGGATCGGTTCCGCGGAAATCCGACAATCCGGCGGTGCCGATCACCATCGAAGAGCAGATCGAAAGCACGCAGGAGGCCTTCGAGGCCGGCGCCAGCATCGCGCATTGCCATGTGCGGATGGAGGACGGCACGCCGACCTCGGACCCCGAGCGCTTCGCCCGGCTGCAGGAGGGGCTGCGGAAGCAATGCCCCGGCATGATCATCCAGTTTTCCACCGGCGGGCGATCGGGGGCCGGGGCGGAACGTGGTGGCATGCTGCCGCTCAAGCCCGACATGGCCTCGCTGACCGTGGGGTCGAACAACTTTCCCACCCGCGTCTACGAGAACCCGCCCGATCTGGTGGACTGGCTGGCGGCCGAGATGATCAAGTACGACGTGAAGCCCGAGATCGAGGCGTTCGACCTGTCGCATATCTTTCAGGCGGTGAAGATGCAGGCCGAGGGGAAGCTGACGGCGCCGCTGTACGTGCAGTTCGTGATGGGCGTGAAGAACGCGATGCCGACCGACAAGGATGTCTTCGATTTCTACATCCAGACGCTGAAACGACTGGCCCCTGACGCGCAATGGTGCGGCGCGGGGATCGGGGCGAACCAGATCAGGCTGAACGAATGGTCGATCGCGGCCGGCGGGCACACCCGCGCCGGGCTTGAGGACAACGTGCGACTGGACCGCGACACGCTCGCCCCGTCGAACGCCGCTCTGATCCGCCGTGCGGTGGTGTTGTGCGAGAAATACGAACGCCCCGTCGCGACGCCCGCGCAGGCGCGCGAGATCCTGGGGTTGAGGGCGACCTGATGGACCACGCGGACGCACTGCAGGGCCTACTGGACAAAACGGCGATTACCGACGCCATCCACGCCTACTGCTATCATTTTGACCGCAACGAGCCCGAGGCTGTGGCGGCGCTGTTTACCGCCGACGCAGTGGTGGATTACGGGCCGGAATTCCCGGCGATGAAGGGCATCGAGACCATCGCCACTGCCATAGCAAAGGGGCTGGCGGAGGTGTTCGAAGCGACAAGCCACCATGTCTCGAACATCACCATCAGCTTCGATGGGCCCGACGCCGCCCGCAGCATCTGCTATGTTTACGCTTGGCACCGCTACCGCAGCGGCGCTCCGGATGGCGAGCTATGGGCGCAGTATCATCACGATTTCCGCCGCATGGGGGACGGTTGGAAGGTCGCAAAATTGATTTTGCGCGCAGCCGGCACGAGGGACTTTCACCGCAGCAGGATGCACCCGATCGGTCGTCGTTAGTCGGCCGGACGGCAGTGGAAAAGAAACAATAAGCTGGTCCTTGCGTTGATGCTGACCACAGTTTTGCGATAAACGTGAAGTGTGAGTAGTCTGCGGCCCGTTCAGCATATGGCTCCTCGCAGGATTTGTCGCTGGATGGCAATCACTCTGGGTCGGGAGCGAAAATCTGCGGATAGAGATTGCGCATGGCGTCTTCGTCGAACTCGGCCTTGAAGCGGTGCAAGTCCTTAAGTCTCTCGACGCCTCCCACTGCAGGGCGCGCGTCGATCTCGTCGACGAGGCGCTTGAGATTTCCAAATCCGGCAAAGTCGACCGCCTCCGGTAGCATGAATGGCACGCGGTGCGCCCAGCCCCAGACCGCCATGTCAACGATCGTGTAGTCCTCTCCCATCATGTAGCGCCCAACGCCCAGTCGATCGTCTATGATTTGCCAGTGCCGCCGCGCCTCAAAATCGTAACGCTTGATCGGATAGGCTAGACGCTCCGGTGCGAAGAGCCGGAAGTGAATGGCCTGGCCGGAATAGGGTCCGACGCCCGAGGCTACGAACATCAGCCACGACAATAGCTCGCCCCGCTTTTCCGCGGGTGGCAGGAACTGCCCTGTCTTCTCTGCGAGGTAGAGCAGGATGGCGCTGCTGTCGAAGACGCGCACGCCGTCATCGTCGATCGCCGGCACCTTGCCGTTTGGATTGATCGCGCGAAACGCTGGGCCATGCTGTTCACCGATCTTGGTGTCGATCGAGACCGGTGTGTAGGGAAGGCCGGACTCCTCAAGGAAGAGAGCGACCTTCAACGGATTTGGGGCCGCGTTGTAGTAGAAGCGAAGCATCTGCTCTGGCTCTCAATGTGACAGGCGCATGTTTGTCACATCGGCGATGGTGCGTCGAGTTGCTCTTGGCGGTGCTGAGAGATTTGCGCCTCCGGTCACGCTGATTCTACTTATCGGATTGAAGATGATGCGATTTCTCTACACTTGGGCCTGGAGCAGAGCGAGTCTGATCGCAAGCAGACGATGCAACTCAGCCCCGGAGACGCAACCATGACCATCGCGAAGGATACCACCCAGCGCCATCCCCAGCACATCATCGGCGCCAGCCTCCGTCGAGCGGTCCGGGATGCCTATCGGCTGCAGTGGACCCGCGACTGGCCCCACGAGGAGCGCTACCTCGCCGAACTCATCATCGAAGCCAAGGCGGACCTCGGTCTGCCCGCGAACTCCAAGCAACGCCGCCACGAGGTGATCGAACTGGCCCTCGTGCTGATGCGGGCGGACCACGAGTTCACCGCGGAGCCGAAACAATGACCTTCCTCGTCACGCTCGGAGACAAGACCGTGACAGACCCGATCCTGCCCAGCCGCAACGAGGCCTATGGCTTCTTCGGCACCATCACCCTCAGCCCGCTGCGCGAGCGGCGTACGGCCGAGGTCTGGGCGCTTTCCTTCACCCAGATCGCCGAGGCGGTGCGAGCGCAGGGCGAGGAGGATCGGCTCGGCATCCGCGATTTTCTCGACAGCCGCATGGGCCGACACTTCGCCGACGATGAGGTGGGCGCCTTGGGCTGCGGCGTGGCCACCAGCGAGGCTGCGATCGCGGCGGCGATCCGCAAGTGGCAGGGCTGGCGGATCAGCCGCACCACCGAACGCGAGGACGGGATCCCCGCCGAGCTGCCGTATCTGACCGGCTGGGTGCAATACTACACCGTCATGGCCGGGGTGGAGGGGGCGGACTGAGAGGAGCCGAGGGACGACCGCGCAGACAGACCTGCCGCACTTACCCGCGGCGGGGTGAACCCGGAGCGAGGGCCCCGTTGGACCGCGTCAGCCGGGCACTGGCCCGTAGAAGGCCACGCATTCCGCGCCGCCCGATCCCGGAGCCGACCATGACCCGACTGACCGAGACCCAATCCCTGATCCTGAGCGCCGCCGCCCAGCGCCCCGGTGCCGTCGCCCTGCCGCTGCCCAAGGGTCTGCACGGCGCGGCCGCGAAGAAGGTGGTGGGCATGTTGATAACCCGCGGCTGGCTGGCCGAGGTTGCTGCCAATCCACGCTCGGGTGCGCCCCTGTGGCGCGAGACCGGCGACGGTCGCGGCACCACGCTGGTCGCGACCCTCGCCGGGCTCGACGCCATCGGCATCGCACCCGAAGAGGCCGAGAGCCTGTCAGCGGGGCAGGCGACTGCAGCCGACGAGTCCCCGGTCCGACGTCCGTCTGCACGCAAACCTATCACCCCGCGCGGCGACACCAAGCAGGCCCGGCTCATCGCGATGCTCCAGACGCCGGACGGCGCAACGCTCGCCGAGATTGTCGCGGCTACTCAGTGGCAACCGCACACTGTGAGAGGGGCGATCGCCGGTGCTCTGAAGAAGAAGCTGGGGTTGAAAGTCACGGCCGAGGAAGTTGCCGGGCGGGGGCGGGTGTATCGGTTGCCGGGCGCGTCATCGGATTGCCCTGGACTGTCAATTGCCAAGGGGGATTGCGCCGGGATCAGGCACTTCTAGATCTGCCCCATGGAAGACAAACGCCCCGCCGCGCCCGACGCCGCCGAGATCATCGACGACCTGCGGTTCGATCCGCCCATGGCGGTGACCGGAAACGGCTGGGCGCTGATCTCGGATCGCGTGATGGGCGGTGCCTCCGCGGGGCGCATGTCGCGCGAGACCGTCGCCGGCCGGGAGGCCATTCGGATGACCGGCGGCGTCAGTCTCGACAACAACGGCGGCTTCCTGCAGGTGGCCCTCGACCTCGGAGAGGCGGGGGGCGAAGTGGATGCGCGTCGCTGGACCGGGCTCCGGCTCGACGTGTTCGGATACGACCAGGTCTACAACCTGCACCTGCGCACCTCCGACATCCGGCGCCCGTGGGAATCCTACCGCCAGAGCTTTCGGGCGCCGCCAGGATGGACAAGCGTCAGCCTGCCGTTTGTCGACTTCACTCCGCACCGGACTGAGAAACCGCTCAACCTCGGGCGCCTCCGCCGGATCGGCATCGTCGCCATCGGCCGGGCGTTCGAGGTCGATATCGCGATCGCGGATGTGCGGTTCTACGCGTGAGTGCAAGCTGATCCCGCGACGCGACTGATGCGTGCAGTTCGCCTGGTGTCGGCTGTCACGAGCAGTCACTTTGACCAGTTCAGTGTTTGACGGGCCTGCGGAGAAGCCCCTGTCAGAACGAAATCACAAATGCAGCTAAGCCCGCAATCCATATGGTTTCGATAACGATGATCGCGAGCGAGAGTACACCGACGTTCATGAGCGAGTGCAGCGAAGTACGCATCCCAAGTCCCGCGACGGCCGCGACAAGCGCCCAACTGGAAAGGGTCGTCAAGAGATCACTGAGCCATGGTGGAATCCAGCCGGCGCTGTTCAATGCGACGAGAACGACGAAGAAAAGCAGGAAGGCAGGAAATTTGACTTTCTCCGCGCTCTTTGACGTTTTGGCGAGGAGTACGATGGCAAGAACGGCGACAACCGGCACGAGAAGCATCACCCTGAGGAGCTTGGTGACTGTCGCGGCGTCGCCGGCCTCCACGGAAATCGTGTATCCCGCGCCCACCACTTGCGCCACATCGTGAACCGTTGCTCCGACAAAAATTCCGGCCTCTATTTCACTATAGCCCAATGCCGCGGTCATGGCAGGATAGGCAACCATCGCGAGTGTGCTGAGGCTTGTGACGCCGATGACCGTAAGGATGGTATCCTGCTCCGAGATGCCACGGTCTCCCTCGGGCAAAACGGCAGCCAAAGCCAGAGCTGCAGATGCGCCGCAGATGCCCACCGCACCGCCCGTGAGAACACCGTAGGAAGCGGATTTCCCCATCAGGCGCGCCAGAACGAGTCCGACTTGGATCGTGGTTCCCACGCCAGCGACTGCAAGGAAGACCGGGCTCAGTCCCAGCTCGAACACTCCCGCGAGCGTGATGCGCGCACCCAAGAGCGCGACGCCGATCCTGAGAATTGTCTTCGAAGTGAACTCCACCCCCGGCATGAACAAGCCAACTGGCGCGATCGAGTTGAGGGATATGCCGAGCAGGAGCGCAAGCAGCATAACCGGGGCGCCATGCCGGTTGCCCAGGAAGGTAGCCGCCAAAGACACCACTGCGCAGTGGATCAACCCGGAACGAAGGGTCATGAGCGGCGCTGACAAATAACTGTCGACTGGCAGGATATGTCTTCGCTTCATCGGTCCGTCTCTCTGGAGCTCACCTGGCAGCAGTGAGCCAGCTGGCCAAAGAATTGGCAGCAAATACCGTCGAACAAAAGTCATTGCGTAATCTATTCGCATGAAATACGGTAATATTGCTGACAATAAGGAGGCGCCGGTGTCGAGTCAGTCAGAGTTGGCAGCGCAGAAGATCGAAGATCTCATCATGAGCGGAGAGTTCCCGCTTGGCGCCCATCTCAATGAGAGCGCTTTGGCTGCGAGGTTCGGCGTTGGCAGGCCTGCCGTCCGTGAAGCCTGTCACGCATTGGTGCGCGTTGGGCTGGTCAGGATCGTTCCTAATCAGGGCGCGTTCGTGAAGGAGCTGTCGCTCCTCGAGATTACGCAGCTCTTCGACATTCGCGCTAGCCTCGGCCGTCTCGCAGGTCGACAGGCCGCCCTGACGATCGAAGCCGACGCCTTGAATCGGCTACGTACTCTCATCGCTGAAATGGATGCTGCCGCAGCCTCCAGAGACTCCGAACGTTATGTCACCTTGAACCTCGCCTTTCATGACACGCTTTACGGTGCGACGCAGAACGAACGGCTTGCAGAGCTCGACCGAGCACTTGGCAAGGAGCTGCGGATGTATCGCAGGCATGGACTCGCATTCGGTGGCGGTCTCGCGGTCTCAAATCAGGAGCACAGGGAGATCCTGGCGGCGATTGAGCAGGGAGATTGTGAAAAGGCAGGCGCGCATCTGGAGCGACACATCCGCAGTGGCAAGGAGCGCTTCCTGAATGCGATGTCGGCAACCGGTCAGCTGAACTTGAAGTTTGCGCCGTCCGCGCAAGACAAACCCACCACGAGAAAGAGAGCCGCTACATGAAGGTCACGAATGTCGAATGTCTCACCGTTCATCCCGGATGGCGCAAGAACCTGATATTCGTGAAGGTTGAGACCGATTCCGGCATCACTGGATGGGGTGAGGCATACAGTCAGTATGATCGCGATCCCGCGATTGCTGCGCAAGTCAACGCGCTTGGTGCATATGTTGTCGGTCGCGATCCCTTCGAAATTCGCCACATCTGCCAAGGCGCCTACGACGATTTTGCGCAGCGCCGCGCGTCCCTCGAGTTTCATTGCGCGGTGTCCGGCATTGAGCAGGCACTCTGGGATATCGTTGGCAAAGCGACCGAGCAGCCAGTCTACAAGCTCCTGGGCGGCAAGATCCGAGACAAGATCCGGGTCTACGCGAATGGCTGGAGCTACAAGATGCAGGACGACGCGGACTATGCCCGCGCAGCGGAAGCGACGGTCAAAGCCGGCTTTTCAGCGCTGAAGTTCGATCCTCTACCCCGGCCGTGGCGTACCTATATTCCGAAGCAGCACATCCGTCATGCAGTCAAGACGATGAGGGCCATCCGGGATGCCGTCGGTCCCGATGTCGATCTGCTGCTTGACATTCACAGACGACTTGCACCGATGCACGCGATCGATCTGGCAAATGCGCTGGCCGAATTCGAGCCTTACTGGTTCGAGGAGCCCTGCCAATCTGAAAACATTGAAGCTCTGGCCGATGTGCGCGCACGCTCGCCCATTCCTGTCGTGACGGGCGAAGCCCTTTACGGTCGCGCCGGATTCAGGCCGGTCTTGCGGGAGCGCGCGGTCGACATCATCAACCCCGACGTTGCGAACTGCGGGGGTATTCTCGAACTGATGTACATCGCCGCTGCTGCAGAAACGGAGATGGTTGCCTGCTCGCCGCACAATTACAACTCGACGACACTTGCGCTGTCTGCAACGGTTCACGCGTCCGCCTGCATGCCCAATTTCATAATCACAGAGTATTTCGTGCCGTTTGAGGAGATCGGCGCGAAGCTTTGTCCCAATGTTCTGAAACCTGTCGACGGCTACATCAGCCTGCCGGAAGGCCCGGGCCTTGGAATTGAAGTTGACGAGCAGATGGTTCGCTCGATGCCTGGCAAACCATTCCCAAAACGAGAACTGCCGATGCCCAAAGATGAAGGGCCCCGAAATGCTGTCATCAAGGCAGCGTTCTGAAAGAAGGAGGAGATCATGAAGATTTTTCTGACCGCGGCACTGGTGTCGCTTGGAACATTAGCGTCTGCACCCGAGTTGCACGCACAAGACTATCCTGAGAAGGACATCAAGTTCGTTGCCTGGTCCGCAGCAGGATCGCCGCTCGATACGATGATGCGACAGCTTGCGCGCCAGCTCAGCGAGGAACTGGGCGTAGAGGTTCCGGTCGAGAACCGGGCCGGCGGCTCGGGCGCGGTGGCCATGTCCTACGTCATGACGCAACCGGCCGACGGCTATACAGTCCTGTCCACGACGGCGAGCATGACCTTCACGATGGCCAAGGGCGAAATTCCCTTCACCCCCGATAACTTCACGGTCCTTCGTGCACTTCAGGCCGAGCCGTCCGCTGTTGCTGTCAGGGCTGATAGCGATCTGCAGGATCTCGGAGATTTTGTCGGTTACCTGAAGGAAAATCCGAACGGGCTTACGATTGGCGGCTTCGCTTCGGCCGGCTTCCACCAGTTCGTGTTTTATCGCCTGCAGGAGGAGGCTGGGTTCGAAGCTTCCTGGGTGCCGTTTGATGGTGGCAACGAGGCAGCGATCGCCTTGCTGGGCGGGCACATCGATGCAGCGGTCATGACACCGAGTTCCGCCACGGCGCAGATCGAGAGCGGCGAGTTCCGGCTCTTGGGGATTTCGACGGAAGAGCGGGACGAATACTTCCCCGATGTGCCAACATTCAAGGAACAAGGTTTCGACATCGTCGAATCCATCTGGCGCGGCGTCATGGTCCGCGAGGGCACTCCCCAGGAAGCTATCGATGTCCTGCTGGAGGCCATCGCGAAAATCGAGCAGTCGGACGAGTGGAAGGAGTTCATGCAGAACAACATGCAATCCACCCTCGATGTCGACATCGATCAGATGCAGGAAATGGTTCGCAGAGAGGTCGAAAGCCGCCGGGCATTTCTTGAAGCAAGTGGAAACCTCGATTGATACCGGGAGGTTCACATGAGCATGAGGGCCGCGCGTCGGCCCTCATGCGCTACGCGAGTATCGTTGTCGCCCTCATTTTGGTAGTGGTCGGCGTCTTCATCATCACTGAAGCCTGGGACTTTCCGAGGTCGCGAACACTCGGCGCGCCGGGCCCCGGCAAGCTTCCCATTATCTATGCCGCGCTCCTTATCGCGGTGTCGCTTGGGATACTGGCGACCTCCCTCGTGGCGCGACCGAGCATCGGACTGTCGCTTGAGGGAACGCCGCGCGCTCTTGCGTTGGCCGTCGGAACGGCTGTGTGCATTTACCTCTGGAGCATGGTTGGATTTCTGATGCTCTTCGTGCCGGCGACCTTGATTGCTGCGCGACTTATGGGCGGCGGGTGGGGCGGGTCAGTCGCTTGTGCCGCCGTTCTGCCTCTATCTGTCTACGGCCTGTTCGGGGTTCTCCTGAACATTCCTTTCCCCTGATCGCTCAAGCAGGTCACTCATGCAGGAACTCCTCATCGGGATTGAAACGGTCTTTACTGTTCAGGGTCTTCTGGCAATCGTCATCGGGACGGCGATCGGTATAGTCGTCGGAGCGCTTCCGGGACTGGGGCCATCGCTGGGGGTCGCTCTCCTGATCCCGGCCACCTTCGGTCTTCCACCCTCCGTAAGCTTCAACCTGCTTGTGTCGCTCTACATCGCAGCCGAATACGGGGGATCGATTTCGGCGATCCTGATCGGGACACCGGGGACAGCGGCAGCAACCGCAACCGTCGTTGATGGATATCCGATGAACCAGCAGGGGCGGGGTGCCCTCGCCTTGCAGACGTCAATCACGGCGTCAACGATAGGTGGCGTCGTGGGGGCTTTGTCCCTCATCATCTTCTCCCAACCTCTCGTTGCGTTCGTTCTGCGGTTCGGGCCGCCTGAGTACTTCGCGCTGGGTCTCTTCGGCTTGACGCTGATTGCCAGCCTCAGTGCAGACAGCGTCTTGAAGGGGCTGGCCGCGGGCCTCATTGGCCTCTTGATCGCTGTTGTGGGCGTTGATCCGATCATGGGCAGCGCGCGTTTCACGGGCGGATATTTCGAACTCTACGAAGGAATACCATTTCTCGTTGTCCTGATCGGAGTTTTCGCTTTGGCTGAAGCTTTTACGCTTGCCGAACGATCCGCCTCGGTCGAGGACACCGGAGGCGATCTCTCTGGAGGGAAGCTCGGGTTTCGCCAGGCGGTCGCGATGCTGCCGACATTTCTCCGGAGCTCCGTCATTGGGACGGTCGTAGGTGCCATCCCAGGTGCAGGGGCGCAGATCGCAGGGTGGCTGGCATATGATCAGGAGCGGCGTTGGTCGCGTGAACCCGAAACGTTCGGGAAGGGTCAGATCCGGGGTGTCGCCGCTCCTGAGGCTGCCAACAGTGCCTCCGTGGGTGGTTCGCTGATGCCCCTGCTTACACTGGGGCTGCCGGGCAGCCCAACGACCGCCGTTCTGGTGGGGGCTCTCATCATTCACGGCCTGCAACCTGGGCCAAAGCTGTTTGTCGAGAATCCAGACGTTGTTTACGGTCTTTTCGTCGGAATGCTGGTCGCCTTTCCGACGCTTTTCGTTCTCGCTATCGCCGCCATGCCTCTCTGGCGTCGGATCCTGACTTTGCCAAACAACTATATCGCGATCGGCATCATTCTTCTCTCCTTGGTCGGAACCTATGCGCTTAGAAACCTGATGTTCGATGTCTGGTTGGCCTTGGCGTTCGGGGTGGCCGGTTACTTCCTGAAGAAGCTGAGATTTCCGATGGCCCCCTTGGTTCTCGCGATGGTGCTGGGGATGATCGTCGAGGCCAACTATGCGCGATCACTCATCATGTCGCAGGGCTCGCATGGCATCTTCTTCGAGCGTCCGCTGAGCCTTCTGTTGATCCTCATTGCAGCGGCCGCTCTTGTCTGGCCACTGGTTGCCAAGTTCAGGGGGCGGCACAGAACATCGTGACAGAGCGATAGTGGGCGAGTGCATCCCGCAGACTCAATTCCTGCCTTGCGGCAAATCCATGCGCTATCTGCCCTGGTAAGCGTCGTCGTCGGCGAGCAATCTCTTCACCACAGGGCCTGCCGGTTCGCGGTCGACGGGCCAGACCGTCCTTGCCTGCCCGTCCTTGCTCGCAGACCAGATGTGGAGGACCGGGCGAGCATTTCGGTCGTTGCGCGCCGCAATGGCATTGCGCCGAACCTGCTGTATCGTTGGCGGCGGCTCATGCTCGAAGGGGGGAGTGTCGCCGTGTCCGAGGATGATGCCGTCACCAGCAACAAGGTCGTCCGCCAAATGGAGGACCGCATCCGTGAACTCGAACGCCAGCTCGGCCGCAAGACGCTGGAGGCCGAGATCCTGCGCGAGGCGTTCGACAAGTCACGGTCAAAAAAAGCCGACCTTGCTCGCGCGGTCGCCGCTGAAGGACGAGTTCCAGTGAAGGCGGTGGCGGAAACCCTGGACGTTGCCCGTTCAAACCTGATTGACCGGCTGAAGGGCAGGGCGAAGCCGCGTCGGCGCTATCAAAAGGCGCAAGACGCGGCGGTGGTGCCGTTGATCACAGCGCTCGTGTCGGCGCGCCCCACCTATGGCTACCGGCGGAGTTGCCAGTGGTTAAGCCACTGATGAAGTGGATGGCTCCGGGAAATTGGCGGTCCACCCCCACCACCGCACATGCACGCGCCGACCGGATACCCGCAGGAGATGAACCGGTGAAGTCAGCGAGTTTCCGAGCGGCTGCGCCTTCGAAGCCGCGGATCGACAGGTCAGGACCGGTCAGCCTCAGGGGCGCCGCCTAAAGGTTCGGGATCGTCGCGCTCGCCGAAGGTTGCGGAGATTACCTCTTTCTTGCTGCGGACGTGGTCCCGCAGCAGCTTGCCGAGTTCCTCCCCGTCGCGGGCCCGGATCAGGTCAAGCATCTTCTCGTGGTCGTCCATCGCCTTGGCCCATTGCTCTGGCGTCTTGTGTGCTGTGAAGCGGGCCCGTTGGATGCGGCTGGACAGGTTCGCATAAATCCCCTGCAAGGTTTCATTCCCGGCTGCAGCCATCATAGCCTCGTGAATCTGCTGATTCAGAGCGAAATAGGCCGGCGCATCCCCGAGGCGATAAGCCTCGCACATCTGCTGGTGAAGGGCCTCAATCTCCGCGAACTCCGCATCATTGATGTGTCGGCAAAGCAGTTCTCCCGCCGTTGCTTCCAGACCGGCGATCACTTCCGCAACTTCCTCGATTTCAGCCAGCGAGATGCTCGCGACCTGGGCGCCACGGTTGGGCAGGATGTCCAGCAGACCTTCGGCCGACAGTATTTTGATCGCCTCACGCAGGGGCGTCCGGGAGATCCCGAAACGCTTGGCCAGCGCCGTTTCATTCAACCGCTCGCGCGGCTTCATCTCGCCCGACTGGATCAGGGCGCGAAGGCGTTGGGCGACCTCGTCATGCAGGTAGTTCCGACCGATCAATTCGGAATGGTCGGATTTGCCGTGAACATTCATGTCGCACTCTCCTTTGCCAGAACTTAAACGCCGTGCGGGACACTGTCCACGTCAAGCGCAAGGTCGAGTACCCGGACGACATGGAGCGCGGAACGCGCTGCCCCGTCGCGGATCTGAGTGCGACAGCTTGTTCCGTCCGCAACGATCAGGTCATCGGCGCCCGCGGAGCGCACAGCCGGGAGCAGTGAGAGCTCGGCCATCGCCAAGGAGACATCCAGGGTTTCGGCCTGATGACCGAAAGCCCCGGCCATGCCGCAGCAACTCGATTCGATCACGCGCACGTCCAGCCCTGGAACCCGCGAAAGGAGGATTTCGACAGGCCCCATCACGCCAAGGGCTTTCTGGTGACAATGTCCATGCAAATGCGCGACGCGGCCGGTCATCTCGCGTAGCGGCAGCGTGATACGCCCGGCCTCCAGGTCCTCTGCCAGAACCTCTTCAATCAGCTTTGCAGCTGCACCAAGCGTTGACGCCTTGTCCTTCGGCAACAGCGCGCGGTATTCGTCGCGCAGGGTAAGCAGGCAAGATGGCTCAAGCCCGACAACGCGAGCGCCCCTGTTGACGAGGGGGAGGAGCGCTCTCGTGGTGCGTTCCGCTTCGGCACGGGCACGATCCACATCGCCCGTGGCAAGATAGGTACGTCCGCAACACAAGGGCCGCGCTTCGGACCCGGACAGCGCATGGTGCAACCGATAGCCGGCCGCCGATAGAACCCTTGTTGCCGCGCGCAGGTTTTCGGGTTCGAAGTACCGGTTGAAGGTATCTGCGAAGAGCACAAGATCGCGCCCATCCCCAACAATGTCAGTTTCCGTTGCACCCTCTCCTTGATCACGCCATGGCTGCTGCCACACGGGCAAGCGTCGTTTCGCGGACAATCCGATCAGCCGCTCCGATAGCGTCGCCAATCCGGGAACGCTGTCCCGCAGGTTGGCGAGCCATCGCAACCGTGACGCGAAGGGCGCGTAGCGAGGCAGGTGGCCCACCAGCCGCTCTCGGAGCGGCGTGCCGTGTCTTGAATGGTAGTGATGCAGGACCTCAACCTTCATCTTGGCCATGTCGACGCCAGTCGGGCATTCGCGACTGCAAGCCTTGCAGCCAACGCACAGCGCCATGCTCTCCTTCATCTCGGCAGAGGTTAGGGCGCCCTCGCCCAACTGTCCGGATAGGGCAAGCCGCAGGGTATTTGCGCGACCGCGCGTCAGGTGCTTTTCGTCCTTCGTCACCCGATAGCTGGGGCACATCGCCCCACCGGCGAGCTTCCGGCAGGTGCCGTTGTTGTTGCACATCTCGACCGCACCACCGAGACCGCCCCAGTCGGACCAGTCGAGCGCCGAGCGCGCCGGCTCTGTAGCGCGGTAGCCGGGTGGGAAGCGCATAAGAGCGGGATCGTCCATGCGATAGGGACGCACGATCTTGCCGGGGTTGAGGCGGTTCTCCGGATCGAACGCGTCCTTCACCTGCTCGAATGCTCGCGTCATACGAGAGCCGAACATCCGCTCATGGAACTCCGACCGCGAAATCCCGTCACCGTGTTCGCCGGAATGCGAGCCCTTGAAGCGCTTGACAAGGTCGCAGGCTTCCTCGGCGATCGCGCGCATCGCCCGCAGCCCGCCTGCGTCCTTCATGTTCAGGATCGGGCGAACGTGAAGACACCCCACCGAGGCATGCGCATACCATGTGCCGCGGGTACCATGGCGGTCGAACAGTGCGGTGATAGCGTCGGTGTAGTCGGCCAGATGCTCCAGCGGAACGGCGCAATCCTCGATGAAGCTGATCGGCTTCGCGTCGCCGCGAGAGGACATCATGATGTTAAGGCAAGCCTCGCGCACTTCCCACACCTGTCGCTGCCCGGCGGGATCGGTGACATCGACCACCGAGGCGGCGAATCCGTAGTCGGCCATGCAAGCGTCGAGCCGCCGCAGGTCGGCGAGCAGGTCGTCGCGGTGTTCCCCGGCGAACTCCACCAGCAGCAGGCAATCGGGCTGGCCACGCGTGATCTGTGCCAATGTCTGACGGAAGATTGGTATATCCGCGCCAAGCCGCAAAACGTTGTTGTCGACCAGTTCGACCGCCGTTGGCCCCAATTCAACCAGATGGCGCGTGGTTTCCATCGCTGCCCGGAACGAGGGGAAGTGGCACACACCCATGACGCGATGATCCGGCAATTGGGCAAGCTTCAGCGTAATGCGCGTGGACAACGCCAGCGTACCCTCGGACCCCACCAGCAGGTGCGCGGGATTGGGTTCCGGTAGAAGCAGGCTGTCGAGGTTATAGCCTCCGACCCTGCGCTGCACCTTGGGAAACATCACCTCGATCTCGCCTCGCTCCGCCTCGGCGAGAGCGATCATCTGTGCGGAGAGAACCCCGGCCGAAGTGCCTTCGATCCGCCTGCCGAAGCGGATAGACTCGCCGTTGTGCAGCAGCGCGTCGATCGCGGCAACGCTATCTACCATCTTGCCATAGGCCAGCGACCTTGCACCACAGGAGTTGTTGCCGGTCATCCCGCCGATGGTGCAGCGGCTTGCTGTTGACGGCTCGACAGGAAAGAAAAGCCCCATCTTCCGAAGTCTGGAGTTCAGCTGTTCGAGCACCAGCCCGGGCCTGACTTCGGCTATCAGGGCCTCGGTGTCCACGCGGATGATTTCGTTGAAGTGCCGGCTGAAATCGAGGACGAGCCCGTCTCCGATCGGCTGTCCGTTCTGAGATGTCCCGCCGCCCCGGGCGATCACCGGCACGCTATTTTCCGCCGCGATGCTCAATGCCGCGGATACATCCTCCTCATCCTTCGGACATACCACCGCTTGAGGCATAATCTGGTAGATTGAGGCATCGGTCGCGTAGCGCCCACGCGTGAAGATGTCAGCATGCACCTCTCCCTGTAACGACCGAGCAAGCTGCCTGACAAGGGCGCGCTGATCCGCCTCAGGGCGTCTTCTCATCGTTTCTCCGGTCATCAAGACGCTCCTGGAAACTCATGCAAAGGCCCGGCTCAGGGCTCCATCACAAAAGACTTGTCAGAACTGAATACAGTATGCAACATTCCATTTCGTGAGAGTAGGCGCCTATCGAAAGGCGCGGCATACGGGAGAAGCAACGATGCACACCGGCCGTCATTTCCTTCAGATCCCCGGCCCAACCAACACGCCGCTGCCCGTGCTCGCCGCAATTTCCATCCCGACGATCGATCATCGCGGCCCTGAGTTCGGAGTGCTGGGACGCGAGGTCCTTTCCGGGATCCGCCGCGTCTTCAAGACCGAGCAACCCGTCGTGATCTATCCGGCATCGGGTACCGGTGCCTGGGAAGCGGCGTTGGTCAACACGCTATCCCCGGGCGACAAGGTGCTGATGTACCAGACGGGATGGTTCGCAACCTTGTGGAGCAAACTGGCAGGCAAGCTCGGCCTTCGGACAGAGATCATCGAGGGGGATTGGCGCAGCGGTGTCGAAGCGGCAAGTATCGAGACGCGCCTCGCCGAGGATCGAGGCCGCGAGATCAAGGCCGTATGCGTCGTCCACAATGAAACATCGACCGGAGTGGCATCCGACATCGCTGCCATTCGGGGTGCGCTTGACCGGACCGGTCACGGCGCGCTGCTGCTGGTCGATACGATTTCCTCATTGGGCTCGATCGACTACCGGCATGACGACTGGGGCGTGGATGTGACGGTCGGCGGTTCCCAGAAGGGGCTGATGTTGCCGCCTGGGCTATCTTTCAACGCAGTGTCGGAAAAGGCGCGCGCTGCTTCAAGAAATGCGACTTTGCCGCGGTCATTCTGGGACTGGGAAGAGATGATCGCGGCGAACAAGACCGGCTATTTCCCCTACACACCCGCGACGAACATGCTGCAAGCCCTGAAGGTGGCTCTTCGCATGATTGAAGACGAAGGATTGGACAACGTCTTCGCCCGGCATCAGCGCGCTGCAGAAGCCACACGTCGCGCCGTGCGCCACTGGGGTTTGGAAATCCAGTGCCGCAATGAGACTGAATATTCCGGCTCTCTGACGGCTGTCCGGCTACCCGAGGGACATTCCGCCGATCACCTTCGCGCAGAGATCCTCAAGAGGTCGAACATGTCGCTTGGGAATGGTCTCGGTCCGCTGGCGGACAAGGTCTTCCGCATCGGACATCTGGGCGATTTCAGCGACCTGTCGGTCACGGGGACCCTCTCGGGTGTCGAGATGGGGCTGGCCGTCTGTGGCATTCCTCACAGGCCGGGGGGGGTTGAGGCGGCGATGCAGTGGCTCAACGGAAACGCTGCCCCAAAAGCGGTGGCAGAATAGGAATGTAGCGAACGTCGTCCAACGCCGCAGAGTGTGCGGCTTGGGCCGAAAAGGGGGGGTGAATGAAGATTACGGCAGTCCGTGCGAGCGTGCATGCTTTTGAGGCGAAGCTTCCACTGGTGGGCAAGCCCGCGGGCGATTCTTTACGGGTGGTCTGCGAGGTGGAGACGGACGAGGGCCACACCGGGATCGGTATGGCAGCGCGCTTTCTGCCACATGGCATAGCTGCAGCAGTCAACAATCATCTCGGGCCGGCCGTGATCGGACGCGATCCGCGCGATTTGGAGGCGATCCATGCACAGCTGCACAAGCTGGTTTCGGAGCGCGGCCAGACGATCGGAATCAATCTTTCGGCATTGTCCTGCATCGATCTGGCGCTTTGGGACATCTTGGGAAAGGCCGCCGGACGCACGGTCGCTCAGCTCCTCGGGGGTCACAAGGATCATGCCGAGGCCTATGTGACATTCGGGTTCGGGGCCTTTGACCGGGATCAGCTTGTGGAAGTCGCAAGCGACCTGAAGAAACAGGGGCACCGACGCTTCAAGATGTTGGTCGGCGTGGCCAAGGGCGGCATCCGCGAGGACGCAGTTCGTGTTCGCCATGTCCGTGACGCACTTGGCCCGGACACCACACTTTCCATCGATGCGAATGAAAGCCTGACGCTGGATCAGGCGACGCGCCTGGTGAAGATGCTGGAGGATTGTGACATCGCGTGGTTCGAGGATCCGGTGCAGCGAAACGATCCACGAGACATGGCGCTCTTGCGCCGTCGAACTGCGATTCCTCTCTCGGCAGGTCAAATGGATGGCCATTCCGACCGCTTCCGGGCCTTCCTTGAACATGACGCCATCGATATCTTCATGCCCAACAGCTTGTACAATGGTGGCATGACCGAAACACGACGCGTCGCCTACCTCGCTCAGATCTACAACCGCCCGCTTTCGGACGCTGGCGGCGGGGGGATTTTCTGCCTGCATCACGTCGCAGGCTTCCGGAACGGAACGCTTGCCGAGTGTCATCTCGGCGTGGAACAGGTCGAACGGCAGCTGTTCCTTGAGGTCCCCGAGATCGAGGACGGCCGGCTGCGCATACCCGACGCGCCCGGCTTCGGTGTCACGCTGAACCGTGATGCACTCAGGGACTCGCTCGTTACACCCTGACAACACCAGATACCCGGCGCCGTAGCCGCGGCGCTGGAGACAGGGCAGTCGCCCAACAACGAGGAGGAAACCGATGACTCGCCTGACCAGCCAGACCAAAATGCTCCTGGGCGCTGCGGCGCTCGGCGTAGTGACATCGCTGCCTGCAGCGGCACAAGAATTGACGCTTCGAATCTCTGGCGAGAATCCGATGACCGGTCTCGACCTTCAGATGGCGGAACGCTTTGCGAAAAACCTGGAAGAAGCGCTCGGCGACCGGTTCAACTACGAGCTTTTCCACACCCAGGCATTGGGCAATGAGGAAGTTCACCTTCAGATGATCCGGACCGGACAGATCGATGTCTACCCGATGGGTTCAGATGCTGTAACCCTCGATCCGAAGTGGGCAATATTCGATATGCCATTCCTCTTCAGCGACCGTGAAGCCGTTGCGCGCCTCCTTGATGGAGAAGTAGGCGAGGAACTTCGCCAATCGATGCGCGAAGCTGCTGGTTTGGAGGTTCTCGCCTTTGGTGAACTGGGCTTTCGGCAAATAACCAACAATGTGCGCCCGATCGTCGTGCCGTCGGATCTTAACGGAGTCCAGATCCGTGTGCCCGGTAGTCCAGCACGAATTCTTTCGTTCCAGACTTTCGGTGCGCAGCCGATCTCGATGAACATGGGCGAACTCTATCTCGGCTTGCAGCAGGGCACAGTCGATGGGCAGGAGAATCCGCTGCTTGCGATCAAGAACCGCTCCTTCTTCGAAGTTCAGGACTACCTCTCGCTCTCCAATCATGTCTACTCACCTGTGACCCTCGCCATGAATGCTCGTAAGTTCGACTCTCTGAGCGAGGAGTTGCAGCAAGCGGTCCGAGTCGCAGCGCAGGAGGCTGCGGAATATACTCGCGCTCTCGGGACCGAGGGCGATGCCACCCTCCTCGCCGAACTGGATGAACACATGGAGATCAACGAGATTGACCTTGCTGCCTTCCAGGAGGCCGCAATTCCGATCTGGGAGCAGGTTGGGGCAATGGCCGGGTCCGATTTTGCAATCCGTGTTGTTGAGGCGGCGCAGGCCGAGTGAAGCCGCAGACCTCGCGCGCGCTCTTGCAGGACGGGGCGCGCGCCTTTCAAACCATCCCAGTAATGTCATACCAGCCCCCAACAGGAATCCATGGCCTCAACGCGAAAAGATCAGGATGAGGAAGCAGGCTTGGCCGATCTCGCCCAGCAGATCGACAAAGCGACGAAGGCGGCTGATCTACAGGATCCTGATGAAGGGAGGAGTCTGCCCGATAGGATCATCAACAAGATCGTGGAAGTCGCAGGCGTAGCGGTGTTGCTGACCATCGTGGGGCTGGTTTTTTTCAATGCAACCGGGCGCTACACGATAGGAAGGACGTTCATCTGGGGTGACGAAATGGTCCTCAGCCTGCTGCCGTGGCTCGGCATGCTCGGCATGTTCCTCTCCATCCGCCGACGCCAGATCATTCGTATCGACTACTTTGTCGGACTATTCCCTCCCAGGCTCCGCCAGTTTCTATCGATCCTTGGGAGCCTTATGGCCGCGGGTGTCTTTGTCTGGCTTGCTATCGTATCGCTGGAATACCTGCAGTTTTTTGGCGGCGATCGAACAATCTACCTCAGACTTCGAAGAGGCTGGTTCCAGTCGGCTCTGGTGATTGGCCCCGCCCTCGCCGCCCTTGCCTATGTTCTTATGGTCGTAGAGGATCTGCGGGCCTCCCGACGAGCTGAAAGACCACCGACGTGAGCCTTTGCATGGGAGAAGCACGATGATCGTTTCATTGATCGCAATCGGCTTGCTGCTGACGCTCTTGATCCTCGGGGTACCGATGGTGGCGGCCCTGCTGACCGCTGTCGCGTTCAACTTCGTGGTTGGTGGCCAGTGGCCAATGATCGTGCCGCAGACCATGGTGTCCGGGGTTAGCCAGTTCACCTTGATCGCACTTCCGCTCTTCGTACTCGCGGGTGTCATAATGAATGCCGGCGGCATCTCTGGCCGTCTCTTCGACTTTGCCCGTGCGCTGGTCGGCTGGATGCGGGGCGGACTTGCCCAGGTCAACGTGCTGACGTCCATGTTCTTCGGGGGAATGATTGGCTCATCCACAGCCGATCTTGCGGGTTCGGGTTCGATCTTGATCCCTGCAATGAAGCGTGAAGGCTATTCATCAGAAGTTTCTGCCTCGGTCAGCGCATCGTCTTCGGGGATCGGCCCACTCATCCCGCCATCATCGCCCATGATCCTCTATTCCGCGGTGACTGGAACTTCGCTTGGTGCGCTCTTCATCGCGGGCCTGCTGCCTGGATTGCTACTCGGTCTTACCTTCATGATCCTCATCTCGGTCCTTGCGTTCCGGCGCAAGTGGCGGCGGCATGGAAGCCTTTCGGCGGGCGAGATCCTGCGTTCAGGCAAGCGCGCGCTCCTTGCCTTCGGCATGCCAGCCATCATCGTCGGCGGACTGGTGATGGGGGTATTCACACCCTCAGAGGGGGGAGCCTTTGCTGTCGTATACGCTACGCTGCTGTCAATGTTCGTGTACCGCACGCTGACGCTGGCACAACTCTACCGCGTCACAGTTTCAGCCCTGATGCTCACCGGCGAACTCCTTGTGATCGTCAGCTTGTCGTTCGCGCTCGGCTCAAGCCTCTCCAGCGCAAATGTCCCGCAGGCGCTGGCCGGCGTGATCGATCTTTTCACAAGCGACAGTATGTTCCTGCGTCTCCTGCTCCTTATGCTGCTCGCCATCATCGCGGGCATGTTCCTCGATCCGCTGATCCCCGTGCTTGTGCCTGTGATCCTTCCAACCCTGATCATCTACGACGTCGACCTGCTTCACTTCGGGGTACTGATGGTCATGGCAGTGGTGATCGGGCAACTGACGCCGCCGCTCGCGATCGCCCTGATCATCACTGCGCGTATTGCGCAAACGGATCAGATGCGAATCTTCATCGCGAATCTGCCGTTCTTTCTGGCGATCATCGCCTTCACCATCCTTCTGATCCTGGTGCCGGAACTGGCAACCTGGCTACCGGCACAACTTCGATAGAGGTACTCAAGAATGACGTCGGCCGCAGCGAGCAGCTCCTACCAAGCCAACGACGGCGCAGCCTATGACCGGTTCATCGGACGCTGGACGCGTCGGTTGGCCGTCGAAGTCGCAGTACACTGTCCTCCCGCTCTGCCAGGACCTCTACTCGACGTCGGCTGCGGTACGGGCAGCATGGCGCTGGCGCTGGCGGATAGCCTCCCAGGCCGCGAGATCGTAGGGATCGATAGGTCAGCAGCGTACCTTGACCTTGCCCGATCGCTGCTGCCATCGGCAGAGTTCCACGAGCAGGATGCCAACGCTCTCGGGTTTGCCGATAGCTCCTTCGCCGCCAGCTATGCGGTGCTATTATTAAACTTTCTACCCGACGCCGCAGTTGGTTTGAGGGAAATGATCCGCGTTACCACGCCGGACGGACTGGTCGTGGCATCATCGTGGGACTTTCGCGGCGGATTGGTTTACCAGCGCCTCCTCTGGGACAGCGCCGCCGCCATTGAACCGCAAGCAGCAGCGACGCGCTCGAGGCTGTTTTCGCACCCGCTGGCCAAACCCGATGGATTGACCGATCTCTTTACCTCTTGCGGGCTGAAAGACGTAAACAGAATCGGCGTCACGATCCGAATGGATTTCAAGGACTTCGACGATTACTGGCAGCCCCTTCTTGGCGGCCAAGGACCAGTCGGCAGTTACGTCGCCGGCCTTGAACCGGAAACGCGTGACCGGGTCGCTGAGGCGGTTCGGCTTGCCTATCTTTCGGGCGATGAGGACGGCCCCCGCTCTCTGGCTGCGAGCGCGTGGATCGTCCAAGGGACCAAAGACACTTCGAAGTAGAAACAGGAACGGACCGTCTGATGGACCTATTCAAGCGCATTGGGATGGATGTGGGCCGAATCCTTTCTGCAGAGGATGCGATCCGCTGGGCGGCAGCCAATGAAGTACATTTTCTCGATGTGCAGACCGATTTGTCTCCGAACGCATTGAGCGACATGCCTGCCCGTGCAGCCGGCATTCGCGCGCTTTGCGAGCAGACCGGGGTTCAGCTTGGCCTTCACACCCTCTCAGGGGTGAATATTGCTGAAGTCTCACCCTTCGTGCGCGATGCGGCAGATGCCTACCTGCGCGCCTATATCGATCTTGCAGTGGAGACGGGGGCTGGTTGGGTGATCGTCCACGCCGGATATCATTTCACGGGGGACTACAAGCTGCGCCGACAAGCCGGCCTCGAGAGGCTGCAGCGCGCGGTCGAGTACGCAGAAACGAAAGGTGTGACGCTTCTACTGGAGAACACGAACCGAGAGCCGGAGCACGCTGAAGTGCAGTATCTTTGCTGCACGCTCGAGGAGTGTCTTTGGTACTTCGACAAGCTGACCTCTCCGAACCTGCGGATGGCCTTCACGGCGAACCACGCTCACCTCTACGAAGAAGGCGTTGCCGGCTTCGTCGACGCGCTGGACCTGACTCGGTGTCAGGAGGTCCGTCTCGCAGACTGCCACGGCACTTATGAGGAGCACCTGAACCCGGGTGAAGGTACGATGGACTTTGCCGACATGTTCGCGCGCATCGAAGCCGCCGGCTTTTGCGGGCACTACATGAACCAGTTCGGAACTCTCGACGACATGCTTGCAGGCCGCCACTACCTGGTGGCGGAGGCACACAGTCGAGGGGTGAAGTGAATATCTCGATAGCCGTGATTACAAGATCCATTAGATGCTCATCCCCGCCCAGTTCCGTGTCATCGTCACCCGCCGTCCCAAATATGCCTGCCCGTCCTGCACCGACGGTGTCGTGCAAGCGCCGGCACCGGCGCTGCTGATCTCGGGCGGCATGCCCACCGAGGCCACGGTCGCGCATGCACCATCGATGCGCCAACCCCCGCGAACAGATGAACCCGCCACGTTGACCGCGTGGGGAACAAAACTCGTATCCCGCGCCGCAGCATGGATGCGTTCATCTACCAATTGTTAACAATGTCGATGATCACGGAGCCGTTATGGCGCACGCTTCGACGCCACCAGAGGACGAGTTTTCGCAGTTCGCACGGACATGAAGGTTCTTGAAGAAATTTGCAGTTACAGGTCGATTATATCCGCGTTGGCAGTGGCACTCTTGCCGCTTGGCGGTCATGCGGCCACGCTTTCTGCGGCCCTGTCCGGGCCGACAACGCTGCTCTCCGGGGATGCGGGAAGCTTCACTCTTACATGGGATGACAGCAGCCCCGCGCGCTACACCTCCTCCAGCTCGACCGCGCAGGTCACGATGAATGGCCAGGTCGTGCAGACATTTTCACTGGAGCCGGCCGGCGGAACGCTTTCCTTCGGGCTCGACCTGCCCGATCCGGGTACCTATGAGGTCGCGGCCACCGGCTCGATCAGCTACTTCGAGACAATGCAGACGATTGTTCGCTGACAGACCTACTCCTACAGCTTCGGCAGCTACTTCAACCGGCGAACTGTCAATCAGCATTGAATCGGCCCCCCCCCTATCGGCACGCAAAAGGGGCTCTGCCGCACATTTGGTGCAAAAATGTGCGTGATACCCCTACTTCTTGCGGAAGGATGCAAGAGGAGGGCGATGATGGACAGGATGGCACGGGAGCGTCTGCTTCCCGGTGGATTAAAGGCCGATGGCATCTCGCTTTCCGGGAACGTTATCGTCGTGCAGGCCCGCGCCCTGGCCTCCACGGCCAGCTGCCCGGGATGCGGGCAGCCCTCCCGGCGACAGCACAGCCGCTATAGTCGGCGCCTGGCCGACCTGCCTGCCCATGGTCGCGAGGTGTGGATCGTGCTGGTGGTCCGTCGATTCCGCTGCCCGACGCGCGGTTGCGGCATGCGTATATTCGCCGAACGCCTTCCGGCGTCGGTGACCCAGCCTCATGGCGGGCGAACCGCAAGGCTGCAGGGGTTGGTCCGCCATCTCGGACTTGCCTTGGGGGGCAGGCCGGCGCAGGCGCTCGCGCGGCGGCTGCTGCTTCCGGCCAGCAAAGACACGTTCTTGCGCGGCGCCCGCGCCGTTCGGGAGGAAGCCGCGGGCGATCCGCCGCGGGTGATCGGCATCGACGCCTGGGTCTGGCGCCGCGGCCAGCGTTACGGAACGCTGATCTGCGACCTTGAGAGACGCCGGGTGATCGACCTGCTTCCGGACCGCGAGCCTGCGACCATCGAGGCCTGGCTGCGCCGCAATCCCCAGGTCGAGGTCGTCGCCCGGGACCGGAACGGCGGATATGGCGGAGCCGTCACGCGCCCTGCCGGATGCGATCCAGGTGGCTGACCGCTGGCATCTTCTGGAGAACGCCGGGGCGGCATTTCTGGCTGCGGTGCGGACCGCAATGCCCGAGATCCGCAAGGCCCTGGGCACCGGAGAGATTGACCCCGCCGTCATGACCGCCGCCGAACGCCTGCAATATGAGGGGTTCCTGCGCCGCCAGCAGACAAACGCTTTCGTCCTGCGGATGTCCGGGGAAGGCGTCCCACTCAAGCGGATCGTCCGGCTGACCGGGTTGCGCCGCAAGCTGGTGCGCCAGATCCTGCGCGGCGAACGCGGGGACGTGTTCCGGATCCGTCAGAGCAGCCTGGACCCCTGGCTGCCCCGCCTTGAACAGGACCGGGACGCCGGCTGTCGAAATGGCGCGGAACTCTGGCGCCGCCACTGCAACACCGTCAGGCCGCACAGCTCGCTGGGATACCGCCCGCTCGCACCAGAAGCCTTCGTCCCAATGGACCAGCGGCCGACGATGCACTAACAATCAACCCGGACCACCCGATGGGGGCAGTCCAGACAACCTCGCCGCGATGATCATTCTCGCGTCGTTCCTTGTGCCAATCGGCGCACAACTGGGCATGGACCCAGACCAGTTCGGCGCCATGATCGCGATCAACTTCACCATCGGCATGGCGACGCCGCCGTTTGGCTACACGATCTTCGTGGGGGCCGCGATCAGCGGGTTGTGGATCGGACAGATTGCGCGCCCACTGCTGCCACTGCTGCCACTGCTGCCACTGCTGCCACTGCTGCCACTGCTGCCAATGCGGGCATTGATGATCCTCGTGTTGCTGTTGGTTTCCTTCGTGCCGGCGGTCACGCTGACCATCGTGGACTGGCTGCGATGACGAGACGCCCATGGTGAACCTTCGGAAGTTCGACCTAAATCTGCTCGTGATCTTCCGTGCGATCATGGCCCAAGGATCGATCGCCGGCGCGGCCGAGGAGATCGGGCTGTCGCCGTCCGCGGTCAGCCACGCGCTCGGACGACTTCGGATCATGTTGAACGACGAGCTGTTCTTCCGGACAGCCGATGGTGTCAAACCGACGGAGCGGGCGCGCGAACTAAGCGCAGACATCGAGCGTGGCCTCGGCTTCATCTCCACGGCCATCTCGCAACAGCACCAGTTCGTGCCGGCAGAAGCGAAACGGGCCTTCACCATCCAGGTCGCAGACTACATGTCCGGGTTCCTGCTGCCCCGTCTCGCCAGACGGTTGCAGGACGAGGCGCCGAGTGTCTCCATCGACATCCTCCCGTTCTCGATCTCCTCCGAAAGCGTGTGGGACCGCGTCGAAATGCAGGTGCGGCTGACGCCGGGCCGGCTGAAGCCGGAGATGGTGCGCGGCCAGCGATTGCTCGCCGACGACGTGATCGTGCTCATGCGCTCCGATCATCCAAGGGCGAACGATCCTATGACGGCCGAACTCTACGCGGAATTGCCGCAGTTGAAGCTCTCGCAATCCGCCACCGGGACGACCGTCATCGACGACGTCCTGGCTGCGCGCGGGCTTCGACGGCCGTTACCGATGACTGTGGCAAGCTGGTTCGACGTCCCGGACATCGTGGCGAATTCGGATCTGATCGCCATCGCACCGCGTCGGCTGTTGTCGCTGGATCCGCGATTGTCTCATCTGAACTCCGCGCCATTGCCGCTTGAGGAGGTCGTCTTCTCATACCAACGGCCTTAACCTTTGACCGTTTTGGCGTAGTCTCTGGTGGTGATTGAGCGGACGGTGTCGATGTCGTTGGCGAAGAAGTTCCAGGCGT
>JAWLCA010000023.1:0-69669 GCA_041687395.1 Paracoccaceae bacterium | reverse complement strand
GCTTCAACGCCCTCGGCACCGCCGAGATCGTCCGCGTGGCATGACGTCAACGGGGTAAGGGGAACTCACGCCTCAGGCGCGAGTTGCGCAACAACGCCGCCACCGCGCGGTTTCCTCAGGAGTATCCTTTTCCGCCCGGTAGGTTTCCTGAACGTCGATCATCAAGAGCGCCGTGCGCTGTGGATCGAGGTGAATATCCTCCGGCACCTCAACGGTCTCACAATGACATGATCGCCAGTCGCACCCGCAGAATGTTTCAATTTGGTTGCCGCCAACGTCATTATCATTTCACTTCGAACGCTCGCCACACTGCTCAAATTTTAGAACCCTACAAATCGCCCCCTCAGGCCCGCTTCCCGATCACACCCAGCCCCAGCGCCTCCAGCACCTTCGCCTCGATCTGCGGCGCGTTCAGGCCGGCCGCTGCATACATGTCCGCCGGGCTGGCCTGGTCGATGAAGATGTCCGGCAGAACCATGCTGCGGAACTTCAGGCCCCGGTCGAACACCCCTTCCTCGGCCAGAAGCTGGGCCACGTGCGACCCGAAGCCGCCCACTGCCCCCTCCTCGATCGTGATCAGCGCCTCATGCTCGGCCGCCAGCCGCAGGATCAGGTCGCGGTCGAGCGGCTTGGCGAACCGCGCATCCGCCACCGTGGGCGCCATGCCCCGCGCCGCCAGCGCTTCGGCCGCCACCAGCACCTCGGCTAGCCGCGTGCCGAAGGACAGGATCGCCGCGCGCGACCCCTCGCGGATCAGGCGACCCTTGCCGATTTCCAACGGCACCCCCCGTTCGGGAAGGTCCACGCCCACCCCTTCGCCGCGCGGATAGCGGAAGGCAATGGGGCCGGAGTCATGCGCCGCCGCCGTGGCGACCATGTGCACCAGTTCGGCCTCGTCCGCCGCGGCCATCACCACCATGCCCGGCAGGTTGGACAGAAAGGCCACGTCGAAGGCGCCGGCGTGTGTCGCCCCGTCCGCCCCCACCAGCCCCGACCGGTCGATGGCAAAGCGGACGGGCAGCCGCTGAATCGCCACATCATGCACCACCTGGTCATAGCCGCGCTGCAGGAAGGTGGAATAAATCGCGCAGAAAGGCTTCATCCCAGCCGCTGCGAGCCCGGCGCTGAAGGTGACGCCGTGCTGTTCGGCGATGCCCACGTCGAAGCAGCGCCGCGGGAAGCGTTCGGCAAACAGATCGAGCCCGGTGCCGTCCGGCATTGCGGCGGTGACGGCGACAATCTTGTCATCCGCCTCGGCCTGCCGGATCAGGGACTGGGCAAACACCTTGGTGTAGCTCGGTGCGTTCGACGGGGTCTTCTTCTGCTCACCCGTCAGCACGTCGAATTTCGCGGTGGCGTGGCCCTTGTCTCGGGCGCGCTCGGCCGGGGCGTAGCCCTTACCCTTTTTCGTCAGTACATGGATCAGCACCGGCCCCCGTGCCCGCGCCCGCGCGGTGCGCAGCACCGGCAGCAACTGGTCCAGATCATGCCCGTCGATCGGCCCGATATAGCTGAACCCCAGCGCATCGAACAACGTGCCGCCCACCGCCAAGTGCTTCAGCGCATCCTTGGCGCGCTTCGCCCCTTCGCGCAGTGGGCCGGGCAGCAGGTTCACCGCGCCCTTGGCAGCGGCGGCCAGATCCTGGAACGGTTCGCCCGCGTAAAGCCGCGACAGATAAGCCGACATCGCCCCCACCGGCGGGGCAATCGACATCTCGTTATCGTTGAGGATCACGAACAGCCGTTCGTTCAGATGGCCCGCGTTGTTCATCGCCTCGTAGGCCATGCCCGCGCTCATCGCCCCGTCGCCGATCACGGCGATCGCATCGCCCAGCGCCGGGTCAGGCGCGCCGCCCAGGTCACGCGCCACCGCAAAACCCAGCGCCGCGCTGATCGAGGTGGAGGAATGCGCCGCCCCGAACGGGTCATAGGGGCTTTCCGACCGCTTGGTAAAGCCCGACAGCCCGTCCTTCATCCGCAGCGTCCGAATCCGGTCGCGCCGGCCGGTCAGGATCTTGTGCGGATAGCACTGGTGGCTCACGTCCCAGACCAGCCGGTCGCGCGGGGTGTCGAAGACCGCGTGCAGCGCCACGGTCAGTTCCACCACGCCCAGCCCTGCGCCCAAGTGCCCGCCGGTCACACTGACCGCGCTGATCGTCTCGGCGCGCAATTCGTCGGCGACCTGCCGCAGCTGGCGATCGGTCAGGCCCTTCAGGTCGGCGGGGCTGTGCACCCGGTCCAGCAGCGGGGTCTTCGGACGGTCGGTCATGGACGCTCCTATCTGTCGCGCGCGATAACGAAGCGCGCCAGATCGCGCAAGGGTTCCGCCCGGTCGCCATAGGGGGCCAGCGACGCCACCGCCTCGGCCACCAGCGCGGCTGCCCGGTCGCGCGCGCCCTGCAGCCCCAGCAGCGAGACAAAGGTGGCCTTGCCCCGGCCCGCGTCCTTCTGCAGCCGCTTGCCCGCGCGCGCCTCATCCCCCACCTCGTCAAGGATGTCGTCGGCGATCTGAAAGGCAAGGCCCAGCGCGGCGGCATAGGCGCGCATCGGCGCGGGATCGGCGCCCCCGATGATCGCGCCCGCCTCGGCCGACCAGCGGATCAGTGCGCCAGTCTTGCCCGCCTGCAGGTCCGTGATCCGGTCCAGCGTCAGCGGTTCGGCGGCGGTTTCGGCGGCGATGTCCAGCGCCTGGCCCAGCACCATCCCCTGCACCCCCGACGCCCGCGCCAGTCCCGCCACCAGCGCGATCCGCACCTCGGCCGGGCCGAGTACCGGATCGGTCAGCAACTCGAACGCCAGCGTCTGCAAGGCATCGCCCGCCAGGATCGCCGTCGCCTCGTCCCATTTCACATGCACGGTGGGCTGGCCGCGGCGCAGATCGTCATCATCCATCGCCGGCAGGTCGTCATGGACCAGGCTGTAGGCATGCAGCGCCTCGATCGCCGCCGCCGCCGGAAGAGCAGCCTCGCGGTCGACCCCGTGCAGGGCGGTCGCTTCCAATACCAGAAACCCGCGGAGCCCCTTGCCGCCTGCCACCGCGTAGCGCATCGCCTGCACCACCGGAACATCGCCCAAGGGTGCCATCACGGCAGCCAGATGGGCGCTTACCGCATCGGCCGCCGGGCCAAGCCCGTCCACGCCGTTCAGGCCCCCTCGGCCGCTTTCAGGCCGGTGGGCTGGCCGTCCTCGCCCAGGGTGATCTGCGCGACGCGTTCCTCGGCATCCTTAAGTTTCTTCTCGCACCGCGCCTTCAGCGCCGCGCCGCGTTCATAAAGCTTGATCGAATCCTCCAGCGGCACATCGCCCCGCTCGAGCTGCCCGACCACGGCCTCCAGCTCGGCCATCGCCGCCTCGAAGCTCATCTCTTCCACCGGTGTATCGCTCATCCGCCCCGCTCCATCAGCACCTCGACATGCGCGGCGACCGAGTCCGCCAGCGCGTCGAGGTCATAGCCTCCTTCCAGCGCCGAGACCACCCGCCCCCCGGCGTGTTCATCCGCCAGGTCGCACAGCCGTTCGGTCAGCCAGGCGAAATCCGACACGCCCCAGCCCAGGTTCGCCAGCGGGTCGTCCTGATGCGCGTCGAACCCGGCTGAAATCAAAATTAGCTCGGGCCGGAACGCCTCCAGCCGCGGAAAGACCTGCGCCTCATAGGCCGCGCGCATCTCGGCCCCGCCGGTGCCCGGCGCCAGCGGCACGTTCAGGATGTTGTCGCTGGTGCCCCGCTCGCCCGGCGCGCCGGTTCCGGGCCAGAGCGGCATCTGATGGGACGAGACGAACAGCGCCCGCCCCTCGTCCCACAGCAGGTCCTGCGTGCCGTTTCCGTGGTGCACGTCGAAATCGACCACCGCGACGCGACCGACACCGTGATGATCCAGCGCCCGCTTTGTGGCGATGGCGACGTTGCCGAACAGGCAGAATCCCATCGGCTTGGCGGTCTCGGCATGGTGCCCGGGCGGGCGGATCGCGCAGAAGGCATTCGCCGCCGCGCCCGTCAGCACGCGGTCCACCGCCGCGTTCACCGCGCCCACCCCGCGCAACGCCGCCTCCAGCGATCCGGGCGAGACCCAGGTGTCTGCATCCAGTTGCACCAGCCCGGCGCCGGGGATCGCGCCCCGCACCGAATCCACATAATCCGGCGCATGGCAGCGCAGCACCTCGGACAGATCGGCCAGCGGCGCATCGTACCGGTCCAGCCCGTCAAAGGCGCGGTCGGTCAGGCGGGCGTTCACCGCCTCGATCCTGGCGATCCGCTCGGGATGGCCGTTCGGGGTTTCGTGGTGAAGGAACGCGGGATGGGTGTAAAGCGCGGTTGTCATCTTCTCAGGCTAGTTTGGCCCGCACCCCGCTGCAAGGCGGCCGCAGCGTTCTGAACCCTACAGCAACAGACAAAAATCCGGCAGGGATGGTTGTGATCGGTAAGCCCACATTCAAACGTGATCGAAAGACTGCATTTGATTGATGCAGGTCATGAGGAATCGGCGCAAGGTCGCCAATATTCGAATTTAAGAGTTCTTCATACGGCAAAGGAGGATCTGCCATGAAGGTTGGAAATAGTGTTTCGGTTCTGAAGCAGGGGGCGTCGGCCCTCGCGCTTGCGGTCGTCGTTGCAGGGGGCGCCGCGATGGTGCTTCTTCCAATGACGGCGGCGCCCAGCTATGCCCAGGGACAGGGCGCCGGTGGCTCGGGTGGAAACGGTGCAGGCGGCTCGGGTGGCGGCGGTGCGGGCGGCTCGGGCGGCGGCGGTGCGGGCGGCTCGGGCGGTCAGGGTTCTGGCGGCCAGGGCGGCGGCGCCGGTCAGGGCGGACCCAGCGGGGATTCCGAAGGCCGCGGTGGCCCGCAGTCGGGGGGCCCGTCGGACAACACGGGCGGCAAGCCGGCTTGGGCGCAGGAAGGCATCCCCGAGGTGGAACTGGGGCGGCTCAGCGTGGCACGCTCGCCCGATCACGTGCTGGAACGCGCGCTGGACGAGGCGGTGGCGAACTTCACGCCCGCGATGGCCGATTTCTACAGCCAGTCGCTGACCGATATCATCACAGACCTCAGCCTGAACTGGGACGAGCTCACGATCATCGACTCGCCGCTGCAGAACCTCGCGCTGTTCGATCAGATCCTGACCACCGGCACGACCAGCCTGCCCGGCGTCACCAATGACGACGATGTGCTTCTGGCAGTGTTCCTTGGCGTTGCGTCGGACAAGGTGGTGCCGATCTCGACCGATACGGTGATCGCGCTCACCACGATCTTCGGCGACACGATGACCGAGGCCGAGGCCGAGGCGCTGGCCGCGATGGCAGAATCGGTGCGCATCGCCGTTCTGGCCGGCCACGGCTGAGCGCGCGCCGACCGCAAGCGCGAACGCGGGGCATGGGAAACCATGCCCCGTATTCATTTCGGCTCAGTCGGGGGCCAGCATGTAGCCCGACCCGCGCACCGTCTGCAGATAGCGCGGCTGGCGCGGATCGGCCTCGATCTTGCGGCGTAGGCGGGTGATCTGCACGTCCACGGCGCGTTCCTGCGCCATCTCGCCCTCGTGCTGGCCCTTGTCGCGCCCCAGATCCTCGACCAGTTGCCCGCGGCTTACCGGCAGGCGCGGCTGCGCGGCGAAGATGCGCATCAACGCGGCCTCGGTCGCGGTCAGCCGCACGGGATCGGGGCCGCGCCACATCTCGCCCCGGTCCACGTCATAGCGCACCGCACCCAGATGCAGCACCTTCGGCCCGGTGTCGGCCACCGCCTGCGGCACCCGGCGCAGGATCGCGTTGATCCGGAGCAGCAGTTCCTTCGGCTCGAACGGCTTGGGCAGATAGTCGTCGGCCCCGGCCTCCAGGCCCCGGATCCGGTCCGCCGTCTCGCCCCGCGCGGTCAGCAGCAGGATCGGCGTCGTCGTCCGTTGCCGCAGGTCGCGGGTCAGGCTGATCCCGTCCTCGCCGGGCATCATCACGTCCATCACGATCAGGTCGAAATCCAGCCCCGCAAGCAGCCGCCGCGCATGCGCCGCATCCCGCGCGATGGAGGCAAGGAACCCCTGCCGCATCAGGTATTTTTGCAACAGCCCGCGGATGCCGGCGTCATCCTCGACGATCAGCAGATGCGCGTCGATCTGGTCGCTCATTGGCCGCCGTCCCCCTTGGCTCGGAACTGGCGGCGCTGGTCGGGGTCCATCATCGCCTCCAGCACCTGCCGGAAGCCCGCCACCGCCTGCGGTCCGGCGGCGCGATAGGCCGCGCGCATCCGCCGCCGCTGCGCTTCCGACAACTCGCGCTCCAGCGCCTCGCCCTTCTCGGTCAGGAACAGGTGCCGCTCGCGCCGGTCGCGGCTGCCCACCCGGCTGTCCACCAGCCCGTCGCGGATCAGCGTGCGCAGCACCCGGTTCAGCGACTGCTTGGTCACGCCCAGGATGCCCAGCAGGTTGTTCACCGTCGTCCCCTGGCTGCGGTGGATGAAATGGATCGCCCGGTGATGGGCGCGGCCATAGTCATAGCGCTGCAGGATCCGGTCGGGATCGGCGGTGAACCCGCGATAGGCGAAGAACATCGCCTCGATCCCCTTGCGTAACTGTTCGTCTGTCAGGAACAGAAGGCTTTCGCCCCCTGCCCCCGGTGTGCCCTGGGCCATGCCGTCCCTCCGTTCACCACGGATTTTATGTCAGCCTTGTTGACTTTCCAAGATCCAATTGCTAGCGGTGCGCGGCTTGGGCGCAAGAATCTGTCCGCTTCGGACCTATTGCGCGCAACAAGTGCAAAGCAGGCGCATGGAGGGTGTGATGACCGGGGCCTATGACGATCGCGACGGCAAGATCTGGATGGATGGCGAACTGGTGGACTGGCGCGCGGCCAATGTCCACGTCCTGACCCACGCGATGCACTACGCCTCCAGCGTATTCGAGGGCGAGCGCGCCTATGGCGGCAAGATTTTCCTGTCGCGCGACCATTCCGCCCGCCTGCTGAAATCGGGCGAACTGATCGACATGCAAATCCCCTGGACCGTGGACCAGATCGAAGAGGCCAAGGCCGCCGTGCTGGCCGCCAACGGCTTCACCGATGCCTATGTCCGCGCTGTCGCCTTCCGTGGCGCGGGGCAGGACATGGGCGTCGCCTCAAAGCGCAACCCGGTGCGGCTGGCCATCGCCGCCTGGGAATGGGGCAGCTACTATGGCGACGCCAAGATGAAGGGGGCCAAGCTCGACATCGCCAAGTGGAAGCGGCCCAGCCCCGAAACCGCGCCCAGCCAGGCCAAGGCGGCCGGGCTCTACATGATCTGCACCATGTCGAAGCACGCGGCCGAGGCAAAGGGCTGCTCGGACGCGATGATGTTCGACTACCGCGGCTACGTAGCCGAGGCGACGGGCGCCAACATCTTCTTCGTCAAGGATGGCGAGGTGCACACCCCCACGCCCGATTGCTTCCTGAACGGCCTGACCCGACAGACCGTGCTGGGGATGCTGAAGGACCGGCAGATCAAGGTGCACGAGCGCCATATCATGCCCGAGGAACTGGAAGGCTTCCAGCAATGCTGGCTGACCGGCACCGCGGCCGAAGTGACCCCGGTGGGCCAGATCGGCGACTACAATTTCGAGGTCGGTGAGCTGACCCGCAAGGTGGCCGAGGATTACGAGAAGCTGGTGCGCGCCTGACGCCACCGCACCACAACAAGACGCCCCGGGCCTGACCCGGGGCCTCTGCGTTTGGCCGCCGCACCCTTCAGGCGGTGCGGCCGCGTTCGATGTTCAGGAAGGCCTTGACCCGCTCGTCGGCGCGGTGCCGCTCCACGGCGCGCTGCATCAGCTTGCGGCTGGCCGGATGCGGGCTGTCCTGACGCTCCAGCGCCACGTAGGCCTTCACGCGCGATGTGTCACTGACGATTCGTTGGCGGTCGATGATATGCTTGGTCATGGCAACTTCCTCCTTGCTCCCATGGCGCCGGGCATCGCCCGGGCACCTTTGATAGCATCCGCGACCGATTCTTTCACCCCTTTCCTCACGGGGAGTTCAACCCTGCGGTGTGGATGCCTTGCGCTGCCGCGCCCGTTCCAGCCCCAGCTGCCGTTCGCGCCAGATGATCAGAACACCCGCAAGCATGATCAGCGCAGCACCGGCCAGCATCACCGCCGTCGGCACCTCGGCAAAGACGAAATAGCCGATCAGGATGGCAAACAGCATCGAGGCATATTCGAACGGCGCGATGACCGAGGCATCGGCGAAGCGGTAACTCGATGTCAGCAGGATCTGCCCCACGCCCCCCAGCAGCCCCGCCAGCACCAGCAACCCCGCCTGGCTGGCCGTCGGCCAGACCCAGCCGAACGGGATCGTGCCCAGCGACGCGACCGAGGCAGTCACCGAAAACCAGAACACGATGGCCGAGGTGCGTTCGACCTGCACCATCTTGCGGATGAACACTTGCGCCAGCGCCGAGAACGCGGCCCCCATCAGCACCACCAGCGCGCCCAGCGCCGCCCGGTCGTCCCATTCGCCGATGGCCCCCAGCCGGGGCGACAGCACGATCAGCACGCCAACAAGTCCCAGCCCCACCGCCGACAGCCGGAACGCCCGCACCTTCTCGCCCAGGAACATTGCGGCAAAGATCACCGTCAACAGCGGCGCGGCATAGCCGATGGCCGTCACCTCCGGCAGTGGCAACAACCCCAGTCCGGCAAAGCCGAAGCCCATGCCCAGCGTGCCCATCATGCCTCGAAAGACGTGGTTCATCGGATCGCGCACCCTCAGCCCGCTGGACAGCTCATGCGTCCACCACAGCCAGATCAGGATAACCGGAATGGCAAAGAACGACCGGAAGAACACCGACTGACCCGGCGGCACCGTATCCGACACCGCCTTGATCAGTGACGCCATGCAGATGAACACCGTGACCGAGGTGATCTTCAGCAGGATGCCGCGCAGCGGGGACATGCGAACCTTTCGGGCCGGAACGGGCGAAGCCTAGCCTGCGGGCGTGGCGCGGGGAAGATGCGGCAGCACACCGGGCGCGCGCCATGCGTGCAACGCATGGCGCGGGCATGATTTCAGTCCGAAACGGCCAAACTAACGCACAGATCCGCCGGATCACCCGATCTCCGGCCCTCGCCATGCCCGACACGCATGGCCGCTTGCCATCGAGTTAACAAAAATCACGAAATCATTCGATTTCAATGGCTTGGCAATTTGCTCACGCGTGAGCACTCGTGGCGCCCTACCCCGCCAGCCGCCCGACAGCCCAGCGCGCCGCATCGGCCACCTCTTCGGCCGGGTCCTCCACCAGCCCCCGCGCCACCGAAATCAGCCCCGGATCCCCCGAGTTCCCGATCGCATACAGCACGTTCCGAACGAACCGGTCCCGCCCGATCCGCTTGATCGGGCTGCCCGAAAACCGCGCCCGAAACCCCGCATCATCCAGCCCCGCCAGATCCGCCAGCAACGGCGGCTCCCCCTCCCGCGCTGCATAGCCGATCTCCTTCGCCGCCACCGCGAACTTGTTCCAGGGGCAGATCGCCAGGCAATCGTCGCAGCCATAGATCCGGTTCCCCATCAGCGGCCGCAACTTCGGGTCCACTGGCCCCCGATGCTCGATCGTCAGGTAGGAAATGCAGCGCCGCGCATCGAGGCGGAACGGCGCGGGAAAGGCATTGGTCGGGCAGATATCCAGGCAAGCCGTGCACGACCCGCAGCGCTCCTCCTCCGCCGCGTCCTTCGGCAGCTCCAGCGTGGTAAAGATCGCCCCCAGAAAAAACCAGTTTCCCAGGTCGCGGCCCAGCAGGTTGGTGTGCTTGCCCTGCCATCCCAGCCCCGCCGCCTGCGCCAGCGGCTTTTCCATCACGGGGGCGGTATCGACGAAGACCTTGATCTCGCCCCCCGCCGCCTCGATCAGCCAGCGGCCAAGCCGCTTCAGCCGCTTCTTGACCAGGTCGTGATAATCCCGCCCCTGCGCATAGACCGAAACTGCCCCCCGGTCGCGCCGCTTCAGCACCGCCAGCGGGTCATGATCGGGCGAGTAGCTCTCGGCCAGCATCACTACCGACCGCGCCGCCGGCCACAGCGCCGCCGGATCGCCGCGCCAGTGCATCCGCTCGGCCATCCACCCCATCTGCCCGTGATATCCGGCGGCGACAAACGCCCCCAGCCGCCCCGCCGCCAGCGGAATCGCATCGGGCGCACAGACCCCGATCTTGGCAAAGCCCTCGTCCAGGGCGCGCGCCGCCAGCGCCGATTTCAGGGCTTCGGGCGTCATCGCGCCGCGCCGGGATCAGAAATCCAGATCGGCATAATGCGGCGGCGGGCGCAGGCCCGGCACCTGATCTGCCAGGATCGTTCGGAAACTGGGCCGCGACTTGATCTTGGCATACCAGTCCTTGACCGTCTGGCTGCGGTTCCAGTCCACGTCAGAGATATAATCGAGACAGGAGAGATGCGCCGCCGCCGCAAAATCCGCCAGCGTCATCGCGTCGCCCGCCAGCCAGCGCCGCTGATCCAGCAGCCAGGCCAAATAATCCAGATGATACTTGATCGCCTGCGCCCCCGCCTTCACGTTCCGGCTGTCGGGATAGCCCTGCCCGGTGATCTTCTTGTTCACCCGCTCGTACAGCAGCTTCGACGTCACCTCGTGGTGAAACTTGTCGTCGAACCAGGCGCAGAGCCGGCGCACCTCGTGCCGTTCGGCTGGCGAAGCTGGCATCAGCGGCGGCTCGGGATGGACCTCGTCGATGTATTCGCAGATCGCCTGGCTCTCGGTCAGCGTGCGCCCGTCCAGCCTCAGCACCGGCACCTTGCCGGCCGGATTGCGGCGCAGGAAATCGGGCGACGGTTCCCAGTACTTCTCCTCGACCAGTTCCACCTCGATCTTCTTTTCGGCCAGCGTCAGGCGGACCTTGCGGCAGAACGGGGACAGGGGGACGTGGAACAGGCGGTTCATTCGGGTGCTCGGAGTTGGGGTGCGCCCTCCATGCCAAGGCGGGGCGCGAAACTCAAGGCAGGAAGCAACGATCGCGCCCGTCGGCGCGGATCGTCGCCGCCCCGTCGGCAATCGCCGCCGCGCGCCGTTGCACGAAGCCCGATGGGCGCCCTGCGCTGCGGCCCTTTGGATCCGGAAGGATCGCCGCCAGCCGGGCCGCCTGCTGCAGCGTCAGATCCGCAGCCGAAGTGCCGAAATAGTGCCGCGCCGCAGCCTCTACCCCGAAGACGCCGGTGTCGAATTCGGCGGTGTTCAGATAGACCTCCAGGATCCGGCGCTTGGACCAGATCAGTTCCACCACCGGGGTCAACACCGCTTCCAGCGCCTTGCGGGGCCAGGACCGGCCGTGCCACAGGAACACGTTCTTCACCGTCTGCTGAGTGATCGTGGATGCCCCGCGCCCCGCGCCGCTGTCCAGCGCGCGCCGGATCTCGCCCATGTCAAAGCCCCAGTGCAGGCAGAAATTCGCATCTTCGGCCGCGACGGCGGCGCGCATCATGTGCGGGCTGATCCGCTCATGCGGCACCCAGACGCGCGTAATCCCGCCATGCCGCTGCGCCTCGGCGATCATGTAGATCCCGCGAGGCGGGTTCACGACCGAGAACAGAACGACCAGGCCAAGCGCAAGGGCCACAAGCCCCAGTACCCCGCGCCGCAGCCACAGGCCCGGGCGGAAGTTCCGCCCGGCCTTCGCTTTCGACTTCGATGATTTGCCCCGTCGCGCCATTGCCAGCCCGTTTGGCGGCAAGCGCGCGGCGGGTCAAGGTCAGGCCGCGGCCCTCATCAGGCCATCGGCGCGCACCGCGTCCAGCGTCTGATCGAGCGAAGCGACGGCGCGGTCGAACATCACGTCGATCTCTTCGGGACAGATCACCAGCGGGGGTGCAATCACCATCCGGTCGCCGACATGCCGCATCACCAGATTGTTGGCAAAACACCGCTCGCGGCAGATGTAGCCGACGGTTCCGGCCTCCGACGCGAACCGGGCGCGGCTTTCCTTGTGCGGGGTCAGGGCGATGGACCCCATCATGCCGCAAAGCGTCACCTCGCCCACCAGCGGGTGATCGGCCAGTTGCGCCCATTTCCTTGCCAGATGGGGCGCGGCCACGTCGCGGGCATGCTCGACGATCTTCTCTTCATCCAGGATGCGCAGGTTCTCCAGCGCCACGGCCGCGGCCACCGGATGGCCGGAATAGGTGTAGCCGTGGTTGAAATCGCCCGCCGCGTCGATCACGGACGCCACCTCGTCACAGACGATCGACCCGCCGATCGGTTGGTAGCCCGAGGAAAGCCCCTTGGCGATGGTCATGATATGCGGCCGGATGTTCATCGTCTGGCTGCCGAACCAGTTGCCGGTCCGCCCGAAGCCGGTGATCACTTCGTCCACGATCAGCAGGATGTCGTGGGCGTCGCAGATGCGCTGAATCTCGGGCCAGTAACTGTCGGGCGGGATGATCACGCCGCCCGCGCCCTGGATCGGCTCGGCGATGAAGGCGGCGACGCGATCCTCGCCCAGTTCGGCGATCTTTTCTTCCAGCTGGCGGGCGCGGGCGCGACCGAACTCGTCGGGGGACATGTCGCCGCCCTCTCCCCACCAGTAGGGCTGATCGATGTGAACGATATCTGGGATCGGCAGGCCGCCCTGCGCGTGCATGCCCGACATGCCCCCAAGGCTGGCCCCGCCCATGGTCGAGCCGTGATAGGCGTTCTTGCGGCTGATGATCACTTTCTTCTCGGGCTTGCCCTTGGCATCCCAGTAGTGTCGCACCATGCGGATGTTGGTATCATTGGCCTCGGACCCCGATCCTGCAAAGAAGACATGGTTCAGATCGCCGGGCGCGAGTTCCGCAAGCCGGGTGGACAGCGCGATGGCCGGCACATGGGTCGTCTGGAAGAAGGTGTTGTAGAACGGCAGTTCCTGCATCTGCCGCGCGGCGACTTCGGCCAGTTCCTTGCGGCCGTAGCCAATGTTCACGCACCACAGGCCGGCCATGCCGTCGATCAGCTCGTTGCCTTCGGAGTCCGTCAGCCATACCCCCTGCGCCCGCGTGATGACGCGGGCGCCCTTGGCCGCCAGCTCATTTCCGGCGGTAAACGGGTGCATGTGATGGGCGGCGTCAAGCGCCTGAAGTTCTGCCGTCGGCAGATGGTTCGTGATGATCGTCATGGGGCTCTCCGTCGATTTTTGGCCGCGAAGCTGAGCGGCCGATCGCGATTGGCCGGCACCCTAATCCCCCCACAAAGGAGGCGTCAAGAAATTTGATCAAATTACGGATCGAGGTCGCCGGCCGCGAGCGCCGCGCGCATCTCGGCCACGCCCTGTTCGATGTCGGCGCGGATCGCCGCGGCCAGGGCGTCGGCGTCACCCGCCCGCATCGTCGCCAGCGACTCGCGGTGCCGGTCGGGCAGGCCGCCCGCACCGTAGCGTGCACAGACCACTCGCAAGGACGGACCGAACCGTAGCCACAGCGTGCGCACCAGCGCTAACAGCACCTCGGCCCCGGCAGCCTCGTACAGTGTGAAATGGAAGTCGTGGTTGCCGCGCAGATACCCCGACACGTCCCCCGCCAGGATCGCCGCATCGAGGGCGCGATCCGCTGCTTCCAGCGCGGTGATCCGGTCGGGGGACAAGCCTGCAACGGCGCGACGCGCGATCTCGGGCTCCAGCGCCAGGCGGGCAAAGGCGATCTCGTCCAGCGCGGGCGCGGTCAGCCGGGGCAGGCTGACCCGGCGGTTGCCCTGCGGGACCAGCGCGCCTTCGGCCGTCAGTCGCCGGATCGCCTCGCGCACCGGGGTCATGCCGACGCCCAGATCCTGAACCAGCCCCTGGATTGTGACCGCCTGCCCCGGCGCCAACTGACCGAACAGGATCATCTCGCTCAGTCGATCGTAGGTGCGTTCGTGGGTGGGTATCTTGCGCATCTGGGTCCGGACAGGTGGGCGGGGGTCAGCGCTAGCCGATCCGGCGTGATTGGTCCAGCCATCTGGCTGCCCACTGAAGCGCCCCCTTGTTCCCGGTCGCGCGGCAACCCATCATCCTAGGGATGAGCGATCCGCGCCCGCAGCGTCAGCTTCCCCGGTCCCGCGACGATGAATTCGTCGTGGCGACCTATAACGTGCAGAAGGGGCTGGGCCTCGACATGCGGCGTGATCCGACACGTACCGCGCGCGTGATCGGGGAACTGGATGCCGATATCGTCGCCCTTCAGGAAGCGGACCGCCGTTTCGGGGATCGCGCCGGGGTGCTCGACCTCGAAGCGCTGCGCGAGATCACCGGTCTTGCGCCTGTGCCGATGTCCAACCGGTCCGGCCGTCTGGCGCATGGATGGCACGGAAACCTCGTTCTGATCCGCGATGCCGAGGTCGAGGACGTGCATCCGATCACCCTGCCGGGACTGGAGCCGCGTGGGGCGGTGGTGGTCGATCTGAAGCTAGGCCCGCATCCGCTGCGGATCGTCGCGGCGCATCTCGGGCTTCTGCGTGGATCCCGCCTGATGCAGGCCCGCGCCCTGGCCGAGGCGCACCGCGAGGGCGACGGACGCCCCACCATTCTGATGGGCGATCTGAACGAATGGCGCGTGGGCAGCCGGTCCTCCCTGTTGCCGCTGGCCCGCGCGATGGGCGGTCACGCCGCGCCCGGCATCCCCAGTTTCCCCGCAGGCATGCCTGTGCTGTCGCTGGATCGCGTGCTGACCTGCACCGCGGCCGACGTGCTGGAGATCGCGCCGCATTCCAGCCCGCTGGCCCGCATCGCCTCGGACCACTTGCCGGTCAGGGCGCGCCTTCGCCTTCCCCTGCGACAAGAGGACAGCCGGCAATGATCTGGCTGCAATGGCTGCTCCTTGCCGCGGCGCTTTTCGCTGCCGCCTCGGTCTTCGCGCTGTGGTCCTATGGCCGCTTTGCCCGCAAGGCGCGCGGGCCGGAGTCGCATTCCATTCCATCGGGCGACGGCGCGCCGCTGGATCTTGCCATCGGCGCGCTGGAAGCAGCCTTCCCCGACCAGACCGGTGCGGCGCTGATCCTCGACAACCGAAGCGCATTCCGCGACCGACTGCACTCGATCCGCGCGGCGCAGCGCAGCCTCGACATGCTGTATTACATCTGGCGCGATGACCTGAGCGGGCGGCTTCTGGTGCGGGAACTTCTGGCGGCGGCGGACCGCGGGGTGAGGGTGCGTGTGCTTCTGGATGACGTGAACACGCTGGGCTTCGATCCCAGCTACCTGGGCCTGAACGGCCATCCGGGGATCGAGGTGCGGCTGTTCAACCCGGTGACCGCGCGGCGCAGCGCGGTCAGGCGGGGCATGGCGCTGCTGCTGGCGCTGGTGCGCTACAACAGACGGATGCATTGCAAGGCCTGGATCGCCGACAGCCGCCTGGCAATCATCGGCGGGCGCAATATCGGCGATGTGTACTTCGACGCCACCCGCTCTCGGCGGCGCCGCAGTTGCCGCGACGCCGATCTGCTTCTGGCCGGACCCGTGGTCCGCCGGGCGGCCAAGGTTTTCGACGACTACTGGAACAGCGGCATGGCGATTCCCATCGGTGTCTTCTGGTCGGATCACAAGTCCGATCTGGCCGACTATCGCCGCCAACTGGACGAGATTGCGCGCAGCCCGCCGGCGCAGACCTATCTGAAAAGCCTTGGTGACAGCGCCGAGGCCGCGGACGCCGCCGCGCAGCGTCTGGCAGAACGGCCGTTCCACTGGTCACCCGGTGCAAGGCTGGTCGCCGATCCGCCCGAAAAGGCGCAAGGCAGCGGTCGCGATTCCTGGATGCCTGCCGCCCTTCAGCCGGTGCTGGCCGGGGCCGAACACGACGTTGCGCTGATCACCCCCTACCTGGTGCCGGGGCGCGAGGGCATGGCCGTTCTGACCGGGCTTGCGGCGCGTGGCGTCAAGGTCTCCGTGCTGACCAATGCGCTGTCGGCCACCAACCAGATCTTTGTCCACGGTGCCTATCGCCGCTACCGCAGGGGGCTGTTGGGGGCCGGAATTGCCGTGCACGAGTTCGCCCCACCGTCCAAGGACAAATCCAGTCGGCGCAAGGGCGAGATGCTTCATGCCAAGGCCTTCGTCGTGGACGGCCGGCTGGGCTTCGTCGGATCGTTCAACTTCGATCTGCGGTCGCTGTTCCTGAATACCGAAATGGGCGTCATCGTCGATCACCCCAGCCTCATCGCCGCACTTGAGGCCGAATTCGCACGGGCGACCGCGGCCGCCGAGTCATGGGAACTGACGCTTCCAAGCCCCGGCACGCTGAGATGGCGTCGCGGCGGAGCATCGGCCGCCCGCGATCCGAACGCCAATGCATGGCGTCGCGGAGTGTCTTGGGTGATCGGACACCTGCCGATCCATCGCTGGCTTTAACCTTCTGTCAATCAAGCCATTGACCTTGTCGGGTGCAATGGGCAAGTCGGGGCAGCAGTTGCGGAGGCGTTGATGAAACTGGCAGTTATCGGGACCGGCTACGTTGGCCTTGTTTCGGGTGTTTGCTTTTCGGATTTCGGTCACGAAGTGGTCTGCGTGGACAAGATGCCCGAGAAGATCGCCATGCTGGAGCGGGGCGAGGTTCCGATCTACGAGCCCGGGCTCGACGAGGTCATGGCCCGCAACGTGACGGCCGGCCGGCTGACCTTCACCACCGACCTGGCCCGGGCCGTGGACGGGGCCGATGCGGTCTTCATCGCGGTGGGCACGCCCACCCGGCGCGGCGACGGCCATGCGGATCTGACCTATGTCATGGCCGCCGCCGAAGATATCGCGCGCGCGCTGACGGGCTATGCGGTGGTCGTGACGAAATCGACCGTACCCGTAGGCACAAATCGCAAGGTGGCCGAGGTGATCCGCGCCGCCCGCCCCGAGGCCGAGTTCGACGTCGCCTCCAACCCCGAATTCCTGCGCGAAGGCGCGGCGATCGACGACTTCATGCGGCCCGACCGCGTTGTCGTAGGTATCGAAAGCGACCGCGCACGCGAGGTTATGGGAGACATCTATCGCCCGCTGTTCCTGCGTGATTTCCCCATCGTCTTCACCGACCTGGAGTCGGCCGAGATGATCAAGTACGCGGCCAACGCCTTCCTGGCCACCAAGATCAGCTTCATCAACGAAATCGCAGCGCTCTGCGAACGGGTCGGCGCGGATGTGAAGGCGGTCGCCAAGGGCATGGGCCTCGACGGACGGATCGGCAACAAGTTCCTGCACGCCGGCCCCGGCTATGGCGGCTCATGCTTTCCCAAGGACACCTCGGCCCTGGCACGGATCGGTCAGGAGCATGGCGTGCCGATGCGCATCACCGAAACCGTGATCACTGTCAACGACATCGCCAAGCGGCGGATGATCGACAAGATCACCGACCTGTGCGGCGGATCGGTCAACGGCAAGGCGATCGCGGTGCTGGGCGTGACCTTCAAGCCCAATACTGACGACATGCGCGACGCGCCCAGCCTGACCATCGTGCCCGCCCTGCGCGGCGCGGGGGCAGAAATCCGTGTCGTTGACCCCCAGGGCCGCCGCGAGGGCGAGGCGTTGCTGCCCGGGGTGATCTGGCATGACGACGCCTATGCGGCAGCGGAGGGGGCGGATGCGGTGGTGATCCTGACAGAGTGGAACGAATTCCGCGCGCTGGATCTGAAACGTCTGGCAGGCGACCGCCACCCGGTGATGGCTGACCTGCGCAACATCTACGACCGCGGCGATGTGCTGGCCGCAGGCTTCTCCGCCTACGCGGCCGTGGGGCGCTGACATCGGGACGCACGGGGCACCGTTACGCCCTGCTGCGGCCCTTGCCCCTCCGTCAGTTCGTCCAGAGGTAATCGACCCCATCCGCCGGAAGCCCGACTTCGCCGTCAAGGATGGCGCGGATCAGGTCGCTGCCGCCGTTCTCGCGCATGTAGAACCAGGCGCGCAGGGCGAAGAGGTCCGGGTCTGCCCCATAGATCGTGGAGTTGATGCTTTCGGGACGCGAGAACGGGCCGATATCGGGATAGCCGTCAAGGATCCGGGCGCGCAGGTCGGGGTCCATGAGGTCGAACTGCACCGCATAGGCGATGAACTCGTGCCATGGGGCGGCAAGGTCGGAAAACCCCTCGCCCAGCACCCCGGCCACCGCCAGATGAGTCAGTTCATGCTGCAGGATCGAATAGGCGATCTCGGGGCCCCAGTCGATGCCCCAAGGCCTCCGCGACTCTCGACGCGGGCTGTCGGCCGAGGTGATCTCGACCGTCCAGCGACTTAAATCGAACAGGCCAGATACCTGCACCTGGCAGACAGCGCGGCCGTCCGCGCCCTCGGTAAAGTCGCAGAACACCGCGTCCTTGAAGTGAACCGTCGCAACGAGGTTCGGCTCGAACCCGATCTCTCGGAACCAGCCCAGGACGCTGTCGAGCGCCGCGCAGGCCGCCTGCTCCTCCTCGGCCGAGCCGATGATGGTGATCGCCCCGGTCGCGCATCCGGCATGGGCCGCGGGGGCAAGCGTCACGCTGGCCAGCGCAAGCGCTGCCCAGACCATCACCATCGCAGCACGGCGCCGCAGCGCCTGCGCTATCCGCTGGATCAAGGCGCGGCCCCCGCCAACACGATCCTATTCCGCCGGCATCGCCTCGGCATCAAGGCTCAGCGGGTGCGCAAGGTGCGGCAGCATCTCGCGCGCGGCAACCTGGATGAAGCGGGGCAGCTCCCGGTCCCAGTGCTGCAGGATCGCGGCAGCCTTCCGGCTGCCGGTCTCGGCCAGGTGTCGCTCGATCAGGCCGCGCAACTCCTGCTCCCAGTGATCGATCGTCACCGGGCAGGTCACCAGCGTCTCCATGTTCATCAACCCCTGCGCGGTGCCGTCCGGATCGTAGACATAGGCCATGCCACCGGTCATGCCCGCGCCGAAGTTCGCGCCGATGGATCCCAGGATCACCGCGACGCCGCCGGTCATGTATTCGCAACCGTTTGACCCGCAGCCCTCGATCACCACCCGCGCGCCCGAGTTCCGCACCGCGAAGCGTTCGCCCGCGCGCCCGGCCGCGAACAGGTAACCGTCGGTGGCACCGTACAGCACGGTATTGCCGATGATGGTGTTCCCGGCCGCCTCCAGCGGGCTTTCCATCGGCGGGCGCACCACGATCACCCCGCCCGACAGGCCCTTGCCGACATAGTCGTTGGCCTCGCCGAACACTTCCAGCTTCAGGCCGGGCGCTGCAAAGGCGCCAAGGCTCTGGCCGGCGCTGCCTGCCAACTTCACCGTCAGATGGTCGGGCTGCAGCTTGTTGCGCATCCCGAACTTCCGCACGATGTGGCTGCTGGCCCGCGTGCCGATCGTGCGATGGGTGTTCCGCACCGCATAGGACAGCTGCATCTTCTCGCCATCCTCGAAGAACCGCGCCGCATCGGCGACGATCTCGGCATCCAGCGTGTCGGGGACCGCGTTGCGCGGCCTCGTCCGGTCGTAGGTGATGCGGCTTGCCCCATCCACGGTGATCAGCAGCGGGTTGAGGTCCAGATCGTCCAGATGCGCCGATCCGCGGCTGACTTGGGTCAGCAGATCGGCGCGCCCGATCACCTCGTCGATCGACCGCGCGCCGATGCTGGCGAGGATCTCGCGCACCTCCTGCGCATAGAAGGTGATCAGGTTCACCACCTTGTCGGCGCTGCCGGTGAACTTTGCGCGCAGGCGTTCGTCCTGGGTACAGACGCCCACCGGGCAGGTGTTCGACTGGCACTGGCGCACCATGATGCAGCCCATCGCGATCAACGCGGCGGTGCCGATGCCGTATTCCTCAGCCCCCATCAGCGCAGCGATGACGATGTCCCGCCCCGTCCGCAGCCCGCCGTCGGTGCGCAGCGTGATGCGTTCGCGCAGGTTGTTCATCGACAGAACCTGATGCGCCTCGGTCAGGCCCATTTCCCACGGCAGACCGGCGTATTTGATGCTCGTTGCCGGAGATGCCCCGGTGCCGCCATTATGGCCCGAGATCAGGATCACGTCGGCCTTGGCCTTGGCCACCCCCGCTGCGATGGTGCCGACGCCGGACTGCGCCACCAGCTTCACCGTCACCTTGGCGCGCGGGTTGATCTGCTTCAGGTCGTAGATCAGCTGCGCCAGATCCTCGATCGAATAGATGTCGTGGTGCGGCGGCGGGCTGATCAGCGTAACGCCGGGCGTCGAATGGCGCAGCTTCGCGATCAGCTTGGTGACCTTCATGCCCGGCAGTTGCCCGCCCTCGCCAGGTTTTGCGCCTTGGGCTATCTTGATCTCCAACTCCTCGCAGGCGTTCAGGTATTCCGCCGTCACGCCAAACCGGCCACTGGCCACCTGCTTGATCTTGGCGGACGCGTTGTCGCCGTTAGGCTCGGGGTTGAAATGCGCCGGATCCTCGCCGCCCTCGCCACTGTCGGACTTCGCGCCGATCCGGTTCATGGCGATGTTCAGGGTCTTGTGCGCCTCGGGCGACAACGCGCCAAGCGACATGCCGGGCGTCACGAACCGCTTGCGAATCGCGGTGATGCTTTCCACCTCCTCGATCGGTACGGGCTTGCCTAGCGGCTTGATGTCCAGAAGGTCGCGCAGGTGAATCGGCGGATTGGCCCGCAGCGCCGCCGAATACTGCTTCCACAGGTCATACGATGCCCGGTCGCAGGCCGCCTGCATCAGATGCATCGTCTGCGCTTCCCAGGCGTGCTTTTCGCCCGACCGCCGCGCCTTGTAGAAGCCGCCGATGGGCAGGATATCGGCCCCGCCCTTCCAGCCGCGGTCATGCACCTCGGTCACCTTCTGCTGGATGCCCGCGACCCCGATGCCAGAGATCCGGCTGGCCATGCCGGGGAAGTATTCCGCGCACATCGCCCGGCTCAGCCCCACCGCCTCGAAGTTCAGCCCGCCGCGATAGGACGACAGGACCGAGATGCCCATCTTCGACATGATCTTCAGCAGGCCTGCATCGATCGCGTCGCGGTAGCGGCGCATCGCGTCGGTCAGGCTCCCCTCGATCAGCCCGCGCGCCACCCGGTCGGACACCGAATCCTGCGCCAGATAGGCGTTCACCGTCGTAGCGCCACAGCCGATCAGCACGGCAAAGTAATGCGGATCGATGCATTCGGCCGACCGCACGTTGACGCTGCAGAAGGTCCGCAGCCCCTTGCGGGTCAGCCACGAATGCACCGCACTGGTGGCCAGAATCATCGGCATCGCCACCTTGTCCGCCCCCTGGTGCTGATCGGTCAGCACGATGTGCCCCGCGCCCGAACGGACGGCATCCTCTGCCTCCGCCCTGATCCGCTCCAGCCCCCGGTGCAGCGCGTCGCCATCGACGCCGGCGGCAAAGGTGCAGTCGATCAGCGCGACCGAGCCCTCGAACCGGCGCACCATCTCGTCGAACTCGGCATTGGCGATGAAGGGGCTTTCCAGCACCAGAATCTCGGTCTGGCTGCTGTCCTCGTCCAGCACGTTCTTCAGGTTGCCGAAGCGCGTCTTCAGGCTCATCACCCGGTTCTCGCGCAGGCTGTCGATGGGCGGGTTGGTTACCTGACTGAAGTTCTGGCGGAAGTAGTGGCTCAGCGGCCGGTACTGCTTCGACAGCACCGCGGGCGGCGTGTCGTCGCCCATCGACGCGATGGCCTCCTTGCCGTCCTCGGCCATCGGCGCCAGAATCTGCTCCAGTTCTTCCATCGAGTAGCCAGCCGCGATCTGCCGGCGACGCAATTCAGCGCCTTGGAACAGCGGCACCTCGGGAATGTCGCGCATGAAGGCGTTAAGGTCGGTGACCTTCTCGATCCATTCGCCAAAGGGCTGTGCGGCGGACAGCATGTCCTTCAGCGGCGCGTCGTGGAACAGCTTCTTCGTCTTCATGTCGACGGCGATCATCTGCCCAGGCCCCAGCGCGCCCTTCTCGCGCACCGTGGTCTCGTCCACGGGCACCATGCCCGCCTCGGACCCGGCGATCAGCAGCCCGTCGCCGGTCACGACATAGCGCATCGGGCGCAGGCCGTTGCGGTCAAGCCCGGCGCAGACCCACCGGCCATCGGTCATGGCCAGCGCCGCCGGGCCGTCCCAGGGCTCCATCACCGCGTTGCAATAGGCGTACATGTCGGCCCAGGCCTGCGGCATCTCGATCACCGTCTTCGACCAGGCCTCGGGCACCAGCATGGTCTTGGCCATGGGCGCGTTGCGGCCTGCGCGCACCATCACCTCGAACACCGCGTCCAGCGCGCCGGAATCCGAACTGCCCGCCGGGATGATCGGCTTGATGTCCTCGGCCATGTCGCCAAAGGCGTTGTGCGCCATCCGGATCTCGTGGCTCTTCATCCAGTTGACGTTGCCCTTCAGCGTGTTGATCTCGCCGTTGTGGGCCAGCATCCGGAACGGCTGCGCCAGCCACCACTGCGGAAAGGTGTTGGTGCTGTAGCGCTGGTGATAGATCGCAAAGGCGCTCTCGAACCGCTCGTCCATCAGGTCGGGGTAGAACACCGCGACCTGCTCGGCCAGCATCATGCCTTTGTAGATCACGCTGCGGCACGACAGGCTGCACAGATACAGGCCGGGGATGTTCGCCGCCTGCGCCGCCTTTTCGATCCGGCGGCGGATGACGTACAGTTCGCGCTCGAAATCTTCCTCCTCCAGCCCCTTGCCGTCGCGGATCAGGATCTGCTCGATCTCGGGCCGGGTGGCGTTGGCCTTCTCGCCCAGGACCGAAATATCAACCGGCACGTGCCGCCAGCCGTAGATCTGGTGGCCCATGCGCAGCACTTCGGATTCCACGATGGTCCGGCAGCGTTCTTGCGCGTTGAAATCGGTGCGCGGCAGAAAGACCTGGCCCACGGCGATGCGGCGGTCCATGTCGGGCTCGTGCCCGGTGCGGCGGATCTGGTCATAGAAGAACCGAACCGGAATCTGCACGTGGATGCCCGCGCCGTCGCCGGTCTTGCCGTCGGCGTCGACCGCGCCCCGGTGCCAGACCGCCCGCAGCGCGTCGATGCCGTTCTGCACCACCTTGCGGCTCGGCGTGCCGTCGATCGACACCACAAGCCCGACGCCACAGGACGAATGCTCGTCCTCCTCGCGCCACAGGCCGTTCTCGGCCATCCATTTGCGCTTCGCCTCTTCGGCGGCGACCCAGGCTGCATCGTATTTGGTCATCGCGTTCCCTCCGCCTGCGGCGCCATCCGGCCCGCGCCCAAATCCAGAAAGGTCATCATGGCTAACCTATGCGTTGCGCAAACCGCGCCCCAGCGCGCGCCGCTGCCACCGCCTTGGTGGCAGGATGGTGGCGCGCTGTTGGCAGGATGCTGGCACCCCGCCTGACCATGGCCAATGGGTCGCGGCCGGCTCATTCCGCCGCAACCTGTGCCGACTGGCCCAGATACTCCAGAATACCCTCGGCCGCCTCGCGCCCGTCGCGGATCGCCCAGACGACAAGGGATGCGCCGCGCACGATGTCACCCACCGCATAGACGCCGGGGATCGACGTCGAGTGGCTGCGATAGTCGGCCTTGATCGTGCCCCAGCGGGTCACCTCCAGCTCCGGCACATCCCACAGCGTCACCAGCTCCTCAGGCTCGAAGCCCAGCGCCTTGATGACCAGATCGGCCTCTTCGACATAATCCGCGCCCTCGATCACCTCGGGCACCTGGCGGCCCGTGGCATCGGGCTGGCCAAGACGCATCTTCTGCACGATCACGCCTTCGACCGGCGCGCCGACAAAGCCCTTGGGCGCGGTCAGCCAGACGAATTCGACACCCTCTTCCTCGGCGTTCTGCACCTCGCGCTGGCTGCCGGGCATGTTCGCCCGGTCGCGCCGGTAGAGGCACTTGACCGATTGCGCACCCTGTCGGATCGCCGTGCGCACACAGTCCATCGCCGTGTCGCCACCGCCGATCACGACCACACGCTTGCCCTCGGCGTTCAGCTCGCCACTGTCGAACTCCGGCACCTCGTCGCCGAACCCTTTTCGGTTCGAGGCGGTCAGAAAGTCGATCGCGCGCACGCAGCCTTCGGCGTCCGCGCCCTCCAGATCCCTTGATTTGTAGACGCCTGTGGCAATCAGCACCGCGTCGTGCTGGCCGCGGATCGCGTTGAAGCTGATGTCCTCGCCGACGTTGCAGTTCTGCACGAACTCCACGCCCGCATCGCGCAACTGCTCGATCCGCTGCATCACCACAGGCTTCTCCAGCTTGAAGCCGGGGATGCCATAGGTCATCAGCCCGCCGGCGCGGTCGTATCGGTCATAGACTGTGACCTGCACCCCCGCCCGGCGCAGAACGTCCGCCGCCGCCAGCCCGCCTGGGCCCGCGCCGATGATGCCCACGCTTTCCGCCCGGTCGGCGGCGGGACGGATCGGCTGCACCCAGCCCTGCTCCCACGCGGTGTCGGTCAGGTATTTCTCGATTGCGCCGATGGTCACGGTGCCGTGGCCCGACTGCTCGATCACGCAGTTGCCCTCGCACAGCCGGTCCTGGGGGCAGATCCGGCCGCAGATCTCGGGGAAGGTATTGGTGGCCTGGCTCAGCTCATAGGCTTCGCGGAGCCGCCCTTGGGCGGTCAGCATCAGCCAGTCGGGGATGTTGTTGTGCAGCGGGCAATGGGTCTGGCAATAGGGCACGCCGCACTGGCTGCAGCGCCCGGCCTGCTCGGCCGCCTTCTCGGCGGCGTACTCCGCGTATATCTCGTCGAAATCCTCGGCCCGCAGACTCGGCGGCCGCTTTTCCGGCATCTCCTTGCCCACCGACACGAACTTGAGCATCCGCTGCTGCGCCATGATCACTCCCCCAAACCGTCCCCGCTGCCACTATAGCGGCCCGGAACGGATTAAAAGTCATATGTGCTGACCTATATAAACATAATTCGGCCAAGACCACCCCTTCCCACCGGCAAGGCTTCCGTTTTTAGGTAACATATATTGACCTACCTTGCCTCTTTCCATTCCACGACCGGCCTTTAGGGTGGCCCCGGCGAATCGGCAGGTGGCGCCATGACCCTATTCAACCTCATCCTGGTCGCCATGATTCAGGGTATCACGGAATTTCTGCCGGTGTCGTCCTCCGGCCACCTGATCCTGCTGCCCGCCCTGACTGGGTTGGACGATCAGGGCCTCGTGATCGACGTGGCCGTCCACGTCGGCACGCTCATGGCGGTGATCCTGTATTTCCGGCACGACGTGGCGGCGGCCTTCTTCGGGCTGGGCAGGTTGGCGATGGGGCGCGCCGACACGGCGGGCGCGCGGCTGGCAATGCTGCTGATCATCGCGACGGTGCCCGTGGTGGTCGTAGGCCTGATCCTGCAACTGACCGGCGCGATGGCTGCGATGCGCTCGATCGCGGTGATCGGATGGACGATGATCCTGTTCGGCTTCGTGCTCTACTGGGCGGATCAGAAAGGCGCCGAGGCCAGGGCCGCGTCGGACTGGAACCTGCGCGATGCGATCACGATCGGCCTGTGGCAGGCGGTAGCCCTGATCCCCGGCACGTCTCGGTCGGGCGCGACCATCACCGGCGCGCGCTTCCTGGGCTATGGCCGGCAGGATGCGGCGCGGATCTCGATGCTGATGTCGATCCCGACCATCATCGCCTCGGGCGTGCTGCTGGGGGCGGAGGTGGCGGTGACGGCCGATGCCCAAGCCGCCCGCGACGGTGCCATCGCCGCGGCCTTTGCCTTTGCCGCCGCGCTGGCGGCGCTGGCGCTGATGATGCGGCTGCTGCGGACCGTCAGCTTCACGCCTTATGTGATCTACCGCGTGATTCTTGGGGCCGTGCTGCTGGCCATTGCTTATAGTTGAGGCCATGACAGAAATCACTCTTCTCGACGGTGGCATGGGTCAGGAACTGATCGCCCGCCACGGCAAGACGCCCACACCGCTGTGGGCCACGCAGGTCATGCTGGAGGCGCCCGACCTGGTGGGGCAGGTCCACGCCGACTATTTCGCCGCCGGGGCGACGGTGGCGACGACGAACAGCTATGCCCTGCATCATGACCGGTTGGAGCGGTTCGGGCTGGATGACCGGTTTACCGAGCTGCATGAGACCGCGTTGGCGCAGGCCGAGGCGGCGCGGGCGGCGCATGGGTCTGGGCGGATCGCGGGGGCGCTGGGGCCGCTGGTGGGGAGCTATCGGCCGGATGCCTTTCCGCCGCATCAGGAAGCGGTGGCGAAGTATGCCGAGATCGCGCGGATCATGGCGGGGCGGGTCGATCTGATCCTGTGCGAGACGGTCGCCTCGCTGGCCCATGCGAGGGCGGTTATCGAGGGTGCGGCGGAGGCCGGGGTGCCGGTGTGGCTGGCGGTCACGGTGGATGATGAGGATGGCACGCTCCTCAGGTCGGGCGAGGGGGTGGCGGCGATCGCGCAGCTGCTGGGACCGGTGGCGGCGGTGCTGGCGAATTGTTCGGCGCCAGAGGCGATGGACCAGGTGGTGCCGGTGCTGGCGGGGATGGGGCGGCCGTTCGGGGCCTATGCCAACGGGTTCCAGAAGATCACCAAGGAGTTTCTGGGGCAGGATGCCACCGTGGCGGCGTTGAAGAACCGGCCGGAGATGACGCCCGCCCGCTATGCGGAGTTCGTGATGGGGTGGGTAGATCAGGGGGCCACCATCGTGGGGGGGTGCTGCGAGACGGGGCCGGCCCATATTGCCGAGATTGCCCGGCGGCTGCGGGAGGCGGGGCATCGGATCGTTTGAGCATCGGTGTTCACGCGTGAGCAAATCGCCAACCACTTGAAATCGTTGTATTTCGTGATTTTTCTTTACCAGATGGCAATACGCCATGCGTGTCGCGGGACCCTTGGGGTGTTTCTGCACGAGAATGGCCAGTTCCGGGGCGAAATCTGGCTGTTCCGAAAGCAGAACATCGCCCAGCCATGACGCTGCCGCATGGCTGAGTGGGGTCAGGGCGCCACGAACATCGGAAAAGTGACCCCCAGCGACCACGCCAGCACCAGCCCGAGGCCGATGCCGGTGGCCGCCGGATGGCCGGTCTGCCGCCCCGCCCAGCCGCCGATCATGCCGAACAGCAAGAAGAACAGCAGCACCACGGGCAGGATGATCAGGAGGAAGAACAGACGCTCGAAATCCAGCGCGACGGCGAGGGCGAGGGAGACGAGGAAACCCGTCCGCAGCACCAGCACGCGCCAGACCGGCGCGCGCCCGCCCTCGGCCAGCAACGCGTCGCCCATCATGCAGGGCACCGCCCCCAGCGCCATCGCCGCGATCACCCAGACACGTCCGGCGTGGGGGATGAAGTTCGCCACGTATTCGTTCAGCGCCATCCCGAAGACGCCGATCCCGAAACCGGCCACCGCCAGCGCGACCCAGAGGCCGGTGACGCGTCCCAGCGCGCCTAGCCACCACAGGCCCGCCAGCCAGATCGCACCGTAAAGCGCGAAATGCAGCGCGAGGTAATCGGCCACCAGCACCGGCAGGAAGCGGGTGGGCAGCGGCCAGAGGATCAGCGGCACCGCGACCACGGGCACCAGCGCGAGCAGCAGGAAGGTCCGGACCGGAAGTCGTGGGGCGCCGGGCCCGCCCAAGGGCAGCGCGCGGGCCAGCGGCCAGCCCAGCGCCACGGCACCCACCAAGAGCAGCGCGATCCAGCCGCCGCGTGGCTGCACGGGCGGCGCCGCGTCACGGCCGAAGGCGGCGTTGAGCCAGTCGCGCGCCTCGCGCAGCGAGGTTTGCGAATAGAGCACGCCGACATGTTCGACGCTGGGCGCGGCCACGGCTCGGCGGCCGGTGCCGAGCGCGGGATCGCCCAGCGTCTGCCCCTCGGACGCGTCAGCCTCGGTCAGGGCGAGGACGCGCCTCGCCTCGGCGCGCAGCGCGCCTTCCCATTCGCCGTTGATGACCAGCAGGTTCGGCGGGTCAGTCGCGGTCACGGCCTGCGAGAACATCGAAACGGCGACGGTGGCCCCCACGCGGGCGTCTTCGACGGCCGCGCGCACCACGATGTCGGACGCCATGGAATGGCCCAGCAGCGCCAGCCGGCCGTCAGCGCCGGGCAGCGCTAAGGCGGCCTCGGCCACGGCCAGGGTCTCGTCGATCAAGAGGCGCGTGGTGCCGTCGATGCGCGTCACATCGCCCGACATCGGCGCCGGGTTGCGGCCGTGGCCCTGGAAATCGAAGCTGACGGCGATGTAACCTGCGCGGGCCAGCGTGAGCGCGAACGGCTCCATCAACTGGCGCGATCCGGCAAAGCCGTGGGCGATCACGACGACCGGCCCAGTGGTATCGGGCAGGCGGTGGACGGTGGCAGGGATGGTGCCGACGGTCAGCGGTGCGACCACCAGCCCGGCGCGGCCCGCCTGCAACTGCCAGACCGACATCGCGATGGCGAGGACGGCCAGCAGGGTGACCAGCGCGCGGATCGGTCAGCCCCAGGTCGGATGGAACTTGCCCGCCGGCGAGAGGGTGAAGATCTCGTACCCCGTCGCGGTGACGCCGATGGAATGCTCGAACTGGGCCGAGAGCGATTTGTCGCGCGTGACCGCCGTCCAGTCGTCGGCCAGCACCTTGGTTTCCGGGCGGCCGAGGTTCACCATCGGCTCGATGGTGAAGAACATCCCCTCTTCCAGCACCGGGCCGGTGCCGGGGCGGCCGTAGTGCAGCACGTTGGGCGGCGCGTGAAAGACCCGGCCGAGGCCGTGGCCGCAGAAGTCGCGCACCACGCTCATCCGTTCGCGTTCGACGAAGGCCTGGATCGCATGGCCGATGTCGCCAAAGGTGTTGCCGGGCTTCACCGCCTCGATTCCCAGCATCAGCGCGTCGTGGGTGACCTGGATCAGACGCTCGGCCTTGCGGTTGGGGGTTCCGGCCACGAACATGCGGCTGGTGTCGCCGAACCAGCCGTCAAGGATCACGGTGACGTCGATGTTCAGGATGTCGCCATCCTTCAGCACCTTCTGGCCGGGGATGCCGTGGCAGACGACGTGGTTCACGCTGATGCAGCTCGCGTGCTCGTAGCCACGATAGCCGATGGTGGCGGATTTGGCGCCCGCCGCCTCGACCTTTTCGGTGATGACGCGGTCGATCTCTCCGGTCGTCTGGCCGGGTTCGACCAACGGCGCGATCTCGTCCAGAATCCGGGCGGCCAGGCGGCCGGCCGCGTGCATGCCGACGAAATCCGCACGCTCGTGCAGGCGGATGCCGTCCTTGGTGACGCGGCCCCTTGGTGTGTCGTCCACGCGCGTGTTCCTTCGTGTTCCGTGTCGCAAAATAGAGGGTCGGTCAGGCTTTTGCCAGAGGGTCGGGGGCCTGCGGGGCAGGATCAATGGGCAGGGGGGCGCCGAATTCCACGGATTCGGGGCTGATGCCCGTGGAATGGGCGATCATTTCCACGCCAGCGGCGCGCGCGGCGTCGAACGCGCGGGCATAGCCGGGGTCGAGGTCGGCGGCGAGGCGAAAGGCCGCGCAGTCGGTGCGCTGCACGAGGTAGAGCATGATCGCGCGGGCGCCTTGGTCGACCATCGCGGAAAGTTCGGCGAGGTGCTTCGCGCCACGGGCGGTGACGCAATCGGGAAACTCCGCCCAGTCGCCGGTGCGGCGCAGGTGGACGTTCTTCACCTCGACATAAGCCGGGGGCAGGCCGGGGGCGGTGGCGAGAAAATCGACGCGGCTGTTGGTGCCGTAGCGGACCTCGGCGCGGATTTCCGTGTAGGCGGCAAGCTGGGGGATGGCGCGGGCGCGAAGGGCTGCGCCTATGATCCGGTTGGGAACTGAGGTGTCGATGCCCGCCATATGGCCGCCGGGCAGGTCCACCAGCCGCCAGCCGTAGGGCAGCTTGCGGCCTGGTGGGGCCGCTTCCAGCCAGCAGCGCATCCCCGGTTCGGCCAGCCCCAGCATCGCGCCGGGATTGGGGCAGTGGACGGTGACTTCGGTGCCGTCGTCCAGCACCATGTCGGCCAGGAACCGCTTGTAGCGCCGGATCAGCCGGGCCGGGATCAGGGGGGTTTGAAAGCGCATTGCGGCGGGCCTATACGGGAGCAGTCACGGGATCAAGGAGCCGCCCATGCCGAACCCCACCGTTGCGATGCTGGTCATCGGGGACGAGATCCTGTCGGGCCGCACGCGGGATGCGAACATGCATCACCTCGCCGGCGAGTTGACCCATCGCGGGTTCGACCTGCGCGAGGTGCGGGTGGTGTCGGACGACCGCGCCGCGATCGTGGCGGCGGTGAACGCGCTGCGGGGCGCGTACGATCATGTCTTCACCAGCGGCGGCATCGGGCCGACGCATGACGACATTACAGCGGAAGCCGTCGCGGCGGCCTTCGGCCTGCCCTGCGGCATTCGCGACGACGCCCGCGCGATTCTGGCGGCGCATTACGAAAAGACCGGGATGGAGCTGAACGAGGCGCGGCTCAGGATGGCGCGCATCCCCGAGGGGGCGACGCTGATCGACAACCCGATCTCGGCCGCGCCGGGGTTTTCGATCGACAACGTGCACGTGATGGCGGGGGTGCCCACGATCTTTCAGGCGATGGTCGCCTCGGTCCTGCCGACGCTGTCGGGGGGCGAGCCGCTCTTGAGCCAGACCCTGCGCATCCCGCGCGGCGAGGGCGAGATCGCCGGGCCGCTGACCGCGCTCGCAGAGGAATTCGCGGATCTCAGCTTCGGCTCCTACCCGTTCCAGAAAGACGGCGCCTTTGGCGCGAACATCGTGATCCGGGGCACCGACCGGGGCCGGGTGGACGCGGCGATGATGAAGCTGTGCGCGCTGTTCCCCGAGGCGCTGGCTTGAACGAGCCCACCCTTCCGGACCTTTTCGCGGCGCTGGAGGCAACCTGGCCCCCGGCATCGCGGCACCGGGTGGGGCCATGGACCCTGCGCGACGGCGCAGGCGGCGGTAAGCGGGTCAGCGCGGCCACGTCCGACGGGCCGGTGACAGCGGCCGATCTGGCGACTGCGGGGGGCCTCGTGATGGTGCGCGCGGGGCAGGAGGCACTGGATACATTGCTGGCACAGGCGGGCTTTCGCGTCGTCGATCCCACGGTGCTTTACCTTGCCCCCATCGCCCCGGTGGCTGTGCAGCCGCCACATCTGACCGCGATCCCGGTCTGGCCGCCGCTTGCGATGCAGCGGCGGCTTTGGGCGGATGCGGGCATCGGCCCGGCGCGGGTGGCGGTGATGGAGCGGGCGGCGGGGCCCAAGACGGCACTTCTGGGCCGGATCAAGGACCGCGCCGCGGCCACCGCCTTCGTGGCCTTGCACCGCTCCATCGCGATGGTTCATGCGCTGGAAGTGGTGCCCGGCTTTCGCCGCATGGGGGTCGCACGCTACATGATGCAGGGTGCGGCCTGTTGGGCACGGGATCAGGGCGCTGACTGGCTGGCGCTGGCCGTGACCGAGGCGAACAGACCGGCGCGCGCGCTGTACGAAACCCTTGGGATGCACGAGGCTGGCCGCTACCATTACCGCGCAAAAGGAGCCGACGCATGACAGACAGCCCCACCGCCCTGAACCTGCCGCCCGTCGATCCGTTGCCGGAGGCGACGGCGAAATACTTCCGCGCCTGCGACGAAAAGCTGGGCATGGTCCCGAACGTGCTGCGGGCGCACGCCTTCGACATCGAGAAGCTGAATGCCTTCACCGCGTTCTACAACGACGTGATGCTGGCCGAGTCAGGCCTGTCGAAGCTGGATCGCGAGATGATCGCGGTGGTCGTGTCGTCCATCAACCGCTGCTGGTACTGTCAGGTCGCCCACGGGGCGGCGGTGCGGGGGCTGTCCGGCGACCCGGCGCTGGGCGAGGCGATGGTGATGAACTGGCGCGCGGCCGATCTGTCGTCGCGCCAGGTGGCGATGCTGACCTTTGCCGAGAACGTGACGAAGGAAAGCCATACGGTGGTGGAGGATGACCGGCAGGCGCTGCGCGCGGCGGGCTTTTCCGACCGCGACATCTGGGACATCGCCACGGTGACCGGGTTCTTCAACATGTCGAACCGGCTCGCCTCGGCCGTGGGGATGCGGCCCAACGCGGATTACCACGGTCAGCATCGGTGATCCTGCGCGCGCTGCTACTTGCGCTGCTGCCGATGCCCGCGCTGGCGCAGTCCCTGCCCTTCCCTGCGCCGGCCGAGGTGACGGGAGAGCGGCTGGAGCCGCTGACCAGCTACGCCCTGCCCACCGGCCCCTGGTCCGACGGCGCGCTTCCGACCCGACGTATGGAGGGCGCGCTGCGCCAGACGGCCTGGCGGCTGACCGCCCCCGGAGTGCCGACGCTGGCGGTGCTGCAACCGCTGCGCGCCGCGCTGATCGACCAAGGCTATGAGTTGATGTTCGAGTGTGAAACCCCGACCTGCGGCGGGTTCGACTTCCGCTTTTCGACCGACGTGATCCCCGCTCCCGCGATGCATGTCGATCTGGGCGATTTCCGCTTCGCCGCATTCACCCGCGGCGGCGACGAGGCCGCGAGCCTGCTGGTCAGCCGCGGCGGCGACCTGGCCTATGTGCAGCTGACCCAAATCGGCCCGGCCGAGCCCGTGGCACTTGAATCCGTGGCCCCGGAAGCTGCGCCAGAGGCACTGCCCGAGGTGGCGGCGGCCTTTACGGCCCGCGGCGCGTTCGTTCTGGAGGATCTGGCCTTCACCACGGGGGCGGCCGATCTGGGCGAGGGTGCCTTCGCCTCGCTCGATCGGCTGGCCGAGTATCTGCGCGCCAATCCCGGCCACCGGGTGACGGTGGTGGGGCACACCGATTCCGTGGGCGGGCTGGAGGGCAACATCGCGCTGTCGCAGCGCCGGGCGGCGTCGGTCGTCGAGCGGCTGGTGGCGCAATTCGGTGTGCCGCGCACGCAGCTTGCGGCAGCCGGGGCGGGCTACCTGGCCCCGCGCGCTTCGAACCTCACCGAAGAGGGGCGCGCCCTGAACCGGCGGGTGGAGGTGGTGCTGACCGCAGTGGAGTGATCACCACTCGTCGGGGCCGCGGCCCTCGAACCGCTCGGCCAGGAAATCGATGAAGGCGCGCAGCTTGGGTTGGGTGAAACGGCCCGGTGGATAGACCGCGTAAATTCCCACCCGCTCGGGCGGCAGGCCGGGGATCGCCTCTTCGACCTCGCCGCGCTTCAGCGCGTCGGCATAAAGAAAGCTGGGCAGATAGGCGATGCCCAGCCCCGCGATGGCGGCGTGAAGTAGCGACCGGCCGTCGTTCACCGTCAGCGATCCGGTGTTGCGCACCATCCGCCGTTCGCCCGAGGGTGCGGTCAGCCGCCACACCGCGCCATTGGCCTGCGTGGTGTAGTGCAGAAGCTTGTGCTCGGTCAGATCGTCGATCTTTTCGGGCCGGCCGTGGCGCTGGAAATAGCTGGGCGAGGCCACCATCTTCATCGTCGCCTCGGTCAGGCGCCGGGCGCGCAGGCTGCTGTCTTCCAGATCGCCCAGCCGGATCGCCATGTCGTAGCCTTCGGAAATCAACTCGACGTAGCGGTTGGTGAGCGACATGTTCACCGTGATCTCGGGGTAGTCCTGCAGGAAGTCGCCCAGGATCGGGGAGAGCAGGTTGACGCCGAAATCCGTGGCGACCGAGATGCGCAGCAGGCCCGACGGCTCGGCCTGCATGGCGGCGACCAGCGCATCGGCCTCCACTGCATCGGTGATCACCCGGCGCGCGCGGTCGTAATAGGCCAGCCCGATCTCGGTCGGGCTGACGCGGCGGGTGGTGCGGTTCAGAAGCCGCGCGCCCAGCCGTTGCTCCAATGCGGCGACGTGCTTCGACACCGCCGATTTCGAGATGCCGAGCTTGCGCGCCGCATCGGTGAAACCGCCCTGGTCCACCACGGTGGCGAAGGCTTCCATCTCGGTCAGTCGGTCCATTCTAGCCCTGACGCCTGATTCAATTTTTGGAAAACTTGAGGCGAATTGCGGCAAGAATGCGGCCATGAGGGGACAATACCGGGACGCAGGCGCAATCGTTCGCCGCCGGGAAACCGGATCGGCGGGATATGGCACAGCGGAGAGCGGTCGGGCTAGAGCCTGGCGGCCAATCGTGCGCCCTGGTCGATGGCGCGTTTCGCGTCCAGTTCGGCGGCGACATCCGCCCCACCGATGACATGCGCCGCTACGCCACGGGCGGCCAGGGCGTCGGCAAGGCTGCGCTCCGGCTCCTGCCCCGCGCACAGGACGATGGTATCGGCGGCGATCAGGCGCGGCGCGCCGTCGATGGTGACGTGCAGGCCCAGGGCGTCGATGCGGTCGTAGGTCACACCGCCCAGCATGGTCACACGCTTCATCTTCAGATGCGCGCGGTGGATCCAGCCGGTGGTCTTGCCCAACCGGCGGCCCGGCCGTTCGGCCCGGCGCTGCAGCAGCGTCACCTGGCGCGCGGGCGGGGTGGGCTGAGGCCCCTCGGGCGCCAGCCCGCCGGGGGCGGTCGCGGGATCGCCCACGCCCCACTCGCGGCGCCAGTGCGCCGGGTCGGCGGTGCCGTCGCCGGTCAGGAATTGCGCCACGTCGAAGCCGATGCCGCCCGCACCCACGATGGCAACCCGGTCGCCCGCCGGCGCGCCCTCCAGAACCTCAATGTAGGACAGCACGTTCGGCCCGCCCTGCCCCGGTATACCCGGATCGCGCGGGATGACGCCGGTTGCGACGATCACCTCATCGAAGCCTGTCAGGGCATCTGCCTCGACGGTGTGACCCAGTCGCAGGTCGATGCCGCGTCGCGCGATCATGGTTTCGTACCAGTCGACGAGGCCGTGGAACTCCTCTTTCCCCGGTATCCGGCGGGCGAGGTTCAGCTGCCCGCCGATCCGGTTCGCACGGTCGAACAGCGTCACCCGGTGCCCGCGCTCTGCCGCGACCAGGGCTGCCGACAGCCCGGCCGGCCCCGCGCCCACCACCGCCACGCGCTTCGGCACAGGCGCGGGGTCGTAGCGCAGTTCCGTCTCATGGCAGGCGCGCGGGTTGACGAGGCACGAGGTCATCCGCCCGGTAAATGTGTGATCCAGACAGGCCTGGTTGCAGGCGATGCAAGGTGCGATTTCGTCAGCGCAGCCTTCAGCGGCCTTTGCGACGAAATCGGCATCGGCCAGAAAGGGCCGCGCCATCGACACCATGTCGGCAAAACTCTCGGCCAGCAGGCCCTCGGCGACCTCGGGCGTGTTGATCCGGTTGCAGGCGATCACCGGGATGCCGACCTCGGGGCACAGCCGCTGGGTCAGCCAGGCAAAGGCCGCGCGGGGCACGGACGTGGCGATGGTGGGCACGCGTGCTTCGTGCCAGCCGATGCCGGTGTTCAGCAGCGTGGCGCCCGCGCCCTCGATGGCCTTTGCAAGTGTCACCACCTCGTCCCAGGTCGAACCGTCGGGAATCAGGTCGATCAGGCTGATCCGGTAGATCAGGATGAAATCCGGTCCCACCGCCGCGCGGACGCGCCGCACGACTTCGACCGGCAGGCGCATCCGGTTCTCATAGACGCCGCCCCAGCGGTCGGTGCGCCGGTTGGTGTGCCGGACGAGGAACTGATTGAGGAAATAGCCCTCGGACCCCATCACCTCGACCCCGTCATACCCAGCCATGCGGGCGCGCTCGGCGGCCGTGACGATGTCAGCGATCTGCTTCTCGATGCCGTCCTCGTCCAACTCGCGCGGCGGGAACGGAGAGATCGGGGACTTGATGGCGGATGGCGCGACGCAGTCCTTGCCATAGGCATACCGGCCCGCATGCAGGATCTGCATCGCGATCCGCCCGCCAGCGTCGTGCACCCGATCCGTCACGATGCGGTGGTTGGCGATGTCGGTATTGGTAAACAGGCCAGCGGCGCCGGGAAAGACCCCGCCCTCGGCGTTCGGGGCCATGCCGCCGGTGACGATCAGGGCGACGCCACCGCGGGCACGTTCGGCGTAAAAGGTCGCGACACGGTCCCAATCGCCGGTCTCCTCCAGCCCGGTGTGCATGGACCCCATCAGCACCCGGTTCGGCAGGGTGACATGGCCAAGGTCCAGCGGCTGGAACAGGTGCGGATAGGTGCTCATCGGTCCCTCCATGGCCACCACGATGCGCGGAACCGTTGGCCGTGTCACCCCGGACGCGGCGTCAGACTCGAAAAGGGCGGGCCACTGGCCCGCCCCTTCGCCGTCCCTTTGCAGCCGCTTATTCTGCTGGAACCGCTGCCGCCGTGGGGGCGACGCCAAAGTGACGACGATTCAGGTGCAGCACCAGCCAGACCATCGCGAACTGCGACGCCAGCGCCAGCGCCGAGATCCCCCAGTAGGCGGCACCGAACTTGGCCAACAGTCCCGCCTCGACCAGACCCTTGTTCAGCCAGAACTGCATCATCACGGCCAGACCGACACCCGGGCAGACCAGCGCGTAGGCGCCCGGCGAATTCTCGGCCCCGAACAGGAACCGCTTGGCATAGCCCTGCCGTGCCAGGATCGTGAGGCCGAAGAGCCCAAACAGCACCTGCACCGACAGCAACCGCGTCAGCATCGTCAGCATTTCGCCCGGTGCGGCATGGCTGTCGAAGTGAACATGCAACCCGTGGCTTTGCCGCAGCAGCAGGATGCCCAGCACAGTCAGCAACGGCATCACGATCATCAGCGTGGGCGCGGTTTCGATGTTCGCCCCGTTTTCCATCATGGAGCGCAGGCCAAGGATCAGGGCAACCACGGCGATCAGGGCAGAGGCCATGAAGAAGAATGTGGACAGCACGATCGAGATCCCGCTGATCGCCACCGATCCCGACATCGCCGCCGGTGCCGCCAGCCCGACGCCCACCATCGCCAGCGCAAAGGCCGGCAGCATCTGGGCGAAACTGTTGTTCGCGGCACAGTTGAAGCCACCCTCGGTCAGGACGCGACCGACAAAGCGCCCGATCATCCGCAGCGCCAGAGCCCCGATCGCCAGGAACGCGATCATTGCCAGTGGGAACAGGTATTCCACGATTCCCCACAGCCCCGGCACGAAGACAAGGCCAAGGACGAAGCCGACATTGACGCTCATCGCCAGCGCCAGCGGCAGCGTCAGAAGCTGCGTCTCGGCGTTCGTGGTGGCCAGTTTCGTGTGACCTTCGCTACCGGTCCAGTGGCGCAATTCACGGATGTTCCACACCAGAGAACGCAGATTGAGGAACGCAAAAACCGCGATGCCGGCAACCGCCGCTGCAATCATCCCGATCATCGCCGGCGACCCGGTCGCAGCGGCACGGGCGATATCCTCGAAAACAGGAACGCTCTGTCCAGGGTGCGGCACCCAGAACATGAGCCACATGAAGAAGCTGACGGTCAGCCCGCCCGCGCCAACAGAGGCAAGGAAGTAGAGCGGCGAATAGCGGTCCGCAGGCCGTGTGATCGTTTCCATGACACCCTCCTCGTCACGATGCTTGAAGGTTTTTACATTAGTTTTCTCTAATATGCAAGACCTGTTATATGTCATCCTCACCCTGCGACTGCGTGTCGCTCACTCGCAATATCTTGGGGACAACTCCGTCGATCCAGCCATATAGTGGGGTTCCGGGTTGACTCGCGTTCCGGTTGGGCAATGATGGCAACAGAACCAATGGGACCGAAACCGTGCGATTCACCCGCCTGCGCCTGAACGGCTTCAAAAGCTTCGTCGACCCGACCGATCTGGTGATCGCGGACGGGCTGACCGGCGTTGTCGGCCCAAATGGCTGCGGCAAGTCGAACCTGCTGGAAGCGTTGCGCTGGGTCATGGGCGAGAACCGCCCCACCGCGATGCGCGGCGACGGGATGGAGGATGTGATCTTCAACGGCGCGGCCAGCCGCCCGGCCCGGCATTTCGCGGAAGTGGTGCTCAGCCTCGACAACTCGGAACGGCTCGCGCCCTCGGGGTTCAACGAATCCGACAATCTGGACATCGTGCGCCGGATCACCCGCGATGCGGGGTCGGCCTACAAGGTGAACGGCAAGGACGTGCGGGCGCGCGACGTGCAGATGCTGTTCGCTGATGCCTCGACCGGGGCGCATTCCCCGGCGCTTGTGCGCCAAGGCCAGATTTCGGAACTGATCAACGCCCGGCCCAAGAACCGCCGCCGGGTGCTGGAGGAAGCCGCCGGAATCTCCGGCCTATACCAGCGCCGGCACGAGGCGGAGCTGCGGCTGAACGCGACCGAGACGAACCTGGCCCGCGTCGACGATGTGATCGAGGCGCTGGCCGCGCAATTGGCCGGCCTTGCCCGTCAGGCGCGGCAGGCGGCCCGCTATCGCGCCATCGGCGCCGACCTGCGCCGGGCCGAGGCTTTGCTGCTGTATCGTCGCTGGCGTGAGGCCGATCAGGCCGCCGTCGCCGCCGAGACCGCGCTGACTGAGGCCGTGCGTGCCGCCGCCCAGGCCGAGGCCGCGGCCCGCCGGGCGGGCAGCGAACGCACCGCCGCCGAAGAGGCCCTGCCCCCCCTGCGCGAGGAGGAAGCCGTCGCCGGCGCGATCCTGCAGCGACTTCAGGTCCAGCGCGACACGCTGACCGATCAGGAAGCCCGCGCGAAAGCCGCGATCGAGGCACTGCAGTCCACGCTGGCCCAGGTTGTGCGCGATGCCGAACGCGAGACCGGCTTGAACCGCGATGCGGGCGAGACGCTGGAGCGGCTGGCGTGGGAGGCAGAGCAACTGGACAAGGCCGGCGCCGGCCATGAGGGGAAGCTGGCAGCCGCCGCCGAGGCAGCGCGCGAAGCGGCCAGCATCCTGCAGGACCGCGAGGCGAACCTCTCGGACGTGACCGAGGATGCCGCGCGCCTGTCGGCCCGGCACCAGTCGGCCCAGCGGCTGATCGTGGATTCGCGCAGCACCCGCGACAAGGCGGAGGCCGAGGTTGCCCGCGCCGAAACCGCCGAGCGCGACGCCGCCGCCGCGCTGGAAAAGGCCGCGGCCGAGCATACGGCCTCCGAGGCACGGCAGGCCGAGGTAGCCGAGGGCGCACTTCATGCCGAGGCGGCGCTGGAGGCTGCCGAGGCCGCGCGGGCCGAAACCCAGGGCCGCGAGGCCGAGGCGCGCGCCGCGCGGTCCGAGGCTGAGGGAGAGGCAAACGCACTCCGCGCCGAGGTGGCCGCGCTGGCCCGCCTGGTGGAGCGCGAGTCGCGGGCCGGCAAGCAGATCCTGGACCACCTGACTGTCGCGCGGGGCTACGAGCAGGCCCTGGGCGCGGCGCTGGCCGAGGATCTGCGCGCGTCGGAGGCCGGGGTCGAGGCGCCCTCGGGCTGGGTGACGTTGCCGCCCTATGACACGCTCCAGCCGCTGCCGGCGGGGGTGGAGCCGCTGTCGGCCCATGTGTCGGGCACGGCGGCGCTGTCGCGGCGGCTGTCGCAGATCGGCGTGGTAGAGGTTGCAGACGGGCCTCGGCTGCAGGCCGCGTTGCTACCTGGCCAGCGGCTGGTGTCGCACGCGGGCGACCTGTGGCGCTGGGACGGGTTCCGGGCGGCGGCGGCCGATGCGCCTTCGGCCGCGGCGGAGCGGTTGAAGCAGCTGAATCGACTGGTGGAGCTGAAGCGCGACTTGGAGGAGTTGAGCGCCCGCGCCGAGGGGGCCAAGCGCGCGCATGAGGTGCTGACCGCGCGAATGACCGACGAGGCCCGTGCCGAACAGGCGGCGCGCGAGGCGCGACGGGCTGCGGATGCCCGGGTGACGGAGGTCAACCGCGCGCTGGCACGGGCAGAGGCCGACCGCTCCATCGCCGCCGGCAAGCTGGAAAGCGCGCGGCTGGCCCGCGCGCGACACGCCGAAGAAGCGGCCGCGGCACGCAAACGGCTCGCCGAGGCCGAGGCGGCCGAGGCAGAGTTGCCCGACATGGGCGCGGCCCGCGCGGCGGTGGAAGAGGTCAAGTCGGCAGTGGAGGCTGCACGGATCACCATGATGAGCCGCCGCGCGGCCCATGACGAGATCCGGCGCGAGGGAGAGGCCCGCGTGCGCCGGCGGCAGGAGGTGGAGAAAGAAGCGGCCACCTGGCGCGACCGTCTGGCCAATGCCGAACGCCGGATGGCAGAGCTGTCGGCGCGGCGCGCCGAGGCAGAGGCGGAACTCAAGACCGCCACCGCCGTGCCGGCCGAGATCGCGGAAAAGCGCGCGGCTCTGACCGAGGCGCTGGAGACCGCCGAAGCGCGGCGTCGGCGGGCGGCGGATGCCTTGGCCGAAGGCGAGGCGCGGCTGCGCGCGGCCCAGCAGGCCGAGCGCGAGACCGAGCGCGCGGCCGGCGAGGCGCGAGAGGCGCGGGCGGGCGCCGAGGTGCGGCGCGATGCGGCACGGGACGGCGTGGCCCTGGCGCAGGCACGGATCGCAGAGGAGGCCAAGGCGAAGCCCGCTGACCTGCTGGAACGCCTGGGCGCAGACCCCGACACGATGCCGCCATCGGCCCGGATCGAGGAAGAGATCACCCGGTTCCGCCGCGCCCGCGACGCGCTGGGGGCGGTGAACCTGCGCGCCGAGGAAGACGCCAAGGACGTGCAGGAGGAGCACGACACCCTTGCCGCGGAAAAGGCCGACCTGGAAGAGGCGATCAAGAAGCTGCGGGCCGGGATCGCCGGGCTGAACCGCGAGGGACGGGAACGGCTGCTGACAGCCTTCGAGCAGGTGAATGCCAACTTCTCCACCCTCTTCACCCACCTCTTCGGCGGCGGCGAGGCGCGGCTGGTGCTGGTGGAATCCGACGATCCGCTGGAGGCGGGGCTGGAGATCATGTGCCAGCCGCCGGGCAAGAAGCTGTCCACGCTGTCGTTGCTGTCGGGGGGCGAGCAGACGCTGACGGCGCTGGCGCTGATCTTTGCAGTCTTCCTGGCCAACCCGGCCCCGATCTGCGTGCTGGACGAGGTGGACGCGCCGCTGGACGACGCAAACGTGACCCGGTTCTGCGACATGCTGGACGAGATGACCCGGCGCACCGACACGCGCTTCCTGATCATCACCCACCATGCCGTCACGATGAGCCGGATGGACCGGCTTTTCGGCGTGACGATGGGCGAGGCGGGGGTGAGCCAATTGGTCAGCGTCGACCTGAAACGGGCTGAGCAGATGGTGGCCTGAAGGGGTGTGCACGCGTGCACGCTTTTTCAAGTCATTGAGCTGAAGCGGAAACGCAATTTTGGTTAACCTGATGGAAACCTCTGCTCACGTGGACGAGCAGTCCTGTGCGCCGCAGTTCAGGCCAACTGCCGTGTTCACCTACGTCCGACGGCGGAGCAGGCCAAGCCCGCCGAGGCCACCGAGCAGCAGCCAGCCGGCGGCGGGCAGCGGGATGGGGCTGATGGCCGGGGCCGTGCCGGTCGGATCGCCGCGGTCGGCCACATCGGCCAGCGCGGGCGCGCCGTCGATCGGTTCGTCCGTGACAGAGGACGGCAGGGATGCCACGGGCGATGACCCTGAGCCGCCCAGCCCGAAGCCGTTGCCGGCCGGGACGGCAGGCCGCCCGCCGCCTGCGTTCCGGTTCCGGATGTTCGGCCGGGCAAGCGTGGGGTCGGCGGCGTGATTGGCCCCCGCCACCGTGGCGGGCGCGCCTTGTTTCGGGGGCGCGCCGACAAAGGCCGGGTCCACATCGAAGATGATGCCCTTGGACAGCCCGAGCGGGTAGAACGCGCCGTCGGCGGCACCATAGTTCACGCGGCCCGCATTGTTGCGTTTGGTCGCTTCGGTGCAGATCTTGCCCGGTATGCCTTGGCCGACAGTTGCGCCCAGGCTGGGATCGCAGTCGGCGCTGATGGCCCTGAGATTGGCGGCGTCCACGGCACCAGCAGCCATGGAGAGGGCAAAGGCAACGGCAACAGTTCTGAAGGTCATCGCGAGTCCCCCTTACAGGCTTGCCGCACCGGGGTGGTTAACGGCCGCAATTTTTACTGGACGGCAGGTCGGTGCCTATCTCAACTCCCGAATGGTTAACAGGTTCCCGAACGATATTCAATATTTTCCCGGCAGGATTGGCACTTCGTCACCAGACATGGTTAACGCGGCAGCGATCCGGCGCAGCCAGAGGGCAACCGCGCGGCGACGCTCAGAGCCGGTTCAGCAGATCCCGCGTGGGCCAGGCGTCGGCGGGCAGGCCGAGTCGGGCCTGTTCGGCCTGCACCGCGCGTCGGGTCATCGCACCAAGGATGCCGTCCACGCCGCCGACATCGTGACCGCGGGCCTGCAGGCGCTGCTGCAGGGTGCTCATCTGGTCGGGGGTCAGTCCCGGGTCGGGGGTGCCCGCGTCATAGACCGGCGCGCCGGCCAGCCGGGTGGCGAAATAGGCCGCTGTGGTGACATAGGTCAGGCTGCGGTTCCATTCGAACAGGACCGAGAAGTTGGGGTAGGCAAGGAACGCCGGCCCCCTTCGCCCCATCGGCAGCAGTACCGAGGCTGGCAGATCGGGGCGCAGCAACTCACCGTCGCGGGCGCGCAGGCCATCGGCCGCCCAGTCGGCCACAGGGCGGGTGGTTTCCAGCCCGGTTTGCGCCCAGTCCAGCGTGTCGGGGACAACGATTTCCTGCAGCCACGGCTCATCCGCGCGCCAGCCGAGGCCCCGGAGCATATTGGCGCCCGACAGGATCGCATCGGGGGCAGAGCCCTTCAGGTCCACATGCCCGTCGTCGTCGCCGTCGATGCCGCGGGTCAGGATGTCGTGGGGCAGCATCTGCAGCATGCCGATTTCACCCGCCCAGGCCCCCTGGGTGCGGGCGGGGTCGAAATCGCCCCGGTCGGTGAGCGTAATGGCGGCAAGGACATGGGGGCGGAACAGGTCGGGGCGGCGGCAGTCATGGGCCAGCGTGACCAGCGCGTTGCGGGTGTTGTAGTCGCCCTGCACTGCGCCATAGTCGGTCTCGAACGCCATGAAGGACAGAAGGATCCAGCGCGAGACGCCGAACTCGGCCTCGGCCCGGTCATAGGCGGCGGCGTGGCGCTGGGCGTGGGCGCGGCCGTTCTGCAACCGGTTCTGGCTGATCAGCGCGCGCGAGAAGTCGATGAAATCGCGCTGGAAGATGCCCTGCGACCGGTCGGCGCGGATCACCCGGTCGTCGCGTTGCACGCCCTGAAAGAAGCGGTCGATGGCGGGTTGCGGCTGGCCCTGTGCCACAGCCTCGGCCCGCAGGCCGTCGACGAAGGCGCGGAAATCGCCGCCGCAGGCCAGCGCCGCGGGCGCGGTCAGGATCAGGGCGGCAGTCAGTATGGCACGCATGGTTCCCCCGGATTTGGCGGGGAGAGCCTAGCAGCGTGGCACCGTGAGGCAAGGCTGCAAGGGCGCGGGGGCCGGGGCGTCACACGTTCGGATCAACCCCGGCCGTGCGGGGCGTCGTAGGTCAGGATCGGGTTGATCGGGATGATCCGGTTCGGGTTTATCGTGTCGTGACTGTAATGGTAGTGCCGCACGACGTGGCCGAGGTGGAACGTGTCCGCCACGCCGGGCCACTGGTACAGTTCCCGCAGGTATCCGGTCAGGTTCGGGTAGTCGATGATCCGCCGCCGGTTGCACTTGAAATGCAGGTGATAGACCGGGTCGAAGCGCAGAAGCGTCGGTAGCGCGCGCCAGTCGGCCTCGGTCACCCGGTCGCCCGTCAGGTAGCGGTTCTGCGACAGGTGATCCTCCATCCAGTCGAGGGTCTTGAAGACCTCGGCCACCGCCTCGTCATAGGCGTCCTGCGTCGTGGCGAAGCCGGCACGATAGACGCCGTTGTTCAGCCCGTTGTAGATGCGGTCGTTGACGCTCTCGATCCCGTCTCGCAACTGTTCCGGCCAGTAGTCGTCGGTGTTGCCGGTCAGGCCGTCGAAGGCAGAGTTGAACATGCGGATGATCTCGGCCGATTCGTTCGACACGATGGTGTTCCGCTCGCGGTCCCACAGCACCGGCACGGTCACGCGGCCCGAGACGTCGGGCTTGGCACGGGTATAGATGTCACGCAGGAACGGCAGGTCGAACTGCCGGTCACCGGTGGCGCCGGGAAAGTCGGTGGCGAAGGTCCAGCCGTCGTCCAGCATGTCCGGGTGTACGACCGAGACGTCGATGTGGTCGCTCAGCCCCTTGATCGCGCGGAAGATCAGCGTGCGGTGCGCCCAAGGGCAGGCGTAGGAGACGTAGAGGTGATAGCGGCCGCTTTCCGCCTTGAACCCCCCGTCGCCCGACGGGCCGCGGCTGCCGTCGGCGGTGATCCAGTTGCGGAACCCGGCGGTGGAGCGGACGAACTTGCCGCCCGACTTCTTCGTATCGTACCAGCCTGATTCCCAGTTGCCGTCGACCAGTTGTCCCATGTCGCCCTCCATTCGGTTGGGACAAAGCTAACAACTGCGCGAATTTGTGCAATTACGCATCATTGCAATCCCTTCTGTGCGAACACGCACCACAATTTACGAAGCTTCACGAATCCGTTGAATTTCAATCGCATTTTCTTGATTTCAGCGTGGTCCAAGGCATCCTGAACGATGGGAAGGGGGTGCCACATGTTCGAGTTCCTGCCGCAAGATATCCGCACCGGCCTGCGCGAGGCGGAACGGCACGCTGCAAAACGACGCTCTCGCCTGCGGGTACATGTGGGCGATGCGGTCTATCCGATGCTGCGCACCTGGCCCGGCGGCTTCGCGCTGGACGCGGCGACCACGCCCGCGCTGCGCGGTCTGGTGGATCTGTATGACGGCAGCCGGCACCTGGCGACCTGCCTGATCGTCGCCTCGGTCGAGGAGGGGGGCGAACTGGTCTGCGACTACAAGCGCAGCACCGCCGTCACCGACCGCGCGCCGCTGGATTTTGCCGTGGATGCCGAAGCGCCGGCCGGGCTGCTGCCCCACATCTGATCGCTACTGCAGATCGGCAAAGGCCGCCGTCAGCCGCTCCATCGCCTGTTCCAGCACGGGGCGTGGCGTGGCAAGGTTGAAACGCAGATGCGTCTCGCCCCCGCGCCCGAAGGTGGGGCCGTGGTTCACGCAGATCCGCGCCGTCTTCTCCACCCGGCCCAGCGCCTCGGCCATCGTCATGCCGGTGGCGGCGAAATCGACCCAGGACAGATAGGTGGCCTCCAGCGGCATCGACCGCAGGCCAGGGATCGCGGCGATGGTGGCGTCGAACAGCTTCCGGTTGCCGTCCAGATAGGCGATCAGCGCATCGACCCACTCGGCGCCTGCGGGCGAATAGGCCGCCGTCGCCATGTGCAGGCCAAAGGAATTGGGCGAGATGCCCAGCGCCGCCATCCTTGTGGCAAAGGGCTTCCGCAACGCCTCATCAGGAATGATGACGTTGCCGACATGCGCGCCGGCAATGTTGAAGGTCTTGGACGTCGCCGTCATCATCACCAGCCGGTCCAGGCTGTCGGGCGCAGCCACAGGCATCGGCACGTGGCGATTGCCGGGATAGACTAGGTCGTGATGGATCTCGTCCGACACGAGGATCAGATCGTGGCGGCGGGCGAAATCGGCCACCGCGCGCTGTTCTTCTACCGTCCACACCCGGCCACCGGGGTTGTGCGGCGAGCAGAAGATCACCATTCGCTCCGCCCCGGTCATCAGCGCGTCGTAGGCGGCGAAATCCATCTGGTAGCGCCCGTCCACCTCGACCAGAGGGCATTCGACCACCGTGCGCCCGGCGGCGCGGATCACCCGGGCAAAGGCGTGATAGACGGGCGTGAACAAGACCACGCCGTCGCCCGGCTGCGTCCAGGTGTCGACGCACATCGCCGTGCCGTTCACCAGCCCGTGGGTGGTGAAGATGCCCTTGGGGTCCACCTGCCAGCCGTGGCGCGCATCCATCCACCAGCGGATCGCCTCCAGATAGTCGCTCTCGTCGCCGAAATAGCCGTAGATGCCGTGATCGACCATCCGGCGCAGGGCTGTCTGCACGCAGTCGGGGGCGGGGAAGTCCATGTCGGCCACCCACATCGGGATGCCATCCGCGCCGGGCACGCCATAGATCTTTTCCATCATGTCCCATTTCATCGAATGGGTGCCGCGCCGGTCAATGATCGTGTCGAAATCCATGGGCCTCTCCTGCTGGTCGGGCGCACCCTAGCGGCTGCGCGGGCGGGTGCAAGACCGCGCCCATTGCACGCGCGCCGGGCTTGTCCTAAATGCCTGTCACCATGAGTTTGCGCCCGATCCTGATCCATCCCGACCCGCGCCTGAGAAAGGCCTGCGAGCCCGTGACGAAGGTCACGGACGAGATCCGCGCGCTGGCCGACGACATGCTGCAGACGATGTACGACGCCCCCGGTGTCGGCCTGGCGGCACCCCAGGTGGGTGTGCTGAAACGGGTGTTGGTGATGGACTGCATCAAGGACCCCGTGGTCGCACCGCGCCCGATGGTGCTGATCAACCCCGAGGTCACCTGGACCTCGGCGGAAACCAACACCTACGAAGAGGGCTGCCTGTCGATCCCCGAGCAATATGCCGACGTGACCCGTCCCGCCGAGGTGCAGGTGCGCTGGACCGATCTGGAAGGCAAGACGCAGGAAGAACAGTTCGGCGGCCTGTGGGCGACCTGCGTTCAGCACGAGATCGACCACCTGAACGGCAAGCTGTTCATCGACTACCTCGGCCCGCTGAAGCGGCAGATGATCACCCGCAGGATGCAGAAGCTGAAGCGGGAAAAGGCGCGGCTCTGAATGACCGTGCGCCCCAGCCTGCCCTGGCCCGACCGGCGCCTGCGCACGCCAGCGGCCGACGTGCCCGAAATTACCGACGAAATCCGGCAGATCTGGACCGACATGATCGACACGATGGAGGCGATGCCGGGCGTGGGCCTTGCCGCGCCGCAGATCGGCGTGATGCTGCGGCTGGCAGTGGTCGACGCCTCCACCGCCCGCGGTCAGGCGGTGCGGATGGCGAACCCGGTCGTCCTGCACGCGAGCGGCCAGATGCGCAGCCATGAGGAAGCCAGCCCCAACCTGCCCGGCGTGTCCGCCAAGATCGAACGCCCCCGTGCGGTGACGGTGCGGTACCTGAACGAGACGGGCGAGATCGAGGAGCGGGATTTCGTCTACCTCTGGGCCACATCCGTCCAGCACCAGATCGACCATCTGGCGGGGCGGATGTATATCGACCGGCTCAGCCCGCTGAAGCGCAAGATGCTGCTGGCGCGCGCTGAAAAGACCGGGCGGCGGGCATGAGGGTCGTGTTCATGGGCACTCCCGACTTTTCGGTACCCGCACTCGAAGCGCTGGCCGAGGCGCATGAGATCATCGCGGTCTACACCCAGCCCCCCCGCCCGGCAGGGCGCGGCAAGCAGCCCCGCCCCAGCCCGGTGCAGGCGCGGGCCGAAGCGCTCGGCCTGCCCGTCCGCCACCCCGCCAGCCTGAAGGGCACGGAAGCGCAGGCCGATTTTGCCGCGCTACAGGCCGACGTGGCGGTCGTGGTCGCCTATGGCCTCATCCTGCCGCAGCCGGTGCTCGACGCCCCCCACCACGGCTGCCTGAACATCCACGCCTCCCTCCTGCCGCGCTGGCGTGGGGCCGCGCCGATCCACCGCGCGGTGATGGCGGGTGACGCGGAAACCGGCGTCTGCATCATGCAGATGGAGGAGGGGTTGGACACCGGCCCGGTTCTGCTGCGCGAGGCAACCCCCATAGGCCCCGAGGACACCACCGGCGACCTGCACGACCGGCTGTCGGCGATGGGCGCGCGGCTGATCGTGGACGCGCTGGCCCGCCTGGCCGAACTGACGCCCATCCCACAGCCCGACGACGGCGTCACCTACTCCGCCAAGATCGACAAGGCCGAGGCGCGCGTGGACTGGTCCCGCCCCGCCTCGCAGGTCGATGCCCATATTCGCGGCCTGTCACCGTTCCCCGGAGCCTGGGTGGACATCGCGGGAGAGCGCATCAAGCTGCTGGGCAGCCGCGTCGCCGCCGGTCAAGGCACGCCCGGCACGGTGCTGGAAGCCGGGCAGAGGCTGATCATCGCCTGCGGCACCGGCGCGGTAGAGATCACGCTGGCCCAGCGCGGCGGCCGCCGGGCGATGGCGGCGGACGAGTTGCTGCGTGGCCTGCCCCTGCAACCGGGAACTGCGCTGACCTGACCGCTTTCGGCGCCGCAACTTTCGGCCGATACTGCGCGCAACGTGGGGGATGCACATGAATGTCGTCGTTCTGATCATTGTGGGCGCCGCGGCAGGCTTCATCGCCACCCGGCTGATGAAGCTGAATACCGACGTGCCCACCACCATCGCCATCGGCATCGGCGGCGCGCTGGTCGGCGGGCTGGTGCTGCGCATGGTCGCCACCTTCGCCGGCTGGCTGGGCGGCTTCGTCGGTGCGGTGGCCGGCGCAATGGTGCTGATCTGGCTGTGGCAGACCTATGTCCGGCGGCGCTAGATAACCAATATCAGGGCCACGATGGACAGCCCCAGCACCGCGATCCCGGCAAGCTCTCTGGGACGCACGCCTTCGCGGAACACCAGAACCGACGCCAGCAGGCTGAGGATCAGTTCGACCTGCCCCAGCGCGTGCACATAGGCCACCACCTGCAGCGTGAAGGCGGTGAACCAGCAGAACGACCCCGCCATCGAGGTCAGGCCGATCCAGCCCGCCACCCGCCGCGCCCGCCAGACGGCGGCGATCTGCCCCGGCTCGAACCGGCGCAGCCAGACCGCCATCGCCAGCACCTGCATCCCGGTCACCGCCGCCAGCGTCACGCCCGCCCGCAGCAGCGGATCAGCCGAGGCGATTTCCAGCGACGCGCCGCGATAGCACACGCCGGAGACCGCAAAGAACAGCCCCGAGGCCAGCCCCAGCGCGACCGCCCGGTTTCCCAGGCCCGACAACCCCCAGCCGGTGACGCCCGGCGGCGCCGACAGCAGCAACACGCCCACGACACCCAGCGCCATCGCGGCCAGCGCCGCCGCGCTGACCCCTTCGCCCAGCAGCACCCAGCCGACCAGAACGGTCAGCAATACCTCCGTCTTCTTCAGCGTGATGCCGACGGCGAAATTGCGGCTCTTGAACAGCATGACGACAAAGATGGTGGCAAGGATCTGCGCCGTGCCGCCGGCCACGCCGTAAAGCCAGAATGCCGCGCTCAGATCCGGCACGGCCTGCGCCGTCGCGGCCAGATAGGCCGCCATGATCAGCACCACCAGCGGCGCGGAAAAAAGGAAACGCGCGAAGGTGGCCCCGGACGCCGACAGGGTCGCCGTCGCCAGATGCTTTTGCAGCATGAAGCGCAGCGTCTGGAAAAAGGCCGCCGCCAGCGTGACGACGATCCAGAGATCGGGAACGAGGCTCATGTCCTCACATCGCGCGAAATCGCGGATCGGGCCAGCGCTTTCGCCCGCCCGACCATGGCCGCCCTAGCGCTTCGGTTCGTTCTGCGGCGGCTGACCCTTGTAGACAGGCAGTTGCCAACCGAACAGCAGGCTGCCCGCGCGCAGCGTGAACGTGACCATCGCGCAGGCCAGAAGCGCCGGCGCCGTCTCCAACCCCGCCCACAGCGCGATCACCGCGGCACCTGCCCCGGCAAAGGCGCAGGTCACGTACAACTCGCCCTGTTTGAGCACCAGCGGCACCTCGTTGCAGACCACGTCGCGCATCAGGCCGCCGAAACAGCCCGTCGCCACCCCCATGATCAGTATGATCGGCCAGGCCTGACCCATCCCCACCGCGACCGCGACGCCCGCCGGCACGGCGACGGCCAGCGCGCAGGCATCCAGCCACAACAGGGCGCGATAGCGGCTTTCCAGCAGATGCGCGGTGAAGAACACCAGCACCGCCGCCAAACTGGCGGCAGCGATGAACGTGGGTTCCGCCACCCAGAACACCTGATCGCGGTTCAGGATCACGTCGCGAAGGGTGCCGCCGCCCACCGCCGTCAGGCAGGCGATGAAGATGAAGCCCACGATGTCCAGCTGCGACCGGCTGGCGACCAGCGCGCCGGTCAGCGCAAAGACCGCCACGGCGGCATAGTCCAGCAGCACCGCCGCCGGCAGCGCGCCGATCATTCCGCGGCCCGCGCGTTCGGCTTGAAGGGTGCCATCCCGGCGCGCGCCAGCTCGTCGGCGCGCTCGTTCTCGGGGTGGCCGGCATGGCCCTTGATCCAGTGCCAGTGCACGGTGTGCCGCTCGCGCGCCGCATCCAGACGCTGCCACAGGTCCACGTTCTTCACCGGCTTCCCGTTGGAGATGCGCCAGCCCTTGCGCTTCCACCCCGCCAGCCAGTCGGTGATGCCGTTCTTCACATAGGCGCTGTCGGTGACAATGGTGATCTCGGACGGCCGGCTCAGGCTTTCCAGCGCACTGATCGCCGCCATCAGCTCCATGCGGTTGTTCGTGGTGTCGGCCTCGCCGCCCGACAACTCGCGCTCGCGCAGGACTTTCTGACCCTCGCGGGCGATCAGCAGCACCCCCCACCCCCCAGGGCCGGGATTGCCGCTGCAGGCACCGTCGGTGTAGGCGAAAAGCTCGGTCTTCATGGCGGGCAGTCTAGACCCGATTGCCGCGCGCGCCGCAAGCCCCGGCCGTGACGACGCCCTGCCCCACCGCACAACTTTTGCACCTGGCATGCACGCCGGATGCACGTGAAACATACGTGGATGCGCACCCGGTTTGGGGCCGCGGTTGCGGCGCATCCGGCGGCCCCGTATAACCCGCCCATCGACAGGAGACGCCCATGAAGATCGCCGCCGCTGCCTATCCGATCGACTGGTTCGACAGTTTCGATGCCTATGAGGCGAAGCTGTCCCGCTGGGTGGCCGAAGCCGCCGGGAACGGCGCCGACCTGTTGGTTTTCCCCGAATACGGCGCGATGGAATTGGCCAGCCTGGGCGGGGCAGAGGTCGCCGCCGACCTTGAAGGCGCGCTGCGCGAGGTGGCCCGCCACCGAGACGCCGCCGACGCCGTGCACTGCAAGCTGGCGGCCGAATACGGCGTGCACATCCTGGGCGCCTCGGGCCCAGTCTATGTCGGAAACCGCCCCGTGAACCGCGCAACCCTCTATAATAAAAAGGGAATCCTGGGCCACCAGGACAAGCAGATCATGACCCGGTTCGAGCGCGAGGATTGGGACGTCCACCCCGGCGGCCCGCTGCGCCTGTTCGACACCGCACTGGGTAAGATCGGCGTGGTGATCTGCTACGACAGCGAATTCCCCCTGTTTGCCCGCGCGATGTGCGAAGCCGGGGCCGAGATCCTTCTCGCCCCCTCGGCTACCGAAACGGCCGCAGGCTTCACCCGCGTCCGCGTGGGGTCGATGGCCCGGGCGCTTGAAAATCAATGCGTTGTGGTTCACTCGCCGCTGGTGGGCAAGGCGGAGTGGTGCGTGGGCGTCGAGGAGAACCGCGGCCGCGCCGCGATCTACGGCCCGCCCGACCGCGGCTGGCCCGAGACCGGCATCCTGGCCGAGAACCCGATGGACGAGCCAGGCTGGGCCTATGCCGACGTGAGTCTCGACGCCATTGCCGAGGTGCGCCGCGACGGTGGTGTGCTGAACTTCCAGCACTGGGCCGAACAACCCCCGCGTGCAAAATCGGTCGAAATCGTGCCCGGCAAGGGCTGATCGCCGGTTTGTTCGCGCTTTTGCCTTGAAATCCTGCCCTTTCGGGCGCATCTACTTGCGCGCCCGGCGTGACCGGGCGGTGCAAGGACGGAGTGACCATGGCCAAGGAAGAACTGCTCGAATTCCCCGGCGTCGTGAAGGAACTCCTGCCGAATGCGACGTTCAGGGTCGAGCTGGAAAACGGCCATGAGATCATCGCACACACGGCAGGAAAGATGCGCAAGAACCGGATCCGCGTTCTGGCGGGCGACCGGGTTCAGGTAGAGATGACGCCCTACGACCTGACCAAGGGCCGGATCAACTACCGCTTCAAGTGACATTGCGGCTGATCCTCGGGTCCGCCAGCCCCAGACGACGCGAGCTGCTGGCCCAGATCGGGCTTGTGCCGCACGACGTGCGCCCGACCGACATCGACGAAACCCCATTGAAACGCGAATTGCCGCGCCCATACTGCGCCCGCATCGCGCGTGCCAAGGCCGAGGCGACGCCAGCCGAGGCCGAGGATGTCGTGCTCTGCGCAGACACCACCGTGGCCCTCGGGCGACGCATCCTCGGAAAACCGGCCGACGCAGGCGAGGCGGCGGAGTTTCTTGTCGCTCTTGGGGGGCGCCGCCATCGGGTGATCACATCAGTGGCCGTGCGTCGGGGCGACCGGATCTGGATGCGCGAGGTGGAGACTGCCGTGAAGATGAAGCGTCTGTCGGATCATGAATTGAATACCTATCTCGCCTCAGACGAATGGCAGGGCAAGGCCGGGGGCTATGGCATCCAGGGCCTCGCCGGGGCTTTCATTCCGTGGATTTCGGGCAGCTTCACCGGAGTCGTCGGCCTGCCGCTGGCCGAAACCGCAGCCTTGCTGACAGCCGCCGGCCTGCGGGTTCCGGCATGAAGGGCCGCGCCGTCATACTTGGCCGGATCGCCGGGCACGAGGCCGCGGCGCTGATGATCGACGGGCGGCTGGAAGACCTTGCCATCGCCCCGCCCGAGGGCGGCCCGCCCGCGCCCGGCGCGATCCTGCGTGGCATCGTGGACCGCCCGGTCAAGGGTCTGGGAGGAGTCTTCGTGAAACTGCCCGACGAGTCGGGTTTCCTGCGTCAGGCGGGCGGCCTGCGCCCGGGCCAGCCGGTTCTGGTGCAGGTTTCCGGCGTGGCCGAACCGGGCAAGGCGGTACCGGTCACGACGCGGCTTCTGTTCAAGGGCCGCTGTGTGATCGTAACACCGGGCGCACCCGGCCTGAACATCGCCCGAGGCATCCGCGACAGCGCCCTGCAGACCCGCCTGACCACTCTCGCCGAGGCTGGCATGTCCGGCGCTGACCCGTCGCTGGGACTGATCCTGCGGTCTGCGGCGGAAGTTGCGCCAGAGGACGAGATTGCGGCCGAACTGGCCGAGCTTCGTCGCCTGGCCGAGACGGTGCTGGCAGATCATGCAGGCAGGCCGGAACTCCTTGTCGATGCCCCCGGCCCGCACGATCTGGCTGTGCGCGACTGGTCCCATCCGGCGCCGGAGATCGTTTCCGACGATGGCGACGCCTTTTCGGCGCACGGTGTCGATGACGATATTGCGGCACTGCTCGACCCGCTGGTGGCGCTTCCAGGCGGAACCGGCATGGCGGTCGAGCCGACGCGAGCACTGGTGGCGGTGGACGTGAACACCGGCCGCGACACCTCGCCCGCGGCCGCGCTGAAGGCCAACATCGCCGCCGCGCGTGAACTGCCGCGCCAGTTGCGCCTGCGCGGCCTGGGCGGACAGATCACCATCGATTTCGCCCCCAGCCCCAAGCGCGACCGCCACGTGATCGAGCAGACGCTGAAGGCCGCTTTCCGCGCCGAAGGCAGCGAAACCATCCTAGCCGGGTGGACGCCGCTTGGGCTCTACGAACTTCAGCGCCGCCGCGACCGGATGCCCCTCGCCGTCACCTTGCGGGGCTGGAGCCGCTGACATGGCCTGTCCGATCTGCAAGAAGCCGGCCGTCCCCGCCTATCGCCCCTTCTGCTCGCGCCGCTGCGCCGACATCGACCTCGGCCGTTGGCTGAAGGGCAGCTATGCGATCCCCACGGACGAACCGGCCGAAGAGGTGCCGCAAGGTCCTCGCATGCCGGACGAAGACTAGGGACACAGGACGCTTTCTGCTGATGTCGAACTTCTGGACAGGGGATGGAGGTGCGAAGGGAATGGGGTGGGGCGACACCGCTCCCCGGTGGCCGAAGCGTCACTGTCTGACATTTTTGTGCGTCTCAGCAGGTGCGATAGTAGTTACGTGAGATCAGGCAGTACTCGGCTGCCGAGCGCCTTGCGATCATCTCGGCGGCGATGTCGCGTCCGTCCGGCAGGAAGCACTGCCCGACGATCCCGCCATCCCGATCAACGTCTCTGGTGCGGCAGGTGAGGGTTCGCTCGCCGGACAGTTGCCGCAACTGATCTGCGGCCGCCGTTCCACCGGGCTGGCTCATAGCCGGTGCATCGAGCCCCCAGACGTGGATGCGAACGTTTGCCGCGGTGATGAAGAATGTGTCGCCGTCGACGATCCGGGTGACCCGCCCGGTGAAGGTTTCGCCGTCGGTACCGATAGGCCGCGAGGCGGCGGATGCCACCTTGGCCGACGGCAACGTCTGCATCACCAGTCTGGCCAAGCCAGAACCATCCTCGGCAGTGATCGCCATCATGGCAACACCGGCTGCGAAGGTCAGGGCAAAGACCCGCTGCACGCGAAAAAGGATCGCAGCAAAGCGTGGCGGTAACAGGAGGCGCAGGAGTCTACGGATCACAGGACCAACAACATATTGCGGGAAGCGGATGTACATTGAACCGCATTTTGAGGAACTATTCGTTTTTTTACAAGTGCTTCGAGTAAGTGAACCGCCTGGCAATCTTAAGTCAGGCGCACACCAACCACGACAAATACGTCAATCGAACCATTGGCGGGTCGCTTAACAGTGTTCGTTGTGCCAGCCCATGCCCGGCGCAATACGAAACTGCTGCTCATCGGACAGGTGAGACGCGGCTGGATGTCTCGACGATGGATATGGCTTCCAGTCAACTGACGGAAAGCATGCAGGGAGGGACAGGGTCAACCTCGGCGAAGGCGCGACCATCGCGGTCATCGTGAAGGTCTTTCATCCGGCCCGCCCGAGACGAACTCTGCGCGGACTGGGAACGACGGATCGACTTCGACGGCTAGCGGCCAACTTGCTCGGTAAACCGGAGAAATCCGGTCAGCCGCTTGGAAACTCGTGCTCGCGTACGATTCGATCGATTTGTCGAACGCCCAGACTATCTGAGCCTCAGCCCGGTAGCAAAACGGGTGTGGAATAGGATCCCTACACTCCGCCCCCTGCCCTCCATCACTTGTTCGCCGATCTGGCACCGTGGGTGCCGGCCGCGGCGGCGATGGCGGCCGCGACCAGCATCGGCAGGATCGCGCCGCTCCAACGGCCATCGGCGGCAGAGACGGCCGCGGCGATCAGCGGCGCACCGAAGAACTGACCGACCGCCGAGCCCTGCACCAGCATTCCGTTCGCAGCGCCCAGATGCGCCGGAGTAAGGGCAAGCTGCGGCACGCAGTTGAACAGGCTCGTGGGCACAAACCCTGCCACGAACGAAAAAGCGAGGCACAGAACCAGTCGGATGCCGTCACCGAACCATGGACCGAAGATCCCGATCGAGGTCAGGGCCATGACCGCCACGCTGATGGGTATAAGCCGGTGCGTGGCAGCCCCTGCCCGCACCAACCAGCCGCCCAGAATGTTGCCTGGCACATTGATCAGGATCACGACCGCCGTGATTGCTGCAGCCTGCAGTGTCGTCATCTGCAATTCCGCGCCGAGAAAGGTGGGCAGCCAGACCATCACCGACATCCACTGGAAGGCATAGGCGGCAAAAGCCAGTGCCAGAAGCACCAGCCCGCCACGCGACACCGTATCGCCGATCGTGCGCAAGGGTCTGCCGACGGGCGGCGGCGGCAATTCGATCCGCGCCATCCCCCGAAGGACGGCAGCGCCCCCCGCGATGCTGAGGCCCGCAACCGCGACCCAGAGTGTCCGCCAATCTGCCACCGCAAAGACGGCAGGCGCAGCAACCACCGCCAACGTCATGCCGACAGGCATGTGAATGCTCCACAGCGAAAGCGCCAGCGACCGATCCCGCCCCCGCGCAGCCGCAGTCATCACCGCAGGCAAGGCCACCGAGATCGAGATGAAGCCGATCCCCTCGATGAAGCGACTGGTCATCAGGAGCGTCGTATCCCGCGATACGGCACCCAGGACGCCCCCGGCCGCAAGGCACAGAAACCCGGCGGCAATCAGCCGGGCGCGGCCTACCGCGTCGGCCATCGCACCCAGAACAACCGCGGCAAACATGCCAAGTCCACTGAACACGGATACGAGGAAGCCCCCGGCAACCAGGCTCAACTGCAACTCCTCACGGATCGCCGGCAGAGCGACAGGCATCTTGCCGACGTGCAGGGCACCGATAACACCACCCAGCGAGATCACGGCGACAACTCCCCATCGCGTGACGTGCTCCTTGTGCATTCATCCTCCTCTCCGAAATCACTTCGCAGGCGGCGGGTCGCGGCGCGCTGGCCCTCTTTGGCGATGAAGACCGCGGCATGCAAATCCATTTGGACGGAATGACACTGCCTGATAGCGGCGATCAGGGGGCGGCAATCCGGGCTGTGACCTTCTGCCATGCTCTTGCCCCCGACGAACAGGATTGAACCGACGCCGCCGATCTGCCATTCCACGCCCTTGCTGACCTCTAGGGAGCCCGGTCCATGGCAGAATTCGCGATCAATCCCCCTGCGCAGGCGGTCCTGCCGATCCAAGGGTCCGATCAGGTCTTTCCTGTGCGCCGTGTCTATTGCATCGGCAGGAACTATGCCGCGCACGCCATCGAAATGGGGCACGATCCGGACCGCGAACCGCCGTTCTTCTTCCAGAAGAATCCCGACAACCTGTATGTCGGCAACAGCTTTCCCTATCCGTCGCAGACCGAAGACGTGCACCACGAGATCGAGATGATCGTGGCGCTGAAGTCCGGAGGCACGAACATCCCGGTGGGAAGCGCGCTTGATCACGTGTGGGGTTACGGGGTCGGCCTCGACATGACCCGGCGCGATCTGCAAGGCATCGCGAAGCAGATGGGGCGGCCGTGGGAAATCGGGAAAGCCTTCGATAAATCGGCACCGGTCAGTGCGCTGCGGCCTGTCGTCGACGTCGGGCACCCGTCTTCCGGAATCGTTCAATTGCGGGTGAACGGCACGCCGCGGCAGACGGGCGACCTCAACCAGATGATCTGGAAAGTGCCGGAGATGATCGCCTACCTGTCGGAGTATTTCGAACTGGCGGGCGGGGACATCATCATGACCGGCACACCCTCGGGGGTGGGGCCTGTGGTCAGGGGTGATGTGTTGGAGTGCCACGTCGAAGGGGTGGCCGGTCTGACGGTGACGGTCGTCTGATCGCTTCCGGCGAGCCGTCGGCACCTGACGCGGCTTGCGATGTTTCAATACTCTCGCCGGGACGTGATAGCGGGGGGGGATGCGTCGGTAGGAAGCGATGCGTATATCACGGGAATGGATAGACGCACGCTCCTCCTTGCGATACCTGCGCTCGCCTTTCTGGGCCCGCAAGAGGCCTTGGCGCAGGCCATTCCGCTGGCAGAGATTTCTCGCTATTTCAATGGGTTTTCGACTGCGCAGGCAGAGTTCACCCAAGTGAACGGCGACGGCACGATCTCGACCGGCACGCTTTACATCCACCGGCCCGGCCGGATGCGGTTCGAATATGCCCCGCCCGACAACAGCCTGGTGATTGCCGGCGGCGGGCAGGTGGCGATCTTCGATCCGAAATCGAACCAGCCACCGCAACAGTATCCACTCAGCCAGACACCGCTGAACATCATCCTGGAACGGCGGGTCGACCTTTCCCGCGCGCGCATGGTTGTCGCGCATCGCAGCGACGGGCAGACGACGACCGTCGTCGCGCAGGATCCGGAGCGACCGGAACATGGCTCGATCGAACTGGTGTTCACCGCGAACCCGACGGAACTGCGTCAATGGGTGATCCGCGACGACACCGGAAGCACCACGGTGATCTTGGGCGATCTTCAGCGCGGCGGTTCTCTGTCGTCCTTCCTGTTCAATATCACGGCCGAAACCGAACGCCGGATGGGTGGACGCAACTAGCGCTGTTCCGTCTCAGGCCCGGCCGCAGGCCTGCAGTTGGGCACGATACATCTCGGCCCGGTTCTGGACGCGGTCGGCGACGGCAAGAAGCCAGGGCTTTGCGTTGTAGCTGCCGCGGGCAAAGCCGGAGCGGCCCTCGTGGTAGGCCAGATACTGGTTCCGTGCGTCCCATTTCGAGATGCCCAGCCCCTTCTCCGATTTGTCCATGTACCAGCCCATGAAGTCCGTGGCGTCACGGATGTTCTCGCGCCGGGCGCCGCGGTTGCGTGTTTCGGAGATATACTCTTCCCATGTGCCGTCCAGCGCCTGTGCATACCCCATGGCCGAGGACTGGCGGCCCATCGGGATCACCCCCAGCGTGTAGCGGAACGGCGTGCGGGCGTTGCCGATGAACTTCGATTCCTGGTGGATCGTCGCCATCTGCACATGCACCGGCACGCCCCATTTCCGCTCGGTCGCGCGCATCGCGGTCAGGTAGCGCGGCCGCTCCGACACGATGCTGCAGGCGTTTTCAAGATTGCGCGGCGCCGTATAATCGCCACCACAGGATGCGAGCAGCAACAATAACGCCCCCGCACGGAATACCTTGCCCATCTGCCCCACGTGTCTGCCTCGATCATTCTGTTCTGATTTTTCTGGCACCATAGGACATTTGGGCCTGCAGGGGAATTGTTGCCTCGGATCGGTCAGATCAGAAACACGAGAGCGAGCGGAATGGTCACCACCGAAAGCAGGGTGGAGATCACCACCAGCCCGGCCACCGCATCGGCATCGGCGCCGTATTTCTCGGCCAGCAAATAGGAGGTGACGGCAACGGGTGTGGCCACCTGCAGGACGAGAACCGACAGCGCCACCTCGCTCAAGCCCAGCCAGATGCCCGTCACCGCCGCCACCGCCACGCCCAGGGCGAACCGGAAGAGCGAGAGCCACACCGCCCGTCCGAACCGTTGCGGGCGCAGCCGCGCCACGGCGACGCCCAGCGTGATCAGCATCAGCGGGATCGCCATCTGGCCGATCAGGTCGATCGCGTTGGTCAGGACTGTCGGCGTCTGCCAGCCCATCGCAAGAAACACGATGCCCAGGATGGTGGCCCAGACCAGCGGCTCCCGCGCTACCTTGCCGGCCGCGCCGTGGCCGCTCACCAGCCAGATCCCGAAGGTGAAGGACCAGATCGCCATTACCGCAAAGACCACCACGGCATAGCTCAACCCGACCTCGCCAAAGGCGAAAAGCGCCAGCGGAAGGCCCACGTTCCCGGTATTGCCGAACAGCAAGGGGCCAAGATAGGTGCGCCGCTCCAGCCCGGTCAGTGAGACGAAGCCCCAAAACAGCACTGTCAGTGCGCCGTAGGCCACGACCGTCGCCAGCGACACCGCCGCCAGCGCCTGTGGTGTGATCTCGGCCTTCATCAGCGCGCCGAAAACGAGGCAGGGGGTGGCCAGCGTCATCGCCAGCCGGGTGACGAACTGAAGCCGGTACTCGAAGCCCAGTTTCACCCAGGCGAATCCGATCGCTGCCAGCAGAAAGACCGGCGCAACGATCTCGATCACCGTCAGAAACAGGCCCATTCACGTTTCCCCGCCGCCCCGGCTGTCGCATGGACAAGACACGGGCAGCGGAGTAAACCATGGGTCAGAAGGAAGCCATGCCATGATCAAGACCCGTGCGAAATATCACCTGGGGCAAGTCGTCCGCCACAAGCGCCACCCCTTTCGTGGGGTCGTCTTTGACGTGGACGCGATCTTTTCGAACACCGAGGAATGGTATGCCTCGATCCCCGAGGAAAACCGCCCGGCCAAGGATCAGCCGTTCTATCATCTGCTCGCCGAAAACGATCAGAGCTACTACGTGGCCTATGTGTCGGAGCAGAACCTGATCCCGGACGAAACGGGAGAGCCGATCGAGCACCCTGACCTTGACGACCTGTTCGGCGAGATGGTGGACGGCCGCTATCCGTTGCAGTTCCAGCTGAACTAGATCAACCGCTTGATCGCGGCGACATGGGCGGGGGCGGCCGACAGCGCATCCGCCGCCAGCGCTTGCGCGGCGGACCCTAGATCCTCGGGCGCCTCGATCCGGTCGATCAGACCCCAGACGAGCGCCTCTTCCGCCTCGATCCGCGCGCCGGCCATCAGGATCATCTTGGCCCGTGCCCGACCGATCAGCGCGGCCAGTCGGCCGGGATCGGAGGGTTGCGGCAGAAAGCCCAGCTTCATCACCGGATAGAAGAACTTCGCGCCGGGCACCGCCATGCGCAGATCGCAGGCCAGCGCCATGCCGAAGGCACCGCCCGCAAGCGTGCCGTTCAGCGCGGCGATGGTCAGGCAGGGCAGCGCGGCGATCACCCCCGACAGCCGCTCCCAAACAGGGTCGGTCGCGAGCCCCGCACGCGCCTCCTCCAGATCGGCCCCGGCGCTGAAGACCTTGCCCGCGCCGGTCAGGATCAGCGCCCGCGCGCCCTCTGCCCCCGCGCGTTCCGCGATTTCGACCAGCTCCGTCAGCATCGCGTGGGTCAGCGAGTTGGCCTTGTCAGGCCGGTCCAGCGTGACGGTCCAGAGGCCGCCCGCGATCTCCAGCCGGATCACGCGATCAGCCCGATCTGGCGGCGGATCGCGTCTTCTCGCAACGAGACCTCGCCGCCCAGATAGCCGTCGGCGGACTTGCCGCACATCCAGAGCAGCGCCCGCGCGGGCCACTCGGGCGGCACATGCGCGGACCAGTCCAGCTGGCTGACGCGGTTGATGCCGCTGTCGCGGATCGTGGCCTGCATATCGGTCGCAACCGTGCCGGGCGAAAGGCTGAGGATGCGAAGCCCCCGGCTGCGGTATTCCAGATCGGCCGCCCGCGTCAGCATGATTGCCCCGGCTTTCGAGGTGCAGTAGGCGCTCCACCCCTCCAGCGCGTTGTAGGCCGCGCCCGACCCGACGGTCAGGATCGTGCCCGCGCCCTGCTCCACCATGATCGGCAACGCGGCGCGCATGCCGTGAAACACGCCCTTCACGTTGATGTCGATGGTTGCACCCCAGGTGGCGGGATCAGCCTCGGCCAGCAAGGCGATGGGTTCAACCACGCCCGCGTTGTTCACCAGCACATCCAGCCGGCCGAAGTGATCCACCGTCCGCGCGACCGCCGCCTCCATGTCCTCGGCCCGGGCCACGTCGCAGGGCAGTGCCAGCCCGCCCAGTTCATCGGCCAGCGCGGCCACCGCCGCCTCGGTCCGCGCGGCCAGCGCGACTTTGGTCCCGGCCGCCGCGAACTCCCGCGCCGCCGCCGCGCCGATGCCCCGGCTCGCCCCGGTGATCAGCACCGTCTTCCCGTTCAGATCCGGCATCGCATGTCCCTTCAACTTTTCCGACTTCGTAGCCCAGCCGGCGCGCCAGTTCCAGTGACCACCCCTTGACCTGCGGCCATGGGGCGAAGATGCTCCGCGCGGCAGGAATTTTCGGAAAGGCACGTCATGAGACAGTGGACGACATTCGGGTCCGGCGCGGTCGCCGCGGCGCTGTTCGGCACAGCGGCACTGGCCGACATGACGGCCGAGCAGGTATGGCAGGACTGGCAGGATCTCAGCGCGTCCATGGGACAGTCGATGCAGGCGGCCAACACCGACAGCAGCGCCGGGACGCTTACGGTCAACGGAGTCACCATCACCTCATCCGAAGACGACGTGACGGTGACCGGTACGATCGACCGGATCGTGTTCCGCGAGCGCGGCGACGGCACCGTCGAGATCACGATGTCCGAACGCTATCCACTGACCGTCGTCGCCCCTGACGAAAGCGGCGCCCCGGTGACGATGACGATGCTCATTACCCATGAGGGGCTGGTCATGGTGGCCAGCGGCGCCGAGGGCGACGTCGCGTATGACATCTCCGCCGACACGATTGCCCTCGCGTTGGAAGAACTGACGGGGACTGACGATACCCCGCCCGTCAACTTGAATCTCGACGCCGCGGGCATCTCCGGGCGCTACACCATTCGCGAAAGCCAGGACGTCAACGCCGACCTGACCGCCGACACCGTGACGATGGAGATCAATGCCGAAGAACTGGACGACGGCACTGCCTTCGCCGCCAGGATCTCGATGGCCGAAGTGGGGATCACGTCGGCGGTTGCCGGCATGAACCTGACGGAGCTTCAGGACGTGGGTGCCGCGTTGCGCGGAGGTTTTGGCTTCAGCGCCAACTTCGCGCACGGGCCGGCAGAGTATACCCTGTCCGGGGTCGACCCGGAATCCGGCGCGACCGAGATCGCGGGAACGGCCGACCGCGGCAGCCTCGACATGTCGATGGATCAGGGCGGCCTGCGCTACGCGACCAGCGCCACCGACCTGGCGATGACCTTCGCCGCCGACAACCTGCCCTTCCCGACCCTCGCGTTCTCGATGCAGGAAGCGACGATCGGTTTCGGCATGCCGATGCTGGCAGCCGAGGAGCCGCAGCAATTCTCGCTGGAAACCCGGCTCGTCTCGCTCACGCTGGACGACATGCTGTGGAACATGTTCGACCCCGGCAACGTGTTGCCGCGCGATCCGACGACGGCGATCATCTCGCTTGCCGGAACCCTGCGCGTGCTGTCGGACCTCGTGAATGAAACGGCCTCCACCGGAGGCGACGTACCTGCAGAACCGATCGACGTGACCCTGCGCGAATTGCAACTCAGCGCCGCCGGAGCCGATCTGACGGGCGAGGGGCGGTTCGAATTCGACAACACCGACACGGTCACATTCGAGGGCATGCCCCGGCCCGAGGGCGCCGTAAACCTGCAACTCGTGGGCGGCAATGCTCTGGTTGATCGGCTGGTGCAACTTGGCTACTTGCCCGCGGATCAGGCAATGGGCGCCCGCATGATGATGGGTCTGTTCGGTCGTCCCGGCGATGGGCCGGATACGCTCACCTCCACCATCGAGGTGCGCGAAGACGGCGGCGTCTATGCGAACGGCCAGCGAATCCAGTAACCCCCGCACGCGACACGCGACCGCGTGACGTTCCGTCCCGCCCCGACCGCATCGTCCCGACACCCGGACCGATGCCGGGGCCGAGAGCCGCGAAACGACCATCCGGAAAACAACCATGCCGCTCCCCACCACCTTTGCCGACCCCGCCGCCAAGGCCCTACCCCTGCACCTCGTGACGCCCGAGGGGTTGGAGGCGTGGCGCGCCTCCCGCGATCCGGTCGCGCGCGACTGGATGACCGCCTCGGCGTTCGCCGCAAAGGAGGGCGAGATCGCCCTGCTGCCCGGCGCGAACGGGGCGCTGGCCGGGGCCGCACTAGGCCTTGGCGGGCCAGAGAAGCGCGCACGCAGCCGGTTCGCCGTTGCGCAGGCCGCGGCCACGCTGCCGGCCGGCGCGTGGCATCTGGCCGATCCGCTGTCCGACGACGCGGCGGCCGAGGCTGCCCTTGGCTGGCTGCTGGCCGGGTACCGTTTCGACCGCTATCGCAAGCCCGCCGCAACCCAGGCCACGGCGCAACTGGTGCCGCCCGCCAATGTCGATGCGGCCCGCCTCACCCTCATCGCCCAATCCGAGGCGCTGACCCGCGATCTCATCAACACGCCCGCTGCCGACATGGGGCCAGAGGAACTGGACGCCGTCCTGCGCGCGCTGGCGGCCGAATTCGACGCCGCCGTCACCGTCACCACCGGCGAGGAGTTGCTGGCCGCCAAACTGCCGATGATCCATGCGGTCGGCCGCGCCTCGTCCCGTGCGCCGCGCCTGATCGACCTGCGGTGGGGTGACGCCGGCCCGCTGCTGACTCTGGTGGGCAAGGGCGTCTGTTTCGACACCGGGGGCCTCGACATCAAGCCCGCCAGTTCCATGGGGCTGATGAAAAAGGACATGGGCGGGGCCGCCAACGTCATCGGGCTGGCGCGAATGATCATGGGGGCGAACTGGCCGGTGCGGCTGCGGGTGCTGGTGCCAGCGGTGGAGAATGCCATCTCCGGCAACGCCTTCCGCCCGCAGGACGTGCTGACCGCCCGGAACGGCCTGACGGTCGAGGTCAACAACACCGATGCCGAGGGGCGGCTGGTGCTGGCAGACGCGCTGGCGCTGGCGGCAGAGGAGGGCCCCGATTGCCTGATCTCAATGGCCACGCTGACCGGGGCCGCGCGCGTGGCACTCGGCCCCGATCTGGCGCCGTATTACACCGACGACGCTGCACTTGCCGTCGCGCTTGAGTCGGCGGCGGCGCAGATGCGCGATCCGGTCTGGCGCTTGCCGTTCTGGACACCCTACGAATCCATGATCGAACCCGGGATCGCGGACTTGGACAACGCGCCCGGCGGCGGGATGGCAGGGTCGATCACGGCGGCTCTGTTCCTGCGCCGCTTTGCGGGCACCGGGCGCTACGCGCATTTCGACATCTACGGCTGGCAGCCGACCAAGGCGCCCGCGCGGCCCAAGGGCGGCGTGGGTCAGGGCGCCCGCGCCCTGTTCGCCGCCCTGCCCGGGGTCCTGTCGCTGTGACCGATCGCCGGCTTCTGCCCGCAAATGGCCGCGTGGCGCTGGAACCCTTGCGCGGGACGGTCGCGGCCGACCGCTACGTGGCTGGTGACTGGCAGCGCGTCACTGCCGCGCTGACCGACATCTGCGCCGCACCCGACGGGCCACGCGACCGCCAGTTGCCAATGGGCACACGGGCGTTGGTGCTGGAGGTTCGCGACGGCTGGGCTTTCTGCCAGACCGAACGAGACGGCTACGTGGGCTATGTCGCCGAAACGGCGCTCGGCCCCGACGGTACCGCGACTCACTGGGTCGCGGCCCCGGCCACCCATCTCTACCCGTCGCCCGACATGAAGCAGCGCGAGGTGGCGGCGTTGTCGCTTGGCGCACACCTGACCATCACCGGCAACGAAGGCCGCTTCCTGCAGACCGATGCAGGACAGTTCGTGCCGGCGCAGCACATGCGGGAAATCGGGGACTGGCACGACGATCCGGTGGCGGTGGCGGAAAGCCTGCTGGGTACGCCCTATCTCTGGGGGGGCGACAGCCGGTCGGGCATCGATTGTTCCGGTCTGGTACAGGTTGCGCATCTGGCTTGCGGCATCCCCTGCCCGGCCGACAGCGACCTGCAGGCCGCGAATTTCGGTGAGCCATTGGCAGAAAGCGCCCCGCTTCAGCGCGGCGATCTCCTGTTCTGGAAAGGTCACGTGGCCCTTGTCGCCGGCCCCGATCGGGTTGTTCACGCCAATGCCCATCACATGGCCGTGGCTTATGAGGGGCTGAGCGACGCAATCCGCCGCATCCGCGAAAAGGCCTACGGAGAGGTCATCGCACGACGGAGACCGCCGCGCCGCGTCTGATCAGGGGCTGAGCGAGAAACAGGTCGTCCCGCGCGCCTGCAGCCTGCGGCAGGCCAGATCCGCCTGCTCGCGCGACAGGCCCACGAAATTCGCCTGAAAGCCGCCGCTGGCCGGAACCACGCGGCGCAACGCCCCGTCCAGCGCGTTCGCCTCGGCCAGCGCGGTACGCAGCAGCATCCGCTCGGCTTCGTGCCGGGTGGTGTAGCTGCCCACGGTCACGCCCCAGTAGCGCCCGCCGGAAGAGGAGACGCGGGTGACCACCTCGGGTGCGTCGCCTTCTTCTTCCATCCCTTCAGTGAGAGCTGCGAGGATCTCAACCTCGTTCTCAACCACCTCTGGTGTCTCGGTCTGACGCACCTGCGGCCCAGCGGCAGCCGCCATCACCATCGTCGTCTCGGCTTCCACCGGCTCTGCGGCGGCCATCACGACCGGTTCTTCGGCCGAGTCCGTCGGGCGTGGCTGCGGCAACAGGGTCGCCACGGGCGCCAGCGCCGAGGTCGATCTGCCTTCGTCCATCGTATCCTCGCTGGCCGAGGCCACGACCACCTCGGTCATCGCCTCGGCCACAGCGACCTCGTCGAGGATTTCGGAGATATTGTCACTCATTGCCGCGATGACCTCTTGCGGCGGTTCGGCGACGACGGCGATCGGGCGGGAAAGGGGGCGCGGGCTGCGAGTGACGGCCGCGGCCATCGTGCGCACCGCACCCGAAGAGGCGACAACGATCTGCGCCGGCGCCGGGCGGCTGACCGGAACATTCCTTGGCGCACGCTGGAAGCCGAGGTCAAGCAGTTCCGCCACCTGCCGGTTGCGTTGCGCGGTCGAGGTGCCGCCGAAGACCGTCGCGATGATCCGCTTGTCCCCCCGCTCGGCCGAAGCGACGAGGTTGAAGCCCGCTGCGCGTGTATACCCCGTCTTGATGCCGTCCGCCCCGCGATAGGCGGCCAGGAACTTGCGGTTGGTGTTGTGAACGGTCGCCATACCCGCATCGGTCGAGCGGCGCGAGAAGATGTTGTAGTACTGCGGCCAGTCATAGAACAGCCGCCTGCCCAGCACCGTCATGTCGCGCGCGGTGGACAGGTGGCCCGCCTGCGTCAGGCCGTGGGCGTTCTTGAAGGTGGTGCTGTTCATGCCCAGCGCCTTGGCCGTCGCCGTCATCCGCGCGGCAAAGGCCTCTTCCGAGCCCGAGATCGCCTCGCCGATAGCGGTGGCCGCATCGTTGGCCGACCGCACGGCGGCGGCGCGGATCAGATAGCGCAGCTTGATCTTCTGACCGGCGCGCAACCCCAGCTTCGACGGCGGCTCCGCGGCGGCGTTGCGGGAGATGGTGACGGTCGAGTCCAGAGAAATCTCGCCGCGCTTCACCGCGTCGAAGGCCACGTACAGCGTCATCATCTTGGTCAGCGATGCCGGATGCAACCGGGTGTCGGCGTTTCGGGAATGGAGCACTTCGCCCGATCGGGCGTCCATCACCATCGCCGCATAAGGCGCGGCCATGACCCCCGCAGCAGGGGCGACAACAAGAATGCACACAAGTAGTATCGCGAAGATACGCGAAAACGGACGTGGTTTCACGTCGACTGCCCTCTGCCTCTTTCGTTTCGGTCGTAGTTGCCGAAGTTGCCGAAACTTTATTGCTTTGGGCTGAAGATAGCACAGCCCGGAACCTCCGAAAAGCCCTTGAAATACTTACAATTCCTTAACCCAGCGCGCGCAGGGCAGATATTGCGGCAGAACAATGACTCGGCACCAGATGTACCCGTCAGCCCTCGTCGATCCAGCCGATCAGGTCGGGCAGCGGCGCCAGATCCGGCAACCTGCGGAACCGCGCGTGGTCGGCCGGCGGGTCCGCGGCCTCCAGATCCCAGGTCAGGCCATGCGGCACATGCACCCCCCAGCCGCCCGCAAGGATCGCGGGAATCACATCCGATTTCAGAGAGTTGCCGACCATCAACGCCTGCTCCGCGCCAGTGCCGTGGCGGCCAAAGATCGTCGCGTAGGTGGCGGGCGTCTTGTCCGACACTATCTCGACCCCGTCGAACAGGTCGCCCAGACCCGACTGCGCGAGTTTCCGCTCCTGATCCAGCAGATCGCCCTTGGTGATCACCAGCAACCGGTAGCGCCCGGCCAGCGCCGCGATCGTCTCGTGCACATGCGGCAGCAATTCGATCGGATGGGCCAGCATCTCGCGCCCGGCCGCGATGATGTCGGCAATGATCGGGGCGGGTACGCGGCCGTCTGTCACCTCGATCGCGGTCTCGATCATCGACAGCACGAAGCCTTTGACGCCAAAGCCGTAGTGGCCGATATTCCGCCGCTCGGCCGCCAGCAGGCGAGCCTCCAGATCCGGCCCCTCGGCATGGTCGGCCAGCAGATCGGTGAACAGCGCCTGCGTCAGTCGAAAGAAGCGTTCGTTGTGCCACAGGGTATCGTCGGCATCGAACCCGATCGCGGTCAACCGCTCTGCCATCTGGCCTGCCACTCCGTTCCCATCGTCGCCGCGGTCCGCGCGGGACTTTTCACTGGGGCACAAAACCCTATATCATGTCCCGAACCAACCCCGAGTCTGCAGGAGTGCCCGCCCGTGACCCTTTCGCCCCGCATGATGTCCGATCGTGAGGACAAGCGTGACGGCGAAACCTCGGTCATACCGAAGACTCGTCCGAAGACGCAGCGCCCGCCGCTCTACAAGGTGTTGCTTCTGAACGACGACTATACGCCGATGGAATTCGTCGTTCATGTGCTGGAACGGTTCTTCGGCATGAGCCATGCCCATGCCTTCGAGATCATGCTGACCGTGCACAAGAAGGGCCTCGCCGTCGTTGGTGTATTCTCATTCGAGGTGGCCGAAACCAAGGTCGCGCAGGTGATGGATTTCGCCCGCCGGCACCAGCACCCGCTGCAATGCACCATGGAAAAGGAATAGGGCGCCCGCCCTTGGCCCCATGAAAGCCTCGCGCCTGTCCTTCGCGCTGGAAACCGGCGCGGTCGTCCTGCCGGCCGAAGGCCCGATTCTGCTGATCGGGCCCCGCACCGGCGACGACTTGTCGGACCTGCCACGCGACCGGGTGCGGATCATCCAGGGCTTCCGCCCCGATCACGACCATTTCGCCGCGCAGGGCTATGATACAGCTGTCGCAGCCGAGGGGACAGCATCCAGTGCCGTGGTCTTCATCCCCCGTGCCCGCGACGCATCCCGCGCACGGGTAGCACAGGCCGTGGCCCACGTGACCCCCGGCGCGCCGGTGATCGTCGACGGGTTGAAGACGGACGGCATAGATGCGCTTCTGCGCGAGATTCGCGCCCGCGTTCCGGTGGGCGAGGCGACCGCCAAGGCGCACGGCAAAATCTTTTCATTTTCCGCCCCCGAACCGGATGTTTTCGCGGACTGGCAGGCGCAGCCCCGCCTCCTGCCCGATGGCTTCGTCACCCTGCCCGGTGTGTTCTCGGCCGACGGCGCCGACCCCGGCTCGCGGCTGCTGGCCGAGAGCCTGCCGGGCCGCCTGCCCGCCCGCGTGGCCGACCTTGGCGCTGGCTGGGGTTACCTTGCCGCCGCAATCCTGCGGCGCGAGGGGGTGGTGCAGCTTGACCTGATCGAGGCGGATCACGACGCACTGGACTGCGCGCGCCGCAACATCGCCGACCCCCGTGTCCGATTCCACTGGGCTGATGCCACGAAATTCACCCCCGACGCGCCCTATGACGCGGTGGTGACTAACCCGCCGTTCCACACCGACCGCAGTGCCGAGCCCGCCCTTGGCGCGGCCTTCATCGCCGCAGCCGCGCGGATGCTGACGCCGTCGGGCACGCTGTGGCTGGTGGCCAACCGGCATCTGCCCTATGAGCGTCCCCTCGCCGCCGCGTTCCACGACGTTACGGAACATGCCGGTGACGGCGCCTTCAAGATCCTTCGCGCGACCCGCCCGGTCCCGCAAGGCAAGAAACCGGCGCGCAAGCGCCTGCGCGGCTGAGCCCGCTTCACCCAGGATCCCCCATGACCTATTCCATATCCGGCAAGACCGCGATCGTCACCGGCGCCGCCAACGGCATCGGCCTCGCCATCGCCCGGCAGTTCATCGACCAGGGTGCGAACGTGATGTTCGCCGACATGGACGAGGATCGGCTGGAAGAAGAGGTCGGCGAAGAGGCCGCGAAAGAGGGGCCGGTGCGCTTCTTCGGCGGCGACCTTCGTCAGAAGCTGACAATCGCCAACCTCGTCTCCGCCACCATCGACGCCTTCGACCGGGTGGATATCCTGGTCAACGCCAGCCGGCAGATGGTGCAGTCTGACCCCCTCAACGTCGAGGATGACGGCGTGGAACTGCTGCTCCAGCAGAACCTCCTGACAGGGCTGCGCCTGTCGCAGGCGGTGGCAAAGCGCATGATAACACAGGGCAAGCAGGCCGAGGAGACGACCGCGCCGCTGGGCGCCATCGTGAACCTCTCGTCGGTCGCGGCGCGCCTGACCCGGCCCGAGCTGCTGGCCTATTCGATCAGCTCCGCCGCGATCGAGCAGATGACCCGGTCGATGGCCGTGGCACTGGCGCCGGAACGGATTCGCGTCAACGCGGTCGCCTTCGCCAGCGTGATGAGTCACAGCCTGAAGACCGCGCTGCGCGATCACTCCGACTATCGCGCGGCCATCGCTGGCGGCACGCCGCTGCGCCGCATCGCCGCCCCGTCCGAGGTCTGCGACGCGGTCCAGTTCCTTGCGTCAGAGGGGGCGGGCTTCATCACCGGGCACGTGATGATGGTCGATGGCGGGCGCAGCCTGCTCGACCCGGTCGCCTGCCCGGCGCATTAAAGCGCTTCTGTTTTAACTTGAGACATACCCGGCGGCACGGAAGTAGTTCCAGCACTCATCTGGCGTGAACATGCGGCAGATATCACCGAGCGCC
>JAWLCA010000022.1:0-75136 GCA_041687395.1 Paracoccaceae bacterium | reverse complement strand
CTTGCGCTGATCATACCCGAAATCCTCGCTGCCCAAACCGCTCCAGATCGGCGGCATCAGGTCCTCACAACAGGCTGAACACATTGTTCAGGCCGAACTCGGTCGCGTGATGCCCAGTCAGGGGTGTGCGCCCGCGGCCTGCGGAATGGGTCCGACGGAGCAACCGAGATCGCGCAAACGCCCATCCTTCAAGCCGTAGATGAGACCGTGCACGCGAATGTCCGCGCCCCGCTCCCAGGCATGCTGCAGGATCGGCGTCTCGGAGACCCGCCGCACGCCTTCGATCACATTCAATTCGGCCAGTCGGTCGCGCCGGACATCCAGATCGGCGGCCTCGTCGAGTTCATCTGCATGCGCCCGCGCAAGGCGTCGGATCGGCTCCAGCCAATGGTCGGTCAGACTCTGGGCAAAACGCTCTGTCGCGGCCTTCACGCCACCGCAGCCATAATGTCCACACACGATGATTTCTCGCACCTTGAGGACGTCGACTGCGAACTCTAGCGTCGAAAGCATGTTCATGTCCGAGGAATGGACAACATTCGCCACGTTGCGGTGGACGAAGACCTCACCCGGGTCGAGCCCTGCCACGACATTGGCGGGTACCCGGCTATCCGAGCAACCGATCCAGAAGAATTCCGGTGATTGCTGCGCAGCAAGCCGGGTGAAGAAGCCGGGGTCTTCAATACGGCGACCCTCTGACCAGGTGACATTCCGCGTCAGGACGTCCTTCAGCATTTCAGCACTCCGTTCCGCCATCTAGACCTCGCCGCTTTAGCATGCGCGACCCGAGAGTTGCGAGATCGCGGTTGGTTAGCCGAACGTGGGCGAGTGGAAGAACGATCGCGTTCTCCAAAACAAGGTGCTTCCGTACATGCGACGCGTAGCGCGCGACCGCTGCGCGTGCGTCAGAGTTAAGCCTCCCGATGCTTCCGTAAACCTGGCGCAGGTATTCTACCATCCGTGGCGTATCGAAATCAGGATGCCTGTGATCGGCAGTCAGGCGTGCAATTGCGCGTTCGATGTCGTCCTCAGGGGTGCACCGACGACGGAGCAGGGGAAACAGATCCTCTTCCTCATCCGCCAAGTGCAGCGGAAGCTCGTTTGAGAGAAATTCCATGGTTTGCGCAATGTCGCCCTCCGACGGAACCTCGTCGGCAGCGATCCGGTCAAGCATCCCGCACACGGCACGCTCACGAACATGATCTGCGCTGATGAAGTCCAGCGGGCTCGAAAGCAGGCTCGGGTCTGTCGGCGAGAGACCGTCTCCGCGCCGCGCTGGCTCTGAGTGTTTCATCACCGGCCCTTTAGCGCGGTTCAGATCGGAGCAAGACTGGCACCGGTGATCTTCGCCCCCTTGGCAAGCATCTCAACGAACTCCCGCGACGCCCGTGCCCAAGCCGCCTTTTCCAGCGCCTGCGCGATCTTGGGGCGGACGGTCTCGTATGGCAGCACTTGCCCCGGCGCGGTGGCATTCAGCCGGATGATGTGCCAGCCATGCCGTGAAAGAACGGGCGTCGGCGTCACTCCGCCATCGGGAAGGGTGCGCAACGCCGCCTCGAACTCCGCCACGGTGTCGCCCGGACCAAGCTGACCCAGGTGTCCGCCCGACGCCTTCGAGCCGCAATCGCTCTCGCGGGCGGCAAGGGCAAAGCCCTTGGCGTCCCCGTCAAGCCCCGCCAGAAGGGCATTGGCGCGGGCCTGCGCAATAGCGCGGGCCTCCTCGTCGCGCGGATCGCATGAACACAGGATATGCGACACATCCCACAAGGGCGCCGTGCGGAAGCGGTCGGGGTCGCGCGCCCATTCGGCGTGAACCACGTCCTCCGTCACGGGCGCGATGCTCAGCGTGTCGTCCAGAAGGGCGCGGATAAGGGCCTCGTCCTCAGTCTCGAAGCGGCCGGGGGCCAGTTCGAGAGGGTCGGGCGTCAGCCCGCGCCGCGTGGCCTCCTGCAGCAGCAGCGCGCGGATCGCGAGTGCCTGCGCCGCCTTGCGCCAGGCGATGCCGGGCTTGTCCTTCGGCGCGCTGTGGTTCTGGGCCTCGGCGGCGATTGCCGCCGAGGGGATGGTTTCGCCGTTCACGACGACATCGGGGAAGAGGGCCATGTTCATTGCCGTCACTCCGCCGGGGTCGTCGCCGAGGGTCCGCGCCCGCCCTGCAGCTTGTCGAAGGCGCGGCGGCGTTCCTCAAGCGGGCGGGTGCGGCGCGAGCGGACGATCTGGTAGCCGGGCCGCGTCAGCAGGTAGCGGAAGGGGGCCGCAAAGCCTGACCAGATGTGTACAAGCCGCGTGAACGGGAACAGCATCGTGATGATCAGGCCAAGGAAGATGTGCAGCTTGTAGAGCCAGTGAACGTTGACCACCGTCACCCAGGCGTTGAGGTTCCAACTGACCACGCTTTGCGACCAGGTCATGAAGCGGACCATTTCCGACCCGTCCATGTGCTGCAGGGTCTGGGTGATCGTCAGCAGGCCGATGGCAAGCTGAAGCCAGATCAGCCCCATGATGATGATGTCGGGCCAGGTCGAGGTGACGCGGATGCGCGGATCGACGAGGCGGCGGTGCAGCAGCATCGTCGACCCGATCAATGCTGCAATGCCCGCAGGCCCGCCGATCAAGACGGCCATCCATTGCTTCAGCCCGTAGGGAATGCCCAGGCCATCCAGCACCCAGACCGGGGTGAAGAGCCCGACGAGGTGACCGAAAAACACCGTGATAATGCCGACATGGAACAGGATCGATCCCCAGATCAGTTGCTTGCGTCGCAAGAGTTGGCTCGACGAGCTTTTCCAGGTGAAAGGGTCGCGTTCGTAGCGTGCGATGGACCCGACAAGGAACACCGTCAGCGCGACATAGGGCATGACCCCGAAGATGACGAAGTTGAGATCGAAGTCACCGAACATGTCATGCGCTCCTGTTCAGAGGGGTGGGGGCCGGTTTGTCCATCAAGGCCAGCATGTCGCGGACCTGGGGGCAGCCGGCGTTCGGTTCGGGGCCGAAAGTGACCTCGGTTTCCTCCCAGACGGCGTCCAACGCGGTGAGGTCGGTTGGGTCGTCGTCGGGCTGGGCCAGCATGTCTGCCACTGCGCTGACGTCGGCCTGTGCTCCGGCAAGCTGCGAAAGCGCGGCGAAGGCCGCTGCATATCCGCTCTCGCGTCGGCCAAGCCGCGAGTTGAGAGCGTCAAGGATATGCGCCGCGTCGGCCAGGATTTCCTGTGCGTCGAGCGTGGGACGCGTCGACAGAAATTCCAGTAAGACCGGCAGGTGGTCAGGCAGTTCCGAGGTGGCAGGCTCGAACCCGCCCTCCCGGTAGGTTTCGATCAGGCTTACCATCGCGCCGCCCCTGTCCCGGCTTTCGCCATGGACATGCTCGAACAAGTTCAGCGACAGCGTTCGCGAGCGGTCGAATAGCATGACAAAGCTCTCTTGAACGTCGTACAGGTCGCCCTGCCCCAGACGTTCGGTGAGGGCACGCAACGCGGCCCGCGTGTCCGGTGCAATTCGGGGATCAGCGCCCAGAACGGCTCCGATCTCGGGCATGGCTTCCTGAAGCTCTGGCGAGGGATAGCTGAGCGTCAGCGACAGCGCCTTGAGTGTACGGTCCATCATCAGAATGACTCCAGCGGAAGGGCAAAGGACTTCTTCTTGCCGCCGAACAGGGTCGTCTTGCCCGTCTCGCCGGTGGAGCAGCCGTTGCCGTCTGTGAACCCGCAGCCGCCGCGGATATCGGCGCCGGCCTCGTTCTGTTCGCGGTGCGCCGTGGGGATCGCGAAACGGTCCTCGTAATCGGCAATGGCCATGATCTTGTACATGTCCTCGATCATCCGGCCCGACATGCCGACACGGGCGGCGATGCCCTCGTCGCGCACGCCGTCAACGGTCAGGGCCCGCATATACAGGCGCATGGCCGACATCCGTTCCAGCGCATGGACGATGGGTTCCTCGTCGCCTGCCGTCAGCATGTTGGCCAGATACTTCACCGGAATGCGCAAGGACCGCACGTCGGGCATCTGGTCACTCATCGCGATCTGTCCGGCCTGGGCGGCGTTCTGGATCGGCGACAGTGGCGGGATGTACCACACCATCGGCAGCGTCCGGTATTCCGGATGCAGCGGGAAGGCCACCTTCCAGTCCATCGCCATCTTCCAGATCGGGCTGATCTTGGCGGATTCGATCCAGTCCTCGGGCACACCGTCACGACGGGCGGCGGCGATCACCTCAGGGTCGTTGGGATCAAGGAAAACGTCCAGTTGCGCACCGTAAAGGTCGGTTTCGCGCTCGGCGCTTGCTGCTGCCTCGATCTTGTCGGCGTCATAGAGGATCACGCCCAGATAGCGGATGCGGCCTACGCAGGTTTCCGAACAGACGGTCGGCTGGCCGGATTCGATGCGCGGATAGCAGAAGGTGCATTTCTCGGATTTGCCGGTATCCCAGTTGTAATAGACCTTCTTGTAGGGGCAGCCCGAGATGCACATCCGCCAGCCGCGGCATTTCTCCTGGTCGATCAGGACGATGCCGTCCTCTTCGCGCTTGTAGATCGCGCCCGAGGGGCAGGAGGCGGAACAGGTCGGGTTGAGGCAGTGCTCGCACAGGCGCGGCAGATACATCATGAAGGTATTTTCATACTCTCCATAGATCTCCTTCTGCACGTTCTCGAAGTTGTAGTCCTGCGACCGTTTCGAGAATTCGCCGCCGAGGATTTCCTCCCAGTTGGGGCCCTTCTCGATCTTTTCCATCCGCTCGCCGGTGATCTTCGACCGGGGTCGCGCGGTGGGGAAATGATCCATGTCCGGCGCTGACTTCAGGTGGTCGTAGTCGAAATCGAACGGCTCGTAATAGTCGTCGATCTCGGGCATGGAGGGGTTGGCGAAGATGTTCGCCAGGATCCGCCACTTGCTGCCCTGCTTGGGGTGCAGCTTGCCGCTGGGCGACCGGACCCAGCCGCCGTTCCAGCGCTTCTGGTTTTCCCAGTCGGTTGGATAGCCGGTGCCAGGCTTCGTTTCGACGTTGTTGAACCAGGCATATTCAACACCTTCGCGCGTGGTCCACACGTTCTTGCAGGTGACAGAGCAAGTGTGACACCCGATGCATTTGTCGAGGTTCAGAACCTTGCCGATTTGCGCGCGAACTTTCATTCCGCTGCCTCCACTTTCCGGGTTGCGGGCTGATCCAGCCAGTCGATCTTTTTCATCTTGCGGACGATGACGAATTCGTCGCGGTTGCTGCCCACGGTGCCGTAGTAGTTGAAGCCGTAGGACAGTTGCGCATAGCCGCCGATCATGTGCGTGGGCTTCAGCGTCGCGCGGGTGACCGAGTTGTGGATGCCACCGCGATTGCCGGTCTTCTCCGATCCGGGCGTGTTCACGATCTTTTCCTGCGCGTGATACATGAACAGCGTGCCCTGCTTGATCCGCTGGGACACCACCACCCGCGCGGTCAGCGCGCCGTTGATGTTGTAGGCTTCGACCCAGTCGTTATCGACAAGGCCAGCTTTCTGCGCGTCCACCTCGGACATCCAGACCACCGGACCGCCCCTGTTCAACGTCAGCATCAGCAGGTTGTCGGTATAGGTTGAATGGATGCCCCATTTCTGGTGCGGCGTGATGAAGTTCAGCACCACATGCGGGCTGCCCTCGGCCGCGTCGTTGTTGACGGCCGTGGTGATGGTCTTGAGGTCCACCGGCGGGCGGTAGCTGACAAATCCTTCGCCGAAAGCGCGCATCCACAGGTGATCCTGATAGAGTTGCTGGCGCCCCGTCAGCGTCCGCCACGGGATCAGTTCGTGCACGTTGGTGTAGCCCGCGTTGTAACAGACCTCCTCGCTTTCGATCCCCGACCATGTGGGGCTGGAGATGATCTTGCGCGGTTGCGCCGCGATATCGCGGAAGCGGATCTTGGTGTGATGCGCCCCTTCGGCGAGATGCGCGTGGTGGCGGCCAGTGGGCTTTTCCAGCTCCTCCCACGCTTTCACGGCCACTTCGCCGTTGGTTTCGGGTGCCAGCATCAGGATCATCTCGGCCGCGTCGATTGCGGTTTCCAGCTTTGCGTGACCCTTGGACACGCCCTCATCCAGGACCACGCCGTTCAGATCGCGCAGGTGACCCACCTCGACCTTGGTGTCCCAGTTGATCCCCTTGCCGCCGTTGCCGAGTTTCTCCAGCAGCGGGCCGACCGAGGTGAACTTCTTGTAGAGGTTCGGGTAGTCACGTTCGACCGCGATGTAGTTCGGCGCGGTCTTGCCCGGGATCAGGTCGCATTCGCCCTTCTTCCAGTCCCGCACATGGGCCTGTGCCAGTTCGCCGGGGGTGTCGTGCAGGAGCGGAAGCTGGACGATGTCCGTTTCCACGCCCAGCACCTCGGGCGCCACTTCCGAGAATTTCCGGGCAATCGACTTGAAGATTTCCCAGTCGGATTTGCTCTCATAGGCCGGGTCCACCGCCGCCTGCAGCGGGTGGATGAACGGATGCATGTCGGACGTGTTCAGGTCGTCCTTTTCGTACCAACTGGCCGTGGGCAGCACGATGTCGGAATAGACGCAGGTGGTGGACATCCGGAAGTCGATGGTCACCAGCAGGTCAAGCTTGCCCTTCGGCGCCTCGTCATGCCAGACGGCCTCCTTCGGCATCACGCCGCCTTCTTCGCCCAGATCCTTGCCCATCACGCCGTGATCGGTGCCCAAGAGGTGCTTGAGGAAGTATTCATGCCCCTTGCCGCTGGACCCCAGAAGGTTCGAGCGCCAGACGAACAGATTGCGCGGCCAGTTCTCAGGTGCGTCCGGGTCTTCGCAAGACATCTGCAACTCGCCCGACTTCAGCTGCGCGGCGACATACTCCTTGACGTCCTGGCCCGCCGCCTTGGCCGACTTGGCCACCTCCAGCGGGTTGGTTTTCAGCTGCGGGGCGGAGGGCAGCCAGCCCATCCGCTCGGCGCGGATATTGTAGTCGATGAGCGAAATGTCCCAATCGCCCTCGGGGGCCGTGGGTGACAGGATCTCGCCCGCGCGCAGGGTCTCGTAGCGCCACTGGTCGGTATGGGCATACCACGCGCTGGTCGAGTTCATGTGCCGCGGCGGGCGGTTCCAGTCGAGCGCAAAGGCCAGAGGTTGCCAGCCGGTTTGCGGGCGCAGTTTCTCCTGTCCCACATAGTGCGACCAGCCGCCGCCCTCTTGCCCGATGCAGCCGCACATCACCAGCATGTTGATGATGCCGCGGTAGTTCATGTCCATGTGGTACCAGTGGTTCAGACCGGCCCCAAGGATGACCATGGACTTGCCGCGGGTCTTTTCCGCGTTGCCCGCGAATTCACGGGCGACCGCAATGATCTTTTCGCGCTCCACGCCGGTGATCTTTTCCGCCCAAGCGGGGGTATAGGGGCTGTCGTCGTTGAAATCCTTCGACACCCAGTCGCCGCCCAGCCCCCGGTCGAGGCCGTAGTTGGCACAGAACAGGTCGAACACCGTGGCGACCAGAACAATTTGACCGTCCGCCAAGGTAACGCGCCGCGCCGGGATGTTGCGGGTCAGCACCTCGGGGTGGTCGCATTTGACGAAATCGCCCGTCGCGACCCCGCCGAAGTAGGGGAAATCGATCCCCACCACTTCGTCATGATCGCCGTCCATGATCTGGCTCAGGCGCAGGTGGGCATCCGTTCCCTTGGCGCGCTGTTCGAGGTTCCACTTGCCTTCCTCGCCCCAGCGGAACCCGATCGAGCCATTGGGCGCCACGATCTGACCCGATGCCTCATCATGGGCGACAGTTTTCCAGTCGGGGTTGTTGGTCTCGCCCAGCTTGCCGTCGAAGTCGTCCGCGCGCAGCATCCGGCCCGGGACAATATGACCGTCCTTTTCATCGAGCCGGACAAGCATCGGCATGTCAGTGTATTTGCGGGCATACTCCTCGAAGTATTCCGCCTGACGGTCGAGGTGGTATTCCCGCAGGATCACATGGCCCATCGCCATCGCCAGCGCGGCATCGGTGCCCGCCTGCGGGTTGAGCCAGATGTCGCCGAACTTGGCGGCCTCGGAATAATCTGGGCTCACCACGGCTGACTTGGTGCCGCGATAGCGGACCTCAGTGTAGAAATGCGCGTCAGGCGTCCGGGTCTGCGGCACGTTCGAGCCCCAGAGCATCAGGAAGCCCGCGTTGTACCAGTCGGCCGATTCCGGCACGTCGGTCTGTTCGCCCCAGGTCTGGGGGCTGGCGGGCGGCAGGTCGCAGTACCAGTCGTAGAAGGACATGCAGGTGCCACCGAGAAGGCTGAGGTAGCGCGAGCCCGCCGCGTAGCTGACCATCGACATGGCCGGGATCGGGGAGAAGCCAAAGACGCGGTCGGGGCCGTATGTCTTTGCGGTGTGGGCGTTCGCGGCCGCGACGATCTCGGTCGCCTCGTCCCAGCTTGCCCGCACGAACCCGCCCTTGCCGCGCGTCTTGGTGTAGGAGGCCCGCAGGATCGGATCGTTCTGGATGGCGGCCCAGGCCGCCACCGGCGTCATGGTCTCGCGCATCTTGCGCCAGGCACGCATGAGGGCGCCGCGGATCAGCGGGTTCTTCACCCGGTTCGCCGAATAGAGATACCAGCTGTAAGACGCGCCGCGCGCACAGCCGCGCGGCTCGTGGTTGGGCAGGCCCGCGCGGGTGCGCGGATAGTCGGTCTGCTGGGTTTCCCAGGTCACGATGCCCGACTTGACGTAGATCTTCCACGAACAAGACCCGGTGCAGTTCACACCGTGCGTCGAGCGCACGATCTTGTCGTGCCGCCAGCGGTTTCTGTAGGTGTCCTCCCAATCCCGGTTCTCGCGGGTGGTCTGGCCCCAACCGTCGGAGAATTGCTCCAGTTCCTTGCTCTGGAAGAAATTCAGTCTGTCGAACAGATGGCTCATCGGGCTTTCCTTTCGGGTGTCTGGGTGCGGGCGGCGGGGTGCGCCGCCCGGGAATTCGGTTGACTCATTGGGCCGGCTGGGCGGCGGTGCCACCGGGCAGGCGGCCACGTTCGATGTCGTGCAGCAGGCCACCGGGGCGCGTGTAGACGACCCAGGTGATGGCAAGGCAGACCACGTAGAATGCGAGGAACAGCCACAGCGCCCCGATGGGGCTGCCCGTCATGGCGATGGACGAGCCATAGGCCTTTGGGATGAAGAAACCGCCATAGGCCCCGATCGCGCTGGTGAAGGCGACGATCCCGCCCGATTCCATAGCGATCTGGCGGGCACGGTCGGCACCCGTCAATTCCGGCATCAGCCGCGGCACTTCCTTGCCCATGATCACGGGGATCATCTGGAAGGTGGAAGCGTTTCCCACGCCAGTGAAGAAGAACAGCGCCATGAAGCCCGCGAAGAACCCGATGAAGCTACCCGCCTGCAGGGACAGGATCACCGCGAGGACCGAGACGATCATCCCTGCAAAGACCCAGAAGGTGACGCGTCCCCCGCCGTATTTGTCCGCCATCCAGCCTGTCCCTGCCCGGCTGAGTGCGCCGATCAGCGGGCCAAGGAAGACGAACTGCAGCGCGTTCACCTCGGGAAAGGCGATCCGGCTGAGCAGCGGGAAGCCCGCGGAGTAGCCGATGAAGCTGCCGAAGGTGCCGATGTAGAGCACGCACATCAGCCAGTTGTGCGTGCGTCCGAAGATCACCGCTTGCTGGGCAAAACTGGCCTTCGCATCGGCGATGTCATTCATGCCCAGCCAGGCCGCAATGGTCGCGGCAAGGATGAACGGCACCCAGATGAAGCCTGCGTTCTGCATCCAGAGCTGGCCGCCGTCGGACAACTCCTGCGGTGCGCCGCCCATGGCGCCGAAGACACCCACGGTAATGACCAGCGGTACAAGGAACTGCATGACACTGACCCCGAGGTTGCCAAGCCCCGCATTCAGCGCCAGCGCGTTGCCCTTTTCGGCCTTGGGGAAGAAGTAGCCGATGTTGGCCATGCTTGATGCAAAGTTGGCGCCGCCCAGGCCGCACAGAAGCGCTAGGACCAGGAAGATGAAGTAGGGGGTTTCGGGGTTCTGAACCGCATAGCCGATGCCAAGGGCGGGCAGCAGCAAAGATGCGGTCGACAGTGTCGTCCAGAGCCGCCCGCCGAAGATCGGCACCATGAAGCCATAGAAGATCCGCAGTGTCGCCCCCGAGAGGGCCGGCAGCGCGGCCAGCCAGAAAAGCTGCTCGGAGTCGAAGGCAAAGCCGATCGCGGGCAGCCGCGCCACGACCATCGACCAGACCATCCAGACCGAGAAGGCCAAGAGCAGCGCGGGGATCGAGATCCAGAGATTGCGGCGTGCGACCGCCCGGCCCTTTTCCTCCCAGAACTGCGGGTCTTCCGGCCGCCAGTCCTCCAGCACGCGCGGCATGACCGTGCTCTCGGGGCGGTGGATTTCCTGCATCTCGGGCAGCTGCGGCAGCGTGTCGAGCATCTCGCCATGGGCCGACCGCTCCATCGCGCGGATCGACAGGTGCATCCAGCTCAGGGCAATGGCGACGAGGATGAACAGAAGCGCAAAGCAGGAGGTGTATATGCCCGTCAGGTCGAGCAGTGCACCGAAGGCGATCGGCAGGGCGAACCCGCCAAGGCCCCCGATCATGCCGACCAGTCCCCCGACCGCTCCGACGTGGTTGGGGTAGTAGACCGGGATGTGCTTGAAGACCGCGGCCTTGCCGAGGCTCATGAAGAAGCCGAGCGCGAAGAGCGTGGCGATGAAGGGCCACAGCCCCATCTGAGTCGAGAAGGCGATCGGGCCGTCCCTGCCCTCGATGATGTAGTCCGTCGGCGGGTAGGAAAGCATGAAGAGGAAGAGCAGGCTGAAGCCGAAGGTCCAGTACATGACAGACCGCGCGCCGAACTTGTCGGACAGATGCCCGCCATAAGCACGGAACAGAGATGCCGAGAGGCTGAAGGACGCGGCCGCCATGCCTGCCGTGCGGACGTCGATTCCGTACACGTCGATCAGGTAATGCGGCATCCAGAGTGCCAGCGCCACAAAGGCGCCGAACACGAAGAAGTAGTAGAGCGAGAACCGCCAGACCTGCAGGTTCTTCAGAGGTGCGAACTGCTGCGCCAGCGAAGGGGCCTTTGTCCCGGTCCTGCGCCGTTTGACCAGTTCAGGGTCGTCCTTGGCCAGAAGGAAGAACAGAACGCCGATGACGGCGAGTCCTGCCGCCCAGACATAGGCAACTCCGTGCCAGCCATAAGCAACCATGACAAACGGCGCGACGAATTTTGTCACCGCCGCACCCACGTTGCCCGCCCCGAAAATGCCAAGCGCCGTGCCCTGATGCCCGGCGTCGTACCAGCGGCTGACATAAGCCACCCCGATGATGAAAGACCCCCCAGCCAGCCCGATGCCGAGCGCCGCGATCAGGTACATGATGTAGCTGTCAGCCAGCGTGAGCGCCCATGTGGCCAGCGCCGTCAGGATCATCTGGCCGGAAAAGACCAGTCGCCCGCCGTATTTCTCGGTCCAGACACCCAAAAACAGGCGCGTGATGGAGCCGGTCAGGATCGGTGTGGCCACCAGCAGGCCGAACTGGGTGTCATTCAGACCCAGTTCAGCCTTGATGGCGACGCCGATGATGGAAAAGATCGTCCAGACCGCAAAACAGGCGGTGAAGGCGATGGTGCTCAGCCCAAGTGCACGGTTCTGATCCGCACGTGACGCTGGCGCTACGGTCTGCATGGCAGGGCCTCCGGCAAGGTGTTCGATGCAACCCCATTCAGGATTGCACGCAGCCTTGCGGTTGTGTCACGCGTGGAGACTTGATCTGGATCAGACGACTGGAGAAATCGCTGCGAAATAAATGAGTTGCCGACCGATGTCAGCTGAAGTGTCGCCTCAGATCAAGCGCATGGCCGGTACCCATCAAACCCATCCTTGACAATAATCAAGGCAACGACCGAGGCTCTGAAGCCAAAAGGATTTGCCCATGCCTGATTCTCAATTTGATGACCTCCGTCGCCTACCGCTCTTTTCAGCGATGGAAAATCTGCACTTCGACGACCTGATTCGCGCCTCTTACGTGCAGAACTTTCCCGGCCAGATCGAACTTGTGGCCGAGGGCGAGCCGGCTGATTTCCTGCACGTTGTGCTGTCCGGCTCTGTCGAGCTTTTTGCGGGCTGGAACGGGCGCGAGACCAGCATGGCAACGGTGCGGCCGATTTCGACCTTCATCCTGGCCGCGACGATCCGCGACGCGCCCTATCTGATGTCGGCGCGCACGCTGGAGAAAAGCCGCATCGCATTGATCCCCAGTCAGGATGTGCGCAGTATCTTCGACCGGGACGGCGGGTTCGCGCGCGCCATCGTCGACGAGCTTGCGCAATGCTATCGCTCTGTCGTCAGGAACGCCAAGGATCTGAAACTGCGCAGTTCGCTCGAACGGCTGGCAAATTACCTGCTGCGGGAACAGCGCCGGCAAGGCGGGGCATCAGCCTTTGAATTGCCCTTCGACAAGAAGCGTCTCGCGTCATTGCTCGGCATGACGCCGGAAAACCTGAGCCGCGCCTTCAAGAGCCTTCAGGCATATGGCGTCGATGTCGACGGGTCGCGGGTCACCATTCGCGATCAGGCGGATATCGAGCGCTTCGCCAAGCCATCGCCGCTGATCGACGGCCTCCCGACCTGAAAAGCAACTGCATGGCCAGGCCATGCACGAAGGTGGCGTAGCAGGATAAAGACGGGCTTGCCCCCTCAGAGGCGCTTGGCCGCGGGCGAGCGCAGCAGCAGGGGGCCGTAGACAACGGCAAACCCGCCAAACGCCGTGATCCAGCCCAGACCCGCCACCGTGTGGAGCGGCGCGGAAAGGTCGGGCCAGAGGCCTGCGCCGAGCCGCGCCAGCACCGACAGGATCAGGGCAGCATAGATCACCACCGTGCCCGCCCCCGCCGTCAGTGCCTTCCCGGTATGGCCCAGCGTGGCACGCGTCATGACGGCCAAGGTCATCAGCCCGATTGCACCCGCCATCCACAGATGCTGCGCTCCCGCCATGCCGAAGGACCCAGGCACAAGAATTTCAACCGCCAGCGCCAGCGCGCCAAGCGGCACAAAGGCATAGCCTGCATGAAGCACCGTCACCAGCGGCTCTGCCAGCGTCGCGTGCCCCGCCCAGCGGGCCAGCCGAGCCAGATGTACCGCTCCGGCCAAGGCAAGTGCGGCACCTGTCAGCACATGCAGCGGCGAGGCGACCCACAGCAGAAGCGCTGCGAGCAATACGATCAGCGCGAACTTGTCAAAAGCCTGCATCGGCGGTGCGGGCAGCGTCTTGCGACGCTGTTTCACCAGCCAATTTCGGGTAAAGGATGGCACGATCCGCCCTCCGATCACCGCGATCATCATGATCCCGGCGCCAAGGCCCAGTCTGAGCCCAGCGCCCTGCGCGGCATATTCGCCCGCCGCGGCCTCCCAATGGAACAGGGCGTTGCCAGCAGCAAAAACCGCCAGCATCGCGAGCACGATCAGGTTGCGCCAGTTCCGGCCCGCCACGATTTCGCGTCCGATGGCGAGCGCGAACAGCATCGGAAAGGCCAGATCGACGGCGGCGACCAGCCCCGCAGGCAGCCCGGCCGAAACCGCGACCACCAGGCGCCCCGCCAGCCAGACCAGCGCCAGCGCCCCCAGACGCCAGCCGACGATCGGAAGGCGCCCGGTCCAGTTCGGCACCGCCGTCAGCAGGAACCCCGCGACCACGGCGCCCAGATACCCGTACAGGAATTCATGCGCGTGCCAGCTGACCGGATCGAAGGCAGTGGGCATCGTCACATGCCCCGACAGCATCGGCACCCAAAGCGCCATTGCCAGCGCGGCCCATACTGCCGCCCCCAAGAAGAACGGGCGGAAGCCGTAAGTCAGGATAGCGGGGCCGGTCCATGCGCGAATTTGTTGCGCTGTGGTCGAGCTCATGCGTCAAATCCAAGATGCTTCATCCGAACAGGATGATTTGGTATTCTATTTACCGATTAACCCGACGCAGCAAGCTTTGCAATTGAAAACCGGAACCGCGACCTTGCGCCTCACCTACTTCACCGATGACGAGCTGCGCGTGCTCATGCGCATGGCAGGCGACCCGTCCCGCGCCTTTACCACTCCCGATCTCGCAGCGGAATTCCGGGTGTCGCGCAACGATCTCGCCAAGGTAAGTTCGTTCCTTGCCGCCGCGGGCCTTCCGCAAAACCGCCTGCACCATGACGCCGCAGTGCAACTTGATCGCACGGCTTGCCCATGCCGACGCCATCTTCATCGCCGATCTCAACCGCGGCACGTCAGCGGGTTGCGTCTACCGCCCCGAAACCGTCTGACGCGCCGCAAAGGTGATCGCACCCCAGACCGCGCTGCGTAACGCCATGGCGAAAACGGTTCGCATCTCATATGCGCCGCCCCGCGCAACGTGCAGACCGAAGCCGGCAAAGACCAGCAGCGTCGCCGCGAAGATCGCAAGCGACAGGGAAAATGCCCAAGGCCGACCTTGCCAGAGGCCGAAACCCGCAACGACATACGCCACCCCGGCCAAGGTGTTGAACCACACCACGAAGGGCACGGCCGCCCCCATGTCGGCCGATCCAAGCAACGTGGTGCCACCCGAAAAAACGGTCAGTACGCCAAATGCGATGCCGACGCCCCCGGCGATGCGCGGGATCAGACCAATTCTACCCATGGGACAAGACCTCCTCGGCGCGCAGCAGCGCCATCTGAACATGGAAAAGCCTTAGACCTTCCTCGACGAGACCAAAGCCCCGCGCGCCCAAAGCCCATCGGATCGCAACGCCCTGCACCAGTGCGGTCAGCAGCATGGCCGCATCCTCGGCAGTCACGTCGCGGCGCAGGCCGCCGGCCGCTTGCTGCCCCCGGATCGCAGCGACAAGACGCATCTGAAACGTACCGAGCAGCCCGCGAAACACATCCCTGAGCGGCGGATTGTCGACCTGTAATTCCCGTGAGAAAAGGATGGAGGGCAAGGCCGGTGTTTCAGCGATGGCATTCAGTTGCGCGCCGATCAGGGCCTTCAGCCGTGCCTCTGGCGCGGTGACGTGCACCTCGGCCAAATCCCAAGCTGCGGTCAGCCGCGCGGCGATATCCTCGGCTACGGCAAGCCACAGCGCGCCCTTGGTCGGGAAGTGCCGAAAGATCGCCGGCTGGCTCAGCCCGACAGCTCGCGCAACATGCGTGGTGCTTAGGCGGTCCGGACCGATTTCGTCCGCCAACCGCAGCACTTGGGTGACGATCTGTGCCTTGCGATCTTCTGAACTTTGGCGTCCAGCCATGGAATCCCCATTGTGAGTTATCGATTACTAACATATACTTTGTTGAGTTGCAAGATCTGCCCCGAGTCGCAGGCAATCAACCGAAAGGATCCCGGTCATGCCCGCCACAACTGCCCCCACCGGCTATTCACGCCTGCAGATCGCGCTGCACTGGCTCGTCTTTGCGCTGATCGCGCAGCAATACCTGTTCAAGGATGCGATGTCCGCCGCTTGGGACCGGATCACTGACGGGCTGGAGGCCGGGTTCGACCCACTTGTCATGGCCCATGTGGCGGCCGGTGCACTTGTCTTGCTCCTCGCGCTGTGGCGACTGACGCTGCGCGCCCGGCGCGGCGCCCCACCGGCGATCGAGGCCAGCAAGGTGCAGGGAATTCTCGCCAAGCTCACGCATGTCGGCTTGTATGTACTGATGATCCTTATGCCGGTCAGCGGGGCGGTCGCCTGGTTCGGCGGGGTTTCGGCGGCGGCACAGGGCCACAACGTGATGAAGTTCATCCTGCTGGCACTGGTGGCCCTGCATGTCGTGGGCGCGCTCTATCACCAGTTCGTGCTGCGCGACGGCACGCTGGCGCGCATGCGCCGGGCGCAAGGCTGAACCCATGCGTCTGGCCCCCCTCCTCGCGCTGCCCCCAATTGCCCTCGGCATCGTCGCGGCGGCTTGGATGATATCCAACGCCCCCGGCCCTGCGCAGGTGGAGGGCGCCGCACCCGCCCTGCCCGTGCGGGTGATGACCGTCGAGCTCGAGGACTTCCGCCCCACAGCCACCGTCTGGGGGAATCTGCGGGCGGCCGAGACCTGGGTCGCCGTGGCCGAGGTACACGGCGAGGTGGTCTGGCGCCACGCCGAGCTGGAGCCGGGCCGTCTGATCCCGGCAGGGACCGAGGTGCTGCGCGTCGATCCGGCCGATTACGAACTGGCGCTGGCCCAGGCCGAGGCCGATCTGGCGGCCCTTGCCGCCGAAGCCGCGCAACTCACCGCCGAGGCGGCCAACACTACCCGCATCCTGGAATTGGAACGCGAACGGTTGGCGCTGGCCGAGGCCGATCTGGCCCGCACCCGCACCCTAACCGAACAGGGCACCGTGCCGCAATCCCGCGCCGACGAGGCGGAGCGCGCCACGCTTCTGGCGCGCCGCACGGTGGCGGAACTGGAGAACACGCTGGCCCTGATCCCGCCGCGCGAGGCACGGATCACGGCGCAGACCGCGCGGACGCAGGCCGCCCTTGACCGTGCGCGCCGCTCGCTCGACCGCACCACGCTGAGCACGCCCTTCGATCTGCGCGTGACGGAAGTAAGTGCCGAACGCTTCCAGACCGTCGCCCCGGGGCAGGTCCTGATCCGCGGCGACGGCATTGCGGCGGTCGAGGTTGTCGCGCATCTGCCGATCGACAGGTTTCGCCGTCTGATCGGCGATGTGTCCGAGGGCATCACTCTTGACGACATGATGCGCGATGGTCCGCTCGCGCAGATCGAGGTGACGCTCAGCCCCTTGCCGGACCCCAATCAGGTCTGGCCCGCCCGCGTCAGCCGGATCGAGGGCGCGCTGGATCCGCGCGCCCGCACAGTGCCCGTCGTGGTGACGGTCGATGACCCCTATGTCGGCGCCGACCCGCCCCGCCGCCTGCCGCTGGTGCCCAACATGCAGGTGCAGCTATCCTTTTCGGGCGCGCCCCTGACAGGTGCCATTGCGATCCCCGAGGCGGCATTGCATGGGGGCATGGTTCGCATCGCGGGCCCCGATGATCTGCTGGACCTGCGCCCCGTCGCCGCCGCCTTTGCGCAGGATGGGCGCGTCGTCATCGCCGAGGGTCTGTCGCCCGGCGACCGCGTGGTGATAGACGACATCGCCCCGGCCATCCCCGGCATGGCACTGACCCCGGTCGAGGCCCCGGAATGATCCGCTGGTTTACCGGCCACCCGACGGCGGGCAACCTGCTGCTCCTGCTGTTCCTTGCGGCGGGGGTCTTTGCGGCCCCCGGCCTGTTGCGCGAGACCTTCCCCGATTTCCGCGCGGTCGAGGCCGAGATCACGGTGCCCTATCGCGGCGCCGCCGCCGAGGATGTCGAAACCGCCATTTGTGCCCCCCTCTGGGACGGGGTGCAGGGTGTCGAGGGGCTGGCGACCTTGACCTGCACCGCGCAGACCGGCCGCGCCCGCGCCGTGGCGACCATGGCACCGGGCAATGAAGCGCTGCGTTTCGTCAATGCGCTGCGCACCGAGGTTTCGGCCATCGACACTTTCCCCGACCGCGCCGATCCCGCGGTGGTGCGCGAGTCGCACCGCTCCGATCCGGTCACATCCGTCGCCATCTCGGGCGATCTGCCGCTGGGCGAACTGGACCTCTACGCCGACAGCCTGTCCGACCGCCTGACCGCCCTGCCCGGCGTCGCCAGCGCGACCCGCGGGGGGCTTGGCACCCGCACGCTGTCGATCACCGCCACGCGCGCCTTGCTAGACAGCCACGGCCTGACCCCCGCGGCGCTGGCCGCGGCCATCGCTGCGCAGAACATCGACCTGCCCGCCGGCACGTTGGAGGGGCCAGGTGCAGACCTGACGCTGCGCTTCACCGCCGAGCGAGACACGGCGACCGCGCTTGCCACGATCCCCGTGCTGGTCCTGCAAAACGGCGCGACACTGAGCCTGGGCGACGTGGCGGTGATCGAGGAACGCTTCGAGCCACCCGAGGACCGCGCTTTCGTCGATGGCAGACCCGCCATCGTGATCGACGTGGCCAAGGCGCTCGATGCCGATGCGCTGCGGGTGCTTGACGGGGTCGCGGCGCTGGTGGCCGAGGAAACCGCACGCCTGCCCACCACGATCACCGTCGAGGTGGTGCAGGATGTGACATCCATCATCCGCGACCGGCTGTTGATGCTGGTGCAGAACGGGGTGATCGGCCTCGTGCTGGTCGTGGCCGTGATGAGCCTGTTCTTCCGCCCCGGTTTCGCGATCTGGGCTGCGATGGGGCTGCCAGTGGCCTTCGCGGGGGCCTTCGTCTGGATGGCGCTGACCGGGCTCAGCCTGAACATGATGACGCTGGTGGCGCTGTTGATGGCGATCGGGATCGTGATGGACGATTCCATCGTGATCGCGGATTCCATCGCGGTGCATACGGCCAAGGGGGCCACGGTGGAGACCGTCGCCGCGGGCGTTGCCGCCGTCGCCCCCGGCGTCATCTCGTCCTTCCTGACCACGCTGGCGGTGTTCCTGCCGCTGGCCTTTCTTGCGGGCGAGTTGGGCGCGGTGCTCGAGGTTCTGCCGGTCGTCTTGTTGGCCGCGCTCTCCGCCTCGCTGGTCGAGGCCTTCCTGATCCTGCCCCATCACCTGAAGGGCGGGATAAAGGACACCGCCCCTTCCCGCTTCCGCATCCGCTTCGATGCAGGGTTTGATGCCTTGCGCGAAAACGGCGTGGGCCGTCTGGCCGATGCCGCGATCAAGGCGCGCTGGCTGGTGGTGGGGCTGGCCATCGGTGCATTGATCCTGACCGTCGGCGCGCTTGGCGGCGGCGTGGTCAAGCGCGAGGCGATGCCCGAGATCGATGGAGACGTGTTGGAGGCGCGGTTGATGCTGCCCGCGGGGACACCGCTGGCGCGCACAACCGAGGCAGTGGCGCAGGTCGAGGCGGCACTTGACCGTGTGAACGCCCGTCTCACGCCGGAGCAGCCCGAGACGCAACGGCTGGTGATCCGCCGCATCACGCGGCTGGGCCGCAACCTCTCGGCCGGCGAGACCGGCGCCCATGTCGCCACCGCCGCCGTGGATCTTCTGGGCGCCGAGACCCGGACCAGCACGCTTGACGACATCGGAACGCTCTGGCGCGAGGAAATCGGCCCCCTGCCCGGTGTTTCCTCGCTGATCCTGACCGAGCCGGGGATCGGGCCGCAGGGCATCGCCGTGGAATTGCGCTTGACCCACCCCGACCTTGCCACGCTGGAGGCCGCGGGCCGCGCCACGCTTGCCGAACTGGAAACCTACGCCGGCGTGCGCAATGCGATCCTCGACCTGCGCCCCGGCGCACCCGAGTTGCGGCTGAGCCTGTCGCCGGGGGCCGAAGCGCTGGGGCTGACCGCCACGGATGTCGCCGGCCAGCTGCGCGCGGCCTTCCTCGGCACGCAACTTTCCGAAATCCGGCGCGGCAATCTGGCGTGGGATCTGGAAGTGCGGCTGGCCGATGGTGACCGTGCCGCCCGCGCCGACCTGACGGCGTTCGAAATCGCTCTGCCCGGCGGCGGCACCGTGCCGCTGGCGAGCATCGCCACCCTCACCGAAGCGCGCGGTTGGGGCAGCATCACAAGGCGCAATGGGGTGCGCACGCTGACCGTCTCGGCCGATGTGGACGGACAGGTCGGCAATGCCGACGCGATCACCGCCCAGCTGGCCGAAGGCTTCCTGCCTGATCTGGCCGCAGCCACCCCCAGCCTCACCTTCGACATCGGCGGGCAGGCCGCGAATTCGGCGGAAACCGTCGCCTCGATCCTGCGCGGGTTCCTGATCGGGCTCGTGGGGATCTACCTCGTGCTCAGCTTTCAGTTCCGCAGCTATGTCGAACCGCTGATCGTGATGATCACCATCCCGCTGGCGTTTCTGGGCGTGATCTGGGGCCATGTGCTGATGGGCTACAACATCTCGATGCCATCGCTGGTGGGCGCGGCTTCGCTCGCGGGCATCGTGGTGAACAATGCCATTCTGCTGCTGGGCGTCATCAAGACCCGGCGCGGCGACGGGTGGTCGGCCGCCCGGGCCGCCGGCGAGGCCGTGCGCACCCGATTCCGCCCGATCTTCGTGTCGGTGTCGACCACCATAATGGGCATGGCACCTCTGCTGCTGGAAACTTCGACCCAGGCACAAACGCTCAAACCGCTGGTCATTTCAGTGGTCTTCGGCCTTCTGACCGCAACAGTTCTGATATTGATCGTCCTGCCTGCCTTCTACGCCGCACTCGGGGATCTGAGGCGGGAACAAGTTACTCACAAAGGGTAGGCTGTCATGCAGGTACTTCGTCGATATCCATGTTGGCTCTGAGTTCCGTACTCGCCGGGCGCCTTTCGGTAAGGAAATGCCTGGGCCTAAGTGAGCGCCTGGCGCCCAGCCAAAGAACCAGAGTTGCGGGAGACACTACAAAATGATCACGCTGGGCACTGCGGCTCCGACACAAGCCGGCCATGATGGTCGAACCGCACGCCACTGGCATCTGCGTGCCAATTCGGTTTGTGAGGGAACACAGAGGAGAACGATCACGTCGGAGTTAGACGGCGCGGGAGAGGAAGTCGCCGGCCACATTGGTGCGGCGCTTGATCTTCTGGTTGTTGCGCTCCGGCGGATTAATGCTGCGCAAACTGGTGCGCAGGCTCTCGTCAAAGGACATGTAGGCCAGAACCGCACGTTCTGCCTCAGCCATGATTGTCGCGAGCTTCGGCGCCTTGTGCCAAATCTGGAAGGAGAAGCAGCGCCACCGGCCGTTGGCCGCTTCCACTGTGTCTTGGGCGGACGCAGTGGCAACGAAGGCAACGATCACCTTCGCTCTTCCCGGCATAGCGGGTGGATGATCGGTGAAGAACCTCGCAAGTGAGCCATGACACTCTGAAGCATCGACGGAAGGCCAGGCACCGGCTACCGGGAACCGAAATCAGCGGCAAATTGCCACCCCCCTTCGTTTCAGGGGAACGCATCGAGTATGTGTGAAGTTGTTCCGTCAGTTGCCACGCGCCGTCCGGATCGCACCATTCGGACTGGTGCCCTGTCCAGAAAGGACTTCGCATGGAATGGGATCAGATCACCGAGCGATGGGCAGCCATGACACACCGCCTTCGCTGCGACAGGATCGCGGCCCCTCGAAAGATCGGGGAACGGCAGGATGCCGGTCGCGCATCAAAAGGGGACAACGGGCGAATCTCCGGCCAAATCATCCCCCAGACAGTCGGCAACGACCGTAGCTTGCCGTCAACTCAGTGACGTCAAACAGCCGCGATCGGCGGTCGAGCACAAGGCTGCGCGCACGGGTGCGGGCGTGGATGTCGGTCGCGTGGCGAGGGCCACCCATCGGCCCTTGGCACGATACCGCAGTTATCCGTGCCGATCTGTTCGGGACGGAGCGTCTCGAACATCATGCCATTTCGCTGGCGAAGGCCCAGCCCGTCACGCAACACGCCCTGCGGGTCGTTCCGTTGAGTGCGCGGGTTCGGGAGAATTCCGAAGTGCTGCTGTCGGCCTACCGATGCTGTACGCAGGCGCTACAGGCGGGGCAAACCATCAGCCCCGCGACGGAGTGGTTGCTGGACAACTACCATCTGGTCGAACGTCAGTTGGAACAGATCGCGCGCGATCTGCCCCCCGAATACTACCGTCAGCTTCCGAAGCTGGCCACAGGCCCCTTCGCAGGCTATCCGCGTGTCCTTGGCATCGCCTGGGGCTATGTCGCCCACACCGACAGTCTGCTGAACGGCCCTGTGCTTGCCAGGTTCGTGCGCGCCTACCAGACGGTTGATCCCCTGACGATCGGAGAGTTGTGGGCCGTGGCGATCACGCTGCGCATCGTGCTGATCGAGAACATGCGCAGACTGGCCGATCAGATCGTCGCGGCACAGGAACTTCGGCAGGCTGCGGATGAACTGGTCGACAAGGTGTTGAGGCAGAGCGCGAAGGGCAGCACCTCTCATTCGCACGACACTGGGTTTCGGGCCATGGCCGATGCGACGCAGGCGTTCGACGGCGCACCGCTTCCCGAGATCCTGGCGGCTCGGATCGCCCAGCGCCTGCGAGGGTTCGCCACCTCAGAGACGCCATTGCACGGCTGGCTGCAGGATCGTCTGAGGCAGCAAGGCCTGACGATGGACGATGTCGTGCAGCACGCCCAAGTCCGGCAGGGTGCATCGAACGTGACGATGCGCAACATCGTCACCAGCATGCGGCTGATTTCCGAGATGGATTGGCCGGACTTCTTCGAAGAGGTCAGCCCTGTCGATGCACGGCTTCGAGCAGGCTCCGACTTCGCCGCCATGGATTTCGCGTCGCGCAACCTCTATCGCACCGAAATCGAGACGCTCGCGCGCGGCTCCGGGTTGTCGGAGGTGGAGGTGACGGATGCTGCGCTCGCGCTTGCCTGCTCGGGGCAGACGCCCGCGACCCGCGATCCCGGTTACGCTCTCATCGGGCCCGGGCGCCGCGCCCTTGAACGTGCCGTCGGATACAGTCCGCGGCCGGGAGAGCGATTGCGGCGGCTCATCGGTGGCTTCGGACTGGGGGGATATCTGGCGGCGATAAGTCTTGCGTGCTTTGCGGTTCTCGGGCTGGCGCTTGTTCAGTCGGGCGCGCAGGGGTGGCTTGTCCTGGCCCTTGCCGTCGCAGGGTCTGGCGCGGCGTTCGAAGCGGCGAGTTCCTTGGTCAATCTGATCGTTACGCGGGTAGTTCCGCCGCGGCGTCTGCCGGGACTGGACCTGACCCAGGGGATTCCGCCTGACTTGCGCTGCCTTGTCGTGGTGCCGGTTTTGCTGGACACGGTCGAGGAACTGGCAGCCTGCATCGAACGGCTGGAGGTGCATCATCTGTCCAGCACGGATGGCGCCCTTCACTATGCGTTGCTGGCCGATGGTCCCGATTCCGCGGCCGAAACCCGGCCTCAGGACGCCGAGTTGATCGCCCAGGCCAAGCGCGAGATCGCCCGGCTGAACACGACCTACCCGTCAGAGGGAAGTGACAGGTTCCTGTTTCTTCACCGGCGCCGTCAATGGAACCCCTCGATGGGTGTCTGGATGGGATGGGAGCGGAAACGAGGCAAGCTGACCGAACTCAACCGCCTGCTGCGCGGCGCCACGGACACCAGCTTCGTGCCGCCCTGCACGGTGCCGCAAGACGTCCGGTACGTGATCACGCTGGACGCAGACACGCGACTGTTGCGCGATACGGTCCGACGACTGATCGGGAAGCTTGCCCATCCCCTGAACGCACCGCAGTTCGATGCAGCCGCGGGCCGCGTCACGCAAGGCTACGGCATCCTTCAACCGCGCGTGACCCCCGCGCTGCCGGTCGGGACTGAGGGTTCGATCTATCAGAAGATTTATGCCAGCCACGGCGGGATCGACACCTATGCCGCGGCGATCTCGGATGTGTATCAGGATCTGTTTGGCGAAGGGTCGTTCACCGGCAAGGGGATCTACGACGTCGATGCCTTCGCCGCTGCGCTGGCCGACCGCGTGCCCGACAACACGATGCTCAGCCACGACCTGTTCGAGGGGGATCTCGCCCGCGCGGCTCTGGTATCCGATGTCGAAGTGGTCGAGGATTTTCCGGCGCGACACGATATTGCCGCGCGACGGCAGCACCGCTGGGTGCGTGGGGACTGGCAGCTTCTGCCTTGGCTGACCGGACGGGCCGACGACCGGAATCGTCCAATTACGGCGCTTGGACGGTGGAAGATGATCGACAACCTCCGTCGATCTCTCACCGCCCCCCTGACACTTCTTGCGCTTGCGGCGGGATGGCTGCTGCCGCTGCCTGGTGCGGTCGCATGGACGGCCCTCGTGCTGGTCATGCTGGCGCTGCCATATCTGCTCCCCTTGCCCTTCGTCCTGCTCCCCGGCCGGGCCGGAATTACCGCGCACAGCCACCTTGCGGCGCTTGCCCGAGACGTGCGGACGGCAGCGACAAGGATCGCACTGGACATCACCTTGCTGCCCGACGCGTCGCTGCGGATGTGCGATGCCATCCTTCGCACCGTCTGGCGGCTTCTGGTTTCCCGCCGCAGCCTGCTGGAATGGATCACTGCAGCCCAGCTGTCCCAACAGAGGCGCCCCGGCCTGCTTTCGTACTACCGGGACATGGCTGGCGCAGTCGCTCTTGGCCTCGGGATGGCGGGCGGGGCGGCTGCGCTGAACCCGGCGGTATGGCCGCTGATCGCGCCCTTCGTGATCCTCTGGCTCGTCAGCCCGCTTGTCGCTTCCTACGTCAGCCGGTCCAGACCATCGCCCGAGACGGCACTCCTGACAGACTCCGACAGGCTTGAGTTGCGGTTGATCGGCCGCAGCACATGGCGATATTTCGAAACATTCGTGACGTCCGACGACAATGATCTGCCGCCCGACAACTTCCAGGAAACGCCGCGTCCCGCGCTGGCGCGGCGCACGTCGCCGACGAACATCGGGCTTTACCTTCTGGCGACGACGGCAGCCCATGATCTGGGATGGATCGGACGCGCTGACGCAACCGCCCGCCTGGAAAGGACGCTGGCCACGGTGCAGCGCATGCCTCAGTTCCGGGGGCATCTGTTCAACTGGCATGCCACCGACGATCTGCGGGTGCTGGAACCTGCCTACGTCTCGACAGTGGACAGCGGGAATCTGGCCGGACATCTGATCGCCGTAGCCCAGGCCTGTGCGGAATGGCAGCGGGCAGCGGTCGCGGAGGCCGACTGGCGTGAGGGCCTGTCCGATACGATTGTTCTGGCAGAACGCGCGCTCCGGACCGAAAAGGCAGACAAGGACCTCGCCCATCTGCTCGGAGAACTGGCCAAGGCCGCGTCAGCGAAGGCACCGCTTGACCGTCTCCTGCGTCTCAGCATCGCCACAATCGCCCACGCGCGCATCTTTGCATCCCCGGACTCCGAGGCCCTATTCTGGATCGAAGCCGTGCATACTTGCCTCGCGGGACATGCCGCCGACCGCGACCTGAGCCTTGCTCCGCGCCTTGCAGCCGTCGAACGGCTTGCCCGCGATCTTGCGGCCGGGATGGACTTCGGCTTCCTGCTCGATCGAGACAAGAAACTTCTGTCGATAGGGTTCTCCGTCACGAGCAACCGGCTTGATCCCAGCTGCTACGATCTTCTGGCGTCCGAGGCGCGACTGGCGAGCCTGTTCGCGATAGCCAAGGGCGATATCGAGACCCGCCACTGGTTCCGCCTGGGCCGTACGGCTACCCCGGTGGGCGCGGGATCCGCCCTGATCTCTTGGTCAGGCAGCATGTTCGAATACCTGATGCCATCGCTGGTCATGCGCGCCCCTGAGGGGTCCGTGCTGGCGGAAACCAACCGCCGGATCGTGCAGCGCCAGCAATCTCATGGCTCCGCCATCGGCATCCCTTGGGGGATATCGGAGTCCGCCTACAACGCCCGCGATCTGGAGATGACCTATCAGTACTCCAACTTCGGCGTCCCCGGTCTGGGCCTGAAAAGGGGATTGAGCGAGAACCTCGTGATTTCGCCCTATGCGACCGGACTGGCCGCAATGGTGACCCCTGCCGACGCAAGGCGCAATTTCGCCAGGCTTGCCGCGCTTGGGGCAGAAGGAAGGTTCGGCTTCTACGAGGCGATCGATTACACCAAATCGCGCCTGCCGGCAGGGTCGGATTTCGCAATCGTGCGCAGCTACATGGCGCATCATCAGGGCATGACCATCACCGCCATCGCTAATGCCGTGCAGAAGGGCCGCCTGCGTGCCCGGTTCCATGCCGAACCAATGATCATGGCCGTGGAACTGCTGCTGCAGGAGCGCGTGCCGCGCGATGTGTCAGAGGCGCCACCACGCGCCGAAGAGGTCGCGGTGGCGGCTCTTGAGCCGGACCGGGCGCCCGTGGTGCGGCAGTTTTCGTCGCCGGCGACCGCCCCGCCAACCGCACATCTGCTGTCGAACGGGGCCTACGGCGTGATGCTGACCCCAACCGGCGCCGGTTTCAGCCGCTGGCGCGGCCTTGCGGTGACCCGCTGGCGCGACGATCCAACGACCGCACAGCACGGGTCATTCGTCTTTCTGCGCGACCGCGCAACAGACCAGGTCTGGTCGGCGGCGGTGAGCCCGACCGGCGCCGACGCGGCCGGCCATGAGGCTGTCTTCTCGGAGCATCAGGCGACCTTTACACACAAGGCCGCTTCCCTGACGAGCGTTACCGAGATCGTCGTATCGACCGAGGATGATGCCGAGGCGCGGCGCGTGACGCTCACCAATACAGGACGCCACCCACGAGAGATCGATCTTACGTCCTATGCCGAACTCGTCCTTGCGCCGATGGCTGCGGACGTGGCGCACCCGGCCTTTTCCAAGCTGTTCGTGGTCACCGACTTCGTGCCCGAACTGGGTGTCCTGATTGCAACGCGCCGCCGCCGAGCGCCGAGCGACCCCGAAGTCTGGGCCGCCCATATCGCGGTAGTCGAGGGCGAAGAGGCAGCACCGATCCAGATCGAGACGGATCGGGCACGGTTCATCGGGCAGGGCGGCGCCATCGGGCAGGCGGCGATGGCAGATGGAGACCTGTCGCAGACTACGGGCACAGTTCTTGACCCGGTGTTTGCGATCCGTCGCTCGGTGGTCGTGCCTGCCGGCGGTGCGGCGTGCGTGACATTCTGGACCATGGTTGCCGACGACCCCGACAAACTTCTGGACCTCGTGGACCGGCACCGTGATCCGTCCGCCTTTGACCGCGCAGAGACGCTCTCCTGGACGCAGGCGCAGGTCCAACTGCGCCACCTTGGCATCGCACCATCCGCTGCCGCGGATTTCCAGCGTCTGGGGGGGGTGCTGATCCGTGCCGATGCGCGCCTGCGCGCACCCGCCTCCACGATCATTTCGGGGATGGGCCCGCAGTCGGCGCTCTGGCCGTACGGGGTTTCGGGGGACCTGCCGATCCTGCTGTTCCGGATCGAGGATGCAGAAGATGCGCCCCGGCTCCTCGAGGTGCTGGCTGCACACGAATATCTGCGAATGCGGCAGTTTGCCTTCGATGTGGTGATCCTGAACGATCGCGCGGCTTCTTACGTGCAGGATCTTCAGACGATGATCGAGACCGCGGTCCGCACGGCGGGATCGCTTCCGCGGACGGATGCACCTGCGGGAAGACCCGACGGCATTGTGCACGTTCTCCGCAGCGATCTGATCACGCCCGAAGCAAAGGCGCTGCTGCATGCCGTGGCAAGCGTCGTCTTGCTCGGCAGCCGGGGCAGCATCGGCCAGCAGCTTGACGCGCTTACCTTGGCGGCCGCTCCGAAGGTTCCAGCGCGCCTCGCCTCCCTGCCGTCGCCCCCTGCGTCTCAGAAAAAGCCTGACACCTTCGACACCTCGACATTGGAGTACTTCAATGGCACCGGCGGGTTCGCCGAGGATGGGCGCGAATACGTCATTGTTCTGCGCGACGGGCAAACCACGCCCGCCCCGTGGATCAACGTTATCTCCAACCACGGCTTCGGCTTTCAGGTGTCGGCCATGGGCAGCGGCCATGTCTGGTCCGAGAACAGCCGAGAGAACCAGTTGACGCCGTGGTCGAACGACCCCGTCACCGATCCGGCGGGCGAGGCGATCTGGCTGCACGACCTTGACACCGGCCAGACATGGACGCCGACCGCGCTGCCGATCCGCGACAGCGGGCTATACGTTGCACGCCACGGTTTCGGCTACAGCCGGTTTGACCACAGCGCCCACGGCATCGACGCGGTAATGGTTCAGTTCGTGCCTCTGGATGACCCGATCCGGATATCACTCCTGACCCTGCGCAACACCTCGGGTCGCGCGCGGCGCCTGTCGGTCACTGCCTATGCCGAATGGGTTCTGGGGCAAGCGCGCGGTGCAACCCTGCGCCATGTCGTCACCAGCTGCGAGGCCGAAACCGGCGCGATCCTGGCCCGCAATCCGTTCTCGACCGCCTTTCCGGGCCGCGTTGCCTTTGCCGATCTGGGCGCAGAAACCACGAGCTTCAGCGCGGACCGAGCCGAGGTTCTTGGAATCGGCGGCAGCATGGCGGCGCCTGCCGGCATCGGCGCGGCACCGCTGTCTGGTCGAACCGGTCCCGCGCTCGACTCATGCGCAGCGCTCCAACGGCACCTGACACTGGCCCCCGGTGCGACGGTGGAGGTTCTGTTCCTGCTGGGACAGGCACAGTCGGAGGATGCTGCGCGCGCACTCATCCAGCGACACCGCGACACCGACCCTTCGGCCACGCTCGATACCGTGAAACGGCACTGGGCCGATCTGCTGGGCACGGTTCAAGTGGAAACACCCGACCGGGCGATGAACATCATGCTGAACGGCTGGCTGCTCTATCAGACCATCGCGTGCCGGATCTGGGCGCGTGCGGGGTTCTATCAGGCAAGTGGGGCTTATGGGTTCCGCGATCAGTTGCAGGACGGGATGGCCCTGGCGGCGCTGCGGCCCGCGATGACACGCGCGCACTTGCTGCGCGCCGCATCAAGGCAGTTCCCTGAAGGGGATGTGCAGCACTGGTGGCTGCCGCATTCGGGGCAAGGCGTCCGGACCCGCATCTCGGACGACCGGGTCTGGCTGGGCCATGCGGTCGCGCATTATGTCGCGGTCTCGGGCGATGCGGCCGTGCTTGACGAAATGGTGCCGTTTCTCGAAGGCCCCACCGTGCCCCCCGGCGCACATGACGATTTCTTCCTGCCAACCGTCTCGCCCGAAGAAGCAAGCTTGTTCGAACACTGCGCCCGTGGCCTCGACCAGGCCATCGAGCTGACGGGCGAGAATGGCATGCCCCTTATCGGCACCGGCGACTGGAACGACGGCATGAACCGCGTGGGCGAGGACGGGCGCGGCACCTCGGTCTGGTTGGGCTGGCTGCTGATCGCAACGATCGACGCGATGGCTCCGCTTGCCGACACCCGCGACCCGGTCCGCGCAAGCCGCTGGCGGCGTCATGCAGCTGAGGTCACACGCGCCATCGAGCGTGACGGCTGGGACGGCGACTGGTATCGGCGCGGCACCTATGACGATGGCGCCCTTCTGGGCTCTGCCACATCGGATGAATGCCGGATCGACAGCATCGCACAATCCTGGGCCGTGCTTTCAGGCGCGGCCGAGCCGGCCCGAGCGGCCAGGGCCATGGCCTCGATGGCGGAGCATCTGATCCGTCCCGACCCCGGACTTGCGCTGCTGTTCGCGCCGCCCTTCGACGCCTCTGCGCAGGATCCCGGCTATATAAAGGGCTATCCGCCCGGCCTGCGCGAGAACGGCGGGCAGTACAGCCATGCGGCGATGTGGGCGATCCTGGCCTACGCAAGGCTGGGCGACGGCGATGCCGCAGGTGTGCTGTTCGCGATGCTCAATCCTGTCAATCATGCGCTCACCCCGGCCGATACGGCCCGCTACAAGGTGGAACCCTATGTGGTCGCCGCGGACGTCTATTCCACCCCGCCCCATGCCGGACGCGGCGGCTGGACCTGGTACACAGGGTCGGCCGCCTGGATGTACCGCGCCGGGATCGAGGGCCTTCTCGGGCTTACCCGCGCCGGCGCGGACCTCATTCTGAAACCCTGTCTCCCGAAGGACTGGCCCCAGGTCAGAGCTACGGTTACCATCGAGAACACACATCTGACGATCATCATCGAGAATGCCGGAGCAACCGGGCACGGGGTCCTTTCGGCAACCCTGAACGGCACGATCCTTACGCCCACGGACGGGCAACTCAGGCTGCCACTGTCCGAAGGTGCTCAGGAATTGCTGATCGCCATGCGGTGAGTGATGGTTCAAGGAGCAGCGCGCCTGTGCTCCTTTCAACTGAAAAGTGGTATGGTTCCGGCTCTCGGGCGAGAACGGATTCACATTGCGAGTCGAAAGGCGCTGGCCCGGCCAGTCGATGCATTCCATCTGCGTCTCGACGCCGCTTAGGCGGCGGGAACAGTTCCATCGTCGCCAGAAAGGTGCGACCAAAGCACCGTGATGCTCGCAGCTCGTAGTTGCGCGCGGAGCATGGCTCGGCAGCGACGGCTATGCCGCACTGACCACGGCCGCCCGACGGGACTTCAAGGCCGGACCGCCGGGGTTTCCACGGTCATGCCGGCCGCGCGCTTCATCAGGTAGGCTTCCAGGGCGATGAACTCTTCCGATCCAAGGTCGGCAGGCGTGCTGCGCACACCCGTCATGCAGTTTCGGAACCGCCGATGGAGCGACCCCATACCCTGCCACTCCAGCCGGTAGATCGGGTAACCGATGGGGTGGGCCTGCGGGATCGGCGCGCTGGCGAGCCGTCTGCCCGCGTTGTCATCATGGCAGTTGGCGCAGGAGAGATTGAGTTGGCCGATCCGTTGCCGATAGAGCGCGTCGCCCCGAGCACGCCAGGTATCAAGGCGCGCATCGGGGTCAGGCGCGATCGGCATGCCGCGTGACTGGAGCCCGATCAGTGTCGTCAGGGCCAGCAACTCCGGCCCCTCGTACGCGAGCGCTGGTGCGTCCTGATGCCGGCTCCGGCACAGGTTTATCCGGCCGGCGAGATCGGTGGCACCGCCGGAGATTTCGTCCCACGCGGGATAACGGGCCGAGACGCCACGCATGTCCTCGGGGACGCCGTGGCAGTCGGAGCAGGAGCGCTCAGAACTGCCCGTCGGCGCATCCCACAAGCGCCGACCTTCGAGCACGGCAAGCATCCCGGGGTTTGCCGTGTCGTCGGCCTGCATCGCCTGCGTCTGCGGGCTCATGTAGTCGAAGCCCGAACGGCGATCTTCCGCGCCTGCGCCGGCCGCAGCGGCGCCCAGGGACAGCGCTGCCAGAAGCGCCCTCATCCGACGGTGATCTGCCCGCTCTGGCGGTGCACCTCGCCTTGCCAGTCCGTCCATTCCAGCACGATCTCACCGCTTCGCTCGGCGCGGAGTGGAAAGACGAAGAACGGATTGGCAGCGATGGCCGGATACAGATCGACTTCCAACACCGTCGCACCATGATAGACGCAGCGAAGACTGGTGACGATGTCGCGCGGCACGAGGCTTCCGTCTGCCCGTGGACGGAAGCCGGTTTCCATCGGGTGCGAAATCAGGATCTTGATCTCGATAACTTCGCCCGCCGCGGCGGTGGCGGGAATGCTGACGAGTGCTTCCGACATCTCAACTCTCCACGCAGGCGGGCGCGGTGACGATCACGGTCATGGCCGCCGACCAGAGACTGCCATCGCTCATCCGTGCGATCGCAGTGATCTTTTGTGTATCGCCCAGCCGTATCCGTGTCTGGAACACGGCCTGTCCCAGTGCCGGCGTTGGCCGAAAACGGACGACGTCAGGTAATGGGTTGCGCTCGTTGAAGACGGCAATCTCGGCCACATGATCCTCGGCCGTCATCGAACTGTCGACCGTGATCGACATCGGCACGCTGTTGCCGTTTTCAACCAGAAGCGGGATTTCCAAGGTCACCCGCCCTTCGGCAGGCTCCGCCCCGCCGGTAAAGTCGCGGATGGCTTCCGCCATGGTCTCGGGTGAGGCCGAAGCCGGGCGGGTGACCAGCAGCAAGGGCGCGCCGAGGCCTAGGACCAGCGCCGAACGGCGGGACAGCGTCATATGGGCTCCTCCGTCAATGTTGAAAGGAAGGCGGTGACATCCTCGACCTCCTGCGCCGACAGGATCGTCGTGCCCGACCAGCGCTCGCCCACACGGACGAGCCCATCTGTCGCAAAATAGGGCGGCATGATCGTGTCGGGGTTCAGGGCGCGGCTATCGACAAGGCGCTGGCGAATTTCTGGCGCGGTCAGGCGGGCGCCGACGCCAACCAGGCTGGGGGCAAGGTCGCCCTGGAACATCACCTCTGGGAAGGGTCCGGAATGGCACAGGAGGCACAGTCCCTTCTGGCGGTCCGTGACGATGGCCCGCCCGCGCTCTGCATCGCCGGGCGTCGTGGAAAGCGGCGCCAAACCCTGTGCGTTTGCCATCAGGGGCCATGTCGTCAGTAGAACCGCGAAGATCATACCAAGCTGCATGTCAGCCGAACGCCTCGGCGGAGATGTTTGCGAACCACGCGCGCGCATGCTTCGCCTCTGTCGCACGCACCTCAGCAGAAGCGCCGAGGGGGCTGGTTCCGCCCGCCCCCTCGATATCAGCCAGACGTCCGTCTTGCGGCGCATAGACGCCTGCCACCGTGAAACCGTAGTCGGGCGCTGCCAAGCTGTAGCAGGTATTGATGAGCCTCGGCTCCGACGGGGTGGCGCCGCGCAGGATCGCGTCGATGGCGTGTGCAGCGACCTTGGCCTGGGCATTTGCCGAAAAGGCCGATTTCGGCATCGCGCCGACGAAACAGGAATCCCCGATCACGTGGATGCCGGAAACCAGCGTGGATTCGAAGCTCTCTGGCCGAACCGGGCACCAGCCGGTCGCGTCGGCCACACCTGCTGCGCGTGCGATTGCGCCGGCCCGTTGCGGAGGAATGACATTGGCCACGGCGACGCGATGGCTGGCAAAGTCGGTCACCAATGTCATCGTTTCCGGATCGACGCGACGGACTGTGCCGCCCTGGCTTTGGCTGACCCATTCCACCACGCCGGGGTAGAGGGCGTTCCAGGCCTCTTCGAACAGCGGCCGCTTTGAGAACTGATCCTTCGCGTCAAGGATCAGTACCTTGGATCGGGGTTTCGCCCGCGACAGATAATGCGCGATCAGGGCCGCGCGTTCGTATGGTCCAGGGGGGCAGCGGTAGGGGTTGGCGGGCACGGCGATCGCAACCGTGCCACCGTCCTCCATGGCCTCGATCTGCGCCCGCAAGAGTGCCGTCTGCGGCCCCGCCTTCCATGCATGGGGCATGATCTCGGCCGCGGACGCGTCGTAGCCCTCGAGCGCATCCAGTCGCAACTCGACCCCCGGGGAGAGAACAAGACGATCGTAGGGCAGCGTTCCACCCCCGGTCAACCTGACACGGCGCGCATCGGCGTCGATCGCTTGCGCGCGGTCGATCACCAGGGTTACGCCCTCTGCCGCAAGGCCTGCGCGGTCAAAAGTGATGTCCGTCATCGTGGCGAAGCCGCCGAGGACGGCATTGCTGAACGGACAGGAGACATATGTCGGATCGGCATCGACCAAGGTGACAGCATGGCCGAGCGACACAAGCCGCCGTGCCGCCGAAGCCCCGCCCCATCCTCCGCCAATGACGACGATCCGCGCCGCCGCCTGCGCACGGACGACGGGCGCCGCGATCATGGCAGCCCCTGCGGTGGCGATGAAACTGCGACGCGACTGGGTCATGATTTCATTCCCGGGCCAGCCAACGAGCGATGGCTGCAGATTCCTCGGCGGTGAAACCGGCCGCGATTCGGTTCATCAGCGTCACTGACCGACTTCCCGAACGGAACGCCTCCATCGCCGTCTCGATCTCGGCAGCGCTGAGCGTATCGAGCGGTATGCCCGCAGATCCGTGGCAGCCGGTGCAGGAGGTCGCGCCGGGGGGGGGCGGCTGCGAAACCACCTCGGCCAGTCCAGTGACGGGCATCGCCAGAAGCGCGGTGGCGATCAGGACGGTGCGCATCGCATCCCTCCTCTTTCAGGGCGAACTGGGGCGACCCGGTAGAGCCGCCCCTGGGGCCGGATTCAGGCCGGGATCATCCCGTTCTTCGCCATCGGAAGTGTCCTGACCCGGGTACCGGTCGCCGCGAAGATCGCGTTCGCGACCGCGGGGGTGGCGACGAAGATCGTGGGTTCCCCGACACCGCCCCAGAACCCGCCCGAGGGCACCACCAGCGACTCGACGGCCGGCATCTCGTGCATGGTCACCACCGGATAGGTATCGAAGTTCTCTTCGTTCACCTTCCCGTCGGTCACCGTGATCTCGCCGAAGAACGAGGCCGAAAGCCCGTAGGCGAACGACCCTTCGATCTGCGCCGCGATCTGCTGCGGGTTGACCGCCGTGCCGCAATCGGTCGCGGCGACGATGCGATGCACCTTGAACCGCCCCCCGTCGTCGACCGAAACCTCGGCCGCCGCCGCCACGTAGCTGCCGTAGCCCATGTGCTGGCAGATACCGCGGTAAACGCCTTCGGGCGGCGGCGTGTCCCAGCCGATCCCCTCGGCCACCGCGTTCAGCACGGCGAGGTGTTTCGGATGATCGGCCATCATGGCGCGCCGGAACTCCAGCGGGTCCTTGTCGGCCGCGTGCGCCAACTCGTCGATGAAGGATTCCAGGTAGAATGCGTTCTGGTTGTTGCAGACGCCGCGCCAGAAGCCCGGCATGACCGGGGGGTTCCGCATCGCGTGATCGACCAGAAGGTTCGGGATCGTGTAGCCGAGCCGCCCCTCTTCCCCGTCGGGGTTGAGGCCTTGGAACATGATCGGGTCCATCCCCTCGCGCAGGCCCTCGGGCCGCACCCCGGCAAGAATGGACTGCCCCGAGATCCGCATGTGCAGGCCGGTCAGGTTCCCATCCGCATCCAGCGCCCCGGTCATCTTGCACATGGTGATCGGGTGAAGCACCCCGTGCAGCATGTCTTCTTCGCGGGACCAGATCATCTTGATCGGCGTGCCTGGCATCTGCTTCGCGATCAGCACGGCCTGGGTGACGTAGTCCTGCAGCGTTGCGCGGCGGCCAAAGCCACCGCCAAGGTTGATGCGATGAATGTCGCACTGGTCGATCGGCAGGCCCGCGGCCGCGGACGCCGCGGCCAAGGCGGCCTCGGCGTTCTGCGTGGCTGTCCAGACCTCGCAGCGCTCATCGGTCCAGACGGCTGTCGCGTTCATCGGTTCCATCGTGGCGTGGTGCTGATAGGGCATGTGGTAGGTCGCCTCGACCACCTGTGCCGCATCGGCGATCGCTGCCTGGACGTCGCCCTGCTGGTTGCCGACAAAGGATTCTTCGGCCGTCAGGCCTTCTTCCAGCATCGCATGGATGCGTGGCATGTCGTAACCGGTGCCCTCGCCATCGGTCCACTCCACCGGCATCGCCTCCAGCGCAGTCTTGGCGCGCCACCAGGTGTCGGCGATCACGGCGACCGCGTCCTCGCCGACCTGTACCACCTTCTTCACGCCCGGCATCCCCGACACCGCCGCAGCGTCGTAGCTTGCAACGCGGGCACCCATCACCGGCGCACGCCGGATCGCGGCGTTCAACATGCCGTCCATCGTGTGGTCGATGGAATAGACTTGGCTGCCGTCCACCTTGCCGACGGTATCGAGTCGCGCCACCGGTTTGCCGATCAGTTGCCAGTCCGCCGGGTCCTTCAACGTCACCTCCGACGGCGGGTCCAGAAGCGCGGCCTCGGACGCCAGTTCGCCATAAGTGGCCGTTTCGCCGCCCGGGCCGGTAACGGTGCTGTTGGTCGCCGTGCAGTCCGCCGCGTCCACGCCCCAGCGGTTCGCGGCCGCCTGCACGAGCATCGCGCGCGCCGCCGCACCACCCTCGCGCATGTATTGCTGCGAGGCGCGGATGCCGCGGCTGCCGGCGGTGCCGAAATCTCCCCAGATCCGCTCGCGCGCGACGTTCTCGCCGGGGGTGGGATACTCGGTGGTCACCTTGCTCCAGTCGGCGTCCAGCTCCTCGGCTACGATCTGGGCAAGGCCGGTCAAGGTCCCCTGCCCCATCTCCTGCCGGCCGATCCGGATCACGACCGTATCGTCGGGCCGGATCACGACCCAGGCGTTGACCTCGGGCACGCCGGACTGCGCCTGCGCGCGCCCCGCCAGCGGCAGCGAGAGCCCAAGGCTCAGACCGCCCGCCGCGGCCGAGGTGACGAGGAAGGATCGCCGCGAAAGCTTCACATGATGCGTCATCGTCCGGCCCTCCCTAGCTCAGTTCGGCGGCGCGCTTGATGCCCGCCTTGATGCGATTGTAGGTGCCACAGCGGCAGATGTTGGTCATCGCCGCGACGATGTCGTCGTCGGTGGGTTCGCTTGTCTCCGCCAGAAGCGCTGCAGCCACCATGATCTGGCCCGATTGACAATAGCCGCACTGCGGCACGTCCAGTTCCACCCAGGCCTGCTGGATCGGGTGCGAACGGTCGCCAGACAGCCCTTCGATCGTGGTAATGGCGGTGTCCTCGCCCACGTCCTGCAACTGGATCGCGCAGGAGCGCATGGGCACACCGTCCAGATGAACCGTGCAGGCCCCGCAGGCGCCCACGCCACAGCCATACTTGGTTCCGGTCAGGCCCACCTGTTCCCGCAGAACCCACAGCAGCGGGGTGTCCGGTTCGGCATCCACCTCGTGGACTGTTCCGTTGACAGAAATCCTCATGCCCCAGATCCTCCCCTCTCTGGTTAAGCTTCCCAAAGATATTAGCGGGCGAAACCGCGGTGTCTACCTGTGGATGAGCGGCGCGGGAAAAACACACCCAGTTAACGCGCCTCGGGACCGGCCTGCGCCTCACGTCCAGTGGTGCATTTTGTCCTTGTTCGAACTGACCGAGGGTAACGCAGCCAGAGTGAACCGGGCCTCGAACCCGTCGTCGCGGCCCAATGCGGGCGACAGAAGCTCAAGGGTGCCACCCGCGCTGCGGGCGATGGCGGCAGCAATCGTCAGGCCCAGTCCCGCGCCCGGTGCGCGGCTGTCGCCTCTCTGGAACCGCTCTGCCAGCCGGGCCAGGTGGTCACCGGGAACGACCGGACAGGCATTGATGACATGCAGGACTCCGTCTGGATCCAGGGTGACGGTGACCGGACTTCCGGGGCTGCCGTGGCGCAGCGCGTTCTCGATCAGGTTGCGCAGCGATATGGCAAAGGCGTCGGGGTCAATCGCCACCGGGTCCGGGTCTGCGGGGACAGTGCCGTAAACAGGGTGGTCGTGCGAGAAATCCCGCGCAACGAGTTCGATTACCAGCACGATGTCACGCGACGGGGCCGCGGCGCCCCGCGCGCCCTCGGCCTGCGCCAGATCGAGAAGTTTTTCGCCAAGACGTGTAAGCCGGCGAAGTTCCGACTCAACGGCACGGGCGCGATCAAGCGCCGGGCCTTAGGGAAGTTCCGCGATCAGCCATTGAGACTGGGCCAGCGCTGCCGCAACAGGCGTGCGCAATTCGTGCGCGGCGTTGCCGGAAAAGCTGCGCTCGGCCTCCCGCGCGCGGGCCAGATCGGCCATCAGCCGCTCCACCGCCGTGCGGACCGGGACCAGATCCCGGGGCAGGTCTGGCACGTTCAGCGGGCCCAGATCGCCCGGCCCCCGGCCGCCCAGATCGCGCGACATTGCTGCCACGGGGCGCAGGCTGCGACGGGTGAACCAGAGTACCCCCGGAAGCCCGAGAGGCAGCACCAGCATCAGTGGCAACGCCAGCGCAACGAGGCTGCCGAAAAGCGCCATGCGGCGGTCCGCCAGCGGTTCTGCGATCTCAAGGATATAGCTGCCCGACCCTGCGACCTTTCCCCAGCCCCCGCAGGATGGCTTCCGCGAGACCGCCACGCACCGACTATACGGCCGGGCCGCGGTTTCTGCGTTGATCAGTTAAATCACGGCCAGCGGCAGAATACGCTCGGCAATCTCCTGCAGGGCAGAGTCGAAGACAGCGTCCAGCTGGTGGCGCAGCGTCAGCCCCGCCCCGGCCAGCCCCGCGATCCACAGCGCCGCCACAAGCCCGACAGCCCCAGCGCCAGATCCCGGCGCAGGCTGCCCGGGCGGCCGCCCTCCGCGCTCATGGCCGCCCCAGCCGATAGCCCAGGCCGCGCAGCGTCTCGATCGCGTCACGGCCCAGCTTCTTGCACAGGCGCCTGATATAGACCTCGATCTCGATCGTGTTGCTCTCGACCTCGGCGTCGAAGGAATAGAGCCGTGCTTCCAGATCGGCCTTACTCACCACCGCTCCGGGGCGTTGCAGCAGTGCTTCGAAGATCGCCCATTCGCGCTGGCTGAGACCGATTTGGGCGCCCGGGCCGGCGATCAGCCGCGTGGCCAGATCGATTTGCAGATCGCCCAGCCGGATCAGCGGGTTAGGGTTGCCGGCATAGCGCCGCGCCACCGCCCCGATCCGGGCTGACAGCTCCGTCAGGTGGAAGGGTTTGACCAGATAGTCATCGGCGCCGGCGTTCAACCCCTCGATCCGTTCGGTGATGCGGTCGCGTGCGGTCAGGATGATCGCGGGCGTCACCGATCCAGCCGTTCGAAGCGAACGCAGGAAACCCGGCCCCGGCCCGTCGGGCAGCATCAGGTCCAGCAGGATCAGGTCATAGGCCACGGTATCGGTGCAGGCGGCGGCATCTTCCAGCGTCTGCACCCAGTCGGGAGTATGTCCTTCCGCAGCGATCTGGTCGCGCACGGCGGCGCCAAGGTTCGGGTCGTCCTCGACCAGCAGGATGCGCATGGCGGCCCTTTCAATCAGTCGCAGGCTTCTTGCCCGACAACCTGACACCCGGCTGCACTCGCGTGCAAGCCGCGTTCAGGTGCCTGTCAGCGACGCAAGCCAGAAGGGGCACATCGAAACGTCAAGACAGGAAATTGACGATGAAACGCACCCTGATCCTTTCCACCATTCTGGCCACCACGTTCGGAGTCGGCGCGGCGCTGGCCAGCGACGACTGCCGCGCGCCGATGCAAAGCTGGCAGCCGCGCGAGGCAATGGAGGCGCAGGCCACCGGCTACGGCTGGACGGACCTGCGCGTGCGCACAGACGACGGCTGCCATAAGGTCGACGACCGCGACGCCAAGGGCAACAAGATCGAGGTCGAGTTCCACCCCGACACGCTGACGATCCGCGAGCTGGGGGGGCGAGTTCGTCACCGGCAGCACCCTGGCCGATCTGGCGGCCTGGACCCTGACGCCCGCGAACTGAGAGGGGACGCATCATGATCCGGGTCTGGGACCCGCTGGTGCGGATGGTCCACTGGGCGCTGGTGGCCGCGGTCGCCATCGCCCGGATCACCGCCGAGGAGAGCGTGCCGCTGCACCTCTGGGCCGGGTACACCGTGGCCGGGCTGGTCGCGCTGCGGCTGGTCTGGGGCTTCGTCGGGTCGCGCTACGCCCGCTTAGCGCAGTTTGTGCCGGGGCCGTCGCGGCTGGGCGGCTATGTGGCGGCGCTGGTCCGGGGCCGCGAGCCCCGCTACGTCGGGCACAACCCGGCGGGCGCCGTGATGATCCTGGCACTGATCGCCACACTGGGCGTCACCGCCTGGACCGGTTGGCTGATGGAGGGATCGCCGCTGCCCGGCGGCGATCAGGCCGCGGCGATGCTGGTCAGCCCTGCATTCGCCGATGACGACGACGACCGCGAGATCGAGCGCCGCGAGGCTGGCCCTGGCTGGGCCGAGGACCTGCACGAGGCCAGCGCCAATCTCCTGCCCATTGCGTTGCACGTCGCTGGCGTTGTCTGGGAAAGCTTGCACGGGCATGAGAACCTGGTCCGCGCCATGGTCACGGGAAGAAAGCGCGCGCCAGACCCGGGCGACGTCGGCTGATCACAAACCAGCACCAGAAAATGACGCGCCGCGGGTGCTGTTCTTGCGGCGCGTTTGCTTTCCGATACTGCAATGACGCAGTGGGTGACGCGGCGCCCTGCAGCCCTTACATTCAGTTGATGAAATCTGATAATGGCAATCTCGGTCGTGGGTCGTCTGCCGCAAGGCTACTTCCTTCCTGAAACTGGATGGCACTATGAAATCTTCCGAGACGTCCAGACCAGGCAGCGAAGACCCGCCAACAGAACCGACACAGGCCTCTCCTCCGCCGCCCAAGGTTCCGGCGCTGCGCCCATCCGCTCCGCGGGCGCCGCGGGGCGGAAAAAGCCGCCGCCGGCTTTGGGCGGCGGGTGGGCTGGCAGGTGTGCTGGCTGCGGCCGTTCTCTATCTGCAACCATGGACGCCTTCGCCGGTCGGAGTGGCGATCGAAGAGGTCAGTGTGGCGCCGGTCACGCGGGTGCTGGCCGTCAACGGGCGAATCGAGGCCCTGCATTCGGTTGATCTGCGCCCGCTGGTGGGCGGTACCCTGACGGAGGTATCCGTCGCCGAGGGGGATCAGGTCGCGGCTGGTCAGGTGCTGGCCCGGATCGACAGCGCCGCCCAGGAGGCGATCGTGCGGCAGGCCGTGGCCGCGCTGGATGCGGCCATCGTTGCCCAGGACCAGGCCGAGGCGACCTATGCCCGCTCTCTTGCCCTGGGGGCGAACATCAGCGGCGCCGCACTGGAGGCCGACCGACGCGCGGCCCAGTCGGCGATGCAGGAGGTCGCCCGCATGACCGCGCTGCTGGAGCAGGCGCAGGTCCAGCTGGCCCGCCACACCCTGCGGGCGCCGATCTCAGGCAGCATCGTGGCGCTGGACGCTGAGACCGGGCAGAACGTGGATGCCGCCACCGTTCTGATGACCTTGGCCGATCTGGGCGATCTGGTCGTGGAAACCGACGTGGACGAGGCCTATGCCAGCCAGATCGCAGTGGGGCAGACGGCGGTGCTGCGCCTGGCGGGCGCGGCGGACACCCGGCCGGGCCAGGTCCGGACCGTTGCGGGGCGGGTCGATGCGGCGACCGGCGGGCTGGCGGTGAAGATCGGCTTCGATGCACCGGTCAGCGCCCCCATCGGCCTGACCGTCACCGCGAACATCGTGGTCGACCAACGCGATGCCGCGCTGACCGTGCCGCGCACCGCGCTGCTGACGGAGGCCGGCGGCGCGGCGGTGTTCCTGGCCCGGGACGGGGTGGCCGTTCAGCAGCCCATCACGGTGATCGACTGGCCCGCCGCCCGGCTGATCGTGACCGAAGGGCTGGCGCCGGGCGACCCGGTGATCCGCGACGCCGCGGGGCTGTCGGACGGACAGCCGATCCGGCTGGGAGCTCCCTGATGCTCTACGGGCTGAAGATCGCCACGCGCTACCTGACCGCCAGCAAGACGCAGACCGCGCTTCTGGTGACCGGTGTGGCGGTGGGCGTGTTCATCTTCATCTTCATGTCGGCGCTGATCGGGGGGCTTGCGGATTTCATCGTCTCGCGCACCGTCGGCGACCTCAGCCATGTCACCATCGAGGCCGAGACCGAGGATCCGGCGATCCTGATCGACGCCGAGGGCCATGTCCTGGCCGCGACCGAGCGGGGGCGCCTGCGCTCGGCCTCGCTCAGCGACGCGGCGACCTGGCTGCCGCTGATCGAGGGGGTGCCCGGCGTGCGCGCGGTCTCGCCCCAGATCACCGGGGCGGGGTTCCTGACCCGCGGCGCGCAGGTGGAGCAGGTGTCCGTCACCGGGGTGGAGCCGGGCAAGGAATCCGCGATCCTGGATCTGGACGGCTACACCACCGCGGGCTTGGCCCGGCTGGGGACGGGCATGATCGTGCTGGGCCGGATGCTGGCGGACGAGCTGGACCTGTCGCTGGGCCAGACTGTGCGGCTGCAATCGTCGAACGGCGTCGCGGCGGTGCTGACGCTGGGGGGGATCTTCCAGACCGGCAACGGCCGGCTGGACCGCGCCAGCGTCTTTGTCAGCCTGTCCACCGCGCGCACGCTGTTCGCCCTGCCGCAGGGCGTCACGCGGATCGAGATCAAGCTCGATGACCTGAACACCGCCGATGCGACCGCGCTGCGCATCCGCGCGCTGACCGGGCTGGATGCCGTGTCCTGGACCGATGGGGCCGAGCAGCTGATGGAGGCGCTGAACGCCCAGGCCCAGACCGGATATTTCCTGAAGACCTTCGCGCTGATTACCATCGTAATCGGCGTCGCCTCGGCGCTTCTTCTATCCACCTATCGCCGCCGGCCCGAGATCGGGATCATGCGCGCGATGGGGGCGGGACGCGGCTTCGTGGTCTTCGTCTTCGTGACCCAGGGCGCGCTGGTCGGGCTGATGGGCGGCGTGACGGGGGCGGTCCTTGGCTATCTGGCGCTGCTGCCGTTTCCGACGCGCGAGGAATTTCGGCCGGGCACCCTGCCGATGGACATAGCCCAAGGGTCTTACGGGCTGGCGATCACGCTGACGGTGCTGGGGGCGATCCTGGCTTCGATCCTGCCCGCGCGGGCAGCGGCGCGGGTCGATCCGGTCACGGCGATCGGGCAATGACCCCACTTCTGGAAGTGCGCGATCTCGTCAAGACGTTCGGGGTGGGTGAGGCTGCGACGCATGTGCTGCGCGGGTTGTCCCTGACGCTGCAGGTGGGCGAGATGGCGGCGCTTCTGGGGCCCTCGGGATCGGGCAAGAGCACGCTTCTGACGATTCTTGGCACGCTGATGAAGCCGACAGCGGGCAGCTACACGATGCTTGGCCAGGATCTCGTGGTCGCTGATGACGCTGCACTGACCGAGTTTCGCAACCGCCACATCGGGTTTGTCTTCCAGTTCCACAACCTGCTGCCGGATTTCACCGCGCTGGAAAACGTGATTTTCCCGACCGCCGTAAGCGAGGGGCGCGAAACGCCGACCGCCCGCGCTCGGGGACGGCAACTGCTGACGCGCATGGGACTCGAAAACCGCATCGATTTCCCGACGGCCAACCTGTCAGGCGGCCAGAAACAGCGCGTCGCCGTCGCCCGCGCGCTGATGAACCGCCCGGAACTGGTACTCGCGGACGAGCCCACGGGAAATCTGGACCGGGCCTCGGCCATGCAGGTGATGGACCTGATCGGCGAGATCAACCGCGATGAAGGCACCACCTTCCTGATCTCGACCCATGACGAGAAGATCGCCGCGACCTGTCGGCGGCAGATCGTGGTCGGCGATGGTGTGGTGACCGGCTAGACGCGGCTTCCGCCGCGCGCACACCTTGATACGCAGACCATGTCTCTTGAAAGCGCCTGCTCAATAAACCGTTGGCACGCGATCGAGACCTTGAACTGGGCTGTTTCGCTCCCACCTCCGCTGAGATGAACATTACCCGAAACGGGAGAGGGACTTCATGTTTGACGCGCGACAGCTTCTTGATCAGGTGATGGGCGCTTTGCCTTCGGACGGGAGCACGGCCCCCAAGAAGGGGGCAACAGGCTCGGGGCAACTCTTGACCGGAGCACTTGCCGGGGGTGTGCTTGGCCTTCTGGCGGGCAACAAGCGCGCGCGAAAGTTTGCCACGAAATCCGCGGGCACCGCACTGAAGCTTGGCGGCCTCGCGGCAGTTGCGGCGATCGGTTACACGGCATGGCAACGCCATCGCGGGGCGGCAAATAGCGGCCTCCAACTGCCACCGGCTGAAAGCGGCTTCGCGCTGGAGCGCGCGCCTCAGGGGCAGGAGCAACTGGCCCGCGGGATACTGGTCGCGATGATTCAGGGCGCCAAGGCGGATGGGCACATCGATGCCGAGGAACAGGCGAATATCTTTCGTCAGGTGGACGCGCTGTCGCTGGATGCACGCGCCAAGGCCTTTGTGATGGATGAACTGGCCGCACCGCAGGACGTTACGCGCATTACGACCTATGCCAGCACGCCCGAGATCGCGACCGAGCTTTACGCCGCCGCCTTTCTTGCGATGGACCCCGATACAACCGAGGAGAGGATGTTCCTGAACCGGCTGCAAGCGTCGCTTGGGATCGGGGCCGATCTGGCCCGGAATATCGAAGAGGCCGTGAGGGACCAAGCCGAGGGGTGACAGCAAAGCGCTGTCGTCCGGGATCGTGCCGCACGTCAGCCGATCACGCCGGCCGCGCGCAACTCTGTGATGCTTTTGCTGTCATAGCCGGCTTCCTGCAGGACAGCCTCGGTATGCGTGCCCCGATCAGGCACTGGATGGCGCACGCGGAGCGGCGTTTGTGAGAATTTGACCGGGAAGCCCGTCATCTTCACAGAGCCATGTCCCGCATGTGGCACATCGAGGACCATTTCCTGCGCTGCAACCTGCTCATCGGCCAGCGCTTCGGTCAGGCTCTGAACCTTGCCGCAGGGCACACCCGCGCGGTTCAGTCGCTCGATCCAGTGCGCCTGTGTTCCCTGGGCGAGCGCGTCGTCGATCAGACGGTTCAGTTCGGGCCGGTTTTCGACGCGCCGCGCATTGTCGGCAAATCGCGGCTCGGACAACAAATGTTCCAGCCCGATCTCGCGCAGGAAGCGGCCAACGAAAACGTCGGTCGAGGGAGCTACCGCAATATCACCATCCGCAGCGCGAAACAGACCGTATGGTGCGACGATGGGATGGTCGTTGCCCGTTGGGACCGGATCGCGCCCCGAGGCAAGAGCGCCTGATGACAGGTAAGCCATCATCGACAGGATCGACATCATCATCGACGCCTCGACCCGCTGCGCAGGTCCGCCCGCATCGCGCCCGTGCAGTGCCGCGACCGCGCCCAACGCAGCGTAAAGCCCCGCGATCAGGTCGGTCAGGGGCGGCGCAGTGCGCATGGGGCCGGTTTCCGGAGTGCCGTTGGTAGCCATGTAACCCGACATCGCCTGCGCGATGAAGTCAAAGGCAGGTCGGTCGGCATAGGGACCGGTTGAGCCGTAGCCGTTCACGCTGACCACGATGAGGCGAGGGTTGATCTTTTCCAGGCGCTCGGGTGTCAGTCCCATCTCGTCCAGAACGCCGGGGCGGTAGTTTTCCGTCAGGATGTCGGCCCGTGCCAGCAGCCGTTCGAGCACGGCCAACCCCTCGGGATGGCGCAAATCCAGCGCCACAGAGCGCTTGTTCCGGTTGAACCCCGCAAAGTACCAGGACAGACCGTCGACGATGTGTCCTTGCCCGCGCACTGGATCGCCGCCGCTCGGGCTTTCGATCTTCAGCACGTCGGCACCCAGATCGCCCAGGATCATGGAACAGAAGGGGCCGGACAGGATGCGCGTGAGATCGACCACCCGTACCCCGGATAGAGGCAGCACGCTCATCCTGCGGCCGTCGCGGTCATGCCCGGATCGAAGCGGCGCAATCGCGGCCCCGACTTGATCACCTGGCCCGGCAACTCGCGGCCAATCACGTCTTGCGTCAGGCGCGCCGCCTCGATCAACCGGTCGAGGTCGATGCCGGTGTCGTAGCCGCTTTCATTCAACAGGTAGACCAGATCCTCTGTGCAGATGTTGCCAGTGGCGCCGGCGGCGAACGGACAGCCGCCAAGCCCGCCGACCGAGGCGTCGTAATGAGTCACACCTTCGGCCAACCCCGTCATCACGCAGGCCAGTCCCACGCCGCGGGTGTTGTGGAAATGCAGGCCGATGCCCAGCCCAGGAGCCTCGGCCCGGATTGCCTGCACCGCGGCGCGCACCGTGGCGGGCGTGGCCATGCCGGTGGTATCGCCCAGGCCCACCGACTTCGCGCCAAGCTCCTCGTAGCGTTTCGCGATGCGTGCAACCTGCTCGGGCGGCACCTCGCCCTCAAACGGGCAGCCGAAGGCGGTTGCGATACCGCCTTCGACGGCCACGCCGGACCGGGCGAGCAGGGCAAAGACCGCCTCGAAATCGCGGAGTGACGAGGCGATCGACCGGTTCACATTCTTGCGGTTGTGGGTTTCGGAGGCAGAAACGACCGTGTGCACGGCATCCACATCCGCGGCGGCCGCGCGTTCGGCGCCGCGAAGGTTCGGAATGAGCGCGGTGACCACCGCCCCCTCAGGCCGGTTGATGCCCGCAAGCACCGCCTCGGCGTCGGCCAGTTGCGGCACAGCACGCGGGCTCACAAACGAGGTTACCTGCATGTGGCGGAGACCGGAGGCGAAAAGCGCGTTGATGATCTCGATCTTCCGCGCAGTCGGGATGAAGGCTGCCTCGATCTGGAAGCCGTCGCGCGGACCCACCTCGCAGACGGTGATGTGCGCCCCCTGGGGCACGGGCGATGCAGCGTCTGCCATATCACGTCCTTTCCTGTTTTCAGCGCCGGTACGGGGTCGCGCATATCGCGCATATACTGCACCGCGCGAAATCGGCTGGGCAAGGGCACCTTCGTGAATCCTCCTTGACCAAAAATGAGCCGGGCCGCGAGCAGCGCGTCCTGCACGCAAGGTGCACAGGGCCTTGTGACTGGCAAAACCCGCAGCGCAAGAGTTTGAAGTCTTGTGGTTTTCGGCAGCGGAAATGCGGGGGCACCGGTCCCGTCCCCCGATCATCCGAACATGAACCTTTCTCGATCCGGCAGGGATTCTTCTGACGCCAGCGGCGCCAAGCGTTCATCGACCCTTGAAAAACTTGCGCGAATGGCCTCCCCTAAGGTCGGTTCCGATAGGGAGGAGAGAACCCATGAAGCTTCACGCATTGATATCCTTGAAACTTGGCGCCGCGCTGGCAGCGGCGCTGACTGTCTCCGCGGTCCCGGCCTCGGCCACCGAATGCATCGCGCCGTCCAACCCAGGCGGCGGCTGGGATTTCACCTGCCGCACGATCGGTCGTATCCTGAGCGAGCTCGATCTTGTCGACGGCAACGTGCAGGTCACCAACATGGCCGGCGGGGTCGGCGCCGTGGCCTTTGCGATGGTCGCGGCCGAGCGCCCGGCCGATGCGGACCTCATCGTCGCCACCTCGACCGTGGGCGTTACGCAGATGGCACAGGGCCGCTATCCTGCCCCGCTGGAAACCATGCGCTACCTGGCGATGCTGGGCGCAGACGTGGGTGTGATCGCGGTGGATGACGACAGCCCGATTCAGACACTGGCCGAGTTGAACGAGGCGATGGTGGAGGATCCGACCGCACTGGTGACGGCCGGATCATCGGGTGCAGGCGGCTGGGATCACATCCGCCTGCTGATGGTCGCGGATGCAGCGGGCGTCGAGGATCTGGGCGCGATCCGCTGGGTGCAGTTCGACGGCGGGACCGACGCCGTGACCCAGATGATGGGTGGCCAGATCGACGTGGTGTCCACGGACCTGGGCGAGATCGCCGGGTTCGTGGAATCGGGCGACATCCGCATCCTCGCGGCGCTGTCGGATGAACCGATCCCGGCCTTTCCGGACATTCCCACCGCTATCTCGCAGGGCGTCGACGTGACCGGCTACAACTGGCGCGGTCTCTACACTGGCGGCGAGGTCACCGACGAGGAATATGAAGCCTGGGTCGAGCGTCTGGAAACGCTCTACAACTCCGAAAATTGGCAGACGGCGGCGACCGAGTCGGGCCTCGTACCGATCTGGCGCGGTGGTGAAGAGTTCGAAGCCTTCGTGCGCGAGCAAGCGCAGGTGATGGAAGAAATCTCGCGCGAAATCGGCGTCATCGAATGAGCGTAAGGATACTGGGCGTCGCGGTCTTTGTGATCGCGGCGCTCTACACCTATTACGCGGACAGCTACACCATCAATTTCGGGGATGTTCTGGGGCCATCGGTCTTTCCGGTGATCATCGGCATACCGATGATGATCCTGTCCGCGTCGCTGGTGGTGTTTCCCTCGGGGCAGGTCGATTGGCCTGCCCCGCGGCGGATGTGGCGTCAGGCGGCTGCGTTGGCAGTCCTGGTGGGATACACAATGGTTCTGCGGCCACTCGGCTTCCCGCTGGCGACCTTCGCGCTGATCGCCTTCATCGGATTGATCCTGGGCGGTGCGATGTGGAAGGCGACCCTTCTGGGCGCAATAATGGCGCCGGCGCTTTGGGCGTTATTCGATCAGGTGCTGGGTCTGCCGCTTGATTTTCTGGGATCGCTGTTTGGCTAGGGTCAAACGGGCGCTGGGGGTTGTTTCATGGAAATCCTGTCTTTTCTGGGCAGCGGATTTGCGGTCGCGCTGACGCCGCTCAACATAACGCTTCTGCTGATGGGCTGTTTCGTGGGAACGCTAGTGGGTGCGCTTCCGGGGCTGGGGCCGGTCAACGGCGTTGCCGTGCTGATCCCGCTGACATTTGCCTTCGGCCTCGATCCCACCTCGTCCCTGATCCTGCTGTCTGCGGTGTATTTCGGCACCATGTACGGCGGCCGCATCAGTTCGATCCTGCTGAACATTCCAGGTGACGAGCCGGCGATCATGACCACCATCGACGGCTATCCGATGGCAGTGCAGGGGCAGGCCGCGAATGCGCTGGCGATCTCGGGGGTTGCTTCCTTCGTGGGGGCAACGCTGGCGGTGATCGGCCTGTCGCTGTTTGCACCGATTCTGGCGCGTGCCGCGATCCACTTCGGCCCGGCGGATTACTTCGCCCTCTACATCCTCGCCTTTGCCACCATCGGCGGCATCGCCGGCGTTGATCCACGCAAGACGTTGTTGTCGGCAACGCTGGGCTTGATGCTGGCCACCGTGGGGATTGACCCGATCTCGGGTGTCCCGCGCTACACGGGCGACAACTACCACCTGTTCGATGGAATCGAGCCGATCGTGGCGCTTGTCGGCCTGTTCGCGATCTCCGAAATCCTGATGCTGCTGGAGCGGGAGGCCAAGGACCGCACCAAGGCCATTCGCGTAACCAGTTGGTTGCCGCAATGGGGTGCGATCTGGCGCACACGCTGGGCGATGCTGCGCGGGTCGGGCGTGGGGTTTGTCGCCGGCGTTTTGCCTGGCGCGGGGGCCTCTCTCGGCTCGTTCATGGCCTACGTGGTTGAAAAGCAGACCTCCAACAAGAAGAACACCTTCGGCAAGGGCGATCCGCGCGGTGTTGCGGCGCCCGAGGCAGGCAACAACGCGGCTTCAGGCGGCGCGCTGATCCCGATGCTGTCGCTGGGCGTGCCCGGGTCGGGCACCACGGCCGTGCTGCTGGCGATGCTGATCTCGCTCAACGTGCAGCCCGGCCCGCTTCTGTTCGCGCGCCAGCCCGATCTCGTATGGGGTCTCGTAGCGTCGCTTTACATGGCCAATGTCGCGCTCTTGGTGCTGAACCTGCCGATGATCGGCATCTTCACTAAGCTGATGGTGACGCCGACTTGGGCGCTGATGCCGATCGTCGCGGCGGTCACCTTTGTAGGGGTCTACGGCATCTCGAACTCGGTGTTCGATCTGGAGCTGATGATCGCCTTCGGCGTCCTGGGCTACCTGTTGCGCAAGCTCGATGTCAGTCTTGTGCCGATGGTTCTGGGGCTCCTGCTGGGTGGCGACATGGAACGCAACCTGCGCCGAGCGATGTCGATCTCTGATGGCGACTGGAGCATCCTGATTGCCAGCCCGATCTCCGTCACCCTCTACGTCCTGACCGCCGGATTCCTTGCGCTGTCGGTCTGGCTGGCGGTGCGCGACCATCGGCAGGCACAAGCCTCGCGCCTTACCGAAGGCTGAGGGACAGCCGGCGCATGGACTTCAACCCTGTACCGCTTGACGAAGCAGTGCGCGCGATGGTGCCCTTGAGATGCAACGCAAGCGATACGGCAGAGGCTAGCAGTTCAGCAATCTCGCGATGCAAGCAAGGTCCCCGCCACGGGGCCTGAAGAAGAGAGGAAGAGAATGGGAACCTTCGACGAGGATCTTTTCAACAAGGGGCTGGAACGGCGCAAGGCGACCCTTGGCGCCGACTACGTCGAACGCAGTCTTGCTGACGCGGACGCGTTCACCCGACCCTTTCAGGAGGCAATGACGGCGTGGTGCTGGGGCTTTGGTTGGGGCGATGATACCATCGACGCGAAGACGCGCAGCATGATGAACCTCGCCATGTTGGGAGCTTTGGGCAAGATGTACGAATGGGAACTGCATTGCCGGGGCGCTCTGAACAACGGCGTCTCGGTCGAGGAGATCCGGGCGATCTGCCACGTCGTGGCGATCTATTGCGGCGTGCCACAAGCGCATGACTGCCTGCGCACGGCGCGCAAGGTTCTGGAGGAACGCGCCCTTCTCTAGGGTCAGGATACATTGATCTTATGCGTTCGGCATGTTTCAGGCTCCGCAAGGAGACTGACCGATGAGCAACCTTTTCTGGCTGATGGATGCGCAGACGGCCAACCTTCAGCTTTTCTTTCCGCAGAGCCATGGCAAGCTCCGCGTCGATGACCGGCGTATTTTGAGCGGCATGATCTTCGGCAACCGCAATGGCTTGCGGTGGTGTGATGCGCCTCAGGAACCTAGCCCACCAAGGACTCTCTACAACCGGTGGTAACGGTGGGCGACCAGGGTATCTTTGCTCGGATGATGATCGGATCCTCGAAATCAAAAGTGCGTCCGGTCAGGGAGCGGTCATCAAGGCCGTGATAGACGGCGCGGGTGCAGGTCTGCGCGGCGGTGCCGACTCTGATGCCGGAGGCGCAGACACTGGCACCGAGCAAGCGGGAAATGGGGCGCATTGGAATCTCATGTAAAAAAGGGATCGCTGCGGCCAAGGCGGGCCCCGGCCGCGCCGTCGGGCGGGTCAGAACCGCCAGGTCGCGCCGAACAGGGGGCCGCTCATCGTGACGTCAACGCGGGTGCCGCCGCTGCGGTAGTCCACGTTCAGCACGCGGTAACCGCCGGATAGATAGAAGTCGTCTCGCATCTGGTAGTTGACCGTGCCGACGAACTGGCCGGTGCTGCGCGAGCCCACGCCGAAGCCGCCGACATCGGCATAGGCGATGGCCGACCAGCGCGGGGCGAGGGCGAAATTCGCCCGCACCGCGACGATGGGATCGACGAAGGTCTTGCTGAACGAGCCTTGCGGCACCGGAGCCGGAGTGGCGACCGATGCCTTGAGCCGCCACAGGCGAGCACCCCCCAGGAGATCCACCGACACGGTCGGCTCGCTGACCACCCGGTAGCCCCCGGCGAGCGTCAGCGAGGTCTGGCTCAGTTTCCCTTCGGCCGGGATGCCTCCGGGGGCGATTCCGGCCTTGGACGACGACGAATAGCTCAGGTCGCCCAGCAGGACGAATCGGTCGCGCCGGGCAAAACCCGAGATGAAGAAGGCTGCGTCCAGGTCCTTCAGGATTTCCGAGAAGGATTTGCTGATGGAGACCGTCGGCGCGCCGGTGAAGGGCGTAATGTCGCCGCCCAGCCCAGCGGCCCAGACATAGGGCGTGATCTGGTAGCTCCAGCCCTGGCCTTCGTGATCGGCCGCAGTCGCCTGGCTGGCGCCCCCGCCAAGCGCAAGGGCTGCGACCAGTGGCAGGGCAAGGGTCCTGATCTTGTCGGCAAGACGCTTCATGGGGATCCCTCGTTCAAAGCGTGTCCTTGTAAACCCGCCCGCCCTTCATGATCAGGCGGAGGTTGTTGTCCGGGTCGTCCAGCCAGTCGAGCCCCGCCTCGGGGTCGGCATCGGCGACCAGAAGATCGGCGAGCGCGCCCTCGGCGATCACGCCCAGGCGGCCCTCGTAGGGCGCGCGCGCGCCTGACATCGCCAGCAACTCGCCCGCGGCGCCGGTCGCCTTGTGCAGAGCTTCCAGCGGCGACATGAAGCGCGCGAACTTCGCCAGCTGGCGGCCATGACTGCTGGTTCCCTCGGGGTTGAAGAGGATATCCGTTCCGAAGGCCAGCGGCACGCTGTACTGCTTCGCCATCTCGAAAGCGCGCACCGTCCCCTCGGATACCTGCAACTGCTTGGCCCGCTGGATGGGATCGGGTTTGGGCGCGGCATCCTCGTCGCCCAAGAAAGGCTGGATCGACCACCAGACCCCCTCGCCCGCCATGATCTGCACCGTCTCCTCGTCGGCCAGCTGACCGTGCTCGATCGACTTGATGCCAGCCGCCACGGCCCGGCGGATTCCGCCCGGCGTATAGACATGGGCGCAGACATAGGTGCCCCAATCCTCGGCGGCCTCGACCGCCGCGCGCAGCTCGCGCTCGGTGTATTGGGTGGCATCGAGCGGATCGTAGAGCGACGTGACCCCGCCGCCGGCCATGATCTTGATCTGGCTGGCGCCCTTCATCAGCTGTTCGCGCGCGGCGCGCAGCACCGCGTCGGCGCCGTCGGCGACCAGCGCCACGCCCTGGCGCTCGATGTTGTTCGGCGGCGTTTCCGGAAAGCGCGGCAGTTCGTTGAGCAGGCGGAAATCGCCGTGCCCACCGGTCTGCGAGATCATCGCCCCCGAGGGGAAGATGCGCGGGCCCGTGACGACGCCACGATCGATCGCCATTTTCAGTCCGAAGGCTGGCCCGCCCACGTCGCGCACCGTGGTGAAGCCACGCATCAGCGTCGCCCCGGCCTCGCGCCCGGCGACCAGATGCAGGAAGGCGACATCCTGGGTCATCGCTGCGATCTGGCTGACCCCCACCAGAGTGGTGTGCCAGTGCGCATCGATCAGTCCGGGCATCACCGTGCGCCCGCCGCAGTCGATCCGCTCGGCATCCTGCGGGCCCTGGCCGAGGGGCGGCAGTGCGCTGATCCGCCCGCCTTCGATCAGGATCTCGACCCCTTCCCGCATCGCAAGCGTTTCGCCGTCGAAAAGCCGCAGATTGGTCAGCAGGATCGGCCGGCCCGGGGTCTGTGCCCGGACCTCGCGCGGGGCAAGGCCGAAGCCCGCGAACATCCCCAGCACCGCCGCTGTTCCGCCAAGGAATTCCCGCCGCCGCAGATCGGCTTCCACGCGACGATAGGCTGCGATTGTCTGAGGGGCGCCGCAAAGGCAGGGGTCGATCCCGGCGGCAATCGCCGCTTCAGCGTCACAGGCAAAACACATGAATAATCCCCCGTCATGCGCCATTTCCGGGCTATCCGGTTTCGGCGGAAATTGCAGTTCCGGACCAGAATATCGCTTCTCTACGAAGAGACTTTAGTCGGCCGGATTCGAAAGTCCAGAGATTCTGTTGCATCTGACGGCGGCAACTTCGCGGGAGTTTTACAGCGGTTTCGCATAACCGTTTCCGTGCCGGCCGCGCTAGCGTGTCGCTGCGACGCGCGCCTTAAGATCCTCAAGCGTTTCGGCTGTCCATCCGGGTGCATCGGTCAGCGCCGCCCAGGCATCAACGTAGTGCGGAAAGGCATAAAGATGCCCGTGTCCCAGCGGCGGCTGCACTGCCATCATGATGTCCACGCCAAGTTGCAGAAAGGTCACCACCGGGATCCAGATGAAATCAGGCGATACATCCGGTCCACGCGGCCCGTCCAGCCAGGCCGGCCGCCGCCACAGCGCGCCGGGATCGAAGAACACCACTGCATCGCTGGCGTATTGCAGGTAGATGATGCGGAAACTGCCCCAAGGGGCCCAGGCGTCATCCAGCCGGTTCTCCTGCGATGTGAAGCGGATGACCGAGCCGTCGCGGAACGTGGGCAGCCAGGCCGGGGTGCCGGCGTTGCGCGCCCGCGTGGCCGCACGCCAGCCCGGGCTGTTGAAGGGCGGACCGGACAAAAGTGCGCCGTCATAGGGGTCCGAGATCACCTGAACCAGATCATGGCTGAGATCGGTGTTGAGCGCGCCGAGGCTGAGCCCATGCAGGTAAAGCCGGGGGCGGGTATCGCGGGGCAGGTCCCGCCAGTGACCGTAGACGGCGGCGAAGACTGCGCGCGCGGTCTCGACGCCGTATTCGGGATCGGCCAGCAGCGCGATCCAGCTGGCGAGATAGGAATACTGTACCGACACCGTCGCCACGTCACCGCGCAACACGTACTCCAGCGCCGTCTGGCTTTCGGGATCTATCCAGCCTGTGCCGGTTGGCGTGGTGATCACGACGGTCCCGCGAGCGAAGGCGCCGATACGGATCATTTCGGCCAGGGCGCGTTCCGCGCGTGCGTGCGGATCAGGGGCGGAGTTCAGCCCGACATAGACCCGCAGAGGCTCCAACGCAGGGGCGCCGGTCATCTCTTCGATCAATGTACGGTCGGGACCGGAGGCGACCATCTCGCGTCCGGCGCGTCCCAGCCCCTCCCAATCCAGTAGCGATCCCGGTCCGCCCGCCTTGAGTGGGTCGTTCGGCCGTGGGCTCGCCTCCTCGAACAGCGCGTCATATTGTCGATAGCTCGCATCCGCGACCTGCATCGCGCTGCGTACCAGCACCCCGTTGCCGATGTTCCAGAACAACAGCGCGGTCAGCACGATGGCAATCAGTACCGCCTGTGGTCCCGGGAGGCCGCGGGAGAGGCGACGCGACAGCGCGCGCCACGTCAGGTCCACAAGGCGACCCAGCAGGAAGATCAACACGAACACCAACAGCGCGATCAGAGCAACGGTCAACGGCCTCGTCGTCTCGACAGGCGGGAGATCCATGAGCGCCCTGAGCCGGTTCTGCCAGGTCGAGGCCTGCCAGAGCGCCAAAGACAAAGCGGCCGCACAAATCATCCAGGCCACACCCGCAAAAACGGTTTGCGACCGCCCCTGCGGCTCGGGCAGTTGAAGCAGTCGCCACAGGGATTGCAGCGCCAAACCGATCCCGTAACCGGCCGCAAGGCTCAGTCCCGACAGCGCCCCCTGAACGGCTGTCGGCCGCGGCACAAGGCTCGGCGTCAGCGAGGCCGCGAAGAACAGTGTGCCAAGCAGAAGGCCGAGAGAGGTGAAGGAAGGGGGTCGCAGACGCGAGAGCGGATTGGGCATGGTGGAAATCCATGATCGACAGCTTTGTTAAGGTAGGCCCTCCGTCAGAGCCGGCAACGCGAAGACTGCGATTTGCGCGCTTGGGCGTGTCGGAGGTTTTCCTGTACAACGGCAGGCATCGCGCTTTCCAGAAACGAGGATGAACTTTCGGCGCAGGGACTTCTGGGGATACCTGATCGAGACGAAACGGGACGCAATTTGCGTGCCGAAGCACGCCCGGATCAGCAGGCTTGACGCCGACCCTCGGGCCACTGTCTTATGAAAAGGTAAATTCGGAGGAGAGCCTTTGCGCAGACAAAAGCGCTTCTGGCCGGTCAGGTCGGGTGCCGGCGCGGTTGAGACGGGTCTTCCCTCCTATACCGACGCTGCGCTGGGCAGGCTGTCTGCGGAGTTTGCCGGAACTGTAACTCTGGCGGGCACTCCCGGTTACAACGATACCCGCATGGGCTTCATGCATACCTACCAGAACTTTCCGCAGATCATTGCGAGTTGCGTCTGTGAAAGCGATGTCGTCGCGGCGCTGCGGTTCGCGCGCGCCAGTCGGCTGAAGGTCGTGGCGCGGTCGGGCGGGCATTCCACGGCCGGATACTCGGTCAACGACCAGATGGTGATCGACACCAGCGGGATCGCGCATGTGTTGATTGACCGACAGGCCCGCCGTGTCCGCGTGGGGGCAGGCACCAACTTTCGCAAGCTCAACCTGATGCTGGATGCCGCAAGTCTGCATTTGCCCGGCGGCGGATGCGAAACGGTCTGCGTCGCGGGCTATATGCAGGGTGGAGGCTACGGGTTCACCTCACGGCTTTTCGGCATGAATTGCGACCTGGTCGACGCCGTCACGCTCGTTCTGGCTGATGGGCGGGTCGTGCGGGCCCGGCCGGGCCATCACGAGGATCTTTACTGGGCCGTCCGGGGCGGTACGGGCAACCAGTTCGGCGTCCTTGTCGAAGTCGAATATCGCCTGTCGCACCTGGATCACCTGTTTGGCTTCGGTCTGCGGTTTCCCCTTACATGCTCGACCGAGATCGATGTGGCTTGCCGAGTGCTCGCTGACCTGCAGGCGGGTTACAGCGACGATGGCCCGCCTCGGATCGGCCTGCAGGCGCTGCTGATGAACCTGCCCACCGCGGACAAACCGACCGGCCAGGTCCCGGGTCTGATGATCCGCGGCCTTTACGACGGCACCGAGGCAGAGGCAAAGGCCGCGCTCGGCACCCTTCTCGCCCATGTCACCGACGCCGAGCGTCAGGTCGAGATCTGGCGGCGCGGTCGCTACCTGGAACTCAACGAAATCCTCCTTCAGACGGCCCACCCCCCAGGGATCGACATGCCTTCCGTGTCGATGAACACGCGACCTCTGGTCGACAGCCGCATCGTAACGACCCATCACGGACCAGAGCGCTGGCGCGACATCGTTTGCCACTTTCTACAAGCGCCGGATAAGACGTCCTTCATCGCGCTTGAACTCTATGGCGGCGCGATAAACGAGGTCAGACCGGATGCCACGGCTTTCGTTCACCGAGATGCCAGCCTAGACCTCTTCGCCTGGTCTTTCTGGACCTTCGAGAACAACAGGACGCAGGCAATCGCCTGGCTCGATGAATTCGGCCGTATCGCGGGGAATATGGGGAACGGCCACCGCTACCAGAATTATCCGCGACGCGGCAATCCGGATTTCCGCGAGCAGTATTTCGGCGAGAACCTCGATCGGTTGGTTGCGATCAAGCGGCAGTACGACCGGCACAATCTCTTTGCCTACGAGCAAGGTCTTCTGCCGGATGAGCCGCTGACAACGGAGGTGAAATGATCGAGGAGGAAAAGAACTGCGCCTCCCGCGCGTCGGGCGATGGGCCATGCGCCGACTGGTGCTGCAGCGATCCCGCGAAGGGGCAAGTCGTGGGCCTGTACTTCGATCCCCCCATGGCCATCGCGCGGGTCGGAAGCGCCCGTGAACCGATGGATGCCTACCGCTGGAAGATCGACGAAAACCCGCACCGCGGCATGCAGACCATGATCGAACCCGCGCCGTCACTTCATTTGGAGTCTGCAAGGGGCGATGGGCATTGGCCGCACCGGCTTGTCATCAAAACGCCACATCGCATCACCTTCAAGGACCGAAGGGGGCGTGTGCGCCCCGTCGCGCCGTTCTTCGAGTTGTGGGCGCGGGTGCAGCACCCCGACGGCCGCATCCTTGCGGTGCCCGTCACGCGGCGGTTCCTTGAAGCGCGCGGAGCGCGCCTTGGCGACCTCGTCTTTCGGGTGGACGCGGGCAACCGGAAGGCGCAGTCGCGGACGAAACTTGCGTCTTGCGCGGCCGTCGCGCATGTCTCCTTCCCGGCCGACTCCTACCGACCCCATCGGCTTGATGCGATCAGCCCGCACACCCGCGATCAGGTTCCGCTCGTTCGGCCGGACGCTCCGCTGCCACTTGGCATGGTACAGACATTCCTGCCGAACGATGAAGACTGGAGTTGTCGGACCAGGCTTGACCAGATCCGCCTGCGGTTCACGCCAGGAAAAGGGGACACGTTCGGGCCGCCGGATGCCACGATCGCGACAGCTTCGCCACGACCCCCCGGTGATTTCGAACCCGCCGTGACCGAGTATGGGCGAAACCACCGCATGACCCGCCCCGAAAACCGCATCCTGAGCCCCGATACCCCTTGGTCAGGGTTCAACTTCCGCACCGGAGGCACGCCGAAATGGCCCACGCCGCAGGACAGCTACGATGGTGCGCGCGAGGGGTCGGGAGATGGATGGGGAACGATCGACGACACCTGTGACCTGATGATCGAAGCCACATTATCGATTGGCGGTCGGGTACTGAAGGCACTGGCGCGCGCCTTTTCCGGTCCACCCGACTTCGCGCCAGACCGCCGCCCGATGTATTCGATCCGTGACGAACTCGACGATCGAGAACTGCCGCCCCCGGTGCCCGACCTTGCAACGACGCCCGGCGAAATCCTCGATCTCTTCCGGCGCATCTTCGAGACGGCGAGCCTTGTGAATCTGGATCAACGGCGGTCCTGGGCGCTGGCCGGGAATGCTGGCATCCTCGGCAGCACCACCGGGCCGGACGACGCGGACTGGGACGAGGGGCTTTCGCCCCGGCTGGGCCCGAAGAGCATGCGGGCAAGCGACATTCCTTTTGCCGAGATCACGCCCGATTACACGCCGGGACAGGGCGACACCCGGGTATCGACTTCGGGCGCGAGTGACCGGTTGCCCTTTACGCAGGTGGTGCAGCAGGTTCATGCGCGGATGGCGGATAGCCCGGTGCTGCAGGAGTTTCTGGCCCGACGGCCTGACCGCGTGCGCCGGATCGTCCGTCCGCCCTTTGCCCGGTTGGCCGATCTGCCGCAGCGAGTCGGTGTGCAGAAGCCGGCGCAGGTGCCCGTCGGCAGGTGGGATCTTCCCGAAGAAGAAAGTGGCGGTCGCCGTCGGCCGTCGGATGATAATCCGCCGCGTTACCGCGATCCGCGCAATGTCATGGATCAGACCTACGACATGCGCATGCCGCCCTACATGCGGCACTCGATGGGGGTGCCGCTCAGCATCACGCGCCGCCAGTATGACCTCTTGATGGGTTATCTGGACAAGCTGGAAACCGATGCGCGGTGGCGGTCGAACGCCGCGGTGCCGGACGCGGAGGGCGATCATGGGTGACGCGCCGAAACCCCTCAACCGCGCCGCGACCACATGCCCCCCGGCGTATCCCGAGCCCGTGCTTGGCAATCCTGCCTCGACGTTGATGGAATCAGGCGTGGGCAACTGCTACCCAGGGCTTGAATTCGACCTGCGACAACTGGACGTGCGCTTCTTTCCGGGTCTCACCTTCGAGTTCCTTGGAATCGAACCATCGGGGCCGGATGGCACACAGGGTGCGCATCTGGTCAATGCCGATGTGGAGAGCGATCCTATCTTCGAAGAGGATGCGGGCTGGCTTGGAACGCTGAAGCAACAGCTGAACGGCCCAGAAGGCGCGGCGCTTGGCGATGGGGAATGGTATCTCCATTGGGTCGAACAATACGGCAAGCGCATCGCGCTTTACGATTTCGATGTCTTCCAGAACGCAGTGCACATGATCCCCTATGAAGGCGAGACCTGCTGGTGGGTGATCCGCTCCATCGAGGCCGACCAGGACCCGGACACAGCCGACCTGACAATCGCTCTCACCCGCCGTGATGCCGCGGGCCAGCCGGTCGGCAATCCGGTCGTCCTGCGCGGCAAGCGGCGTCGATATCTCGATGGCGAGGGGATGATCCCCGATGTCTACCGGCCCGGTGAGTTGACGGCCTCGATGTGCAGCCCCTGGACGCACGACTTCCGGGATTGCGCCTGCCAGTACTGGGCCTCGAACCATCCCGACATCGTGCTGGGGCCGGTGCGGGGGCCGTCACTCGAGGACGGGACGTCGTCGGACGATCCTGCGCAGGCCGTCACCTTCATCGACTGGATGCGTCGGCGCGGTTCGGCGCGGGATGTCTCTGTGGCATCCACGCTCGAACGCGCGCGGGCAGAGCAGTACGATCCCTACGAAATGAACCTGCGCTGGCAGGAGCTTGATTTCGTGCTGCAAGGCGAAGAGACCGATGGAACGCCGACAACCCCGCCGATGGCGGGATTGAGACATGCCTACGCATCGACGGCCGAGGTCATCCAGGATCTGACCGAAGAACTCGCACCGCTCGAATTCACCCTCTCGATGGTTTACCTCTACGCGTATTTCTCGCTTAGGGCGCCGGATGAGGTCACGTCCGATCAACGCCGGGCTTGGCCGGATCTGGCCGACGATCTGCGCGCCGCGCGGCAGACGCTTCTATCGGTCGCTCTGAGCGAGATGACCCACATGCGATGGGTCAACCAGATTCTCTGGACGCTGGATCGCGCTGGCCACTACCCTGAAGGTGGGTATGTCCCCGTCATCCAGCCGTTTCAGCCCGCCTATGCCGATCCTGTTACGGGCCTGCCACCGGATGACCTTGAAGCAAGGGTACGAAAGCTTCGGCCCGCCACCCTTTCGGCGCTTGCGGACTTTGTGGAGGTGGAGCGGCCGGCCAACCCCTTGGACAGCGAATACGCCGGGCTGGTCGATCACCTGCGCCGCAACCCTGGAACCTATCCTCCGGGGCTCTACGAACTTGCCGTCCGGATCGACAGCGACGGAGTGCAGCACTACCAGAAATTCCGCAACATTCGCGAACTCCTGGCGCGGTATGAGGCGCATCCGTTGCTGGTCCTGCGGGACATTGAACTCGCACCGGCGGACGATGCGGCTGTCAAGCCGGCGTTGGGTCATCTGCAAGATATCGTCGGGGCGCTGAAAGACGGCTACGATGCCGAACATCTCGATGACATGCCGCGCGCAGAGGCGTGCATCCTGCGCTCTCGCGACGCGATGCGCGCCTTTCAGGCAGAGGCCGAGCGCTTGGCCCGCGGCGATGGCGTGAAAGGTCTGGGCATTCCCTTCTTCGCGCTTTGGGAGGTGCCGAAGAATGCCACGTGACTCGGCGCCTTCCCCTGCGTCGGTCGCGATGGACGCCGCACGTCCACAAAGCGCACATGCCCATCTTGCAGGCGACCTGGCACTGGTGGCCGAGACGATGGGGCTCTATCGTCTCGACGATACTCAGGCCGCCACCCTCGCAAAGGGGCTGCTGGATGGCGACGCGGGAACGGCGGCGGCGCTCATGCAACTCGGGCTGACGGCCGCCGCGCTGGCGCCACCTCCCGATAACCCGACGCGGCCCGTTCGCGCACTGGCGCTGACCGTATCGCAGACCTGCAATCTGGCCTGCGTCTATTGCTATGCTTCGGGTGGCAACTTCGGCGGACCGGACGGCCGGATGTCCTGGGATGTGGCGCGTCAAGCCATCGACACGCTGATCGGAGACACGCCACCCGGCGGCGGCGTGAAAATCGCGTTCATGGGGGGCGAACCTCTGGTCGCACGCGACCTCATCCACCGCGCTGTTCGCCACGCGCGTCTACGCGCGGGAATGCGGGCAGTCGCCGTCGGGTTCTCGACCACCACGAATGGAACGCTGATCACCGAGCAGGATGCAGCCTTCCTGGCTGAGCATCGCTTTGCGGTCACGGTCAGTCTGGACGGGTCACGCGCAACGAATGACCGGCTGCGCCCGGGCCGAGGCGGACAGGGAAGCTTCGACCGGGTTGCGGCCGGAGTTGCCCGGCTGAGTCGCCACGCGGATCGGATCGCCCTGTCCGCACGGGTGACGGTCACGCCCGCGAACCTTGATCTTGACGATACGATCTCCGCGCTGGCAGATCTGGGGTTCTCATCGGTCGGGGTGTCGCCGTCGATCACCTCGCCCACCGGCCGGGGTGCGCTTCAGCCGGCTGATTTTACGGCGCTACTGGACGCGATGATCCGCTGTGGCGACTCATGGCTCGAGGCAGTACTCAATGGCCGGACGCACCCATTCGCAAACCTTGCGACAGCGCTACGCGAACTGCACCAAGGGCGACCCCGCAGCCATGCCTGCGGCGCGGCGCGCGACTATCTCGCGGTTGATGCGAGCGGGGCCTACTCGGCCTGCCACCGCTTTGTGAACGACCCGCTGGGAAAGATGGGCGATCTTAGCGGCGGCATTGATCATAAGGCCCGCCGCACCTGGCTGGACGAACGGTCGGTCGAACGCCAAGCCCCCTGTACGCGCTGCTGGGCACGCAGGCTCTGCGGCGGTGGTTGCCATCAGGAGGTTCTTCATGCCGGGCGCCCCGCATGCGACTTCGTTCGTGGCTGGCTGCATTTCTCCATGTCGGCCTATTCGCGGATGATCGAACATCGTCCCGACTGGTTCGATGAGCCGGGTTGAAACGGATGTCGCGGTGGTTGGCGCTGGGCCAGCGGGCATGGCCGCGGCCAAGGGCCTTTCCGAAGCGGGGCTTCAGGTAACCCTAATCGATCCGGGCCGGGATCCGTCGCCCCGGATCGAAAGCCTTCCCGTGAACGGATGGGCGCTTGCCCAAAGGCTGGGCTTCGGCGATGCACTCGCCTCCGCCAGTCTTGGACGGGCGGGCACGATGCACATGCACTGGCGCGGACAACCCGAGTACAGGAATCTTGGCGAGGCCGCGCCGCTGCTGCTGGACCGCTGTCGGTTTCACCGTGCCTTGTGGCCAATGGCGCCGCGCGCGCGGACCATCGTCGCACGTGCAGGGGAAATCCGGTCGTCAGGCAAGGCCGCCGTTGTGCGTCTTGGACAGGACGAAATCGCCGCACGGTTTGTCGTCGACGCGCGGGGGCGTGCCGGTCTTGGGGCAACAGCGTCGCGTGGAAGGAATGGCGTTCAGCTTGTGGCGCTTCCGTTCACCGGGTGTCACTCGGCGGGGGTGCGCGCCCCCTTGATGCATATCGAGGCGCTGTCCGACGGCTGGACATGGGCCTGTTACCTGCCCGACGGCCGCCTTTCCGGGGCACTTTTCCTTGCCGGCAGCTCGCTATCCGGGCTGGACACCGGAGGCCGTCAGGCGATGCTTGAGGAGCAACTCGCAAGTTCCTTGTTTGGTCTGCCTGAACAGCTCTTGGTGGGCAAGGCGGTGCCTGCGATGCTCAGGCTGGCAGATGACCCTTTTCCAGCACCCGGAGTCCTGCGGATAGGTGATGCAGCGCTGGCCCGTGATCCTATTGCTTCGCATGGATTGCTTCATGCCTTTCGCAGTGGCGCACAGGCAGCGGCGGCCGTCGCGACGCTGCTGGATCCGGCGGGGGACGATGCGGCGGCGCGGTCTTTCATCCGCGACCGTCATCACCGGGCTGCCGATGCTGCACTCACTGCGACGGCGCGCGCCTATGGCGAGCAGACGAGGCGGCACTCCGCCTTCTGGTCAACCTGCACCATCGCGACTTCCGGTACGCCCCTCCAGAAACCTGAAGCGAACCGTTGGCCGACGCTGTCCCGGCCGCTTGGCCTGGCTTCGCCCTTGTCTCGGATTGCGGTGCTCGAGGCGGATCGCATCCGATGGACCCCGGCGATCTGGCTTTGCAAGAGCAAGGAGGCCGCGCCGCGGATCGGACCCGTAACGGCCACACGGCTGGCGGAGATTCTCGATCCTCCCGCTCCCATTGTGGCGCTTTCTGCGCGGCTGGAACGTGACGTTGGGCCTGCCGTCGCACAGCGGATTCTGCGCAATCTTCTCGACGAAGGTGCACTGGCCGAGGTCGGCGGTCAGGCAGGCGCAGTGCGCCTCAGCAGATTCTGACAGCGTACAGCATCCCATCCGTCGTCGATCGAGATCATCCGGCGACGGACCGTGGCCAAACGTTCCATCGAACCGGGTGACGGACTGGCCTTTACCAGATCGCAAGCGATGCGAAGTGCCAGCATGTTGCTTCTTCCGTGTTCGGCGGCCTGCAAGGCATCACGCAGCATCCGGATGGACGCCGCGTGGTCACTATCGGCTGCTTCCAGGCGCGCCCTGACACGCTCGAGTTCGGGCTTGCACCATGTCTCGCCCGTCCGGTCTTGGGTTTCCTCGGCAATGCGCAACGCCTCGGATGCCAGGGTCGGTTGGTTGCCGTGAAGCAGGAGATCGGCGAGGACCGCGCCCGTTACCGGGCCGTAATTGTAAGGATTGACCTTGAGAAAGGCATCATGCCGCTCTCGCAGCACTTCCAGTTCACCGGGATCCGGCGGTCGGCTCTGCGACATCAGGTGCGCGGCTTCGACAAAGAAGCCGCCTGCCCCATGCATCACGGCAAGTCCATGACGCCCGCCCACTTCGATCGCCTCATGCCCGCACGCGAGAGCGGTGGCGTGATCGCGCGCCAGCGTCGCCAGCATCGACCGGAACAGAAGCGCTTGAGCCAGGGAATGGGCATGCTCGATACGCCGCGAATGGCTGATCGCGAACTCACCGATCCGCGCCGCCTCGACCGGGTCGCCCTTGAGCCAGAGCGTGAAGGACAGGAAGACCGCGGAAAGCTCGGCATGATCGTAGCCTTGCGCATGCGCAAGAGGCAGGTGCGTCGCGGTGTCGTAGCTCTCAAGCGCGCGGCGCAGCCGTGTCTCGGCTTCATCGAACGTACCAGTGTGCAGGGCGACGGCGCCAAGCCCGCGCTCGCCGATCATTCGAAAGGTACCGTCCTGCGTCACCGTCGCGACCTCGATCAACCGCGAGGCCCAAGTCGCGGCGGCGGGGTAGTTGGCCCGCACCAAGGCGTGGGCATAAAGCCCCGAGAGCGCGATGAGTTCACTGCGGTTGTCACCCAAGGCTTGGGCCAGCGACAGCGCCTTCTGGCCCAGTTCATTGACTTCGTCGACGGCAATACCGTGTCGTGCACGGGTGACCGACGCCTGGGCGATCAGCACCTTGAGGCGCAAGCGGTCCGTCTCGCGCGTGGGGGGCAACCGATCGAGCGATGCGAGAGCCTGGCGCAGGAAATGCCCTGCCTCGATCAGTGCCGAATTCTGCATCGCCTTCTCGCCGGCAGACAGCGCAAGCGGTGCTGCATTCGCATGATCGCCTGCCTGCGCTGCATGCCAGGCCAAGAGGCCCGGCCGCACAGTTTCCAGATCGGAACCGGTGTACGTCAACGCATCGTAAACCTGACGGTGCAGCCTGATGCGGGTTGATTTCACCAGCCGCTCGTAACTCACCTCTCGATAAAGGCTGTGCTGGAACCGCAAGCCTGGCGTAGCGCCGCCCCCGAACCTTTCGACGATCCCGGCGTCGATCAGCTCGATCACCGCTCCATCAAGATCCTGCAGCCCGCAGCCGAGCGCCCGCGCCAGCGTGGTTTCATCGATCGGTTCCTGGAAAACCGAAAGCAAAGAGACGACATGCCGGCCATGCCGCAGGCCGTCGAGCCGCCCCGAGATGCTTTCATAGATCGACGTCGGCACCTGCAGTTGCTGACCCAGATCGGCGTCGCTGAGGCTCCCGACCGAGCGGGCCAGTGCCTCGAGCATGAGGGGGTTGCCGTCACTGCGCGCGATGATCGTCGCGACAACGCTTTCCGGAAGGACACGGCCGCCAAGATGCCTGGCCAGAACCTCGCGCGCAGCCTCGTTCCGAAGCGGGGTGACGAGGATGCTCTGACAGCGTTCGTCATCGTCCCAGATTGGGTCCAGCACATCCCGCGAGGATGCCACGATCATCATCTTGTGCGACGCCGCAAGCTCTGCGCAGCGCTGGATCAGGTCGCGCGTGGTCGCATCGGCCCAATGCACATCCTCGATCACAAGCAGGTTGGGCTGATCAGGGCGGCCAACCAGATGGCGCGCCAGGGTATCGAGCAGCCGTTTGCGGCCCTCTGCAGAGGAAATGGCCGGGCCACCTGCCGCGCGTGCAATCCCGAGGAGCGACGCGATGGCGTCGACCTCATCTGAGTTGCCATCGGGGAGGAGCAAACGCAACTGCTCGAGCAGCTCATCCGTCCCGGCTCCGCGTGATGGCGCCAGTTGGGATTCGAGCAGATCGATCGCCGGGCGAAGCGGCGTATGCGCGGCCACGGCCGAGCATGCAAGCCACGTCATTCGCGCCCTCTGAGGCGCCGCTCTTGCCGCAATCTCCTTAAGCAGGGTGGACTTTCCGATACCGGCCTCGCCGACAAGGCGAACCAGCACCAGTCGCTGAGTGCAGGCGGTGCGCCATGCCGCCGCCAGCATCTCGCTTTCCGGTCTCTGAGCGCTGCGGCTATCGCCGGGCAGGCCTGCTTCTGTTCCTGGATGCGATAAACCGATCTGTGTGATCGCCTGTGATACCCCCACAGCGCCCTCGAATCCTTTCAGGTTCGCGTCAGGCAGGCGCGCGAACTCGAAGGCCGAGGCGGCCAGCGCCCGTGTCGGTTGATCGACGATCACCGTACCGGGCGTAGCGAGAGTCTGAAGACGGGCGGCACGGTTGATCACGGGGCCCACCATGTGCAGCCCCTCGTCGGACAAGGCGCCGTCCGGATAACCGACGACTGCCGTGCCACTTGCGATCCCGATCCGCGCCTGAACGGAAATCTCCTGACCAAACGCTTGTTGCGCCGCCAGCACAGAAAGTTCGGATTGCAGTGCGAGACCCGCACCCACCGCCCGGTCGGCATTCCTTCCTCGGCTGGCGGGATAACCGAACAGCATGACGATGCCATCGCCCTGGATTGAGGCGATGAATCCGTCGAACTGACCAGCTACCCTGCGTGCCGCACCATAATAATCCTGCAAGACGCGATGCAGGTCGTCAGGGTCGATCCTTGTGGACAGGTCGGTGAAGCCAACAAGGTCGCTGAACAGAACTGTCAGCCGACGCAGTTCAAGCGTTGAGGAATGGGGTGCAGCGGCTTGACCGGTTGGGCGACCGGCCTTGATGCGCCCGAGAAGCCTTTTGCGCTGGCCAAGGTTCAGACCGAGTTCCCGAAGATCGTCCTCCCGCAATGACCAGAAAAGGGCATCATCGATATCCTCGGCGGCAAAGCGGACCGCAAGCTCACTCAGCCCCACGGACTGAAGAACGGCTTCAACCTCTGGGCCGAGGCGCTTCACGTCAATCACCCCGCGATCTGAACTTCAGGTCTTTTCATTCAGAAAAGAGACGTAAATCGAGTTTGGACTAGTCTAGCGTCTAAACGCTTTTCCGCAAATGGCAATGCCTGGATTCGCCCAGTAGTAGAGCGCAGCCTGGTACGCTGCAGCCATGCCCAAAGTCCGCGCCGGGCTGCGCCGGATGGCCCCTTGCCCCCTCTGCGCAATCGCGCAATTCTCACGAGCGCGCATCGCCGCAACTGGGCGGCACTCTACGTCAAGCAAGGGAGAATGGTTGTTGGAACTGATCGGCTGGGCGGCCGCGGTCATGACCTTCATCGCCTATTCGATGAAAACGATGCTGCCCCTGCGGATGGCAGCAATCGCCTCGAATGTCCTCTTCATTGTTTACGGCATGATGGCCGACGCCACGCCGATTCTTGCGCTGCACACAGCGCTCTTGCCGTTCAATCTTTTCCGGCTCGTTCAGATCCTGCTCCTTCTGCGCAAGGTGAAACGAGCCACTTCCGATGATCGGTTGCCCGAAGGGATCGCTGGTTTCCTGACCCGGATGGAAGTGGAGCCGAACAAGGTTCTGTTCCGCAGAGGCGATGCCGCAGATCGTATCTACTATCTGAAATCGGGCCGAGTGCTGCTCGAAGAAATCGGCAAGTATCTGGAGCCCGGCGAGATCTTCGGCGAGATCGCCTTTTTCAGCAAGGAGCGATCCCGCACGCTCACTGCCCGCTGTGTCGGAGAATGCGAAGTCGCCGTGATGCGGGAAGAGGATTTCACGCGGCTCCATTACCAGAATCCCGCCTTTGCCTTCTACATGCTGCGCCTGCTCGCGCGGCGTCTCGAGGAGAACGCCAAGCCTCACGTGCAATGACAGGGGCAGTATGCCGTGTCGTCGAAAGTACATGACGCCGGTCGGGCATGATCTGCTGATCTTGCGCCTGCCGGATGGGTCGTTCAAACCCGTGGAGTGTACGACGGTTGGCCGGCTCAGTCGCCGGATATCTCGGTCGTGCAGGGAGGGAGAGCTGGATGCAGGGACCAGGCACGACCGGTCTGATGTTGTCAGGCAGGCTTGCGGACGGACTGCTCTGGCTGACTTCGGTGCTTTTTGTCGGAGTCATGAGCGCTGTGGTGACCAGTTCTCTGGCGTCACTCATCTTCAGCGGTCCTCTGGAGCCCTTTCTGCCGATAGGGCTGACTGCCGGACTGACCGGCGCAATCGTCGTCAACTTCCTCGTCGGGATCAAGAAGCGCAACGGTGCCTTGGTGGCCCTTCCGGCTGCGGCCACAACGGTGATCCTCGCAATATCCCTCTCCGACCTTGCCGCCGTGCTGGGGAGTGCACCGGCCGAGGTTTTCGCGGCGAGTGCGGCGCTGACGCTTGTCGGCGCCTCGTTCATGACGGGCATCCTGTTCTTCGCAGCTGGCGTGTTCCGGCTTGGCGAACTGGCACGCTATATCCCCTATCCGGTCTTTGCAGGTTTTCTTGGCGCAGTGGGGCTGCTGATCGTCCTGGGCGCGGTCGAGATGGCCGCGCAGCCAGCGGAGGCGGCGCTTCTCGACGCAAGCGCAGTGGCCTACTGGCTGCCAGCCGTGGTGCTCGGGTCGGCGCTGCTGGCGGGTACACGTATCTGGCAGAGCCGTTCATTGCTGCCGATTGCCATTCTCGTTGCTTTGGTTCTGTTTCACGCCGGCCGGCTCATGATGGGCATCGAAGTCGATGCAGCCGCGGCGATGGGGCTTCTGCTCGTGGCACCGGATTCTGTCGCGCTGGGCCTGTTTCCCGTGGTAGAAATCGCCGATCGCGCAGATGTCCGGGCGGTCTTGGCACAGTGGCCGGAACTGACGGTGCTGGCGGTGATCGCGCTGGTCGCGGCGACACTGGGAGCCTCGGGCATCGAATTGAGCACGGGCCGCGAGATCCAGCTCAACCGCGACTTGCGGATAACCGGCCTCGGCAATCTGCTTGCGGCTGCAGGCGGAGGTTTGGCAGCTTACCATAACGTCGGCTCAACCCTGCTGCTGCACCGCATGCTCGGTGGTGCGTCGGGGCGTGCCGGGCTTGGCGTCTCCTTCGTGCTGGCTGCGGTTCTGGCCGGCGGCATCGACCTGCTGTCGCTTCTGCCACGAGCGGTGTCAGCCGCCGTACTTGTCTACGTCGGTCTCGATCTGATCGATCAATGGGTTGTGTCGGCACGGCGGCGCCTGCCCAGGGGTGATTTCGCCATTCTCGTGGGGATCGTCGCAGTCGGGGTCACCGTGGGTTTCCTTCAGGCGGTGGCCGTCGGCATCGTGGCGGCAACCGGCCTTTTCATCTTCAATTACGCCCGTCTCGATTTCGTCCGCGCCTCGCTCGATGCCAGTTTGCGGCAGTCGACGACTGAGCGTGGTGCGGCCGCACGGGAAGCACTCATCGCCAGCGGCGCAGGTGTGCGCATCTTCGAACTGCAAGGTTACGTCTTCTTTGGCGCCGCCCATCGGCTGATGCGTCGTCTGTCGGGGCAACTCTCCGGCGAGGGCGACCGAATACGTGCCATCATACTCGATTTCCACCATACGCAGGGTGTCGACATATCGGCCGCCATCGCTCTCGCCGGACTGGCGAAGCGGTGCAAGCAACGGGAAGTCCGGCTTTGGCTGACGGACGCGGGTTCCGGTCTCGACGCAATGATCCGGCGCGCCGATCCGGCTGCAGCCTTCCTCGTCGCACCCACCCTGGACGCAGCGCTTGCAGCCGAGGAAGAGACCCTACTCACCGAACTTCCGCCGGCGCGCGATCTTTCTGAACTGACGTTGCTGATGAAACGCATCGAAGCGGCGGGTCACGGCGATCTCTTTGCATGCGAGGCGATCAATTCCGGGACGGAGCTCTACCGGCAAGGAGAGCCGTCGGACAGCCTGGTTCTCCTTGAAGAGGGGCGGATGGCCGCGTTGGTGACGACCGATGAAGGAGGTGCCCTGCACGTGGCGACGATCCTTCCCGGTGCGCTTGTCGGCGAAATCGGATTCTTCGGAGGTGTTGCCCGAACCGCCACGGTCGTGGCGGAGGCCGACAGTATGGTGCGCATCATTCGCCACCCAGCACTCGCCGAACTGTCGAGGCGCAACCCGGAATTGGGTCAGGCCTTCCTGGGATGCGGAGCGGCGCTTCTGGCGCACCGTCTGGCCCGTGCGAATGCGCTCAGGCGCCAACTCCTTCGCTGACACTGGCGCGGCGGCCAAACCATAATGATCTGCGCCAGGATCTAGCCTGAGCCACTGCAGCCACCAGCCAAGCATGGAGGCCAGTCTAGCATGGTCTTGGGCTTCAATCAGCGACGTGTCCTGTTGGTGGCGGGCGCGCGACTGGCTGCGCGCAGCACTCGCTGCTTCGGAGATACCGCGGAATACGGAGTTGCCAGAGATCACGCCGAGGCCTAGGGCGAAGCCGTGGGAGCGAGAGAGGTAAGGAATTGGTAAAGGCATGATCGCATTCCGATGCCGTCCGAGGCTTCGACATCGCTCCCGGAGGATTTTCAATCGGAACGAACCACTTGATCCCGCATCGTGCCCGGGCCACACTCAAGTGCATGGGCGGTGAGGAGAGCGCTGCCTGTTAACCACAGGCGGAGGAAATTCCATGTTCGATCTGACCATGCGCTCCAGTTTCGTTGCCGGCGCTTTTGCGGCTGCACTGGCACTTACCGGTGCGGCTGCAGAGGCAGAGACGCGCGTGACGCTGAAATCTGCTTCCTCCACCAGTTCCTACTACGTCATGATGGTGCAGTTGGGCGAGATGCTTCAGAGCCAGTCCAACGGAGAGATCCTGCCCACGGTCGAGGAGAGCCAGGGCTCGGTTCAGAACGTGGCCGAAGCCGGGCGCCGCCCCGGCGCCTTCCTGTTCACCACGCCGCCGAACCTGATCGCAAATGCACTCGCTGGCAGGGAACCCTTCGAACAGGGCAGCTATGACGGCATCCGCACGCTATTCCCGATGCCTTTCATCACCATCCATCTGGTGGTCCGGGCCGACAGCGACATCAACACGGTTGCCGATCTGGCCGGGCGCAGCTTCGTCTCGGGCGGAACGGGAACATTCTGCCAGCAGCAGGTGGCCTCGATCTTCGAGACGCTTGGAATTGCCGACAGCGTGAGTGCGCCCGAGATGGAACTGTCCGGTGCGCCATCAGCGCTGCGCAACAATCAGGTCGACGGCTATGCGACCTGTTCGTCGCATCCCACCCCGCAGGTGCAGGAACTGGCGGCAACCTTGCCCGTGCGCATCCTGTCTTTCACCGAGGACGAAAAGGCGGCGATCTTTGAAACCAATCCGGGCGCGGGCGCAGTCAGCATCGCCGCCGGTACCTATGCCGGGATCGACACCGAGATCGACACCATGGCCGTACCTGTGGGCGCCTACGGAACCAACATGGATGACGCGACCGCACTGGCGATCGTCAGCGCCTTCTGGGAACAGCGTGAAGACATGGCCGCGACGAACCCTTGGTGGGCAGGCGTCACGCCCGAGTTGGTACCGCAGTTGGGTGCGCCGCTGCACGAGGGGGTCGTGGCCTTCTATGCCGAGCGCGGTATAAGCATGCCCTGAGAAACAGCCCGGACCGGGGCCGGAACGAGGGGGGCTTCTGCCCCCCTCGCCAGTTCTGGGCTCACTGCCTGCAGGACTTGGATCCAACGAACCAGAGAAAGGAGCGCTGGGTGAAGAGACTCGGAGGCTGGCTATCGGTCGAGGTTGATGAGCAGCGCTTCGGGAGCGTCGCAATCGCGCTGGCATTTCTTCTTGTGGGCTTTCACCTGTGGAACGCCTTTGCCGGACTGATCCCGAACCTGATCACGCGTCCGGCGCACCTGGCGCTGGCGCTGCCCTGGATCTTCGTTCTGGGAGCCGCGGCGAAGCAAGGCCGGGCGACACGGCTATCCGGTTGGGTGTTCCTGGCGATCGGGTTGACGATCTGCGCCCTGATCATGCTGAACCGGCGCGATCTGATCCATCAATATGGCTCGCTGAACAGTCCGGCGCAGATCGCGCTGGCGGCAGCGTTGATCCTGGTTGTGCTCGAAATGGCCCGTCGAGCGATCAAGATCGTCCTGCCAACAGTCGCGGCACTGGTGCTAGCCTATGCATTCCTGGGCCAGCACCTTCCTGGCCGGTTTGGCCATGGCGGTATGCCGGTAGATTACCTGTTGGGTACTCTAACCATCACCGAGGGCGGGCTTTGGGGTACGCTGACCGGAACCTCGGTCGATACGATCGCGATGTTCGTGATCCTGGGCGGTTTCATCTCGGCCGGTCAAGCAGGGACCGGTTTCATGGCGTTTGCCACCCAGATCGCGGGCCGGGCCCGGGCGGGTGCAGCGAAGGTAGCGATCCTGTCTTCGGCCTTCTATGGCTCGATCTCGGGTGTAGCAGCGGCGAACACCGCGACCACAGGCATGATCACCATTCCGGCGATGAAGCGGCTAGGCTATCCGCCGCAACTGGCCGCCGCGACCGAGGCCGTTGCCTCGACCGGCGGGCAGATCCTGCCGCCGGTAATGGGCGCGGGGATCTTTGTAATGGCCGAACTTGTCCGGGTGCCCTACACCGAAATCATGGTGGCGGCGCTGCTGCCTGCAATCCTGTTCTTTCTGGCGGCCTGGTTCGGGGTGCACATCTATGCCCTGCGCACCAACCTGGCCCCCCTGCCCCGCGAGGCCATGCCCGGCTGGGCCGCGGTTGCACGTTCAGTGCCGTTCTTCCTGCTACCATTTTCGATCCTGATCGGGACGCTCGTCTTTACCAGCTACACACTCGCTTATGCGGCGGTGTTTGCCACCGCAGTCACCTGGCTCACGCTGATCTTCGAGCCCGACGGACGGCTGTCGCTGGCGGGTTGGTACCGCCGCACGCTGGTTGCCGTGGTCACGGCCGCGCAGCAAGTATCCATCATCGCGGCCGTCATCATCTGTGCCGGGATCGTGGTCGGTGTGTTCAACATGACCGGTCTGGGCGTAAAGCTGACCTCGCTGATCCTGTCGGCTTCAGATGGGCGGCTCTGGCTGGCGCTTCTGCTGACCGCGCTGGCCGGGCTGGTGCTGGGAATGGAGCTGCCGACCACCGCCGCCTACGTGATCTGCGCGGCCGTTGCCGCCCCGGCCCTGGTCGGGCTGGGTGTGCCCGAGCTCTACGCACATCTTTTCGTCTTCTGGTATGCGCTGCTATGCACGATCACCCCCCCGGTTTGCGGCAATGTCTTTATCGCGGCCGCGATCGCCCGAACGCCGTGGCTACCGGTTGCAGGGAACGCGATGCGGCTGGGTGTCGGGCTGTTCATCATACCGCTGGGCTTCATCGCCAATCCGGAACTTCTCGAACTGGCATCAACGCCGATCGCTGCACTGGCTGCCATGGCGCAGATTGCCGCTGGACTGTGGCTGATCAGCTTCACGGTGATCGGCGCCGCGCCCCGGCCTGTTTTCGAGTTGCTGCGGCTGCCTGCTCTTCCGGCAGGTCTGGCCATGATCTTCCTTGTCTAGCGCGGGCGTCGAGGGGTCTTCAACGAGATCGTACTGCGCCGGAAATTGCGGCGAACAGGTGCCGGTGTTCTTCAGCCGCTTGTCGCCATGCCTGCGCGCGAGCGTATCGGCGAGCCATGCCTGCGGTTCCACGCCGTTCAGCTTGGCCGTCTCGATCAGGGTGTAGACGATGGCGGCGGCGCGGCCGCCGGTCTGTGAGCTGACGAACAGGTAGTTCTTCCGTCCGACGGCCACGGATCGGATGGCGCGCTCGGCCGCGTTGTTATCCAGTTCGAGGAAGCCGTGATCGAGATTGGGCCGAAGCCGCGTCAGGCCGTATCGGATCGCCATGGCCAGCGGCGACTTGCTGGAGATCGTCGGCAGTTGATCGTGCAGCCAGCTTTCCAGTTCGTCGACGTTCGGCGCCGCCTTCGCCTGACGGATCTCGACACGCCTGTCGGGCGGCGATCCACGCGCCGCCTTCTCGACGGCGTAGAACTGCGCGATGCGCCGGATGGCCTCGTCGGCGATCGCTGCCTCCTGGGCCCTGTGGACGTCGACGAACTTGCGCCGGACATGGGCCATGCAGGCGACCTCATGGATGTCGCAGGACCGGTAAATGTCCTCGAACCCGGCGTAGCCATCGGCGTGCATCCAGCCTTGATAGCTTGCCAGATGATCCTTCGGATGCTGTCCCTTACGGTCGGGCGAGAAGCAATACCAGCTGGCGGGTGGAGCATCGCCATTCCAGGGCCGCTCGTCCCGACCATAGGCCCAGAGGCGCGCTGTCGCCGTCTTGCCGGTGCCGGGCGCCAGCATCTTCGCCGGGGGGGGCGTCCGCGAAGATCGCCTGTCCGGCCAGCACATGCCGCCCGATGGCATCGGCCAGCGGTTCCAGCAGTGCGGTGGACTTGCCGACCCAGTCGGCCAGCGTCGAGCGGTCGAGGTCGAGCCCCTCGCGCTCGAAGATCTGGCTCTGGCGATAGAGCGGCAGATGGTCGGCGTATTTGGAGACCAGGACATGGGCCAGCAGACCAGGCCCGGGACGACCACGCTCGATCGGTCGCGATGGCAAAGCGGCCTGGGTGTAGGCTTCGCAACCGGAACAGGCCATGCGGGGACGGACGATCCGGTTTACGATGAACCGGCGCGGAACAAACTCCAGCTCTTTGCTCGCCATTGTGCTTGAACCAAGGGCGCACATTGCTCGCCATCTTCGCCGAGGCGGCGAAGGGTTCCGCCGCAATGGGCACAGTCCTCGTCGCCGGTGGTCAGTTCGATCTCTTGGCGCGGGATGTGATCGGGGATGGGACGACGCTTCGGTTTGTTCTTCTCCTCGTCCGGAAGCCGCAGCTTCGCGGTCATCTTCGCGACGGCGACCTCGCTCGCCTCGAGTGCCAGCGCGCAAAGTGAGGTGATGGCAAAAGGATGGCGAAACGGCACTCGGGACACCCTGTTCGGACCGTTGCGCGATCCAGCGCGAGCCACGTGTCGGGACCCGACGCGGGAGGACTTCATCAGGGCGCGCAGCGATCATGCGGCAGAGCAGACGCCGTAGACATGGCCGCGCTTGACCGAAAGTCAGAGCCAAACAACGCCCTTGCCCCGCGGGAGCCAATGGTATGGACCCTGCCGCCTTCACGGGGTGAACTTTCGATCTCGACCTGCAAAGGGAGGGTATCATGCAGATCGTTCGGATTGGATTGGACCTGGCCAAGTATGTGTTAGAGCTTTACGGCGTCGACGCGCGCGAGAAAGCGGTCTTGCGGAAGACGCTTCGGCGCGAGGCGGTGGCGCAGTTCTTTTCGGAACTTCCGCCATGCGTCTTGGGCATGGAAGCATCGAACGGGGCGCATTACTGGGCGCGGGTGCTTGCCGACTTCGGCCATGAGGTTCGCTTGATCAGCCTGCAGTTCGTGACGCCCTACGTCAAGTCGAACAAGAACGACCGCAACGATGCGGAAGCGATCTGTGAAGCCATCGGCCGGCCATCGATGCGTTTCGTGCCGCCGAAGTCTTCCGAACAGCTTACCATTCAGGCGGTTCATCGGATCCGTCAGCGGCTGGTGTCGGACCGGACCAGGCTGGTGAACCAGATCCGCGGACTTCTTGCCGAGCATTGCGTTGTGATCGCCCGCGACATCAGCCGGCTCCGACACGCGCTCGCGCGAATGGCAAATTGCGCTGAAGCCAACTCGACGACATGCTCCGGGATCTCGTGCGGGACGTTCACGAGGAACTGGCCGAACTCGATCGGCGCACTACCGCATACACCCGGCGAATCCGGACCCTCTTTCGCAACAACGAGGCATGTCAGCGCATAGGAAAGATCGAGGGGATTGGTCCGATCACAGCGACGGCGCTGGTCGCCGCAGTCGGCGACCGGAGCTGTTTCAGAAACGGCAGGCGCTTTGCCGCTTGGCTGGGTCTTGTGCCCCGGCAGCGTTCGAGCTGCGGAAAGACCCGGCTGTTCGCGATCAGCAAGCGAGGTGACCGGTACATTCGCACGCTGCTGATCCATGGTGCCCGCGCGGTTCTGGGCAAGGCCCACGGAAAGGCGGATCCCAAAAGCCTGTGGATCGGACGGATGCGCGAGCGGCGGCACCCCAATGTCGTCGCCGACGCACTCGCCAACAAGAATGCCCGGGTTGTTTGGTCAATTCTGGCGCAGGATGAGGAATACCGTCCCGGCAGGACCGTCGCGGTGACATGATCGACGCCGCGGAGTAGCCAAAGACGAACCCGGAACATTGCAGCAACTTGGCAGGAGATGGTGAAAGGGTCGCTCCTCTCGCTTCTTGAGCCTGATGTGGGACCGGCACGGCAAACAAACGCCGCTGCCTTGGAGGCATTGAGGAAGAAGCGCGCGGAAATCCATCGGGGCTCGCGGCGACAAGATATCGGGCCGCTCAAAGAAGCCGGATATACGTCCACAATGCGATCGCCGAACCAGAACCAACCAGACCGTTGCAATCAGGCGGGGTCCATATACATCCATACACGATGTTAAGGAGTTCGCCCTGAACAACACTCATGCCATTGATTTTGCGCTGAAACGTTGTGGTTTTTCTCGCCATGACCTGCAGGGTTTTGTAAGATTTCGACCGAAA
>JAWLCA010000021.1:0-83249 GCA_041687395.1 Paracoccaceae bacterium | reverse complement strand
TGCCGCGGTCCCATCATCGCCGATCCTCCCACCCATTGGCAGAATTGAATCCGCATCATGCCAGTCGATCAAGCGCGAGTTTTTCAACGGAATACGCCCGCCTCGGCCGCCAGACCGTCCCACATCCGGCTCGCCTCGATCATGATCGGCAGTTCGGCGGGGTCGCGGCCCTGCTGGCGGACCCAGCCCCAGTTGCGGCTGGACTGTTCCCCTGCCACACGGCCCTTTTCGCAGACCGCCACGCGCAACCCCCGGCGCCGAAGGTGCCAGGCGGTCATCACCCCGATCACGCCCGCACCGATCACCACGACGTCGGCGGCGGCGGGGGGCGGGGTGGTGTGTTCTGCGGCGGTGTCGGCGGTGATCGGTGCGCCGCTCATCTCCGCAACTCCGCGATCAGCCGGTCGAGGAACGCCCCGCCCGCGTGAAGCTGACCGATGTGCAGGTATTCGTCGGCCTGATGCGCCTGCGCGATGTCGCCGGGACCGCAGACCACGGTGGAGAAGCCGCGCTTCTGGAATTGCCCACCCTCGGTCGCGTAGCTGACGACATGGATGCCGTTGTCGCCGGTCAGGCGGCGGGCCAGCGCCTCGGCCGCGCCGTCCTCCTCGGGCGTGAGCGGCGGCAGGCGGTAGCCTTCCTTGATCGTGATCGCGGCCTCGGGGCGGATTGCCCGCATGGCGGCCTCGACCCGTCCGGCCTCGGTGCGGAAGCGGGCCTCCCAGTCGGCGTCGCTGTCGCCGGGGACGGTGCGGAACTCGATCTCGAAGCGGCAATCCCCGGCGGTGATGTTGCCCGCGGTGCCGCCCGCGACGGTGCCGACATGGGCGGTGGTCCAGGGCGGATCGAAGGGGGCGGCGAGCGGGCCGGGGGTTGCGGCGGCGCTGGCCGCGTTCTGCCGGTTGGCCCAGTCGATCAGGCGCGCGGCCTCCATCACCGCGCTGACGCCGCGGTGCATGGCCGAGGAATGCACCTCGACGCCCTTCACGTGCACGTCGAAGGCGACGCCGCCCTTGTGGCCGGTCACCACCTGCATCATCGACGGTTCGCCCACGATCACCGCGGCGGCGCGCGGCAGGTGGCCCGCCATCTCCTCGATCATGTCGACGACGGCGAGGCAGCCAAGTTCCTCGTCGTAGCTGAAGGCCAATTGCAGCGGACGGGCAAGTCGCGCGTCCAGCGCACGCGGCACGGCGGCAAGCGCAAGCGCCAGAAAGCCCTTCATGTCGCAGGCGCCGCGGCCGTAGAGCCGCCCGTCGCGCTCGGTCAGCACCCAGGGGTCGGTCGTCCAGTCCTGCCCGTCGACCGGGACCACATCGGTGTGGCCCGAGAGGATCACGCCGCCGTCCACATCGGGGCCGATGTGGGCGTAAAGATGCGCCTTGGCGCGATCCGTGCTCCACACCCTGTGGGCGGCGACGCCGTGGCCGTCCAGATACTCCTCGACCCAGTCGATCAGGTCCAGGTTGGAGTCGCGGCTGACGGTGGGAAAGGACACCAGCCGGTCGAGGATCTGGCGGGCGGAAAGCGGGGTGGTCATGGTCTTCTCCGGACGGGGACGGCGCAGGGTGTGCCGCCCGCGCGGGCGGGGTCAAGGGGGCGCGATGCCGAAAGCCGCAGCCGCGCGGGAATCGAGGCGGGGCGGATGCGCGATCCGCCACGGCGAGCGGCTGCCCGAGGCGCGGATCCGGGGTCGCAGAGCGAAGGCGGAAGATAAGGAGAGCGTCACGGGCGGGCGGCAGGGGGCAGTCCGCCTGTTCCCTAGGAACGTGGATACCGGAACGCAAGGCCCGTTCTGCCGACCTTTCCGGAACGTCGTTCCGGATCACTGGCATCCTTCCCGTGATTTCGCGCTTGTCGTTCCGGGTTTGCGGATCCAGATGCGCTGCAATCGACGCAATTCTTCAGATCGGGTGCGCCATGTTCGAAAGCCTCGGGTTCGAAACCCTTGATCCACGGTCCGCCAGTGTCTGGTTGGGCCTGATGCTGGGCGCCGCCTTTGGCGCGCTGGCCAATGCGTCGCGTTTCTGTTTTCGCCGTGCGGTCGCCGGCCCCGTCGAGGAGCGGCGCCCGGCGCTGGGGGTCTGGCTTCTGGCGCTGGCGGTGGCGGTGATCGGCACGCAGGCGGCGGTGCTTTCGGGCCTGATCGACCTTGGCGATCACCGCCTTCTGGGTGCGAACCTGCCGGTCGTGGCGATCCTGCTGGGCGGGCTACTGTTCGGGGCCGGCATGGTGCTGGCGCGGGGCTGCATTTCGCGGCTGACGGTTCTGGCCGGGACCGGGAACCTGCGCGCGGTGATGGTGCTGCTGGTCCTTGCCGTCGTGGCCCATGCCACGCTGCGCGGCGTTCTGGCCCCGGCCCGCGTGACCCTGGGAACCCCGCAGATCGCCTTGGGCGATTACGCGTCGCTGGCGGCTTTGCCCGGCGGTGCGACGCTCTGGGCGGGACTGATCGCTCTGGCCGCGTTCGCCGTGGCGCTGCGCTCGGGCGCGGGGCGGTGGAATCTTGTCTTCGCCGCGCTCATCGGCCTGCTGGTGCCGCTGGCCTGGGTCGGCACCGGGCTGGTCCTGCAGGACGAATTCGACCCCATCCCGGTCGAGGCACTGTCCTTCACCCTGCCTTGGGCGGACACGCTGTTCTTCGGCATCGCCTCCACCTCGATCGCCGCCAACCTTGGCGTGGGCCTGGTGGCGGGCACGCTGCTGGGCAGCCTGCTGCTGTCGCTGTCACGGCGCTCGTTCCAGTGGCAAAGCTTCTCCTGCCCGGTCGAGACGGGGCGCTACATGAGCGGGGCGGTGCTGATGGGCTTCGGCGGTGTGCTGGCGGGGGGCTGCACGCTGGGCGCGGGACTGTCGGGCATTCCCACGCTCTCGGTTGCGGCGCTGCTGGCAATGCTGGCAATCTTTGCGGGGGCGCGCCTGACGGCGCGCCTGCTCATTCCATCTTCCGCCGGATCTGCCGGATCATCGCCCAGACCAGAAGCACTACCGGCAGAGTGAGCGCCGCCGTCAACACCGTCTTGGACACACCCAGCGGTTCGGCGGCGGGCATCACCAGATAGCTGGCCAGGTTGACGGCGTAATAGCTGATCGCCACGACCGACAGCCCCTCGACCGTGCGCTGAAGACGCAGTTGCAGATCGGCCCGCTGATCCATGCTTTCCAGAAGCTTCTGGTTCTGGGCCGATCGCTCCACATCGACGCGCGTGCGCAGAAGGTCGCCCGCGCGCGCGGCACGCTCGGCCATGTTGTTCAGCCGACGCTCCGCCGACTTGGTGGTCCGCATCGCCGGATCGAAGCGGCGGGTCATGAACTCGCCCAGGGTCTGGCGCCCCTCGAACCGCTCTTCGCGCAGAACCTTGATGCGCTGGTCCACCAACGCCTCGTAAGCGCCGGTCGCACCAAAGCGGAACGAGGACTGCACCAGCAACGTCTCCAACTCGGCCGAGATCGACAGCAGCGCCTGCAGCGTCTGGTCCGCGCTGGCGCCGCTTCCGGTCAGATCGCCGACGAGCTGCGACAGCTGGACGTCCAGCTCGCCCATGCGCGGCGCCAGCTTGCGCGTGCGGGCCAGGCCCAGCATCGACATGGTCTTGTAGGTCTCAATCTCGCACAGGCGCTGGACGATCCGCCCGACCCGACGCGCGCCGGTGCCGGGCCGCACGAAGACGGCGATGCGCATGTGGCCCGCGCTGTCGATGCGGAAGTCGCTGGCGACGATGGCGGCGCCATCCAGAACCCGGCTGCAGGCCAGGCTTTCCGGCACGAACCAGTCGTCCAACCGGCGCGACATCTCGGCCTCGTCGCTCGGCATCACCTCGACCTGGATCAGGGCAGAGGTCATCCGCACACCGGGCGCGTGGTCCAGCCACTCTTCGGTGAAGACGTCGAAGCGCGCGGGATCAAAGGCACGTTCTCTGCCGCCCGTGGCAAAGGCGGTGTAGGTCACGAATTCGGTGTGGCTTTCCCACTTCAGCGTGTGCTTGCCGATCTCACCGAAATAGTGCGTCGCGCCGGGCGACGGGTGGCTGGCCCCGAACCGGTCCAGCAGCGCCAGCAGATGCCCCCGGTCCAGCGCCCGGTCACGCCCTGCGGCATCCTCGGGCTGCTTGATCGCCAGATAGACCGCATGACACGGGGCTTCGAGCGAGGGGAACGGCCGGGCGTGAAGCTCGTTTGCCAGACTGTAGCGCAGCGGGTGGTCGTCGATCGGCGTCATGGCGCGGCCCCTTCCATGCTGCACGGCAGAATAAAGCCAAACGCGGCGAAGTCCACGGCAGATCCGTTGCAGAACGGGGGCTTAGCGGTGCGCAATGGTATACGGCCCCACCCGTCTGTCGGGGCGGGGCCGCAGGATCAGCTGTCGATCATCGGCAGGAGCGCGTCGAGCGACTTCTTGGCGTCGCCATAGAACATCCGCGTGTTCTCCTTGTAGAACAGCGGGTTCTCGATGCCGGAATAGCCTGTGCCCTGGCCGCGCTTGGACACGAAGACCTGCTTGGCCTTCCACACCTCCAGCACCGGCATGCCGGCGATGGGGCTGTTGGGGTCTTCCTGGGCAGCCGGGTTGACGATGTCGTTCGACCCGATGACGATGACGACGTCCGTGTCGGGGAAGTCGTCGTTGATCTCGTCCATCTCCAGCACGATGTCATAGGGCACCTTGGCCTCGGCCAGAAGCACGTTCATGTGCCCCGGCAGACGCCCCGCGACCGGGTGGATGCCGAAGCGCACGTTCTTGCCCTTGGCGCGCAGCTTGCGGGTCAGTTCGCTTACCGATTGCTGCGCCTGCGCCACCGCCATGCCGTAGCCGGGAACGATGATGATGCTGTCGGCATCGTTCAGCGCCGCGGCCACGCCCTCGGCGTCGATGGCGATCTGCTCGCCCTCGATTTCCGCCGCGGGGCCCGAGGTGCCGCCGAAGCCGCCCAGGATCACGCTGATGAAGCTGCGGTTCATCGCCTTGCACATGATGTAGGACAGGATCGCCCCCGAGGAGCCGACGAGCGCACCGACCACGATCAGCAGGTCGTTGCCAAGGCTGAAGCCGATCGCCGCCGCCGCCCAGCCCGAGTAGCTGTTCAGCATCGACACGACCACAGGCATGTCGGCCCCGCCGATACCCATGATCAGGTGATAGCCGATGAAGAACGCCAACAGCGTCATCAGCACCAGCGTCCAGATCCCGGCGTCGTTGAAATAGAGGATGCCCAGGATCACCGACAGCACCGCGGCGCCCGCGTTCAGCATGTGCCCGCCCGGCAGCTTCTCGGCCGCCGTGGTGACCTTGCCCGCCAGCTTTCCGAAGGCCACGACCGACCCGGTGAATGTCACCGCGCCGATGAAGATGCCCAGGAACACCTCCACCCGCAGGATGTTGATCTCCACCGCATCCTTCTTGGCCAGAACGGCGGCAAAGCCCTCAAGCCCCGCGCGGGCGGCAGGCTCCAGCGCCAGCACGCGCGACAGCTCGATGTCGGCGTTGAAGCCCACGAAGACCGCCGCCAGACCGACAAGGCTGTGCATCGCGGCGACCAGTTGCGGCATCTCGGTCATCTGCACGCGCTTGGCGACGACCGTGCCGATGGCGCCGCCCGCGAGGATCAGCACCAGCGACAGTGCCCAGAAGCCCGCCCCCGGCCCGATCAGCGTGGCGATGACCGCCAGTGCCATGCCCACCATGCCGTAATAGACCGCGCGCTTGGCGCTTTCCTGGTTCGACAGGCCGCCCAGGCTCAGGATGAAGAGGACTGCCGCAACAACGTAGGCGGCGGTAGTGAAACCGAAATCCATTGTCCCCTACTCCTTACGATTTCTGGAACATGGCAAGCATGCGCCGGGTGACGAGGAAGCCACCGAAGATGTTGATCCCGGCCATGAACACCGACACGGCCGCCAAGAGGATCACCAGGTACGAGCCGGAGCCGATCTGCATCAGCGCGCCCAGGATGATGATCGAGGAGATGGCGTTGGTGATCGCCATCAGCGGCGTGTGCAGGCTGTGGCTGACGTTCCAGATCACCTGGAAGCCGACAAAGACCGCAAGGACGAAGACGATGAAGTGCTGCATGAAGCTGGCGGGTGCCACCAGCCCCACGGCCAGCAGCAGTGCCCCGCCCACCGCCAGCAGCGCCACCTGGTTGCGCGTCTGGGTGCGGAAGGCCGCCAGTTCCTTGGCGCGCCGCTCCTCTGCCGTCAGTTCCTTCGGCTTCTCCTTGGGCTTTGCGGCGGCGATTGCCTTCACCTTCGGCGGCGGCGGCGGGAAGGTGATCTCGCCCGCGTGCGTCACCGTCGCGCCGCGGATCACGTCGTCTTCCATGTTGTGGTTGATGATGCCGTCCTTGGCCGGGGTCAGGTCGGTCAGCATGTGCCGGATGTTGGTGGAATAAAGCGTCGAGGACTGGGTCGCCATCCGGCTGGGGAAGTCGGTGTAGCCGACGATGGTGACGCCGTTCTCGGTCACGATCTTCTCGTCCGGGATGGTCAGGTCGCAGTTGCCGCCGCGCTCGGCGGCCAGGTCCACGATCACGGACCCGTTGCGCATCATCTTCACCATGTCCTCGGTCCACAGCTTCGGCGCGGGCCGGCCGGGGATCAGGGCGGTGGTGATGACGATGTCCATGTCGGGCGCCAGCTCGCGGAACTTCTCCAGCTGCTTTTCCCGGAACTCGGGGCTCGACGGGGCGGCATAGCCCCCCGTGGCCGATCCGTCCTGGGCCTCTTCAAACTCGAGGAAGACGAACTCGGCCCCCATCGATTCGATCTGCTCGGCCACCTCGGGGCGGACATCGAAGGCATAGGTGATGGCGCCAAGGCTCGTGGCCGTGCCGATGGCGGCCAGCCCGGCGACGCCCGCGCCGACGACAAGAACCTTGGCGGGCGGCACCTTGCCGGCGGCGGTCACCTGTCCGGTGAAGAACCGGCCGAAGTTGTTGCCGGCCTCGATCACCGCGCGGTAGCCGGCGATATTGGCCATCGAAGACAACGCGTCCATCTTCTGCGCGCGGGAAATCCGCGGCACCATGTCCATTGCGACGACGGTGGCGCCCTGCGCCCGGCACAGTTCCAGCAGCGCCTCGTTCTGCGCCGGCCAGAAGAAGGAGATCAGCGTCTGCCCCTCACGCAGGTTCTTCGCCTCTTCCTCGGACGGGCCGCGCACCTTGACGACCACGTCGGCGGCCTTCCACAGGTCTGCTGCGGTGTCGATCACCTCGACGCCCGCGGCGCGATAATCGTCGTCGGTAAATCCGGCCCGCTGTCCCGCACCCGCCTCGATCAGGCAGCTGTGGCCAAGCTTCTGCAACTGGGTGGCCGAATCCGGCGTCATCGCGACGCGGTTCTCGCCCTCGAATATCTCTTTCGGTGCCCCGATCTTCACGCGTGGTCCCCCATATCCGGCACAGGGGCCACGACTGGCCCCGAACTGACCGGTCCACATAGCATCGCGCAAGAATGTTTCACAAGGCCGTGTTTGCCCCTGCACAATCACCGTGCGCAGAGGCTCGGATGCTCAGATCCAGCGTCGGGTCCGGCGGCAATAGCTTTCGAACTCGGCGCCGAATGCCGCGTGCAGGCGGGCCTCTTCGGGGGCGATGAAGCGGCGATGCAGCACCCAGGCATAGGCTGGCACCAGCGCCAGGGCGATCACCGCCTCCCATCGCAGGATCAGGCCCAGCAGGATCATCACGTCGCCCAGGTAGATCGGATTGCGCGAGATCCGGTAGATCCCGCCGGTGATCAGCGCCTCCGGCTCCCGGTGCGGGATGATCGTCGTGCGCGCCACCAGGAACCGCGGCAATGCCAGGAACGACAGGCCCGCGCCAAGGATCGCCAGCCCCGTTCCGGCAAGGCGCAGCCAGTCGGGCAAGGGCAGCGGCAGGGCGGCGCCGACGATCCAGGCCGGGATCAGGAAGGCCGCCAGCCAGACCGGGGGATAATCCAGCGCGCGCGGCACGTCAGGCCATGCCGAGCGCGGCCTTGTACATCTCCAGCACCGCCTCTTCCTCGGCGATGTCGTCCTTGTCGCGCTTGCGCAGCGCGATGACCTTGCGCAGTACCTTGGTGTCGTAGCCGCGGCCCTTGGCCTCGGCCATGACCTCTTTCTGCTGATCCACGATGTCCTTCTTCTCGGCCTCCAGGTGCTCGTAGCGTTCGATGAACTGGCGAAGTTCCTCGGCGGTCACGTTGTAGGCGGCGTCGGATGCGTCGGACATGGGGCTCTCCTGTTCTGGGTCGGGCCGTTCCTAGCCCCCGGCTGTGGGCGCGGCAAGGGGCGGGTTGCGTGGACGGGCGGGCTGGATTAGGGGCGGGCGAACGGCAGGTGGGAGCAAGACATGGACTGGCTGATCTGGACGGGCGCGGCGGTGTCGCTGGCGGGGATCGCGGGGCTGATCTGGGTGGTCGTCTTCACGATCCGGGCGCGCCGTGCGGGGCTGGAAGATGACGCGCTCAGGGCGCGGCTCCAGCGGGCGGTGGCGATGAACCTGGGCGCGCTGGCGGTGTCGGCCATCGGTCTGATGCTGGTGGTTCTGGGGGTGATCCTTACCTGAGGCCTTGCCAGTTCCGTGCCAGTGTCCACGCGTGGACAGATTCACAATTCATTGAAATAAAATGATTTCGTGATTCTTGTTAACCTAGCGGTAAGCCACGTCCACCGCGCCGAAAAACGGCACAAACCGTGACTTTCCCCTTCCGTATCAGCGACTTGACCGAAAGTCGGCCTGCTTCCCCGGTTAGATCGGCAGGCGCCCTGCCCTGCGCGGCCAGAGCGGCCCCGCGAGGCGCGCCTGCCGCTCAGAGCGGCAGGTTGTCGAACAACTCCTCGGCGTCGTCGAACTCGGCGTCATCGTCCATTTTCACGGTGCCGGTGCGGGCCTTGCGCTTCGCTTTCGGCTGCTCGGGCATCTCGCCCTTGGGCAGCACCTCGCTCAGCCCGGTCATCTCGTCCAGCAACTCGCGCAGCGCGGGATCGTCCGGGGTGTTGGCGGCGTCTTCGGGTTTCCTGGTCATCGTGATCTCCCTGGGGTCGGTCAGCGCGCGCAATCCGCGCAGAAAGGTGTGTAGGGCAGCAGGTCCAGCCGCTCGTCCGAGATCGGCGCCCCGCATTTGGCGCAGTCGCCGTATTCGCCGTCATCGATCCGCTTGAGCGCGGCCTCGATCATCCGCATCTCGCGCAGGCCGGCCTGGCCCATGCCCTCCAGCACCTCGTCGCCCTCGCGCTCGGTCGCCATTTCCTCCCAGTCCTGGGCGGTGTGGCTGTCCAGTTCGGCGTCGATTGTGCTGAGCCGCGCCTGAAGCTCGTTCAGGCGGTCGGTCAACTGCTCGCGCCGCTTGGCGATCGGGGTCTTCTTGCTCACGGGCCTGCTCCTTGGTTGGTCCGCATGTCGGATCACGCTAGGCCAAGCTATAGCACGCGCGCCTTGATGCAGGTCAATCGTCGCCTGTCATGCCGGGGCGGGCTTCCGCCGGGGGCGCGGGCAGGCTATCAACCCTCTCGACAGGGACAAGAGGATACCACCGATGGAGATCCGCCAGATCACCCCCGACTATGCCGTCTCGCCGCAGATCTCGCCCGAGGACGTGGCCGAGATCAAGGCCGCCGGCATCACCACCGTCATCTGCAACCGCCCGGATGCCGAGATCCCGGCCGAGGTGCAGTCCGCCCGCATCCGCGCCGCGGTCGAGCGCGCGGGGCTGACCTTCATCGACAACCCGATAATCGGCGGCGCCCTGACCATGGACAACGTCACCGCCCAGGGCGACGCCATCGCGGCCGCCACCGGGCCAGTGCTGGCCTATTGCGCCTCGGGCAACCGGTCGTCGGTGGTCTGGGCGCTGGCCCATGCGGGCACCCGCCCCACGGATGAGTTGATCGGCCTGCCCGCGCGCCACGGCTACCAGCTGGAAGGGCTGCGCGACCAGATCGAGATGCTGGCGGCGCAGAAAGGCTAGCCCAGCGCCGCGACGAGCGCGGTGAAATCCTCGCCCCGCTTCTCGAAATCCGCGTACTGGTCGAAGCTCGCGGCGGCCGGGGCCAGCAATACCACCTCGCCCGGCTCCGCTTCCTCTGCCGCTCGGGAAACGGCGCGGGCCATCGTCTCGCAGATCTCGTGCGGGGTGTCGCCCATCTGCAGCGCGAACTCGCGCGCGGAATGGCCGATCAGATAGGCCTTCACCACCGATCCCAGATGCTGGGCAAGCGCGGCGATGCCGCCGTCCTTGCCCAGCCCCCCCGCGATCCAGCGGATGCGGGGAAAGGCCTGCAGCGCCTTGGCGGCGCTGTCGACGTTCGTGGCCTTGGAGTCATTCACGAACACCACCCCCGCCCGCTCGCCGACGATCTGGCTGCGGTGCGGCAGCCCCGCGAAGCTGCCAAATGCCGCCTCGATCACCCGCGGCGCGAGGCCCAGCGCGCGGGTGGCGGAATAGGCCGCGCAGGCGTTCTGGTGGTTGTGCGCGCCCGGCAGGCCGCGCACGCCGCGCAGGTCGATCGACGCCACCTGCCGCCCTTTGCGCCATTCCGCCAGAAACCCCTTGCGCGCGAACACCGCCCAGCCGGGGCCGTCGAGCTTCTGGCCCGACGAGACGCGGATCACGCGGTCATCCTCAGGCGCCTGGGCCAGCTGGTTGGCAAGGAACCGCCCCTCATCCTCGTCCACGCCGATCACGGCGCGGTCGGGGCCGCCCTCGGCGAACAGCCGCCGCTTGGCGGCGAAATAGCCGCCCATGCCGCCGTGGCGGTCCAGATGGTCGGGCGTCAGGTTGGTGAAGACGGCGATGTCTGGGGTCAGCGCGCGGGCAAGCTCGGTCTGGTAGCTGGACAGTTCCAGCACCACCACCTCCGCCTCTCCCGGCGGGTCGAGGTCGAGGACGCCGCGGCCGATGTTGCCAGCCATCTGGGTGGGGCGCCCGGCCTCTGACAGGATGTGGTGGATCAGCGCAGTGGTGGTCGATTTCCCGTTCGATCCCGTCACTGCGATCACGCGGGGGGGCTGGTCGAACTGGTCGAACCCTTCGGTCGCGAAGGACCGGAAGAACAGGCCGATGTCGTTGTCGACCGGGACGCCCGCGGCATAGGCGCGCGCGATCACCGGGTTGGGGCGGGGATAGAGGTGCGGGATGCCGGGGCTGACGATCAGCGCGGCCACGCCGTCGAAGCCGCCCGCACGGGTCAGGTCCTGCAGGGTCAGCCCCTCGGCCTCGGCGCGGTCGCGGGATTCCGGGCTGTCGTCCCAGACCAGAACCTCGGCCCCGCCGGCGGCCAGCGCGCGGGCGGCCGTCAGGCCGGACCGGCCCAGCCCCAGTACGGCGACCTTGCGCCCCTCGTAGCCCCTGACCGGAATCATGCTGCCCCCGTTTGCCTGCTTGCGGGCGGAGAATGGGCGAGGGGCGCGCGGGCCGCAAGGGCGGTCAGAGGCTGCTGCGGGGGCCGAATTCGGGGCGAAAGCGGGCTTGTTCACGCGTGCGCAAAATGCCAAGCCCTTGTTTTACAATGACTCGGGGATTTTCGGTAAGTTTTCGGAAACCTTTCGTGCAACACCCACCGCGCGCCGCCGCAAGGGTCTGCTAACCCGGCCCGCTCACGCCTCGGGCGTCAGCCCCGCGGCCTCGATCCCCGCGACCGCGGCGGCGGCATCGTTTTCCGAGGTGTCGCCGCTGATGCCCACGGCCCCCACGATCACCCCGCCCACATCGCGCACCAGCACGCCGCCCGCCACCGGGATCAGCTGGCCCCCCATCGCCCCGTTCACGGCAGTGACGAAATAGGGCTGCAGATCCGCACGCTCCTTCAGCTTGCTCGACGGCATGCCCATCATCACCGCGCCGTAAGCCTTGCCCTGCGCGACCTGGAACCGCCCCGGAGAGGCCCCGTCGGAGCGCGCATAGGCCAGGCAATGACCGCCCCCGTCCAGCACGATCACCGCCAGCGGCTGCAACTCTTCCGCGGCGGCGTATTCCAGCGCCGTGGCGATGATGATGTGGGCCTGCTGCAGGGTGATCGGGGTGACGGTGGTCATTGGGCGCGCCTTTCGCTGTGCGTTCGGATGACCATGCCCGCAGGGTCGGCAAAGGTCCAGCCGATGCCGCGCCCCGGCTCTCTGACCGCTTGGTGCGTCGAAGGGAGCGTGCTAGATTACGCCACGTCATGGCGGCAGACGAAAGGGCGCCTCGATGCCTTTGACCGGTTACATGAAGATCCCCGACATCGCGGGCGAAAGCATCGTCGCGGGCCATGAGGATGAAATCGAGATCTTCGACCTCGACTGGGCCATCGAACGCGATGCCGGGACCGGCGTGCGCACGCCCGCGCGCGGCCGGGCGAAGATCGCGCCGCTGACGCTGCGCAAGTGGTACGATGCGTCGTCGCCCTATCTGGCGCTGGCGGTCACCAACGGCAGGCTTCTTGCCCGGATCGATATGACCCTGCGCAAGCCGCAGGGCGATCAGGATCTGGATTACCTTTCCCTCACGCTGACCAACTGCCGGATCGGTGCCTGCCGGATCTCGGGCACCAGCGAGGGTCCGATGCTGGCCGAAGAGATCGAGGTGATCTTTGAGATAATCGAGATCCGCTATCGCACCGGCGGCCCGTCGGGCGGACCTGTCGAACACCAGGCAGAAATCGACGCCCGGTCGATGATCTGAGGCCCGGCTGCCGGGCGCCGCCCTGAGTGCTGTGGCCCGAGTGCCTAGCGCACCTTCAGCGTGGCCAGCCCGATGAGCGCAAGGATCAGGCTGATGATCCAGAAGCGGATGACGATCTGCGGCTCGGCCCAGCCCTTCTTTTCAAAGTGATGGTGGATCGGGGCCATCAGGAAGACGCGTTTGCCGGTGCGCTTGAAATAGAGCACCTGGATGATGACGCTCAACGCCTCGACCACGAACAGGCCACCAACGATGGCCAGAACGATCTCATGCTTGGTGCAGACCGCGATGGCGCCCAGCGCGCCGCCGAGTGCGAGGCTTCCGGTGTCGCCCATGAACACCGCCGCGGGCGGTGCGTTGTACCACAGGAAGCCCAGCCCGCCGCCGATCAGCGCCGCGACGAAGATCAAAAGCTCGCCCGTGCCGGGGACGAAATGCACGTCAAGGTAGGTGGAAAAGTCCACCCGCCCGACGGCATAGGCGATGATCCCCAGCGCGCCGGCGGCGATCATCACCGGCATGATGGCCAGCCCGTCCAGCCCGTCGGTCAGGTTCACGGCATTGGCAGCGCCCACGATCACGATCATCGCGAAGGGCACGAAGAACCACGACAGGTTGATCAGCACCGACTTGAACACCGGCACTGCCAGCTGATTGCTGAGATCGGCGGGGTGCGCATAGGCAGCCGCCAGTGCCGCCGCTGCGGCAATCGCAAGGCCGATGGAAAACCGCACCCGGCCCGGCACGCCCTTGGAATTGCCCTTGGACACCTTGGCATAGTCGTCCGCGAAACCGACCAGACCGAAGCCCACGGTCACCAGCAGCACGATCCAGACATAGATGTTGTCGATCCGCGCCCAGAGCAGAGTCGCCACGATCAGCGCGCCCAGTATCAGCGCGCCGCCCATCGTCGGCGTGCCGGCCTTGGCCATGTGTCCGGCGGGGCCGTCGTCGCGGATCGGCTGGCCGTTCTTCTGCTGGCGGCGCAGCAGGTTGATCAGCGGCCGGCCGAATATGAAGCCGAACACCAGCGCGGTGAAGAACGCCCCGCCAGCGCGGAAGGTGATGTAGCGAAAGAGGTTGAACGCCCCCCCGCCGTCGGACAGGTCGGCAAGCCAGAACAGCATGTCAGAGGGGCCCCTCGGTCTGATCGGCGCTGCCTTGGCGCAATTTGCGGATGGCGTCAACAACGAGGCTGACACGCGACGCCTTGGAGCCCTTGACCAGCAGAACATCGCCGGCATCGGCCAGCGTATGGGCGCGGGCCGCCATCTCGGCCGCGTCGTTCACCCATTCGCCCCGCTTCTCGCGCGGCAGGGCCTCCCACAGGTGGCGCATCAGGGGGCCGACGCAATGGATGCGGTCGATCGCGCCGATCATCGGGTGCCGGGCGATCTCGGCGTGGATCGCGGCCTCGTCCTTGCCCAGTTCCAGCATGTCGCCCAGCAAGGCCACCCGGCGGCCATTGCTGACGCGCCCGATCCCGTCGGACACCTCGGCCGCGCCAAGCACGTCGAGCGCGGCGGCCATCGACGCGGGATTGGCGTTGTAGGCGTCATCGATCAGGTCAAAGGCCAGGTGGTCGTCCACGAGATCCAGAACGATGCGTTCGCGCATGCCCCGGCCGGCGGGCGGGCGCCACTGGCCCAAGCCCAGGATCGCCTCGGCCAGATCGACGCCGAGGGCGCGCGCGACGGCCAGCGCGCCCAGCCCGTTCATCGCGAAATGCCGGCCGGCGCTTTGCACCTTGAACAAGAGCGGCTGGCCCTGCGCGGTGGCTTGCACCACGGTGGTGTCGCGCGCCAGCGTCACGTCGATCAGCCGGAATTCCGCATCCTGTCCCTTGCCGAACAGGATCTGGCGCGCCCCCGCCCCGGCCGCGCGGGCGGTCAGGATCGGGGTCGTGGGCAGGTCTGCGGGCAGGACGGCGATGCCGCCCGGCTCCAACCCGTCGAGGATCGAGGCCTTTTCGTGCGCGATCCCCTCGATATTGTCGAAGGCGGCCATGTGCGCGGGTGCGACGGTGGTGATGAGCGCCGCGTGCAGGCGGGCCAGGCGGGCCAGCGGCGCGATTTCGCCGGGGTGGTTCATGCCGATCTCGATCACCGCGAAATCGGCGTCGGCCGGCATCCGCGCCAGCGTCAGCGGCACGCCCCAGTGGTTGTTGAAGCTCGCCTGCGCGGCATGCACCTTGCCCTGCGTGGCCAGGATCGCGCGCAGCATCTCCTTGGTCGAGGTCTTGCCGACCGATCCGGTGACGCCGATGACGCGGGCATCGGTGCGGGCGCGGGCGGCGCGGGCGAGGTCTTCCAGCGCGGGCAGCACCTCGGGCACCAGCAGCAGCGGGGCAGCCGCCGGCAGGCCCGGGGGCACGCGGCTGACCATCGCCGCCGCCGCGCCCCGCTTCAACGCGTCGGCGACGAAGTCATGGCCGTCGCGCGCATCCTTCAGCGCCACGAACATCTCGCCCGGGCGCAGGCTGCGCGTGTCGATCGAGAGGCCAGTGGCGACGAATTCCTGCGTGGCACGGCCGCCGGTCGCGGCGGCGGCATCGGCGGAGGTCCAGAGCGGCACGGTCATGGCCGGCCGTCCAGGGCTTCGACCGCCACGCTGGCCTGTTCGGCATCGTCGAAGGGAAAGACATCGCTACCAACGACCTGCCCCGTCTCGTGCCCCTTGCCGGCGATCAGCAGCGCGTCGCCGGGTTGCAGGGCATCGACGGCGCGCAGGATCGCCTCGGCCCGGTCGCCCACTTCGTTCGCCTCGGGGCAGGCGGTCAGGATCGCGGCGCGAATCTCGGCCGGGGTTTCGCTGCGCGGGTTGTCGTCGGTGATGTAGACCACATCGGCATGGGCGGCGGCGGCGGCCCCCATCAGCGGCCGCTTGCCCCGGTCGCGGTCGCCGCCCGCACCGAAGACGATGATCAGCCGGCCCATCACATGCGGCCGCAGCGCCTGCAGCGCGGTCGAGATCGCATCGGGCGTATGCGCGTAGTCGACGAACACCGTGGCGCCGTTGCGCCGCGTCGCCACGTGCTGCATCCGGCCGCGCACGGTCGACAGCCGCGGCAGCATCTCGAACACCTCGGCCGGGTCGGAACCGGAGGCGATGGCAAGCCCCGCCGCCACCATGACGTTCGCGGCCTGGAAGCCGCCGATCAGCTGAAGCCGGGTCTGCCGGGTCGCCCCGTTCCACGAAAAGCGCAGATCCTGCCCGGTGGCATCGAAACGCTGGCCCACGATCCACAGATCGCACCCCGCCCCGTGGCCGACCGAGATAACCCGCTGGCCCCGGCGCTCCGCGATCGTCGCCATTTCGGCACCGCGAGAGTCGTCAAGGTTGATGACCGCCGTGGCGTCATCGGGCAACACCCGGTCGAACAGCCCCGCCTTGGCAGCGAAATAGGCGTCGAAACTGTGGTGATAGTCCAGATGATCCTGGGTGAAGTTGGTGAAGGCCGCCGCCGCGAGGCGCACCCCGTCCAGCCGGCGCTGGTCGAGGCCATGGCTCGACGCCTCCATCGCCACATGGGTCACGCCATCCTCGGCCATCTCGGCCAGCAGGCGATGCAGGGTGATCGGTTCCGGCGTGGTATGGGCGAGAGGCGCGGAAAACGCCCCCTCGACCCCCGTGGTGCCGAAGTTTGCAGCCGACAGGCCCATCGCAGACCAGATCTGGCGGGTGAAGGTGGCGACCGAGGTCTTGCCGTTTGTGCCCGTGACCGCAACCACGGTATCGGGCTGCGCCCCGAACCACAGCGCGGCGGCATAGGCCAGCGCCGCGCGCGGATCCTCGGCCAGCACCAGTGCTGCGTCGGACGCGGCGAGTTCCGCGCGCGCCAGCGTCGCGCCCGCGGTGTCGGTCAGGATCGCCGAGGCGCCCATTCGCAGGGCGTACTGGATGAATTCGCCCCCATGCAGCCGCGATCCGGGCAGGGCCGCAAACAGATGCCCCGGCTTCACCTGTCGGCTGTCCACCGACAGGCCGGTGATCCGCGCATCGCGCCCGCCTTGCGCCCGAAGCCCCAGATCGGCGAGCGTCGTTGTTCGTGCCATGATTCCACCGCCTCAGTTGCGGACGAGGGTTACCCCATCCGGCCGGGCGGGTTCAATCACGGGACGCAGGCCCAGCAGCGGCGCGGTGCGGCGGATGATCTCGCCCGCAACCGGGGCCGCGGTCCAGCCGGCGGTGCGGCGCGGTTCCGACCCGCTGGTCTCAACCGGTTCGTCCAGCGTCAGCACCAGAACATATTTCGGATCGTAGCTGGGAAAGGCCGCGGCGAAGGTGGCGATCACCTTGTCCTCGTAATAGCCGCCGCGCGGGTTGGGCTTGTCGGCGGTGCCGGTCTTTGCGGCCACCGAATAGCCCGGCACGTCGGCGAAACCGGCCGTGCCCGCGGTGACGGTCTTGCGCAGCATCTCGCGGATCATCGCCGAGGTCTGGGGCGAGATCACGCGCTCGCCCGTCTGCGGCGCCGTCTGTCGCAGCAGCGTGGGTTTCACCAGCGTGCCGCCGTTGACCATCGCCGCGTAGCCGGCCGCCAGATGCAGCGGGCTGGCCGACAGGCCGTGGCCATAGCTGATCGTCATGGCCGACAGTTCCGACCAGTTGCGCGGCAGAAGCGGTCGGGCGCCCGGCGCCTCGACCAGTTCCACTGGGGTCGGCTCCAGGAAGCCCAGCCGACGCAGGAAGTCTTGCTGCCGCTCGGCCCCGATCTGGATCGCCATGCGGGCGGTGCCGATGTTCGAGGATTTGACGATCACATCCGTCACCGACAGCTCCGGCCCGTAGTTGCGGAAATCGCGGATGCGATACCGGCCCCAGGTCATCGGCCCCTTGGTGTCCAGCATGGTCAACGGCGTGACCAGCCCCTCTTCCAGGGCTTGCGCCGCCGCAAAGACCTTGAAGGTGGAGCCGAGTTCGTAGACGCCCTGCACCGCGCGGTTGAACAGCGGGCTGTCGGACGGATCGCCCGCAACCAGCGGGTTGGGCCGCGTGTTCGGGTCGAAGTCGGGCAAGGAGACCAGACTGACGATCTCGCCCGTCCGGGCGTCCATCAGGATCGCGGTCGCGCCCTTGGCGTTCATCAGCCGCATGCCCGCGTCCAGCACCTCGGCCGTGGCCGACTGAATCGTCAGATCAAGCGACAACTGCAGCGGCGCGCCACCCTGCGCCGGGTCGCGCAGGAACCCGTCATAGGTCTTCTCGATCCCCGCAGTGCCGATCAATTCGGCCGCCTGCACGCCCTCGCGTCCATAGCTGGTGCCGCCCAACACATGGGCCGCGAGGCTGCCATTGGGATAAAGCCGCATCTCACGCGGGCCGAACAGCAACCCCGGATCGCCGATGTCGTGGACCGCCTGAACCTGTTCGGGCGACAGCCGCCGCTTGACCCAGACGAACCGGCGCTTGGGGTCGGTGAACTGGCGAGTCAGCAGATCGAGATCCAGATCCGGAAAGATCTCGGACAGCTTCTGCGCCGCGCGGAGCGGATCGACCATCTGCGGCGGCTGGGCATAGAGCGAATGTGTCACCAGGTTGGTCGCCAGAATCCGCCCCTGCCGGTCGACGATATCGGCGCGGCCTGCAACGATCGGCACGCCGAGGCTTGCCACGCGCGGCTCGTGCGGTTCCTCGGCCGCCAGCATCCCCATCCGCGCCCCGATGACCGAGAAGGCGGCGAAGAAGCACAACCCCAGCATCAGAAGCCGCCCCTCGGCCCGGGCGCGCGCGCGGTCGCGCATCGCCTCGTGGCGCAGTCGGATGTTCTCGCGTTCGATGGCGTCGGGGTTCTCGCCCTTTTGCCGGGCCTCCAGAATGCGCGCCAGCGGGCGCAGTGGCGTGCGGGTCACAACTCGTCCTCCGGCAAAAGATCATCCAGTCCGATCACGGTGGGATCGGGCGGCAGCGGATAGCTGACATGTTCGACCGCGCCGAACTGCTCGGGGCGCAGGGGCAGCAGGCCCAGCCGGTCGAAGTTCAGATCGGCCAGTTCGCGCAGGCGCTGAGGGCGGTTCAGATAGGCCCATTCCGCGCGCTGCACTGCCAGCGCCTCGGACAGGGCGGCGATCTCGCGCTGCAGGCGCGTCGCTTCGCGCAGCGCCTGCTGCGTCGTGTAGTTCTCGCGGTAGGCCCAGAAGGCCAGCGCCATCACCGCAAAGCCGGTCATCACGTAGAAGAACCCGCGCATCAGTGCCCCTCCAGTGCAAGCTTTGGCAGCCCCAGCGCCGCCCGGTCGGCGGGCGCGGCGGGCGCATCGGTCCGTTCAGCCACGCGCAACAGCGCCGAGCGGGCGCGCGGGTTGGCGGAGATCTCGTCCTCGTCCGGCCCGACGGCACGGCGGGTGAGCAGCCGGAAAGCCGGTGACTCGGCGGCCTGTTCGGGCGCGTAGCGATTGGCCCGGCCGGCCCCGCCCGAGCGTGCGGCCATGAACCGCTTGACCACCCGATCCTCGAGCGAATGAAAGGTGACGACGGCAAGCTTGCCGCCCGGTTTCAGCGCGCGCTCTGCCGCTTCCAGCCCGGCGATCAACTCGCCGAATTCATCGTTTACGGCGATCCGGATCGCCTGAAAACTGCGGGTGGCGGGATGGCTTTGCCCCGGCTTGGGCCTTGGCAGGCAGGATTCCACCACGCGCGTGAGCTCCAATGTGCTCGTCAGCGGCCGCGCCGCGACGATGGCCCGCGCGATCCGGCGCGAGGCGCGTTCCTCGCCGTAGTGATAGAGGATGTCGGCCAGTTCGGACTCGCGCGCGGTATTTAGGATATCGGCGGCGGTCGGCCCCGCTTGCCCCATCCGCATGTCCAGCGGTCCGTCCTTGGCAAACGAAAACCCCCGCTCGGCCTGGTCCAGCTGCATCGACGACACGCCGAGGTCCAGCACCACGCCGTCCAGCGGCTCGCCCGCGTGTTCGTCGAGCCGACCGAAAGTGCCCTGCACCAATCGCAACCGGTCGCCGTAAGCCGCGCCCCAATCCCGCGCCAGGTCCAGCGCTAGCGGGTCGCGGTCCAGCCCGATCACCCGATCCGCACCAGCCTCCAGCAGGCCGCGCGCGTAACCGCCCGCGCCCAGCGTGCCATCCAGCCAGACGCCGGAAACGGGGGCGACGGCGGCCAGCAGCGGGCGCAGCAGGACGGGAATGTGGGGCGCGTCTTTCGGCATGGCGGCAGCGGCGGCCATGGCTCAGCCGTCCTCCGGCGCGTCGAGCAGGGCCAGAAGGTCGGAATCGTCCTCGCTCGGGTTCGCCTCGGCCTCGGCGAAGGTCTCGGGCTTCCAGATCTGGAATGTGTCGAGCATGGCGGCGAAATAGGCCTCGCCCTGCAGTTCGATCTTCTCGCGCAGCTTCTGTGGCAGGACGATGCGCCCATCCTCGTCCACCTCGGAGTGGTGGGAATAGGTGGAGATGAGACGGGCCAACTTGCGCCGGCGGATGCTGCCGCGCGGGAGGGAGGCGATCTGCGCCTCGACCTCTTCGATGGATTTCATGGTGTAGCATTCCAGGAACCGGCGGCTCTGATCACCATAGACGATGACGAAGCGGGCCCGCTGCTCGCTATTGGTCCATTCGGGGTCGCCCGCCTCGATGACGCGGCGGAAGGTGGCCGGGATAGACACCCGCCCCTTCGCGTCAACCTTGAGGTTGAACTCGCCTCTGAACGTCTGCGTCACCGCCCTAAGGCCCCTCGTTTCCTGCCGTTGAAACGAAAAGGGCGGACCGAGCTGCTGCCAACCGCTCGATCCGCCACCCTCGTCCCATTACTGGGTGCCCGGTTGCGCTGTCACCTGGGGGGATGTCTGCTCACGCGCGCGCCGGATCTCTCTCGTTTCGATGATGCGGGTGCCTGTATGAAGCCTGCTTCGCCTGTGTGGGGTCTTGATGCCCCGTTTTGTCCCGTTTCATCGTGCATCCTTCATGCCATGGGATTTCATGGGGATCAATGGGTTTCTTTGGGCAATCAATGGGAACAGGCAGGGAGAGATGGGCCGCTCGCGGGCCGGGCAACCCACTGGAAGAACATATATTGAGGTCACTACAGGAGCGCCCCACAATATATGGATTCCCATGCCGTCCCGCTCCGGCCCCGGTGCTTTCCGGACAATGCGAGGCATTTTATGGATTCCACCGTACGCACGGCCGATTCAGACGCAACACCCCATGAGAAACGCCGAATCACCAAGCGGTGATCCGGCGTGAACAGGGTGGTTCCATGAATTCCCGCCGCTGGGCGCGGCGGTTTCCGTTCAGGAGGCGTCAGGCCATGCCACCGTCGATCAGGCGGCGCGCCAGCCCGGCATAGGCGTCGGCCACCGGCCCCTCGCCCGCCGCGATCGGCGTGCCGGAATCGCCCGCCACCCGAACGTCCAGGCTGAGGGGGATCGCCCCAAGGAACGGCAGGCCCAGTTCCCTGGCCTCGGCCTCGACGCCCCCGTGGCCAAAGATATGCGCCTCATGCCCGCAGTTCGGGCAGATATAGGTGGACATGTTCTCGACCAGTCCAAGCACCGGGGTCTTCAGTTGCTGGAACATGCTCAGCGCCTTGCGCGCATCCAGCAGCGCCACGTCCTGCGGCGTGGAGACCACGATGGCGCCGGTCAGTTGCGTGCGCTGGCACAACGTCAGCTGCACATCGCCGGTACCGGGCGGCAGATCCACGATCAGCACGTCCAGCTCGCCCCAGGCGACCTGCCCCAGCATCTGCTGCAATGCGCCCATCAGCATCGGTCCGCGCCAGATCACCGCCTCCCGCTCGTTCGGCAGCATCAGGCCGATCGACATCAGCGTGACCCCATGCGCCTTGAGCGGAATGATGGTCTTGCCGTCAGGCGAGGCGGGTCGCTGGTTCACCCCCATCATTCGCGGCTGGCTGGGACCGTATATATCGGCATCCAGCAGACCGACACGCCGGCCCTGCCGTGCCAGTGCCACCGCCAGGTTCGACGAGACGGTGGATTTGCCCACGCCCCCCTTGCCCGAGGCGATGGCGATGATCCGGTCTACCCCCGAAACAGGCTGCGGGCCGGATTGCTGCGTAGGATGACGGCCGATTTTCAGGCTGGGCGGCGGGTCGCCTGCGGGTTTCGCCGCCGGGCCGTGCGCCGTCATCACGACGGTCGCCGACGTCACGCCCGGCAGTGCCTTCACCGCCGCCTCGGCGGCCACGCGCGCCGATTCCATCCCGCGCGCCGCGTCGGCCGAGGGAGCCTCGATCACGAATCGCACGGCGCCATCCGCCCCGACCACCAGCGCGCGGACCAGATCCCGCGACACCAGATCGCCGCCATCGGGCAAAGAAACCCGCGCCAGAACCGCCATCACATCTTCGCGTGTCACCGCCATCCATTCACCTTTCGCCCATTTGGCGGGCAAGGTGTTCCCAATGTCACCACGGGGCAAGGGCGGTTTCTCGATCCGCCGCCATTACAGGCGCTAACCCTGCGTCATGCCTGAAAAATGATCGCTTCATCGATATGCGTTTTCTGCATGGCAGCATTGATTGACAGAAGCATTGTGCAGGTGCAGCATTGTCCTATGTTTGGGCTACCAGCGGACAGAAAGAGCCGCACCAGACATGACGAAAGGCAAGGACATGGCACAGGCACTGAACATGATCTCGGGCGTTCTGCCAAGCGGCGGGCGGGTTTCCGATACGATCGCGTCCTGGAGCCGGGCGCTGGAAAAGCGTCGGATCTATCGCCAGACAGTGCGCGAGCTGAGCGCGCTGTCGACGCGTGAGTTGAACGACCTCGGCATCAATCGCTCGATGATTTCGCGCATCGCGATGGAGGCCGCCTACGGCAAGTGAGTTTCGACAGAGGGCCCTCTCCTCCTCCCTGGGCCTTCTGACTTTGGCGGCGATGCCTCTCCTCCTCCCTCGCATCGCCGCCCTTTTCTTCCGGAGTTTCGGCCCTAGCTGGCGCGGCTCCACACAGATGCAAAAGCCCCCTCCTCCTCCCTGGGGCTGATGCTACCGGCGGCGGTGCCTCTCCTCCTCCCTGGCACCGTCGCCACCAGATACCGGGCCGAAAGGTCCAAAGGTTGCAGCGACCCCCTCCTCCTCCCTGGGGTCGATGTGAACGGCGGCGGCGCTCTCCTCCTCCCTGCGTCGCCGCCACAGGTTTCGGGCCGAGAGGCCCGGCACAGATGCGCCGCCCTATCCTCCTCCCGGGGTGCGCGCAGTCCAGCGGCGGCACCGGTCCTCCCCCGGTGTCGCCGTTTCTTTTTCCAGACGGCGTCGTTCAGAACGGGATGTCGTCGGCGCTTTCGGCCGAGGTGACGAACCGCGCGACCAACTTCTTGGACCCTGCCTTGTCGAACGCAACGTCCAGCTTGTCGCCCTCGATGGCGCTCACCGTGCCGTAGCCGAATTTCTGGTGGAACACCCGGTCGCCCTCGGTGAAGGCCGACACGGCATCAAGGTCGATCACGACCTCGCGCGCCTCGCGCGGTTGCGCCACCGGGCGCTGGCTGGCCCGCTCCTGCAACCGCCGCCAACCGGGCGAGTTGTAGACATCCGCCCGCGCCGCGCGGGTTTCCAGGCTGGAGGGCGCCGCCGCCCCGTAGCCGCCACCGTAGAGCCCCGGCGGGGTCAGCACCTCGACGTGCTCGGGAGGCAACTCGTCGATGAAGCGGCTGGGCAGCTGCGATTGCCACTGGCCATAGACCCTTCGGTTCGCGGCAAAGGAAATCGTGCACAGCCGTTCGGCCCGGGTGATGCCGACATAAGCCAGCCGCCGCTCTTCCTCGACGGCCTTCAGCCCGCTTTCGTCCATGCTGCGCTGGCTGGGGAACAGCCCGTCCTCCCATCCCGGAAGGAAGACGACCGGAAACTCCAGCCCCTTGGCCGCGTGCAACGTCATGATGCTGACCTTGGCGCCCGAATCGTCGCTCTCGTTGTCCATGATCAGGCTGACATGCTCCAGAAACCCCTGCAGATTCTCGAAGCTTTCCAGGGCCTTCACCAGTTCTTTCAGGTTTTCCAGCCGCCCCGGCGCCTCGGGCGTCTTCTCGGCCTGCCACATCGCCGTGTAGCCGCTCTCGTCCAGAATCGTCTCGGCCAGTTCGATATGGCTTTCGCGGCTGTCCAGGGCACGGGCATGCCAGCGCCCCAGGGCCTCGACCAGCCGCTTCAGCTCTGCCGCGCCCTTGCCGCCGATCTCTCCCAACTGCACCGTGAGCCGCGCGCCCTCGATCAGCGGAACGCCGTTCGCGCGCGCCATCCGCTGGATCGTCTGCTGCGCCTTGTCGCCCAAGCCCCGCTTAGGCGTGTTCACGATCCGCTCGAACGCCAGATCGTCTGCCGGGCTGACCGCCAGGCGAAAATAGGCCATGGCGTCGCGGATCTCCAACCGCTCGTAGAATCGCGGGCCGCCGATCACCCTATAGGGCAGGCCGATAGTCAGGAACCGGTCCTCGAAGGCGCGCATCTGGTGGCTGGCCCGCACAAGGATCGCCATGCCGTCGGGGCTGACCGCGTCCATGCCGCGGCTGCCCTTTTCCAGTGCCTCGATCTCGTCGCCGATCCAGCGCGCCTCTTCCTCGCCGTCCCAATGGCCGATCAGGCGGACCTTCTCGCCGCCCTCGGCCTCAGTCCACAGGGTCTTGCCCAGTCTATCCCGGTTGGCCGCGATCACCCCCGACGCGGCCGACAGGATATGTTCGGTCGAGCGATAGTTCTGCTCCAGCCGCACCACCACTGCGCCGGGAAAATCCTTTTCGAACCGCAGGATGTTGCCCACCTCGGCGCCGCGCCAGCCATAGATCGACTGGTCGTCGTCGCCCACGCAGCAGATGTTGCGATGCCCCTGCGCCAGCAGCCGTAGCCACATGTATTGCGCGATGTTGGTGTCCTGATACTCGTCCACCAGAATGTAGCGGAACCAACGCTGGTATTGCTCCAGCACATCCGGGTGGGTCTGGAATATCGTCAGGCAGTGCAGCAGCAGGTCGCCGAAATCGGTAGCGTTCAGGGTGCGCAGACGCTCCTGATAGGCCGCATACAACTCCGCCCCGCGATTGTTGAAGGCCCCGGCCTCGGCCGCCGGCACCTTTTCCGGGCGGATCGCGCGGTTCTTCCAGCCGTCGATGATGCCGGCCAACATCCGCGCCGGCCAGCGTTTTTCGTCAATGTTCTCGGCCACGATGAGCTGCTTCATCAGCCGGATCTGGTCGTCGGTATCCAAAATCGTGAAGTTCGACTTCAACCCGACCAGTTCCGCATGCCGGCGCAGAATCTTGACCGAAAGCGCGTGAAAAGTGCCCATCCACTTTATCGGTTCAGGCAAAGCGAATGGCGTCTTGGAAAGGCGATCCTTCATTTCGCGTGCAGCCTTGTTCGTGAAGGTCACGGCAAGGATCTCGTTAGATCTCGCACGGCGAAGCGTAATTATGTGCGCGACCCGCGCCATTAGCGCCTTGGTCTTTCCCGTCCCTGCCCCCGCCAGCATCAGAAGCGGACCGTCTAGCGTCTGCACCGCCGTAAGTTGAGCCGGGTTCAAATCCTCAAGATAACGCGCCGGCCGCGCCGCCATGGCACGCTCCGACAGCGAGGCACCTTCGAAGGCATCTGCGTCGTCAAATCGGTTCATAGGGGGATAGTAATGGACCGTCCCGGCAAAGGGAAGGTTTGTTCTTGTATTGTTCGGCTTTTTCCTGCCCGTCAGCATCGCTAAGCAGCAGGCGTGGACCTTGATAACGCCTTTCCCGCACTCTCTGACTTGCGCGCGCGCTGCCGCCGCCGGGTGCCGCATTTCGTCTGGGAATACCTCGACAGCGCCACCGGCACCGAATCTGCAAAAGCGCGCAACCGCACCGTCCTCGATACCATCCGCCTGCGCCCGGCCGCGCTGCGCGGCCGAATTACCCCGGACATGACGACGCGGTTCCTCGGCACCGACTATTCCCTGCCAGTGGGCATCTCGCCGGTGGGCATGTCGGGCCTGATCTGGCCCGGCGCGGAACAGGCGCTCGCCCGGCTCGGCGCGGCCGAACGCCTGCCCTACGGTTATTCCACCTCGGCCAGCCGCCTGCCGGAAGAGGTGGGCCCCTTGGCGGGCGACATGGGCTGGTTCCAGCTTTACCCGCCAACCGACCCGGAAATCCGCCGCGACATCCTGCGCCGGGCCCGTGACAGCTGCTTCCGGGTCATGGTGCTGACGGTCGATCTTCCCGGCACCTCGCGGCGCGAACGCCAACGCCGGGCCGAACTGACCTTTCCGCCGAAGAAGACCCCGCGGATGCTGCTGCAAACCGCGCTCTGCCCCCGCTGGGCGCTGGAGACGCTGCAGAACGGCATCCCCAGGCCGCGGCTGATGGAGGAATACCTCAAGACCGAAGGCCCCGCCTCCTCCACGTCTCACGCGGGCTACCTGCTGCGCGCCGCACCCGACTGGGACTATCTGGCCGCCCTGCGCGACGAATGGTCCGGCCCGCTGATCATCAAGGGCGTGCTGGAGGCCGAGGTCGCGGCGCGTGCGCAGCAGGCGGGCGTCGATGCGGTCTGGGTGTCGAACCACGCCGGACGGCAGTTCGACGGCGGGCCCGCCGCGCTGGAGGTGCTGCCAGAGATCCGCGCCGCCGTCGGCCCCGACTACCCGCTGATCTGCGACGGCGCGGTCGAGGGCGGGCTGGACGTGCTTCGGATGCTGGCGCTGGGAGCGGATTTCACCATGATCGGCCGCGGCTGGCACTATGCGCTTGGCGCCTTCGGGGCGCGCGGGGCGGCGCATTACCTGCATATCCTGCGCGACGATCTGGCGACCAACATGGTGCAGATCGGCATTTCCCGGCCCGCTGATGCTGCATTGCGGCTAATTCCGGCCAGGGGGCTAGGCGATCCGGCCGCGCTGCCCTAAGACTTTCCCGTCCGCCCCTGTTCGGGGGCCCGCAGGAAAGGATCGCCCGTGCCCGAATCCAGCAAGAGCACCGAATTCCGCAAGATCCTGGTGGCCAATCGCGGCGAGATCGCAATCCGCGTGATGCGCGCGGCGAACGAGATGGGCAAACGCACCGTCGCCGTCTTCGCCGAAGAGGACAAGCTGAGCCTCCACCGCTTCAAGGCCGATGAGGCCTACCGGATCGGCGAGGGGCTCGGCCCGGTGGCGGCCTACCTGTCCATCCCCGAGATCATCCGCGTCGCCCGCCTCTCCGGCGCCGATGCGATCCACCCGGGCTACGGTCTCTTGTCCGAAAACCCCGATCTGGTCGACGCCTGCGACCGCGCCGGCATCGCCTTCATCGGGCCGCGCGCCGACACGATGCGCGCCCTTGGCGACAAGGCCAGCGCCCGCCGCGTGGCGATCGAGGCGGGCGTGCCGGTGATCCCCGCGACCGAGGTGCTGGGCGACGACATGGACGAAATCGCCCGCCAGGCCGAGGAGACCGGCTATCCGCTGATGCTCAAGGCGTCCTGGGGCGGCGGCGGGCGGGGCATGCGCCCGATCATGGGCCCCGAGGAGCTGGTCGAGAAGGTCCGTGCTGGCCGGCGCGAGGCCGAGGCTGCCTTCGGCAACGGCGAGGGCTATCTGGAAAAGATGATCCTGCGCGCTCGGCACGTCGAGGTGCAGATCCTTGGCGACAGCCACGGCACGATCTACCACCTCTATGAGCGGGATTGCTCCGTCCAGCGGCGCAGCCAGAAGGTCGTCGAACGCGCCCCCGCCCCCTACCTGACGGAGGAACAGCGCGCCGAGATCTGCGAACTGGGCCTGAAGATCGCCCGCGCCGTGGATTACCAGAACGCCGGCACGATCGAATTCCTGATGGATATGGATGAAGAGAAATTCTACTTCATCGAGGTCAACCCCCGCATCCAGGTCGAACACACCGTCACCGAGGAAGTGACGGGCATCGACATCGTCCGCGCCCAGATCCTGATCGCCGAAGGCAAGACGCTCGCCGAAGCCACCGGCGCCCCTGCCCAAGGCGACGTACGCCTGAACGGCCACGCCATCCAGTGCCGCATCACCACCGAAGACCCACAGAACAACTTCATCCCCGATTACGGCCGCATCACCGCCTATCGCGGGGCGACGGGAATGGGCATCCGGCTGGACGGCGGCACCGCCTACAGCGGCGCGGTCATCACCCGATACTACGATTCGCTTCTGGAAAAGGTCACCGCCTGGGCGCCCACGCCCGAGATGGCGATCGCCCGCATCGATCGCGCCTTGCGGGAATTCCGCATCCGGGGCGTGTCCACCAACATCGCCTTCGTCGAAAATCTGTTGAAACATCCGACGTTTCTGAACAACACCTACCACACCAAGTTCATTGACGAGACGCCGGAGCTTTTCAATTTCCGACGCAGGCGCGATCGCGCCACACGCATCCTGACCTATATCGCCGACATCACCGTCAACGGACACCCCGAAACCGCCGGCCGGCCGCTGCCCCATGCCGAGATCAAGCTGCCGAAGCCACCAGAGCTTCGCGCCGATCCCGCCCCCGGCACCCGAAACCTGCTGGAGGAACAGGGCGCCCAGGCCGTGGCCGACTGGCTGGCGGCCCAACCACAGGTGCTGATCACCGACACCACCATGCGCGACGGGCACCAGTCGCTTCTGGCGACCCGGATGCGCAGCCTCGACATGATCCGCGTGGCCCCCGCCTATGCGTCCAACCTTCCGCAACTGTTCAGCGTGGAATGCTGGGGCGGGGCCACCTTCGACGTGGCCTATCGGTTCCTGCAGGAATGTCCCTGGCAGCGCCTGCGCGACCTGCGCGCAGCGATGCCGAACCTGATGACGCAGATGCTGCTGCGCGCCTCGAACGGCGTGGGCTACACCAACTATCCCGACAACGTGGTGCAGTTCTTCGTGAAGCAGGCGGCGGAAACCGGGGTGGACGTGTTCCGCGTCTTCGACAGCCTCAACTGGGTCGAAAACATGCGCGTCGCCATGGACGCGGTGATCGACACCGGCAAGATCTGCGAGGGCGCGATCTGCTATACCGGCGACATCCTCGACCCGGACCGCGCAAAGTATGACCTGCAATACTATGTAAAGCTTGGAAAAGACCTGCGCGATGCCGGCGCGCATATCATCGGGCTGAAGGACATGGCGGGCCTGTTGAAACCCGCCGCCGCCCGCGTGCTGATCAAGACCTTGAAGGAAGAGGTCGGCCTGCCGATCCACTTCCACACCCACGACACCAGCGGATTGGGCGGCGCCACGATCCTTGCGGCGTCAGAGGTCGGCGTCGATGCAGTCGATTGCGCCATGGACGCGCTGTCGGGCAACACCAGCCAGCCCACCCTCGGCTCCATTGTGGAGGCGTTGCGCAACACCGACCGCGACACCGGCCTCGACATCGGCGCGATCCGCGAGATCTCCAACTATTGGGAGGCCGTCCGCGGCCACTACGCGGCCTTCGAATCCGGCCTGCAGGCGCCTGCGTCCGAGGTCTATCTGCACGAGATGCCGGGCGGCCAGTTCACCAACCTGAAGGCGCAGGCGCGCTCGATGGGGCTGGAGGACCGGTGGCATCAGGTAGCCCAGACCTATGCCGACGTGAACCAGATGTTCGGCGACATCGTGAAGGTCACGCCGTCCTCCAAGGTGGTGGGCGACATGGCGCTGATGATGGTGGCGCAGGGTCTAACCCGCGCCCAGGTCGAAGACCCGGACACCGACGTGAATTTCCCCGACAGCGTCATCGACATGCTGCGCGGCAACCTCGGCCAGCCCCCCGGCGGCTGGCCGGCGGGCATCGTGAAGAAGGCCCTGAAGGGCGAGGCCCCACTGACCGACCGCCCCGGCGCCCGGCTGAAGCCGGTCGATCTGGAAGCCGCCCGCGCCCGCGCGATGGAGGAACTGGGCGGCGAGAACGGAGAGGATCACGAGGGCCACGAGGTCCAGATCGACGACGAGGATCTGAACGGCTACCTGATGTATCCCAAGGTCTTCACCGAATATCGCCAGCGCCACGCCACCTATGGTCCGGTCCGCACTCTGCCCACGCGCACCTTCTTCTACGGGATGGAGCCGGGAGAGGAGATCACCGCCGAGATCGACCCCGGCAAGACGCTGGAGATCCGCCTGCAGACCGTGGGCGAAACCGATGACAAGGGCGACGTGCGCGTCTTCTTCGAACTGAACGGCCAACCTCGCGTCGTCCGCGTGCCCAACCGCAAGGTGAAATCCTCGACGAAAGCCCAGCCCAAGGCCGTGGAGAGCAACCCCGCCCACATCGGCGCGCCGATGCCCGGCGTGATCGCCAGCGTCGCCGTCAGCGCAGGCCAGAAGGTGAAGCCCGGCGATCTCCTTCTGACGATCGAGGCGATGAAGATGGAGACCGGCATGTATGCCGACCGTGCCGCGACGGTCAAGGCGGTGCACGTCCAGCCCGGCGCGCAGGTCGACGCCAAGGATCTGCTGGTGGAGTTCGAAGCCTAGGATATAGCACATTCGCTATATCGCGGATGTGCTATGGCGTTTCAGCCGGCCTTCCAGGGGCGACTTCCTCAACCCATTGCTTTCATTGAAAGTGCTGCGGCCGGGCTCGCCGGGCCGGCCGCAACGTATGCAAGTGGTATGCACGGCAGATGCACGTGACTCATATGTGGGTGCACACGCCCTCAGCGCCCCGCCACCCAGTTCGCCACTTGGGCCAGACGCGACGGCGGCCCGCCCCGCGCTTCCGAACGGTCGGCGGCGTTCAGCGCCCGGTACATCCCCCGCAGGCCCAGCCAGCGCAGCGGCTCCGGCTCCCATTTCCGCACCCGGCGATTGACCCAGGGCAACGATGTCAAAGCACTTTTCCGCCCCAGCGTCAGGTCCGCCAGCGTGCGCCCAGCCAGGTTACTGGTCGAAACGCCCACCCCCACATAGCCCCCCGCCCAGCCGATCCGGGTGTCGGTGTCGAACCCCACCGTCGCGCACCAGTCGCGCGGCGCCCCCAAAACCCCGCACCAGGCATGGTCGATCGGCACATCCCGCACCATCGGGAAATGGCGGTACAGAATTGCTTTCAAACGATTTATCGTCTCTGCATCCGCCTGACCCGCGTCGTCGATGGCCGACCCCCAACGATATGGTACCCCGCGCCCGCCCATCGCGATCCGCCCCTCGCGCGTCCGTTGCGCGTAGCAATAGGCGTGACCGAAATCTCCGAGAATCTCCTTGCCCTGCCAGCCGATCTTTACCCAAATCTCCGGCGGCAGCGGCGCGGTCACGATCTGCGCCGAATTCAGCGGCAGCCAATCCCGCCGGTGCCCCGGCAGGCGCGCCGTAAACCCCTCGGTCGCGCGCAGGATCGCCCCCGCCGTCACCACCCCCCGGTCGGTCGCGACCTTTCCTGCGGAAACACCGGTAACTCGTGTCCCTTCAACGATTTTCACGCCCAGCCGCTCCACGGCCGCCGCCAACCCGCGGACCAGTTTCGCAGGCTGCACCCGCGCCATCCCGGGCTGTACCGAGGCGCCCAGCAACCCCGCCACGTTCACCCGCGCCCGCGCCTCTTCGGCCCCGATCAGGCGGATCCGGTCCTCGCCCTGGCCCCAGCGCCGTTCGGCTTCGACCATTTCTGTCAGCCGCGTCACCTGCGCCGGCGTCACCGCCACCGTCAGCTCATCCACGCGAACGATGTCGGCGTCAATCCCCTCCGCCTCGGCCACGCCGATCACCTCGTCCACCGTGCCGGCCATGGCGCCGATCATCGCGCGCACGGCGGCCGGCGAGGCATCGGCCGCATAGCGGTCGTGGTTCCAGGCGAAGCCCCCCGTCAGCCAGCCGCCATTACGGCCCGAGGCGCCGAAGCCCGCAAATTCCGCCTCGCAGATCAGGATGTTGAGCGATGGATCGGCCTGCTTCAGATACCACGCGGCCCACAGTCCGGTATAGCCCGCGCCGATGATGCAGACATCGGCCGTGGCGTCACCCTCCAGCGCCGCACGCCGCGCGGGCAGGCCACCCAGATCGGCATACCAGAACGAAACCTCACCGTTGCGCATCGCCGCCCCCGCCCTTGACCGCGCCAAGCTGTCAGGCGCTGCCGAAAAGGTAAAGCCGCCCGGTCTGTGTTCACAGTCGCACATCTTCCGCGCGATTTTCCGGAATGGTGCAATCCGGCCCGGCAACTATGTCCATTGGGCAACCCCAAGGAGGTTTTCATGTCCACCAAGATGACCATCGTCTACTACTCCACCTATGGCACCAACCACCAGATGGCCGAAATCGCGGCCGAGGCCGCCCGCGCCGCCGGGGCCGAGGTTCGCCTGCGCCGCGTCGCCGAAACCGCGCCAGAAGAGGTCGTGAACGGACAGGATGCCTGGAAGGCCGCCGCCGAAAAGCAGTCCGACATCCCCGTCGTCACGACCGCCGACATGGACTGGGCCGATGGCTACATCTTCTCGGCACCCACCCGCTTCGGCAGCATGCCGTCGCAGGTCCGTGCCTTCATCGACACGTTGGGCGGGCTTTGGTTTGAAGGCAAGCTGGCCAACAAGGCCGTCAGCGCCATGACCAGCGCACAGAACACCCACGGCGGGCAGGAAGCCACGCTGCTCGGCCTTTATACCACCTTCATGCACTGGGGCTCGATCATCGCGGCCCCCGGCTTCACCGACAAATCGATCTTTGAAAGTGGCGGCAACCCCTACGGCTACAGCCACACCGCAGGGTCCGACCTAGACGACAAGGCGAAGGCCTCGATCGCCCATCAGGCCCGCCGCACGGTCGAGATCGCGGCCAAGTTGAACAGCGACGTGCAGATCAAGAAAGCCGCGTAGGGCTATACGCGAAAATGAAAAAGGGGCGGCTTCGGCCGCCCCTTCTTGCTGTCACCCCTCCAGCATCATCTGGTAGCTGACCGGCACATAGTCAAAGCCGTCACCGCGCGCCTGCACATAGCCCATCGCCGGGAAGGGCATGTGGTAGCCGATGAACGGCACCCGGTCCGCCGCCAGCATCCCGAACAACTCGCGCCGCGTGGCCGCCGCCGCTTCCTTGTCCATGTCGAAGCGCACCTCCCAATCCGGGTGGCCCAGCGACCAGACGTAGTGGTTCGCCGCATCCGCGATCAGCGCGACCTGCGCCCCCTCGCTCTCGATCATGTAGGCCATGTGCCCCGGCGTGTGGCCAAAGGCCGCCATTGCCGTGATGCCGGAGGCGACCGCGTCGCCACCCTCGATGAAGGTCATCTGGTCGTTCATCGGCGCCACGTTGGTATCGAACCCCTCGTTCCCTGCGGCCGACCAGTGGTTGTGCTCCACGCTGCCGGTGACATAGCGGGCATTGGCAAAGGTCGGCGCCCCATCGGTCATCATGCCGCCGATGTGGTCGCCGTGCATGTGGGTCAGCACCACCACGTCCACCTGATCTGGGCTGTAGCCCGCCGCCTGTAACGGCCCGGTGATCCCCGGCCCGCTGAGTCCGGTGTCGAACAGGATCAGCTCCGACCCGGTGTTGACCAGCGTCGGCGTGAAGAAGAATTGCGCCCGGTCGGTCGGGATGAAGGCCGCCTCGGACACTTCCGCAAACTCCTCGGCCGAGGCGTTCATTCCGAAGATCGTCTGCGGATCGGGCACGGTGCGCGTGCCCCCCAGCAGGGTCGTCACCTCGAACCCGCCCAGCGCAAAGCGGTAGAACTGCGGCACGGTCGTGCCCATCATCTCGGCCGCGGCCGCGGCCGGGCGCGGCAGGGAAGAGGCGGCCGCAACCAGCGGCAGCCCCGCCCCGGCCAGAAGGGTCTGACGGCGCGTCAGGCCCGGAAACGTGGATGTCTTGCGCATGATCTGTCCTCCGCATTCGGTTTTACAGGATCTCAGAATAGCACGACTGCGCCCTCGGCCCATGATAACGGCCTGCGCAGATGCACAGATCATGTGCGGCCGGTCACTCCCACCAGCGGTCGACCTCGGCGATATCGGCGTCGCTCCAGCCCAGATGATGCGCCAGTTCGTGAACGTAGATATGCGCGACCAGCGACCCCAGCGGCTCGTCGCCGCGTTCGGCCCATTCGTCCAGGATCGGGCGGCGGAACAGCCAGATCGTGTCGGGCCGGTCGCGCTGGAACAACACCGACTGTTCCGTCATCGGGATGCCGTCGTAAAGCCCGGTCAGGGTAAAGACGTCCTCCACTTCCATCTCGTCCAGAATATCCTCGGGCGCGAAATCCTCCACGCGCAGGACCACCTCGCGCGCCGCCGCGCGAAAGGCGTCGGGCAACTGGTCGATGGTGGCAAGGACGATTTCCTCGATATCCTCGATCGAAGGTGCGGTCTGGCTGGCCCAGTCGCCGCCGGGGCGCGACTTGCCGTTCATCTTCCGCCGCTCTGCATCGCTGACCATGGGGCCTCCTGCCCCCTCATATGGACAAAACCGCGCTGCTGTGGAAGAGGGACGGCAACAGGAGCATCCCATGACCGTGACCCGTTTCGCCCCCTCGCCCACCGGCTGGCTGCACGTCGGCAACCTGCGTACGGCGCTGTTCAACTACATGATCGCGCGCAAGACCGGCGGCCAGTTCATCCTGCGCCTCGACGACACCGACCCGGAGCGGTCGAAACAGGAATACGCCGACGGCATCCAGCGCGATCTGGAATGGCTGGGCCTGCACTGGGACCGGCTGGAACGGCAGTCCGAACGGCTGGATCGCTATTCCGCCGCCGCCGACAAGCTGCGCGATGCGGGCCGCTTCTACGAATGCTTCGAGACGCCGACCGAGCTGGACCTCAAGCGCAAGAAGCAGCTGAACATGGGCCGGCCGCCGGTCTATGACCGCGCCTCGCTGAACCTGACCGAGGCCGAGAAGCAGAAGTATCGCGCCGAGGGGCGCGAGGGCTACTGGCGCTTCAAGCTGGATCAGGAACGCATCGAATGGGCCGATGGCATCCTGGGCGATATTTCCATCGATGCCGCCAGCGTGTCCGACCCGGTGTTGATCCGCGCCGACGGTCAGGTGCTCTACACCCTCGCCTCGGTCGTCGATGACGTGGAAATGGGCGTGACCGACATCGTGCGCGGATCAGACCATGTGACGAACACCGCCACGCAGATCCAGATCATCAAGGCGCTGGGGGCCACGCCGCCGGCATTCGCCCATCACAGCCTGCTGACTGGGCCTCAGGGAGAGGCGCTATCGAAACGCCTCGGCACGCTGGCCCTGCGCGACCTGCGCGCGCGGGGGGTGGAGCCGGCGGCGTTGCTGTCGCTGATGGCGCGGCTGGGGTCCAGCCAGCCGGTGGAACTGCGCACCAGCCTGGATGAACTGGCCGAGGGGTTCGATCTGTCGCAATTCGGCGCGGCACCGACCAAGTTCGACGTGGACGACCTCTTTCCGCTGACCGCCCGCTATGTCTCGGGCCTGCCCTATTCCGCCGTGGCCGACCGGCTGGCCGACCTTGGCGTGCCCGAGGATCTGCGCCCCCGGTTCTGGGAGGTTCTGCGCGAGAACATCACCGTGCTGGACGATCTGGCCGGCTGGTGGAAGCTTCTGGCCGAGGGCGCCACACCGGATGTCGCGCCCGAGGATGCCGAGTTCGTGGCCCAGGCTCTGGCGATGCTGCCCCCGCCCCCCTACGACAACACCGCGTGGTCCGACTGGACGGCGGCGGTACGAGAGGCGACGGGCCGCAAGGGCAAGGGCCTGTTCATGCCGCTGCGCAAGGCGCTGACCGGGCAGGCGCACGGCCCCGACATGGCCGACCTGATGCCGCTGATGCAGGTCGTGCCACGGGCGTGAAACCGGCCAGGGCAGGCCCGAAACGATTAAGTGCAGGTAAACAAAAAATGCGATTTCTTTTGAAATCAATGGGATGAAAAAGTGTGCACGCGTGCACACTTTTCCGGATCACCCCCTGAGCGTGCCGCCGGTGGCCTTGCCCACCTTCTCCACGATCTTCGCGCTGACGGCCTCGATCTCCTCATCCGTCAGGGTCTTTTCCTTCGGCTGAAGCCGCACGGAAATGGCCAGGCTCTTCTTGCCCGCCCCCATCTGCGCCTCGGCCTTCGGCCCCGCGAATTCGTCGAAAACCGACACCCCCTCGATCAGCGCCTTGTCGGCCCCCTGCGCCGCATTCACAACCGTCAGCGCCTCGACCCCGGCATCCACCACAAAGGCGAAATCCCGGTCCACCGCCTGCAGGGCGTGCAGCTCCAGCGCCGGCCGCGTCGTCGTCCGGCTGCGCGGCTGCGGGGCGTTTTCCAGCAACACCGTGAACGCCACCGCCGGCCCCTTCACATCCAGCGCCCTCAGCACTTTGGGGTGCACCTCACCGAACGCGGCCAGCACCAGCTTCGGCCCCAGCGTGACCTGCCCGGCGCGCCCCGGATGGAACCAGCCCGGCACATTGCGCCCGATCTGTACCTTGGCCGGCGCCCCGATCGCCGAAAGCACCGCCTCGGCATCCGCCTTGGCGTCATAAACATCAGCCATCCGCCGCGACCCATGCGGATCGCGCCCGGCAACCGCTCCGACCAGCAGCCCGGCCGCCTGCAACGCCTGCTCACCCGGCTCGCCGCCAGAAAACGCGGGCCCCACCTCGAACAGGGCCAGATCCATGAAGCCCCGCGCCTGATTCCGCGCCGCCGCCTGTAGCAGCCCCGGCAGCAGGTCAGGCCGCAGATGGCTCATCTCGCTGGAGATCGGATTTTCCAGCTTCACGGCGTCGGCCCCGCCACCAAACAGTTCCGCCGCGCGACCGTCGATGAAGGAGTACGTAACGCATTGGTTGTAGCCCAGCCCCGCCAGCATCCGCCGCGCCGCCTGTTCCCGTCGCTGGATCGGCGTCAGGATCGGCCGCGGCACGCCCGGCACTGGCCGCGCCAGCGGCTTGCCCTGCAGATTGGTCAGGCTGGCGATGCGCGCCACTTCCTCGACCAGATCGGCCTCGCCCAGAATGTCGGGCCGCCAGGACGGCGGGAAGCACTGATCGCCCTCCAGCCGGAAGCCCAGCGAAACCAGCGTCGCACGCTGCTCGCCCTCGGGGATTTCCATGCCGACAAGCGTGCCCACGCGGGTGGGATCGAAGCGATAGCTGCGGGTCGTATCAGGAACGGCCCCATCCATCACCACCTCGGACGGCTCACCGCCGCAGAGGTCGAGGATCATACTGGTGGCCAGTTCCAGCCCCGGCACGGTAAAGGCCGGGTCCACCCCCCGCTCGAACCGGTAGCGGGCATCGGAATTGATCCGCAGCGCCCGGCCGGTCGCCGCCACGGTGATCGGATCCCAATAGGCGCTTTCGACGAAGACATCGACCGTATCGGCCGTCACGCCCGAAACCTCGCCCCCCATCACCCCGGCTATGCTTTCCGGGCCGCTGTCATCGGAAATGACCATCATTCCGGGCTCGAACGCATAGGTCTTGCCGTCCAGCGCCAGCAACTCCTCGCCACCCAGCGCAGGGTGAATGCGCAGCCCACCCTTCACCTTGGCCGCGTCAAAGACGTGCAGCGGGCGGTTGACGTCGAATGTGAAGAAGTTTGTGATGTCCACCAGCGCCGAGATCGGGCGCAGCCCGATCGCGCGCAGCCGCTTTTTCAGCCAGTCGGGCGACGGGCCGTTCTTCACCCCACGGATCACCCGGCCGGCGAACAGCGGGCAGCCCTTGTCCTTGAGCGCCGGGTCGATCGTCACGCCGATGGGTGACGGGAAGACGCCCGCCACCGGATCGACCGGCAGCGGCTTCAGGAAGCCCAGGCCCCGCGCGGCCAGGTCGCGCGCGATGCCGCGCACGCCCAGCGCATCGGGGCGGTTCGGCGTGATCTTGATGTAGATCATCGGGTCGTTCAGGCCCGCGTAGTCGATGAACCGCGCGCCAAGCGGCGCATCCTCGGGCAGTTCGATGATACCCTCGTGATCATCCGACAGCAGCATCTCGCGCTCGGAACAGAGCATGCCGTTCGAGTCCACACCCCGGATCACGCCGGGCTTCAGATCGACCCCGGTGCCGGGAACATGCGTGCCCACGGGGGCGAAAACACCCACCAGCCCGGTGCGGGCATTGGGCGCGCCGCAGACCACCTGCACCTCTTCGCTGCGCCCGCCCGGCCCATCGGGAAAGGTTTCCACCCGGCACAACCGCAGCCGGTCGGCATTGGGGTGCTGCGCGGCCTCGATCACGCGGGCAATGCGGAACGCTCCCAACGTAGCCGCCGGGTCGCTCACCTCCTCGACCTCCATCCCCAAATCGGTCAGGGCGTAGAGTATCTCGTCAAGGCTTGCCTCGGTCTCCAGATGGTCCCGAAGCCAGGACAGCGTGAATTTCATGTCTCACCCGTGCCATTCTGCGTTGCGCCGGGGCATAGCGCAGGTTTCAGGCAAGGGAAAGGCCGTGGTCGGAATGTCGGGCTCAGACCGCGGCCTTGCGGCTTTCGTCAATGTAGATCTCGCGGAGGCGGGTCGCCACCGGGCCGGGTGTGCCCTGCCCCAGTTTCGCTTCGTCGATCTGGACCACCGGCATGACGAACATGCTGGCGGAGGTGATGAACGCCTCGTCCGCGCCCTTGGCCTCGTCCAGCGTGAACGGGCGTTCCTCCACCTCCATCTGCGCCTCTCGCGCGAAGCGAACGACGGCTGCGCGGGTTATGCCGCGCAAAATCTCGGTCCCCAGGTTGCGTGTGATGATCTTGCCACCCTTGACGATATAGGCGTTGTTCGATGTGCCCTCGGTCACGAAGCCATCCTCGACCATCCAGGCGTCGTCGACCCCGGCCTTCTTGGCCATCATCTTGCCCATCGACGGGTAGAGCAGTTGCACCGTCTTGATATCGCGACGGCCCCAGCGGATGTCGGGGATCGAGATGACGCGCATCCCGGTCTTGGCCATCGGCGCATCTGCCATCCCCGGCTTCGCCTGCGTGAACAGCACTACTGTCGCCGGCGTGTCTTCGGGCGGGAAGACGAAATCCCGGTCGCCGGGCGCGCCGCGGGTGATCTGCAGGTAGATCATGCCGTCGGTCAGGTTGTTGCGCTTGACGAGTTCGCGGTGGATCGCCAGCAGCTCTTCGGCGCTCATCGGCATCTTCATGTCGAGTTCCGCCAGCGAGCGTTCAAGGCGCTTGGCGTGACCGTCGAAGTCGATCAGCTTGCCATCCAGCACACTCGTCACCTCGTAGACGCCATCGGCCATCAGGAAGCCGCGGTCGAAGATGGACACCTTCGCCTCTTCCTCGGGCAAGTATTCTCCGTTGACATAGACGATGCGGCTCATGGCTACCCCCAGAGTTCAGGATCGGATGGATGGACGCCGCGCTCGTCGAAGCGCAGCGGGTGCGGGCGGTCTTCGGCCAGAAGCAGCGGGCCGTCAAGGTCGGTCACCGCGACGCCCTGCGCCACCAGCACCGCGGGCGCCATGGCGAGCGACGATCCCACCATGCAGCCGACCATCACGCCGTAGCCCTGCGCGATGGCCTCGGCCTTCAGCGCAAGCGCCTCGGTCAGCCCGCCGGTCTTGTCGAGCTTGATGTTGACGATGTCGTACTTGCCCTTAAGCTTCGGCAGGCTGGCGCGGTCGTGGCAGCTTTCATCCGCACAGACCGGCAGCGGGCGGTCGATCTCGGCCAGCATGTCGTCGGCACCCGCAGGGAGCGGCTGCTCCACCATCGTGACGCCCAGGCGGATCAGGTGCGGCGCGAGGTCGGCATAGACCTCGGCCGTCCAACCCTCGTTCGCGTCGATGATGATGCGGGTGTTTGGCGCGCCGGCCCGCACGGCCTCCAGCCGCGTCATGTCGTCGGGCGTGCCCAGCTTGATCTTCAGAAGCGGCCGGCGGGCGTTGTTCGCCGCCGCCGCGCGCATGTTTTCGGGCGTGTCGAGCGAGAGCGTGTAGGCGGTGATCTCGGGCCCCGGCGCAGGTAGCCGGGCGATTTCCCAGACCCGGCGGCCAGTTTTCTTGGCCTCCCAGTCCCACAGGGCGCAATCGACCGCGTTACGCGCCGCCCCGGCGGGAAGCGCGTCTTGCAGGGCGCCGCGATCGATGCAGTCCGGTAGGCTTTCGATCTGCTCGGTCACGCTGTCCAGCGTCTCGTCATAACGAGCATAGGGCACGCATTCGCCCCAGCCGGTCACGCCGTCGCGGGTGACGCGGACGGTGAGAACCTTCGCCTCGGTCCGGCTGCCGCGGCTGATGGTGAAGACCTGCGCCAGGCGAAAGGTATCGGGTGTGACGGTGATCATCACACCGCCGCCAGCCCGTCGACCAGCTTGCCCGCGTCAAAGCGGAACGGATCGGTTGTGGGCAGGCCCATCCGCTTCTCGACCTCTTCCAGATAGGTCCGCGCGTCATCTTCGGGCATGTTCTGGGTGTTGATCGAGATGCCGGTGACCACGCAGGCAGGGTTGGCCACATGGGCCATCGCCAGCGCGGTGTCGCGCAGCTGTTCCAGCGATGGCAGGCTGTAGTCGGGCAGGCCGCGCATGTGGCTGCGCGTCGGTTCATGGCACAGGATCAGCGCATCGGGCTGGCCGCCGTGGATCAGCGCCAGCGTGACGCCAGAGTAGCTGACGTGGAACAGGCTGCCCTGTCCCTCGATCAGATCCCAGTGATCGGCATCGTTGTCGGGCGTCAGCCATTCGATGGAGCCGGCCATGAAATCGGCGATCACCGCATCCAGCGGCACGCCATCGCCCGTGATCAGGATACCCGTCTGCCCGGTAGCGCGGAAGCTGGCCTTCATCTCTCGCGCGCGCATCTCGCGCTCCATGCAGAGCGCGGTGTACATCTTGCCCACCGAGCAATCCGTGCCGACTGCCAGGCAACGCTTGCCCGTCCGCTTCTTGCCATTGGCGATCGGATACTTGACCGAGGGGATGCGCACGTCGTGCAGGGTGCGCCCGGTGGCGCGGGCGACGGCCGCCAGATCCTCTTCGTCGCGCAGCAGGTTGTGCAGGCCCGAGGCAAGGTCGAACCCCTCCTCCAGCGCCTCGACCAGCACCTTCTTCCAGGTTTGCGAAATCACACCGCCACGGTTCGCCACGCCGATGACCACGGTCTTGACGCCGGCCGCCTTCGCCTCTGCCAGGGTCATGTCGGGCAGACCCATGTCGGCGCGACACCCCTCCAGCCGCAACTGCCCCACCGCGTATTCCGGGCGCCAGTCCTTCACCCCTTGGGCGACCTTTGCCGCCAGCGGGTCGGGCGCGTCGCCGAGAAACAGAAGATAGGGTGTCTTGATCATGGGATGCTCCGCGCTTTCGGGTGGCTGTCAGTCGCGTGGCAAGATGCGCCATCGGCGGGGCAATGTCCTCGGATTCTGCGGCCGTTTGCAAGGGGCAGGGGGAATTTTCCCCCGCGCAATGCAGGATTCATCGAAGAAACGCGCGGCGAGTGGTCAGAAGATCGGGATGGTCGGCACCGCCACGTAGTCCCGCAGCACCTCCATCAGGGCGGCCAGCGGGATGAAGGCCAGGAGGACCAGCGCGTCAATCATGTTGCCCCGCAACTGCTGGACGCTGAAGGTCACATCGTCCGCGGTCCGGAACAGCCGCGGATTCGGGATGATCTGCGGCACTCGCGCGGCATAATCGTCATAGGCCGAACCGAAGACGGACCGCAGGTACCGCTCTTCACGTATGGCGGTGCGCCGCAGGATCACGAAGGTCAGCCCCCCGATCAGCGTTGTCATCACCAGACTGCCCAGCAGCAGGCCGAAGCCCACGACCGCGATCGTCGAGAACAGGTAAAGCGGATGGCGGCACATCGAATAGGGACCGTCGTCCATCACCTGCCGGTTCTTTCGCCCCCCGATGTAGAGAATCGCCCAGAACCGTCCGAACACGCCGATGAACACCAGGACGGTTCCCAGAAGCTCGCTGAGTTCGTAAAGCCAGTGGGTATCGGCCCAGCCGGAGTGGGTGAAGACGATCAGCGGCAGCATCACTGCGAAGCTGAGGCGCAGGATCGCGATGCGAAGTTTCTGGTTGGCGGGCGGGACTGCGGCGGCCACGTCTGCGGGCATGTCTGGACACTCCTGATCCGCAAGGTGCATTTCAGATCGTGGGTCGTCCGTACCGGCACAATCGTCCATATCGACGCAGGGGGGCCGCTTGCGGCAATGCGCCCTTGCAGAACCGTGCGCAGAAATCTAACCCTACGCCCGACCATTGCGAAACAATCTTGCTGACAGAGGAGTTCCCATGTCCTTTCGCGTCCAACCGTCGCCCCCCGCCCGTCCCAACCGCTGCCAGCTGTTCGGCCCGGGATCGCGTCCGGAACTGTTTGAGAAGATGGCGAAATCGGCCGCGGACGTCGTCAACCTCGACCTTGAGGACTCGGTCGCGCCGGATGACAAGGCCGCGGCGCGCAAGAACGTGATCGAGGCGATCAACGACATCGACTGGGGCCGCAAGACGCTGTCGGTGCGGATAAACGGGCTGGATACGCCCTATTGGGTGCGCGACGTCGTCGATCTGATGGAACAGACCAACGGGCGGCTGGACCTGATCATGATCCCGAAGGCCGGCAACGCGAATGATGTCTACGCCGTGGACGCGATGGTTTCGGCCATCGAGCAGGGCAAGGGCGCGACCAAGCGGCTGGGGCTGGAGGTTATCATCGAAACCGCCGCCGGGCTGGCGCATGTCGAGGAGATCGCGGCCTCCAGCCCTCGGATGCAGGCGATGAGCATCGGACCCGCGGATTACGCCGCCTTCATGGGGATGCAGACCACCGCCATCGGCGGGACGCAGGCCAACTATTACATGTTGGAGGATGCGCACGAAGACGGCGCAGATCGTGCGCGGCACTATGCCGATCCCTGGCACTACCCCTGTGTCGCCATCGTCGCGGCCTGCCGCACGCACGGGTTACTGCCAGTTGACGGGCCCTTCGGCGATTTCTCGGACCCCGACGGGTTCAAGGCGCAGGCGCTGCGGTCGGCCACGCTGGGCATGGTGGGCAAATGGGCGATTCACCCCAGCCAGGTCGCCATGGCGAACGAGATCTTCACGCCGTCGGAGCAGGCCGTGGAGCGGGCAAAGCGGGTTCTTGCGGCCATGGAAGAGGCGAAGCGGTCGGGCGCGGGCGCGGTGGCGCTGGACGGCAAGCTGATCGACCTCGCCTCGATCCGGCAGGCGGAAGTGATCGTGAAGCAGTCGGAGCTGATCGCAGCGGGGTGAGGGGTACGAACGCTGGGGGCGCGAAAGGCGCAACAGGGGTTTTCGGGGTGACGGCAAGCCGCTGAAATCGCGTAAAATCCCCTGCCAGCATCGCGCCACCAACCTGCCACCAACCTGCCACCACCTGTATGTATTGAAAAACGCTCAGGTATTCAGGGGCGCGTTGCAAATCGCGCCCCGCGCCGTCATATAGCGCGGGTTACTTCAGGGGAGTTGGGATGAACTATCTCGAATTCGAGAAGCCGCTGGCCGAGATCGAGGGCAAGGCGGAAGAGTTGCGCGCCATGGCGCGCGCCAACCCCGAGATGGACGTGGAGAAGGAGGCGGCGGCGCTGGACCGAAAGGCCGCAACCATTCTGGGGGATCTCTACAAGAACCTGTCGCCCTGGCGGAAATGCCAGGTGGCGCGACACCCCGACCGGCCCCATTGCCGCGATTATATCGACGCTCTTTTCCAGGAATTCACCCCGCTGGCGGGCGACCGCAACTTTGCCGACGACCACGCGGTGATGGGGGGGCTGGCACGGTTCGACGGCGCCCCGGTGATGGTGATCGGCCACGAAAAGGGCAACGACACCAAAAGCCGGATCGAGCGTAATTTCGGCATGGCCCGGCCCGAGGGCTATCGCAAGGCGATCCGTCTGATGGACATGGCCCACCGGTTCCGGCTGCCGGTCATCACCTTGGTGGATACGCCCGGCGCCTATCCCGGCAAGGGCGCCGAAGAGCGCGGCCAGGCCGAAGCCATCGCCAGTTGCACCCAGAAATGCCTGGAAATCGGGGTGCCGCTGGTCAGCGTCATCATCGGCGAAGGCGGATCGGGCGGCGCAGTGGCCTTTGCCACCGCCAACCGGATCGCGATGCTGGAACATTCGATCTATTCGGTGATCAGCCCCGAGGGCTGCGCCAGCATCCTGTGGAAGGATGCCGAGAAGATGCGCGAGGCCGCCGAGGCGCTGCGCCTGACGGCGCAGGACCTGCTGAAGCTGGGCGTGATCGACCGGATCGTGACCGAACCCACAGGCGGCGCGCAACGTAGCCGCGAGGCGACGATCGAGGCGGTGGGCAAGGCCGTCGGCGCGATGCTGAAGGATCTGTCCGGCAAGACGGCCGAGACGCTGATCGGGGAGCGGCGGCGCAAGTTCCTTGACATGGGGACGAAAGGGCTGGCGGCCTGAAACCGCAACCGCCCGGTCATGGCGCCGCGGCTGACGCGCCAAAGTGGCGGTAGACCAGATCGGATGAATCGGGTCGCGGGGCGCCGGGATCCAGCACTGCACCCAGCCGAACCGCAAGCCTTCGTGAGCGGTCGTTCGCGGCATCGACATAACTGACCAGGGTGCTCAGTTTCCGCACGTCCCGCGCCCAGTCGCGGAGCGCGCTCGCGGCCTCGAAGGCGTATCCGCGCCCTTCGGCCTGTGGATAGACAAGCCAGCCCAGCTCCCGTTCAGGGTAAAGCGGGCCTGCGTTGATCCCGACCTGGCCAAGACAGGTGCCGGTGGACCGATCCTCGATCATCAGCGCACCGCAGTCGAAGAGAGCCCACTGCGCATGGTCGCTGCAGAACATCCCCCAAGCTGCGCGGTCAAAGAACGGCCCGCCCATGTAGTGCGCGCGATCCGACGCCATCAGGTCACGATAGGCGGGCCAATCGGCGGAAGTCATCGGACGCAGCAGCAGGCGCGGGGTTGCGAGGGTCGGGATCATGGTCAGGGACGGAAACCGGCCTCGTCCATCAGGCGGTTCGACGCGCTCTCCACCCTTTGCTCCAGTTCCGCCATGAAGCCGTCGATGGGCCGTCCAGCGGGGATCGTCGGCAGGAATTCCACCACCGCGGTGCCGGGGCGGCGACGGATGCCGCGCTTTGGCCAGAACACGCCCACATTCGTCGCCGCCGGAACGCAGTCGTGCGCGAATTCGCGATACAGGATGCCGGTGCCGACCTTGTAGGGCAGATAAGCGCCGGGCGCGACGCGGGTGCCCTGGGGGTAGATGATCAGTTGCCCCGGGTCGGTCCGGCCCGCGGCAACCTCGGCCACCATCTGCTTGATCGCCTGACCGCGCTTGCCCCGGTCGACCGGAACGCAGCCGATGCGCAGTGCATACCAGCCCAGGATCGGGGCGCGCAGCAGTTCCTTCTTCATGATGAAGCGCGGGCGCGGCACGGCGCTGACGATCATGATGATGTCGAAGAACGACTGGTGCTTGGCCGCCACCAGCACCTCGCCCTGCGGAACCGGGCCGCGGATTTCCGACCGCAGGCCGACCATCCAGGCCGCCGTCCAGCGCACCCAGCGGCAATAGGTCTGAACCGCCGTCACCGCCAAGTCGCGCCGCCACAGCACCAGCGGGGTGAAGAAAAGCCCCATCAGCGGCATCATCAGATACATCTGCCCGATGAAGAAAAGCGACCGGAGCCACTGGATCATCTGCCTGTCCCCTTCCGCCCCCGGCCGGCGGGGGTGGCCCCAGAAGCCCCAACCGGGCGGCGCAGTCAAGCCGCGCAGCGGTGGGGCTTGGCGCGTCAGGGCTTGGAGCGGGTTGGCGGGCTTGCTACACCTTGCGCGACCAGATGCCAGAGGGAGCCCGGATGCGGCTGACCTGCCCCGCCTGCGGTGCGACCTATGACGTGCCCGACGACGCGATCCCGTCTGCGGGGCGCGAAGTGGAATGTTCCGAATGCGGCGCGGTCTGGCAGGCGCGTCGCGTCGCGGCGGCAGCATCCGTTGGCACAGGTTCCGGGGGCGCGGCTTTCGCCGTCGAAAAGGCGCTGGCCCGCGCGGTGCGCGACGCCCCTGCCCCGCCCGACCCCGAACCGGCAACGGGCGAGGACTACCTGCCCGAGGGCGAACCCGCCCGCCCCGAGGAGGCCCGCGAGGCCGATCACGCGACACGGCCGGGACCGACGCCGGGCGGTGAGGACTACCTGCCCGAATCCGCCGCGACCGAGGAGGAAGAGGAGGAGGAGGAAGCCGCCCCACCCTTTGCGGCAACCGCACCGCCGCGCCGGAAGCTGGACGATTCGATCCTGCGCATCCTGCGCGAAGAGGCGGAGCGCGAGGCGCGGGCGCGGGCCGCGGAGCGCGCGCCGATGGAGACCCAGCCCGAACTTGGCCTGACGGAGGCACCGCGCCCCCGGCCGGCGGCGCCCACGCCGGCCCCCGCACCACAATCGACCCCGGCGCCCGAGAGACCTGCCCCGGCCGCCGCGCCGAAGCCGCGGCCTGCGGCACCACAAGAGGAAGCACCAGCGCCGCAGAACCGCTTCGGCACCGGCTTCCTGCTGGCGCTCGGGGTGGCTGCGGTCGCGCTCTACGCCTATGTCGCCGCGCCGGGCATCGCGACCGAATTCCCGGCACTTGAGCCCGCGCTGAAGGGCTATGTCGCGGCGGTCGATGCGGCGCGCCTGTGGCTGGCCGAAACCGTGTCACGAGCGCGGCAGGCCATCGACGGCTGAGGGATCGTTGACCGGGCCCGGTCGCTCAGAACCGGTCGAGCAGGCGGCGCAGATAGTCGAGTTCGACCTCGGGACGGTCCTGATCGCCCGACCGGCGGCGGAGTTCCTCGAGCAGCTCCTCGGCGCGGCGATAGACATCCTCGCCCGGCATCATGTTCTCGTCGGTGCCGACGCGGCCCATCGCGCCGCTTTCGCGGCCCAGCGGGTCACGCATCTGGTCGGTGTCGGCGCGGCCGATCTGCTCGCCCTGGCCGTTGCCCTGCTGCTGTTGCTCGGCCATCATCTCGCCCAGATCGCGCATCCCTTCGCGCAGTGCTTCCATCGCCTCGGCCTGGCGGTCCAGCGCGCCGGCGTTGTCGCCCCCGCGCAGCGCCTGTTCGGCGCCCTCCATCGCGTCCTCGGCGCGGTCGAGCGACTCGTCGATGGCATCCCCTTCGGGCGTGCCGCGGCCGGGAATGTTGCCGCGCTGGCTGTTGAGCTGGTCGCGCAACGCCTGCTGACGCTCGGACAGGCCGCCTTGCCCCTGCTGGCCTTCGCCTTCACCCTCACCCTGGCCTTGCCCGCCGGGCTGGCCATTTCCGAACTGCTGCTGCAGGTCGCGGAAGGTGTCGTCGTTCAGCCCCTGCTGGCCGCGCAGCGTCTCGGCCAAGCCCTCCATCGCCTGCTGGCCGGGGCCGCCCTGGCCGCCCTCGCCTTCGGCGATCTGCATGTTCTCCATCATCTGCCGCAGCATCTCCAGAAGCTCGGCCGCCTCGTCCATGCGGCCCTCTTCCATCAGTTGCTGCAATCGCTCCAGCATCTCGGCCAGTTGGTCGCCGGTGATCTCCATGCTGTCTTCGTTCAGCGCCTCCTGCCGGTTCGGGTCGCGCTGCGCCTCTTGTGCCAGCTGGTTCATGTAGTCGCGCATTGCCTCGCGCAACTCCTGCACCAACTCGTCGATCTCCGACTGGTCGGCGCCGTTGCGCATCGCTTCGGACAGGCGGTCCTGGGCCCGCTGCAGGCGTTCGCGGGCGCTGTCCAGGTCTCCCTGCTCGATCAGCAGGGCGATCTCCCACAATTCCGCCGCCAGTTCATCGCGCGTCTCGGTGCTCATGCCGTCGGCGATGGCCGCATCCAGCCGGCGCAGGGCCACGCGCAGCATCAGATAGGCGCGTTCGTCGCGAATGAAGCCTTCGGGCAGGTGTGTCACGGCCCGCAGGATCTGCGACGCGCGCGGCGCGGTTTCGCGCGACCACAGAAGATCGCGGCGCATCTCGGCCACGGCGGCAGCGAGCGGGTCGAAGAACCGCTTGCCCGGCAGCAGGGTGGTTTGCGTGTCGCTCTCGCCGGTCTGGCCGCGCGCATCCTCGGCCGAGAGCGAGATGGTGACGGGCAGGTTGGCCCACGGATGCTCGGACAGGTTCTCGATGAGCGTCTCAGTGAACTCCTCGCGGGTGCCGGTCATCGGCATCGGCAGATCGAGCACCAGCGCCTCGCGCGGCTCGGGGTCGACACTCAGCCCGTGCACGCGGTCGACCGCGTCCAGATCCAGCTCGATGCGCGCCTGCCCGGCGACGACGCCATAGTCGTCACGGACGCGGAACACCTGGCTCATCAGCCCGTCGGCCTCACGCTCCATCGGCCCGGACAGCACGATGCGCGGCGCGTCGTCGCCGATCACGGCGATGTCCCACTGCCGCCCGCCGGGGCCGGTGATGGCAAGAGAGCCGGAGCGCACGATCTCGAAATCCGCGGCGGGCCCATCGGTTTCGGCCAGTTCGGCGCGACCCGACAGCGTTTCGTCCAGGCCGAGGATGCCGACTTCACCGTAAAGGCGCACGGTGACGACGCTGCCCTCGGGGACCGAGATCGCCGAATCGCGCACCTCGTTCAGATAGATCGTCGGCCGACCGGTATAGGCTGGCGGGCGCACCCAGCCTTCCCAAGATGGGCGGGCGGTCGCGGCGTCGGCACCGCCGGGCAGCGCGGCGATTCCCGCCACCTCGGCCACCCGCGTCGGCGCGCCAAAGGCGACCGCCATCACGGCCGCCAGAAGGGCCGCATAGCGCAACGCATAGGGATCGCGAGACGACAGCCGCAGGTCAGGATGCGCCGGCCGGGCGGCGGCAGCGCGATCAGCCATACGGAGAACATGGGCCTGCCAAACCAGTTTCGACGCAGGATCAGCCGCGCCGATAGCCTGGGTATCGGCCAGCGCCGTGAGCGGCCGGCCAGGCAACGTGCGGTCGAGCCGATCCAGCGCCTCGGCCCGCGACGGCCAGTGGAAACGGCGCAAGCCCCAGGCAAGAGCCACCAAGGCCAGAAGGCCAAGCGCGGCCGCGAGACCGAAGAACCAGTCCCGAGGTAGAACGTCCTGCACGCCGAAGGCCATCGCGGCGAGACCGAGGAACGCAATGCTCCACGCCGGCCAGAAGGCGCGGGTCGCACGCTCGGCCAGAAGCCCCGCCCAGGTCAGCCGCAGAGGGCGGCGCAGCCGGGTCGCGGCGCGTTCCAGCGCATCAAGGCCGGTGGGTTCGGACTGTCCGGAGGGATTTTCGCGCATGGTTCCTTTCCGGTGGCCAGCGCGACACGCGCCTAGAGCCACCCCGGCATGGTATCGCGCGCGAGCATTTCGTCAAACGTCGGCCGGCGGCGGATGACGGCGAATTGATCCCCGTTCACCAGAACCTCGGGCACCAGGGGGCGCGCGTTGTACTCCGACGCCATCACCGCGCCGTAGGCCCCGGCCGAGCGAAAGGCGACCAGATCGCCCGCATGCAGCGGCGGCAGCGGTCGCGCGCGGGCAAAGGTGTCGCCGCTTTCGCAGACGGGCCCCACCACGTCATAGCGCTGCAATTCCGCCCCCGGCGCGCGTTCGACGACCGGGACGATGTCGTGGTGCGCGCCATACATCGCCGGGCGGATCAGGTCGTTCATCGCGGCATCGAGGATCAGGAAGTCCCGCCCCTCGCCGTGCTTGAGGTAGATGACCGAAGCCACCAGCAGCCCCGCGTTCCCCGAAATCAGACGGCCCGGCTCGATCTCGATCTCGCAGCCCAGATCGCCAACGGTGCGCTTGATCACCTCGCCATATTCGATCGGCAGGGGCGGCGCGGTGTTGGACGTCTCATAGGGAATGCCGAGGCCCCCGCCCAGATCGAGCCGGCTGATCGTGTGTCCCTCGGCGCGCAACTGCCGCGTCAGATCCGCCACCTTCAGATAGGCCTGCTCGAAGGGGGCGAGGTCGGTCAGCTGGCTGCCGATGTGCACGTCGATCCCCACCACCGCTATCCCCGGCAGGGTCGCCGCCAGTGCGTAAACCTCGGCGGAGCGGGTGATTGGGATGCCGAACTTGTCTTCCTTGCGGCCCGTGGCGATCTTCTCGTGGGTGCGGGCGTCCACGTCGGGGTTCACCCGCACTGCTATCGGGGCGGTGGCCCCCATGCCGGCCGCCACCTCGGACAGCGCCAGAAGTTCGGGTTCGGATTCGACGTTGAATTGGCGGATGCCGCCCTCTAGTGCCAGGCGCATCTCCTCGCGCGTCTTGCCGACACCGGAAAACACGATGCGATCGCCGGGCACGCCGGCAGCTTTCGCCCGCAGGTATTCCCCGCCCGAGACCACATCCATGCCTGCGCCCAGATTGCCCAGCGTGCGCAGCACAGCCAGATTTCCGTTCGACTTGACCGCGAAGCAGATCAGATGTGGCAGCGGCGACAATGCCTCTTCGAAAAGGCGGAAGTGGCGGGTCAGCGTTCCGGTGGAATAGACGTAAACCGGCGTGCCGACGGCGGACACGATCTCGGGGATCGGCACGTCCTCGGCATGCAGCAGCCCGTCGCGATAGAGGAAGTGGTCCATCAGATCTGGGGCCTTGACCGCAGGAACAGATACAGCGGCAGACCGCAGGATACGCCGATGCAGAACGTGGCAGGAATCGCGATCAGGCCGATCCATATCCGACGGCGGACGCTTTCGGCGATCACGAAGACGGTCAACGCGACGGCGGCGATGGTCAGATCCCACGTCAGCCCCGAGGTCGCCGCATTCACGTGCCAGGCATCGACCATCGCCATCAGGTCCCAGGTGTTCTGATTGAACCATGTGATGAAGTAGTACATCGGGTGGATCGCACCCCAGACGGCGAGCGCCAGATACACCATGCGCAACGGGGCCATCAGAGCGTGCCCGTCACGCCGATGGTAGCGTCACCGGTGATCGTGACGGCCGGCTGCTGCGATTGCGGCGGCCTCGGTTCGCCATCGACGCCGCAAGCCCCAAGCGTAAGGATCGTCAAAAGAACTGCCCATCTCATCCCATCACCTCTTTCCACCGCGCGATCTGTGCGCGCACCTGATCGGGCGCGGTACCGCCGTAACTGGTCCGGCTGGCAACCGAGTTGTGCACGCCCAAGACGTCGAAGACAGCCTGCGTTATCCCCGGATGCGCCGCCTGCATGTCCGCCAGCGACAGCTCCGGCAGGTCCACGCCGCGATCCTCGGCGAGTTTCACCAGCGCACCCGTCACGTGATGCGCCTCGCGGAAAGGTAGGTTCAATTCGCGCACCAGCCAGTCGGCCAGATCGGTGGCGGTGGAAAACCCGGCCGAGGCCGCGCGTTCGAGCGCCTGGGGCTGCGCCTGCATGTCGCGCAGCATGCCTTCCATCGCGGCAAGGCACAGCATCAGCGTGTCGGCGGCATCGAAGACCTGTTCCTTGTCCTCCTGCATGTCCTTGGAATAGGCCAGCGGCAGGCCCTTCATCACCGTGAACAGGGCCACGGTCGCGCCCAGGATGCGCCCGATCTTGGCGCGCAGCAATTCGGCCGCGTCCGGATTGCGTTTCTGCGGCATGATGGACGACCCGGTCGAAAACCGGTCGGACAGCCGCACGAAGCGGAATTGCGCGGACGACCAGATCACAAGTTCCTCGGCCAGCCTCGACAGGTGCATCGCGCAGATCGAGGCGGCCGAGAGGTACTCGAGCGCGAAGTCGCGATCGCTGACCGCATCCAGACTGTTCGCCATCGGTCGGTCGAAGCCCAAGGCCTCGGCCGTCATCTGACGGTCGATGGGGAAGGACGTCCCGGCCAGCGCGGCGGCACCCAGCGGGCATTCGTTCATCCGCGCGCGCGCATCGTGGAAGCGGCTGATGTCGCGGCCGAACATCTCGACATAAGCCATCATGTGATGGCCCCATGTGACCGGTTGCGCGGTCTGAAGATGCGTGAAGCCGGGCATCACCCAGTCCGCGCCGGCCTCGGCCTGCAGGATTGCGGCTCGGATCAGCGCCTCCAGCCCGTCGATGGCTGCGTCGCACTGGTCGCGCACCCACAGCCGGAAATCCGTCGCCACCTGATCGTTTCGGCTGCGCGCGGTGTGAAGGCGTCCGGCGGGCTCTCCGATGATTTCCTTCAGCCGTGCTTCCACATTCATGTGGATGTCTTCCAGATCGGTCCGAAAGGGGAAGCCACCCGCCTCGATCTCTGACAAGACCGTGAGAAGCCCTTCCCGGATCGCCTCGGCATCGCTATCGGTGATGATGCTCTGCGCTGCAAGCATGGCGGCATGGGCACGGCTGCCCGCTATATCCTGCGCGGCAAGTCGCTGGTCGAACCCGATCGAGGCGTTGATCGCCTCCATGATCGCGTCGGGTCCGGCGGCGAACCGCCCGCCCCACATGGCGTTGGATGCGGGCGCGTCGGGTGTCGTCATTGTCTGACCTTCTGGAGGGAAAATGCGTCTGATCCGTTCCGCCGTCCTGTACACGGCCCTTGCGCTTGGTGCAAATGCCGCTGTGGCAGACACCGCCGCGCTCGAGGCGCTGCGCGAAGGCGACATGCGCAAGCTGAGCTTCCACGAAGCGCCGAGAGACATCGCCGAGGTGACGCTGGTCGATGCCGAAGACGCGCCCCAGTCGCTGACGCAATATCTTGGCCGGTACGTCGTCCTGAACTTCTGGGCCACGTGGTGCCCGCCTTGCCGGCACGAGATGCCCTCGCTCGACCGACTGGAAGCCGCCTTCGGCGGTGAAGGCTTTGCTGTGGTGCCCGTGGCAACGGGGCGCAACTCGGTGGCGGGTATCCGGCGTTTCTTCGAGGAGGCTGAGATCGCGCATCTGCCGATCCTGCGCGACCCGCGGCAGGAGCTGGCGCGTGCGATGGGGGTACTGGGGCTGCCCGTGACGGTGATCCTGAACCCCGAAGGCCAGGAAATCGCCCGGCTTGTCGGTGACGCCGAATGGGACAGCGTGTCTGCCAAGGCCATCGTCGAAGCCCTGCTGGTGGAGGACTGATCGCCCCGCGCGGGGCTTTGCTGATCCCCGACCCCACCCCGCCTGCGGCATTGCGCTTGACCAAGGCAGCCCTTAGGTCATGCTGTGATCAAGGTTCGGGCGCGAACGTCACGCGCCAGCCGCAACAAGGGAAGAGGTATTCAGCATGACCAATGTCGTTATCGTCTCGGCCGGCCGCACGGCCGTCGGAAGTTTCAGCGGCGCCTTCGCAAACACGCCGGCGCACGAATTGGGCGCCGCAGTTCTTGAAGCGGTGGTGGCGCGCGCAGGAATCGACAAGGCAGAGGTGTCGGAGACGATCCTTGGCCAGGTGCTGACTGCCGGTCAGGGTCAGAACCCGGCACGGCAGGCACATGTGAACGCCGGTCTTCCCATCGAATCCGCCGCTTGGTCGATCAACCAGGTCTGCGGTTCCGGCCTGCGGTCGGTCGCGCTGGCCGCGCAGCACATCCAGCTTGGCGACGCGGGCATCGTCATCGCCGGCGGGCAAGAGAACATGACGCTGTCGCCCCACGTGGCGCACCTGCGCGCGGGCCACAAGATGGGCGACATGAAGTTCATCGATTCGATGATCAAGGACGGGTTGTGGGACGCCTTCAACGGCTACCACATGGGCCAGACCGCGGAAAACGTGGCCGAGCAGTGGCAGATCAGCCGCACCATGCAGGACGAATTCGCGGTCGCCAGCCAGAACAAGGCCGAGGCCGCGCAGAAGGACGGCAAGTTCAAGGACGAGATCGTCCCCTTCACCGTCAAGACGCGCAAGGGCGACATCGTCGTGGATCAGGACGAATACATCCGCCATGGCGCGACGATGGAGTCCATGGGCAAGTTGCGCCCGGCCTTCACCAAGGACGGCAGCGTCACCGCGGGCAACGCCAGCGGCATCAACGATGGCGCGGCCGCGGTGCTGCTGATGTCCGCAGAAGAGGCGGAACGGCGCGGTCTGAAGCCGCTGGCGCGGATCGCGTCCTATGCGACCGCGGGGCTTGATCCGTCGATCATGGGCGTCGGCCCGATCAGTGCCAGCCGCAAGGCGCTGGAGAAGGCCGGTTGGAAGCCCGCCGACCTGGATCGGATCGAGGCGAACGAAGCCTTTGCCGCGCAGGCCTGTGCGGTGAACAAGGACATGGGTTGGGACACATCGAAGGTGAACGTGAACGGTGGTGCCATCGCCATCGGCCATCCCATCGGGGCCTCGGGCGCGCGCATTCTGAACACCCTTCTGTTCGAGATGAAGCGGTCGGGCGCGAAGAAGGGCCTTGCGACGCTGTGCATCGGCGGCGGCATGGGCGTAGCGATGTGCCTCGAAGGCGTCTGATCACACACCGCAGGCGGCGCGCAACTTTGTTGCGCCCGCCGAACCTATACCCTAACAAGATTGCCTGAGACACTCAGGGGACAGGAGGACATATGGCACGGGTTGCATTGGTCACCGGCGGATCGCGCGGCATCGGCGCGGCGATTTCCAAGGCGCTAAAGGAGGCCGGCTACACAGTTGCGGCGAATTACGCCGGCAACGACGAGGCGGCGAAGAAGTTCACCGACGAAACCGGTATCAAGACCTACAAATGGAACGTGGCCGACTACGAGGCCTCGAAAGCCGGGATCGCGCAGGTCGAGGCCGACTTGGGTCCGATCGACGTGGTGATCGCCAACGCCGGGATCACCCGAGACGCGCCGTTCCACAAGATGACCCCCGAACAGTGGAATCAGGTGATCGACACGAACCTGACGGGCGTGTTCAACACGGTCCACCCGATCTGGCCGGGGATGCGCGAGCGCAAGTTCGGGCGCGTGGTCGTGATCTCGTCGGTCAACGGCCAGAAGGGCCAGTTCGCGCAAGTGAACTATGCCGCGACCAAGGCCGGTGACCTGGGGATCGTGAAAAGCCTTGCACAAGAGGGCGCACGCGTCGGCATCACCGCCAACGCCGTCTGCCCGGGCTACATCGCGACCGAGATGGTGATGGCGGTGCCGGAGAAGGTGCGCGAATCGATCATTGCCCAAATCCCGGCAGGCCGCCTTGGCGAACCCGAGGAAATTGCCCGCTGCGTTGCCTTCCTCGTGGCGGACGACGCAGGCTTCATCAACGGGTCCACGATCAGCGCCAACGGCGCACAATTCTTCGTCTGACCCCGCGACCGCGGAAGATGCCCGGCCGGTCCCTTGCGGGGCCGGCCTTTTTCGTGTCGAAGCTGGGCCGAAGGTGCCCTGATGTCCCAAATCCGCGCCACCGCCATCGGATTTTCCGCCGTGTTGCTCTGGGCGGCGCTGGCGCTGTTCACGGTCGGCTCGGCGCCGGTGCCGCCGTTTCTGCTGAATGCGCTCTGCTTCGCCATCGGTGGCGGTATCGGGCTGGTCTGGGTCTGGCGGACGGGCGGCGCGCGGCGTCTGCGAACCGTCTCGTGGAAGGTCTATGCCTTCGGCACCGTCGGCCTCTTCGGCTATCATGCACTCTACTTTTCAGCCCTGCGACTTGCCCCACCGGCGGAAGCCGGGCTGATCGCGTACCTCTGGCCGCTGTTGATCGTGCTGTTCTCGGGCCTCTTGCCGGGCGAACGGCTGGGTCCGGGCCACGTCCTTGGGGCCCTGATCGCCTTCGCAGGGGCTGCGATGATCGTGGCACGGGGTGCGACTGGGTTCAGTGCCGGCGCCCTGCCCGGCCTTGGCCTTGCGTTCCTGTGCGCGCTGACCTGGTCCAGCTATTCGGTGCTCTCACGTCGGCTGGGCGCGATCCCGACCGACAGTGTCGCGGTCTTCTGCCTCGCCACGGCCATGCTCTCGGCGTTGGCGCACCTGGCGTTTGAAACGACGGTATGGCCCGCCGATTCAATCGGCTGGGCCTCTGTCGTCGCCTTGGGATTGGGGCCGGTGGGCCTCGCCTTTTACGTGTGGGACATCGGCGTGAAGCACGGCGACATCCAACTGCTGGGAGTGGCGTCTTACGCCGCGCCGCTTCTGTCCACGGTAATTCTCGTTGTGGCTGGCATCACCCCACCGGCGCCCACGCTGCTGTTCTCTGCGGCCATGATCACAACCGGTGCGGCCCTTGCAGCACGGGCAAGCAGGTCTGTCAGGCGGGCGAGCCTGTCTCTGACAAACGAGCGATCTCTTCCTTGAGCTTGAGTTTCTGTTTCTTCAGTTCGGCAATCCTCAGCCCGTCTACCGCCGGATTCCGTTGTGCTGCCTCGACCTCGGCCGAGAGAGTGCTGTGACGGCGACGAAGCTCTTGCAGATGCGAACTCAGGCTCATGGCAATCTCCTCTCCTTCTTCATCCAGAGATTGAATTGCATCACAGAAGCCGAGTCGTGTCACGCAGGACCGGGAGGATTACGAAGTTTTTATTTCAGGCCCCGCCCCCTTGCAGCCCGGCGCGTCCGTTCCCATGGGCAAGGCCGCCCCGTGCCGCAGAACTGCCGCTGCGGCCGCGCTGTAGTTATCATGGTCACCCTTGTGCGTCGATCCAGCGTGCAGCACGAAGGAAGCAAGAAGGCGGAACGGCGCCCGTGACTCCTTGCGGGCCTGCAGGATCACCCGCCCTGCCGACTGGCCCGCCCGCCCAGCCAGGGGAAGAACGCGGATATCTCCGGCGCGCCGACCGATCGCCTCCAGCAGATCCGGCAACCGGTCGGCGCGCTGGATCACTGTCAGCACCCCGCCGGGGCGCAGACGTCTGAGCGCGACATCGATCCAGCACGCAAGGGGCGTCGCTTCTCGCTGCGCCGCCTCGCGCCCGCGGTCAGCGGCCGCGGTTCCGTCTGCGGCGCCGAAATAAGGCGGATTCGCGATCACGTGGTCGAAGCTGCGCTCGCGCAACTCGGCCGGCAGTTCCGTCAGGTCGGCCGTCGTCACGGAAAGGCCGATCCCGTTCGCGCTGGCGTTCCAGCGCGCGATGTCCGCGTAATCCGCCAGCCGTTCCACCCCGTGCAGGTCCAATCCCGCAACGCGTGCCCCGAGGCACAGACTTGCGACCCCGACCCCACACCCCAGTTCCAGCACCGACTGCCCGGTCTTGGCGGAAACGGCCGCCGCCAGCAGGACGGGATCGGTTCCCGCACGGTAACCATGCCGCGGCTGCAGGACCATCAATCGCCCGCCCAGAAATCCGTCACGGCTCAGCCGGTCCGGCGGGATCATGTCAGCTGACCAGCGGGATGTCGTTGTCGGCAAGAATCGCCCGGGCGCGAAAGTGATCCTGCGGCCGCACCATCAGCCGGCGGGGCAGGATCCCGATGGATCCTTCCAGCACGCTCATGTGGACGTCCATGGTGAAGACGTCTATATCCTCGCCACGCAGAAGCGCTGTGGCGAAGGCGATGATCGTGGGGTCGGTGGTGCGGAGAAGTTCCTTCATGGAGATCGAGTTAAGGGCAAATCTGCGTCCTTGTCGAGCATACAGGCGGAGGGCGTGATGGGGCTCGATCTCGCCGCGACGAAACCGCACGAGCGACTGGCAAGCTACCTGGCCGGCGACATGGGCGGGGTGAACGCGCTGATCCGCGACCGGATGGCGTCGGAACACGCACCCCGCATCCCCGAGGTAACCGCCCATCTGGTGGAAGCGGGAGGAAAGCGGCTGCGGCCGATGCTGACGTTGGCGGCGGCGCGTATCTGCGGTTACGACGGGCCGCATCACGTGAAACTCGCCGCGACGGTCGAGTTCATCCACACGGCGACGCTTCTGCACGACGACGTCGTCGATGAAAGCGAACGCCGGCGCGGGCGGCCCACAGCCAACCTGCTTTGGGACAACAAGTCCTCGGTTCTGGTGGGCGATTATTTGTTCGCGCGCTCGTTCCAGTTGATGGTCGAGACCGAGTCCCTGCGGGTCATGGATATCCTCGCCAATGCCTCTGCCACGATAGCAGAGGGGGAGGTGCTGCAACTCACCGCGGCGCGCGACCTGAAGACCGACGAAGACATCTATCTGCGGGTGGTGCGGGGCAAGACCGCGGCGCTGTTCTCGGCCGCGACAGAGGTCGGCGGCGTGATCGCGGGCGCGCCCGAGGATCAGGTGAGCGCGCTTTTCACCTACGGCGATGCGCTAGGGATCAGCTTCCAGATCGTCGACGACCTGCTGGACTACGGCGGCGCGGCGGCGGTGATCGGCAAGAACACCGGCGACGATTTCCGCGAGCGCAAGCTGACGCTCCCAGTGATCAAGGCTGTCGCACAGGCAGATGCCTCTGAACGCGCCTTCTGGCAAAGGGTGATCGAAAAGGGCGACCAGCGAGAGGGCGACCTGGAGCAGGCTGTGGAAATTCTGGGCCGCCGCGGCGCGCTGGAGGCGACCCGCGAGGCCGCGATCGGCTGGGCGGCGCAGGCGCGCGCGGCACTGGCCGCATTGCCGGAGCATCCCCTGAGCGACATGCTCGACGATCTCGCCGACTACGTCGTGGCCCGCATCAACTGAGGATCTGCGCGGCTGTGGCCCACCACTCGGGCCGTGCTGCAGCGATTGCCGTGGCGGCGGCTTCAGCCTCTGACGCCGTTCGAAAAAGGCCGAAACACGTGGCGCCCGAGCCGGACATGCGCGCAAGAAGGCAGCCGGGCCGGGCGGAAATGGCGACAAGGGCGTCGGCAATGGGCGGTGCCAGCGTGGCGGCCGCCCCCTGCAGATCGTTCCGCTGGTCTGCCAACCACCGGGCCAGTGCATCCAGATCCGGCCAAGAGGGCAGTTCCCGCGGCATCGGCGGATGTTTCGCTTGCTCCAGCCGACGAAAGGCGCTGGCAGTCGAGACTTCAACGCGCGGGTTGACCAAGACCAGCCACGCCTCTGGCAGCGGGGGAACGGTGCTCAAAACCTCGCCCACGCCCTGCATCCGGGCCGGCCGGGCCGCAAGGCAGACCGGCACGTCCGCACCCAGTTCCAGCACCCGTGCAGGGTCCGGCAGCGCTTGCCCGGCCAGCCTCGCGATCGCGCGCAGAGTTGCGGCGGCGTCCGAAGATCCCCCACCTATCCCCGAGGCCGCAGGAAGGTTCTTCTCCAGATGAAACCGCAGCCCCGTGCTCCCCATGGTGGCCGCGGCCCGCAGCACCAGGTTCTCCGGTCCGCAAGGCACGTCCTCGGCAAAGGGGCCGGTCACGACCAGCCCTTCACGGGCGTCCCCCTCGACGGTGACGCGGTCACCTGCGCCGCAGAACACCACCAGGCTGTCGAGCAGATGATAGCCTTCCGCCTGGCGGCCGGTGACATGCAGCGTCAGATTAATCTTGGCGGGGGCGAATTCGCTGACTTCCACGGCAGCGCCGGTCAGTTTCCGGCGGTCCGGTCTTCGGCCTCTTCCTCGGCCAGAACCCGGTCGAGGCCGATCTCCAGCTTGCGGCGGATGCGTTCCTCTTCCCCCGGTTCGGGTTCGAACGACAGGGCGCGGCGCCACTGGAACTGCGCCTCCAGCCGGCGGCCGACCATCCAGTAGACATCACCGAGGTGGTCGTTGACGATGGGGTCGGTTGCCAACAGTTCGGCCGCGCGCTCCATCGGTTCGACGGCCTCCTCGAACCGGCCAAGGCGATAGAAACCCCAGCCCAGGCTGTCGATGATATGGCCATTGTCGGGTGCTGCCGCGACGGCGCGTTCGATCATCTCCAGCGCCTCGTCCAGCCGCTCGCGACGTTCGATCATCGAATAGCCCAGATAGTTCAGGACCATCGGCTGCTCCGGCTGCAGTTCCAGCGCGCGGCGGAAGTCCGGCTCGGCAAGCTCCCAGCGGCCCTCGCGCTCGTGGCAGATGGCCCGTGTGTAGAACACCACCCAATGCCGTTCTTCCGGCTCTTCGATCAGCGCGATGGCACGGTCGTAGGACTGCGACGCGGCGTCGAACTGCTCTTCCCGGCGCAAAAGGTCGCCCAGCGCCACGTGCACCGCGAACAGATCGGCATGACTTTCGGCAAGCGCGCGCAGGGTTTCGATCGCATCGTCCGTCTGCTCCGCGCGGTAAAGTGCGTCGGCGCGCCCAAGTTCCGCCGTGTAGAAGTTCAGGCTGTCCGCAGGGATCTGGCCATAGACCTGCTGCGCGAGTTCGTGCTGCGACATCTGGTCCAAAAGCCGCGCCACCAGCAGGATCGCATCCTCGTGATCCGGCCGCAGATATTCGGCCAGACGGGCGTAAAGCAGCGTCACCGTGTCGTTGGCCTCGCCCGCCAAAGCCATGGCGGTGCTGAAGAATACCTCTGCCATTCCGTCCGAGGCGCTGCGCACGGTATCGAACGGCAGCATGCCGCCTGACTCGAGCTGATCGCGCACTGCCTGCAAAGCGGGGTCGAGGTCGGAGCCGAAGACCTGTTCCATCAGGTTGATCGCTGCGTCGTTCTGCTCAAGCTGGCTGAGGATCTGCACATGCGCGATCACCCCGCGCCGGGTCATCTGCAAAGGGCCGGCATCTTCGCCCGACAGGATCGCCCCGGCCCCTTCCAGATCGCCGGCGGACGCCAGTGCCAGCGCCTTGTGGTATCGCGCGAACGGCGCAAGCGACGCGGTTTCGGCCAGGGTGTCGAAGGCCGCCAGCGCGTCCGACATGCGGCCCTCGCCCACCAGCGCCCAAGCGGCCGCAAGACCATCCACCAGCGGGCCGCTTTCGCGCCCTGCCTCGATCGCGGTTCGCACCTCCTCGAACTCGCCGGCGGCAAGTTGCGCCGCCAGCAGCACGAGATGCGCGCTCTGGCTGCGCAGGTTCAGATCGATCATCCTTTGCGCCAGCGGCACGGCCGCGCCTGTCTCGCCCAGCGCAACCTTGGAAAGAAGTGCGTTTTCGATCAGCGCCGGGTTCTCCGGATCTTCCAGCAGGGCCAGATCGAAGTAACGGGCCGCGTTGGTGAAATCGTTGCCACCGCCTGCCTGCCGCGCGGCCAGATAGGGCCCGGCAAGGCCCGCTTCGACGGGCCCGGGCAGGACGGGGGCAATCACCACGGCGATTGCCAGGGCACTGAGGGTTCGACGGATGAGATGCTGCGACAAGACCGGTGCCTTTCCTGACCTTGCCCGCAACCTAGAGCCGGGGCCGGCGCAAGGCAATCGGCGCGCGCGGATTGGTCCGCCCCCACGCCGCCGCCTCACGCAACTGTCACATGTTTGGATAGTTCGGCCCGTCGCCGCCCTGCGGGGTGACCCAGACGATGTTCTGACTGGGATCCTTGATGTCGCAGGTCTTGCAGTGCACGCAGTTCTGGAAGTTGATGACGAAGCGCGCGTCCTGGCCCTCGCCCACCACCTCGTAGACGCCCGCCGGGCAGTAGCGCTGCGCGGGCTCGGCGTATTTGGGCAAGTTCACCACGATCGGGATCGAGGGGTCTTTCAACGTCAGGTGCGCGGGCTGGTTCTCCTCGTGGTTGGTGAAGCTGAAGGCCACGTTGGTCAACCGATCAAATGACAGCACGCCGTCGGGTCTGGGATAGTCGATCGGCTTGTGGTCTTTTGCCTGCCCCGTGGCGGCTGCGTCTGACTTCCCGTGCTGCAAAGTGCCGAAGAGGGAAAAGCCCAGCGAGTTGGTCCACATGTCGAGCCCCCCCAGCGCGAGCGACGGCAACAGCCCCCATTTCGACCACATCGGCTTCACGTTGCGGACCTTCTTCAGATCCTGCCCCACCGGCCCCTCGCGCAGGTCGGCCTCGTAGTCAGACAACTCGTCGCCCGCGCGCCCTGCCCGGATCGCGGCATGCGCCGCCTCGGCCGCGGCCTTGCCCGAGAGCATCGCGTTGTGGTTGCCCTTGATCCGCGGCACGTTCACCAGCCCCGCCGAACAGCCAAGCAGCGCCCCACCGGGGAACACCACCTTCGGGATCGACTGCCAGCCGCCCTCTGAAATCGCGCGGGCGCCATAGGCCACGCGCTTGCCGCCCTTCAGAAGCTCGGCCAACATCGGGTGATGCTTGAAGCGCTGGAACTCCATGTATGGGTAAAGGTGCGGGTTTTCGTAGTTCAGATGCACCACGAAGCCGACATAGACCTGGTTGTTGTCGAGGTGATAGATGAACGATCCGCCGCCCGCGTTCTTGCTCAGCGGCCAGCCCATCGTGTGGATCACCGTGCCGGGCTTGTGCTTCGCCGGGTCGATCTCCCAGATCTCCTTCATGCCGAGACCGAACTTCTGCGGGCACTTCCCCTTTGACAGGTCGAATTTCGCCATCACCTGCTTGGCGAGCGACCCGCGCACGCCCTCACCCAGCAGCACGTACTTGCCGCGCAGTTCCATCCCCGGCTCGTAGTTCGGCCCCGGCGTACCGTCGGGCGTCTTGCCAAATTCTCCTGCGACGACGCCCGCGACCTCGCCAGCCTCGCCCCAGACCAGTTCCGAGGCCGCCATTCCCGCAAAGACTTCCACGCCCAGCGCCTCGGCCTGTTCGGCCATCCAGCGGCAGACATTGGCCATACTGACGATGTAGTTGCCATGGTTCGACATCAGCGGCGGCATCGGCCAGTTCGGCACCCTGAACTTCCCGGCCTCGCCCAGCATGTAGAAGTTGTCAGCGGTCACCGGCACCGTGATCGGGGCGCCGCGCTCTTTCCAGTCGGGGATCAGCGCATCCAGACCGCAGGGGTCCAGCACCGCGCCCGACAGGATGTGTGCGCCGACCTCCGACCCCTTTTCCAGCACGACGACCGACAGATCGGGGTCAAGCTGCTTCAGACGGATCGCCGCCGACAGGCCCGCAGGGCCCGCTCCCACGATCACAACGTCATACTCCATCGCCTCGCGCTCGATCGGATCTGTCTCGCTCACGCCCTGCCCTCCTTGCACCCCGTCCTGCCGAACATATCTGACGGTTCAGCAACCCGCGTTACATGACCGGGGCGAGCGGGGTCAATCGGAACGGGGCGTCCTGCGGCATCGGATCGCCAAGCGGAATTCGACCGACCCGACCTTTCTGCCCTCTTGCAATCCCGCCCGGCGTCGGGTCTGGTTGCGGTCATATCGCGGGTGTCGCGGCCGAAAGGCCGTGGCACCTTTTTGATGAGGCGATTCGACAATGGAACGGCGAGAGTGATGGACAAGATTCCGATGACCCGCAGCGGCTTCGCCGCGCTCGAGGATGAACTGAAGACGCTGAAATCGGTGGAACGCCCCGCCGTGATCCGCGCCATCGCCGAGGCGCGCGAGCACGGCGATTTGTCTGAGAACGCCGAGTATCACGCCGCGCGCGAGAAGCAGAGCTTCATCGAAGGCCGGATCAAGGAACTGGAAGCGATCATCAGCCGCGCCGAGGTCATCGACACTGCGCGCCTGTCCGGTTCGATCAAGTTCGGCGCCAAGGTCACGATTGTCGACGAGGACACCGAGGAAGAACGCACCTACCAGATCGTGGGCGAGGCCGAGGCGGACATCGAGCGCGGGCTGCTGAACATCAAGTCGCCGCTGGCCCGCGCGCTGATCGGCAAGGACGAGGGCGACAGCGTCGAGGTGCGGTCCCCCGGTGGCGAACGCAGCTACGAGATCGTCAACATCCGCTACGAATGACGGCGGGCAGCGCCATGGCCGATCCCAGCTCCGAGAAACCGGTCGACCTTGGCTCGTATGCCCGCGCGCCGGGTGCGCCGCGCGCCCCCCTCGGCGCGCCCGAGATGGTCGCGATCGGGTTGACGGTCCTGTGGCTGGCACTTTGCCTGTTTCTCTATCTGCGGTCAGAGGCGCCCCTGGAGGGCACGGGCGGGCTGTCGGGCCTGCTGACTGCTGCGGGGGTTGCAGCTCCCATCGCCTTCGTCTGGCTCGCCGCGCTGACCTTCCGCGCGATGCGCCTGTTGGAAGGAGACCTTGCGCAGGTGCACGCGGCGCTCGGCGCGCTTCGACAGTCGCATCAGGCCCAGCAGCAACTCGCGATGCGGCCGCGCCATACCCAGCCACCGGAACCGCAGGCCGCCCGGGCGCCTGCGCCCGGCAAATCCCTCCGTCCGCAACCGCCACGGGCAGCGCCACCGTCCTCGGCCGTCCCGCCGCCGCAGGCGACCGCCGACGGGCAGACACTTCTGGCCCTCGATCCGCCGGCCGAGGTCAAGGCCGATCCGGTCCCGATGGCCGAGGTCATCCTGGCGCTGAACTTCCCCGACGATGCCGACGACACCGCGGCGATCACCGCCCTGCAGCGGGCGCTGCAGGACCGCGACCTGGCCAAGCTGATCCGCGCCGCGCAGGACGTGCTCACCCTTCTGGGGCAGGACGGGATCTACATGGACAACCTGCAGCCTGACCGCGCCCGCCCCGAGGTCTGGCGACGCTTTGCCGGCGGCGAACGCGGTCGCGGTATCGCGGCCCTGGGCGGGATCCGCGACCGCGAGACACTGGCCGGCATCACGGCGAAGATGCGCCAGGATCCGGTGTTCCGCGACGCCGCGCATCATTTCCTGCGCAGCTTCGACCGCAGCTTCTCGGCCTTTGCCGAAACCGCCGACGATGCCGCGATCTCGGCCCTTGCAGAAACCCGCACGGCCCGCGCCTTCATGCTGATCGGGCGTGTGATGGGCACCTTCGACTGACGCTTTGCCCTTGCCAAAATGACGGCCGCCCGGTAGATGGCGCGCTTCAAACCTGCGCGGCCGGCCGATGTGGCATGCCGAGTCGCGCGAAAACCGTTCCGAAGAGGAGATGGAAATGCCCAAGATGAAGACCAAGTCGAGTGCCAAGAAGCGCTTCTCGATGACCGCCACGGGTAAGGTGAAATCCGCCCAGGCCGGCAAGCGGCACGGCATGATCAAACGGACGACCAAGTTCATCCGCGATGCCCGCGGCACCATGGTGCTGTCGGAAGCGGACACGAAGATCGTCAAGAAATACATGCCCTACGACCGCTGAGGAGCCACCAACATGTCACGCGTAACATCCGGAAAAGTCACCCACGCCCGTCACCGCAAGGTCATCAAGGCCGCCAAGGGCTACTATGCCGCCCGCGGCACCAATTTCCGCACCGCCACCCAGGCGGTGGACAAGGCCAACCAGTACGCAACCCGCGATCGCAAGACCCGCAAGCGCAACTTCCGCGCGCTGTGGATCCAGCGGATCAACGCGGCGGTGCGCGAGATCGATCCCGCAATGACCTATTCGCGCTTCATCAACGCCCTGTCCAAGGCCGGGGTCGAGGTGGACCGAAAGGTTCTGGCCGATCTGGCCGTGAACGAACCCGACGCGTTCGGCGCCATCGTGGAACGCGCCCGCGCCGCGGTTTGACCGTGAGGCCGTCAGCGGCATCGGAAGCATGATCGTCGGAAGGCCGCCTCTCGGGGCGGCTTTCCTTATTTTGCGGCCGGGCGGCGGCACCGCATCAGGCCGAACTACGCTCGACCGATGGGGTTGTGGTCGGTCGCCTGCAGGCGCGGATCCGCGCTTAGAGCGCACCAAGAACCGCCATCACCCCCCATGCCACGACCACAAGGGCCGCCAGGAAACCCGCCAGCGCCAATATGAGCGGACCGGTCTGGTCGATTGGCTTTTGCTCGCCTTCTTCCAAGGTCACGAGGTCGTGGTCGCCGTTCATGGCCCTCTCCCTCAATTGCAGCACTTCTCGCTGCACTGTGTCGCGAAGCGCAAGCGCTTGTCTGCGATTATTCTGCTGGTGCGCACAGTAAATGCGCCAACGAGCGGAACTGTGAGGTTCCATGTCTCGCGGATCGTCAGGTGCAGGGAAATAGTCTTCTTGCAAGTGTTTGCCGGTGTCTCGCATTCGACCGTGGCGGCGTCGAACTGGCGAACAGTCGTGACCCATGTCGGCCCGGTGCCGCCTATCGTGTAACCCGTCGAGGTGGGCGTCGCGCCGAGAAAGGTAAGGGCGCAGGTGGCGGGATCGAACGAGAAGTCATAGTCCACATCCAGCAGACGGCCGCCAAGCCGCGTGGTGATGTAGTTGCGCGTGATTCTGACAAGTCCGGCAGGCATCGGCATGTTCCCCTGCGACAGCTTTTAGTATCTCATAACTCAACCATTTTTTCAATCGCCGCCCTCGTCGGGCCGCGCGGCCTGCCCTGCCAAGAGCATCCACCCTCTTGCATTTGCAATCCGTCGACCCTGTGCTATCGACCCTGCCGAACGATGGCAAAGGCTCCCGACGATGGATGAACTCAGGCAGAAATATCTCGATGCGATTGCCGGCGTGTCCGATGAGGCGAGGCTCGAGGATCTCCGGGTTCAAGCACTTGGCAAGAAGGGCGAGATCAGCGCGCTGATGCGCAACCTCGGCCAGATGTCACCCCAGGAACGCAAGACCGCAGGCCCGGCCCTGAATGCGCTGAAGGACGAGATCGACGCCGCGCTGAAGGCCCGTCGGGCAGCGCTGGCCGACGCCGCCCTTGACGAACGCCTGCGCGCGGAATGGCTGGACGTTACCCTGCCCGGCCGCCCGAGGCCGCAGGGCACCATCCACCCGGTCAGCCAAGTGATGGAAGAGTTGACCGCGATCTTTGCCGACATGGGCTTCGCCGTGGCCGAGGGGCCGCAGGTCGAAAGCGACTGGTACAATTTCGATGCGCTGAACATCGCCCCCGAACACCCCGCGCGTCAGGAACACGACACCTTCTTTATGCACCGCGCGCCCGACGACGACCGGCCGCCGCATGTGCTGCGCACCCATACCAGCCCGGTGCAGATCCGCGCGATGCAGGCCCAGGGCGCGCCCATTCGCGTGATCGCCCCCGGCCGCGTCTACCGGATGGACATGGACCAGACCCATACGCCGATGTTCCATCAGGTCGAGGGGCTGGCCATCGACCGCGACATCACCATGGCGAACCTGAAATGGGTGCTGGAGGAATTCTGCCGGGCTTTCTTCGAGGTCGATCAGGTGGAACTGCGCTTCCGCGCCAGCCACTTCCCCTTCACCGAACCCTCGGCCGAGGTCGACATCCGCTGTTCATGGCAGGGCGGCCAGCTGAAGATTGGCGAGGGCGACAGCTGGATGGAAATTCTGGGCTCCGGCATGGTGCATCCGCACGTCCTGCGCGCGGGCGGAATCGACCCCGACGAATGGCAGGGGTTTGCCTTCGGCATGGGGATCGACCGGATCGCGATGCTGAAATACGGCATGCCGGACCTGCGCGCGTTTTTCGAGAGCGACCTGCGCTGGCTGCGCCACTACGGCTTCGCAGCCCTCGACATGCCAGGGCTGCCCGGCGGGCTCAGCCGGTGATCATTCCGGTTCGGCGCGGAAGATCAGCCGCTCGTCGCAGGGCGCCACGCGCAGGATGTTCGTGGTGCCGGGCATGTTGAACGGCACGCCCGCCGTCACAACGATCTGGTCGGTCGTCGTCGCAAAGCCGTAATCCCGCACCGCCCGCACCGCCGCGATCACCGCCATCTTGAAGCGGTGCACCTCGTCCGCGATGATGCAGGTCGTCCCCCAGGTCAGGCACAGCCGCCGCGCCGTCTGCTCGCGCGAGGTCAGCGCCAGGATCGGCACTCGCGGCCGTTCGCGCGCGACCAGATGCGCCGTGGTCCCGCTTTCCGAGAAGCAGCAGATCGCCTTGATATCGGTCGTCTCGGCGATCTCGCGCGCGGCGGAGACAATCGCGTCGGCCACGGTTGTCTTCGTGGCGTTGCGGCTCGCCTCGATCACATCGCGATAGGTGGGGTCGCTTTCCACCGACATCGCCACGTTGTCCATCGTTCGCACCGCCTCGATCGGGTACTCGCCGGCGGCCGATTCGGCCGACAGCATCACCGCATCGGCCCCCTCGTAGATCGCGGTCGCCACGTCCGACACCTCGGCGCGCGTGGGCATCGGGCTTTCGATCATCGATTCGAGCATCTGGGTCGCCACGATCACCGGCTTCGCCGCCGCGCGCGCGCCCTTGACCAGCCGCTTCTGGATCGGCGGCACCGAGTGCACGGGCAGTTCCACCCCCAGATCGCCCCGCGCCACCATGATCCCGTCCGAAGCGGCCAGGATCTCGGCATAGGCCTTCACTGCGGCGGGCTTCTCGATCTTGGACAGGATCGCCGCGCGCCCCTTGGCCAGATCGCGCGCCTCCTGGACGTCGGCGGCACGCTGCACGAAGGACAGCGCCAGCCAGTCCACGCCCAGTTCGCAGACGAATTCCAGATCCTTGCGGTCCTTGTCCGACAGCGCGGCCAGCGGCAGCACCACGTCGGGCACGTTCACCCCCTTGCGGTTGGAAATCGTGCCCCCCACCGTTACCGTGCAGTCGGCGAAATCGGGGCCGCAATCGTCCACCTTCAGCCGGATCTTGCCGTCGTTCACCAGAAGCGACGCGCCCGGTTCAAGGGCCGCAAAGATCTCCGGGTGCGGCAGTTGAACGCGCACCGCATCGCCCAGGGCAGGGTCAAGATCCAGCCGGAACGACTGCCCTTCCTCCAGTTCCTCGGCCTCGTTGGCAAAGGCGCCGACACGCAACTTCGGCCCCTGCAGGTCGGCCAGAATCGCGATCGGCCGGCCCACGTCGGCCTCGATCTGGCGGATGATCGCATGACGCGCCGCGATTTCGGCGTGGGTGCCGTGGCTCATGTTCAGGCGGAACACGTCGGCGCCGGCCTCGAAGAGGGCGCGGATCGTCTGGTAGTCGTTGGATGCCGGGCCGAGTGTGGCCACGATCTTGACATTGCGGTGGCGTCTCATCCTGCCCCTCTCCCCGTTATGGTGGCGCTATCAGCCGGGTTCGGCCTTCTATGGCGGAAAAGCCCGGGCTGGGCAACGGGCGGCATGACCTGGGGCGCACGCGCCACCCTTGACCTTGCCGGCCGCAAGGACGATCTGAAACCAAAAGGGAGTGACACATGGACGAGCAGACCCGTATCGAACTTGAAGCCGCCGCCTTTCGCGCCCTGCGCGATCACCTGCGCGCCCGGACGGACGTGCAGAACATCGACATGATGAACCTGACCGGGTTCTGCCGGAACTGCCTGTCGCGCTGGTATCAGGAAGCCGCCAACGCCCGCGGGATCGAGATGGACAAGGATCAGGCGCGCGAGATCTTCTACGGCATGCCCTACGACCAGTGGCGCGCCGCGCACCAGGCCGAGGCCAGCGCCGAGCAGAAGGCCGCCTTCGAGAAATCGCACAGCCACGGCTGACCCCGCGACAGGGTAAAAGCGCCCGGTTTCCCCTTGCACTTGCGGTGATTCCGCACTATCGGCACCGCTTGCCCGGCGTGCACCCTTGGAGGACGACGGGCGTTACAAACCTAGGAGAACCTCTATGGCTGGTGAGATCCCTGATCTTGTGGCCGAGGTACGGACGGGGACAGGCAAGGGGGCCGCTCGTCAAGCTCGTCGTGAGGGCAACGTACCCGGTATCGTCTACGGCGGCGGCAAGGACCCGCTTCCGATCAACATTTCCTACTATCCGCTGCTGAAGAAGCTGAAGGCTGGGCGTTTCCTGTCGACACTCTTCAACCTGAAGGTCGAAGGGCACGAAGACGTGCGCGTGATCTGCCGCAGCGTGCAGCGTGACATCGTGAAAGATCTGCCAACCCATGTGGATCTGATGCGCCTGCGCCGCACCAGCCGGATCAAGCTTTTCATCCCGGTGGAGTTCGTGGGCCACGAAGAGGCCCCCGGCCTGAAGCGTGGCGGCACGCTGGTGACCGTGCGCCCCGAGGTCGAACTGGAAGTGACCGCGGGCGACATCCCCGATCACATCACCGCCGACCTGACGGGCCGCAACATCGGTGACGTGATCCACATCAACGACATCGAGCTTCCCGCCGGCGCCAAGCCGACGGTGGACCGGAACTTCGTCATCGCGAACCTCTCGGCCCCGTCGGGCTTGCGGTCGTCGGATGCCGAGGAAGCCGCCGAAGGTGAAGAAGTCGAAGAATAAGTCCTTCGCAAGTGCGACGGATCAGGACGCCGGGCCCAGTGCCCGGCGTCTTTCGTTTCGGGCCGCGAGAACCGGTGTTTCGACCCGCGCATGCATCCAACGTATGCACGTAGGATGCACGTGAGTCATACGTTCAGCATACGTGGATATTACTGTTTTCAGGGCCTTGTGCGGATCCCCACCTATTAAGAGTGCATGCGTTGCACACAGGTGTTGCACAGCGCCCGCTGCCCGGTCAGTCCCTGGCGATGGTCTGCACGGATTCGAAGATCTCCAGTTCCGGCGGGCCCATGTAGATATCCGAATGCGCCCCCGCACCGCGATGGGCTGCGCGGAACGCTTCCGACTTGGTCCAGTCCTCGAACGCCGCGCGGCTCTCCCAAAGCGTATGCGAGGCATAGAGCGTATGGTCACCCTTCTCCGCCCCTTTCATCAGATGAAAAGCCACGAACCCCTTCACCTCAGGCAGGTGGCTGTCACGTTCCTTCCAGATCGCCTCGAATTTGCCCTCCTGGCCGGTCTTCACGCGGAACCGGTTCATCGTCAGATACATCTCGTCCGTCCAATTCTGCTTTCTCTGGCATTTCACGACAGTTCAGGGCATCAAGGGGGCAAGGTCAAGACCGCGGGGGGAGGCGGTGATGAAACTCTTTGTGGGGCTGGGCAATCCCGGCCCACGCTACGCGAACAACCGGCACAACATCGGCTTCATGGCCCTCGACCGGATCGCGACCGACCACGGCTTCACGCCGTGGCGGCAGAAGTTTCAGGGCTTCGTGGCCGAGGGGCGCCTGGGTTCGGAACGGATCGTCCTGCTCAAACCGCAGACCTTCATGAACCTGTCGGGCCAGGCTACCGGCGAGGCGATGCGCTACCTGAAACTCACGCCCGAGGACGTGACCGTGTTCCACGACGAGCTTGACCTCGCCCCTGGCAAGGTGCGGGTGAAGCAGGCCGGCGGTCACGCCGGCCACAACGGGCTGCGCTCCATCCACCAGCACATCGGCGACACCTATGGCCGCGTCCGCCTCGGGATCGGCCATCCAGGCCACAAGGACCGTGTCTCGGGCTATGTCCTGTCGGATTTCGCCAAGGCCGATGCCGACTGGTTGGACGACCTGATGCGCGGCCTCTCCGACGGCGCCCCGGCCCTGGCCGAGGGCGATTCCACCCGTTTCCTGAACGCGGTCAGCCTGCGCACCGCCCCCCCACGCAGTTCAACGACCACTTCCCCGAAAAAGGAAGCCGACAACAAGCCCGAAGCCCCGAGCCGACAGGGGGCGCCGGAGGATGACGGCCGCAGCACCCTGCAGCGCCTGATCGACCGGTTCCGCTGACCCGATGGCCGCGCGTGATGCCTCGCTCAACGTCCTCGGTGAAGCGCTGGAAAGCTGCTCGACCCGGCCGATGACCGGCTTTTTCCGCAACGGCTGCTGCGACACCGGCCCCGAAGACCGCGGCCGCCACACCGTCTGCGCGGTGATGACGGACGAATTCCTCGCGCTGTCGAAATATCTTGGCAACGACCTGTCGACACCCCGGCCGGACTACGGCTTTCCGGGCCTGAAGGCCGGCGATCAATGGTGCCTATGCGCCGCGCGCTTCCTGCAGGCGCACGACGAGGGGGCCGCTCCACAGGTGAGGTTACAGGCCACACACCTGCGCACGCTGGATATCGTGCCGCTTGCGGTCTTGCGCAGCTACGCCATCGAAAGCTGACGCGGTGGCGATGGGCAGAAGCGCCCCGCCCGCCCGGTTCAGGCGGTCATCTCAAAGCCGAGGTGCCGGGCCACGGTGAAGATGTCCTTGTCGCCCCGGCCGCACATGTTCATCACGATGATATGGTCTGCCGGCAGGTCTGGTGCGATCTTCATCACGTGCGCCAGCGCATGGCTCGGCTCCAGCGCGGGGATGATCCCCTCCAGTTCGCAGCACAACTGGAACGCCTCCAGCGCCTCCTTGTCGGTGATCGCGACATATTCTGCGCGGCCCACGTCGTGCAGCCACGAATGCTCCGGCCCGATCCCGGGATAGTCCAGCCCTGCAGAGATGCTGAAGCCCTCCAGAATCTGCCCATCCTCGTCCTGCAGCAGATAGGTGCGGTTGCCGTGCAGCACGCCCGGCCGCCCGCCTGTCAGGCTGGCGCAATGCTCCATCCGGTCATCGACGCCCTTGCCGCCGGCCTCGACCCCGATGATCCTGACCGAGGGATCGTCAAGGAATGGGTAGAACAGACCCATCGCGTTCGACCCCCCGCCAATGGCGGCAATGATCGTGTCTGGCAGGCGCCCCTCGCCCTCCTGCTCGGCCAGTTGCCAGCGCACTTCCTTGCCGATGATCGACTGGAAGTCGCGCACCATCGCCGGATAGGGATGCGGGCCCGCCACTGTTCCGATGCAGTAGAACGTGTCGCGCACGTTCGTCACCCAGTCGCGCAGCGCGTCGTTCATCGCGTCCTTCAGCGTGCCGCGCCCTGAGGTGACCGGCACGACCTCGGCCCCCAGCAGGCGCATGCGGAAGACGTTAGGCTTCTGCCGCTCCACGTCATGCGCCCCCATGTACACCACGCATTTCAGCCCGAACTTGGCACAGACCGTGGCTGTGGCCACGCCGTGCTGGCCTGCGCCGGTTTCGGCGATGATGCGGGTCTTGCCCATGCGGCGGGCCAGGATGATCTGGCCCAGCACGTTGTTGATCTTGTGCGCGCCGGTGTGGTTCAGTTCGTCGCGCTTCATGTAGACCTTGGCGCCGCCAAGATGCGTCGTCATCCGCTCGGCGAAATACAGCGGGCTGGGCCGGCCGACGTAATGCGTCCACAAATGGTTCATCTCGTCCCAGAAGCTCTGGTCGGTCTTGGCCTTTTCGTATTCCGCCTCAAGCGACAGGATCAGCGGCATCAGGGTCTCGCTGACGAAACGGCCGCCGAAGATACCAAAACGCCCCTGCTCGTCGGGGCCGGTCATGAAGCTGTTGATCCGATCATCGGGCATCGTTCTGTCACTCCCCTGAGGTTACACCGCACTTAGCGCCGATGGGGGCCATCGTAAAGCACGGGCACCGGGCCAAGTGAGCGCTCTCAGCGGACTCCCTGCGCCGCCGCGACAAAGGCACGCATCAATCCGGCATCCTTCACCCCGGGCGCGCTTTCGACACCCGACGAGACATCGACCTGTCGTGCCCCCGTCAGGCGGATCGCCTCGGCCACGTTGCCGGGCGTCAGGCCGCCCGCCAGCATCCATGGCACCGTCCAGTGCCGGCCGGCGATCAACCGCCAGTCAAACGCCAGCCCGTTACCGCCCGGCAGTTCGGCATCCTTGGGCGCCTTGGCATCGATCAGGATCTGGTCCGCCACGCGGGCATGGTCGTCGATGGCCGTCAGGTCCGCCGCCTCGGCCACGCCCAGCGCCTTCATCACCGGCAGCCCGTAGCGCGCCTGAACCGCGCGCACCCGGTCGCTGCTCTCATGACCGTGAAGCTGCAGCCAATCGGGCCGGGCCGCCGCAACGATGGCGTCAAGCGCCGCGTCGTCGGCATCCACGGTCAGGGCGACTCGCAGCAGACCCGGCGGGCAACTGGCTGCCAAGCCTTGCGCCTCGTCAAGCGTCAGGTTCCGGGGCGAACGGGCAAAGAAGACGAAGCCACCATAGGTCGCGCCCGCCGCCGCTGCGGCGGCCACGTCCGCCGGGCTGCGAAGCCCGCAGATCTTCACTTGGATCTTCGATGCCATGGCGCTGCCTAGCGCGCGCGCCTGCCGTCGTCCAGAAGCGCCAGCACGTCATCGCCCGGTTCTTTCGGCCTGGCCTCGCGCAACTGCTCGACCTCGCGGCGGGTCGCGGCCAGCCGCCGCTTTGTCTGCGCCGCCTCGGCCCGGATGCGATGCTCACGCAGCCATTCCCAGACGAAGCCGATCAGCAAGCCGGCGACGATCCCGCCAAAGATGATCAGGAACAGCGGCAGTTCCGCCGACCAGTTGACGCCAAGAAGCCCGGCCATGTCATCCGGTAGGAGCCTGATCTGAACCGGACCCCGGTTTGCAAGCGCCACGGTCAGAAGGCACAGGCCCAGAAGGCCCAGAAATAGGAATTTGAGATAGCGCATCACGGCCCGCTCAACCCTGTTTGCCGTTCAGCCGATCCCGCAGCAGCTTTCCTGTCTTGAAGAAGGGCACGGCCTTGCCCTCCACCTGCACCGATTCACCGGTGCGCGGGTTGCGACCCACCCTGGGGTCGCGCTTCTTTACCGAGAACGCCCCGAAGCCCCGCAGCTCCACGCGATCACCGCGGGCCATGGTCTCGATGATCTCCTCGAAGATCGTATTCACGATACGCTCGACATCGCGCTGGTAAAGATGCGGGTTTTCCTCGGCGATCTTCTGGATCAACTCCGATCGGATCATGCGCACTGTCCCCCCTGGGTGAACGGCCTCACCTGCCGCTTCAATGACCTTGACTATAGGCGCTTTCCGGCCCGGCACAAACAGGAATGCCTTGGAATGGCGCAACATTTCCAACCATTGCGGGCACTGTCACGCCTGTCGCGGCGGTGCTGGGCATGAATTCACACGCAGCGGTTGCAACAATGCGTCGCGGTGCCGTGGCGATTCGTCCCAGAAACGCAAAACGGCCCCGCACCACGGGGCCGTTTGCCGTTCGAGCAGATCGGGTCAGCCGCGGTCCTTGAGCGCGGCGCCCAGGATATCGCCCAGCGATGCGCCCGAGTCCGACGAGCCGTACTGCTCGACGGCTTCCTTCTCTTCGGCGATCTCGCGCGCCTTGATCGACAGACCCAGCTTGCGGGCCTTGGCGTCGACGTTGGTAACGCGGGCATCGACCTTGTCGCCCACCTGGAACCGCTCGGGGCGCTGCTCGGCCCGGTCGCGGCTGAGGTCGGAGCGGCGGATGAACGACTTCATGCCGTTGTATTCCACTTCGATCCCGCCATCCTCGATCGCGGTCACAGTGGACGTCACGATAGAGCCGCGCTTCACGCCGTCGATCGCCTCGCTGAAGGTGTCGGCCCCCAGTGCCTTGATCGAGAGCGAGATACGCTCTTTCTCGACGTCGACCTCCAGCACCGCCGCCTGGACGACGTCGCCCTTGCGGTAGTTCTGGATCGCCTCCTCGCCGCGCTGGTCCCAGCTCAGGTCGGAAAGGTGCACCATACCGTCGATGTCGTGGTCGAGGCCAATGAACAGGCCGAACTCGGTGATGTTCTTGACCTCGCCCTCGATGGTGCTGCCCACCGGATGATCCTCGGCGAACAGTTCCCACGGGTTGCGCATGGTCTGCTTCAGGCCCAGCGAAACGCGGCGCTTGGCGCTGTCGATTTCCAGCACCATGACGTCCACTTCCTGGCTGGTCGACACGATCTTGCCCGGGTGGACGTTCTTCTTGGTCCAGGACATTTCCGACACGTGCACCAGACCCTCGACACCGGCTTCCAGTTCGACGAACGCGCCATAGTCGGTGATGTTGGTCACGCGGCCCTTGTGGACCGAACCCAGCGGGTAGTTGCGCTCAACGGCATCCCAAGGATCTTCCTGAAGCTGCTTGATGCCCAGGCTGATGCGGTGGGTGTCCTTGTTGATCTTGATGACCTGAACCTTCAGGGTCTCGCCGATCGACAGGATCTCCGAGGGGTGGTTGACGCGGCGCCAGGCCATGTCGGTAACGTGCAGCAGACCGTCCACGCCGCCCAGATCCACGAAGGCACCGTATTCGGTGATGTTCTTCACCACACCGTCGACCACCTGGCCCTCGGCCAGCTTGGCGATGACCTCGGCGCGCTGTTCGGCGCGCGATTCCTCAAGAATGGCGCGACGCGACACGACGATGTTGCCGCGACGACGATCCATCTTGAGAATCTGGAACGGCTGCTTCAGACCCATCAGTGGGCCGGCGTCGCGCACGGGGCGCACATCGACTTGAGAGCCGGGCAGGAAGGCTACGGCACCGCCCAGATCGACGGTGAAGCCGCCCTTCACGCGCCCGAAGATGGCGCCGTCGACGCGCTCTTCCTTCTCGTAGGCTTTCTCCAGACGATCCCACGCCTCTTCGCGGCGGGCCTTCTCACGGCTGATCGAGGCTTCGCCGCGGGCGTTCTCGACCCGGTCCAGGAAGACCTCGACCTCGTCCCCCACTTCGATTTCCGGCGCCTGGCCTGGGCTTGCGAATTCCTTCAGATCGACGCGGCCTTCCATCTTGTAGCCGACGTCGATGATGGCCTGGCCCGCCTCGATGGCGATGACCTTGCCTTTGACGACAGACCCTTCCTCGGGCGTGTCGATCTCGAAGCTTTCGTTGAGGAGGGCTTCGAATTCCTCCATCGTCGCTTTAGCGCACATGCGTCAGGTTTTCCTTTTCGTTCATTGCTTTACTGGCCATGCGGTTGTCTCCGCCGGTCTTTGGTTGATGTCCTTGGGCGCGGGATGCGGATCAAACACAAAAGGGTCGTGGTTACCCGCGACCCCGCCCGATCCGTTGTTCTATGGCCTCAACCGCCTTTTGGACTGCGGCGTCTATAGTCAGTTCCGTCGTATCTAGCAAGAGCGCATCGGGCGCGGGGCGCAGGGGGGCGGTTGCCCGCGCGCTGTCGCGGGCGTCGCGGGCGCGCAGGTCGGCCAGCACCTCGGCCTCGCTCCCGCCCAGTTCCAGCCAGCGGCGGTGGGCGCGCACTTCGTCGCTGGCGGTGACGAACAGCTTCACGTCGGCGTCGGGGCAGATCACGGTACCGATGTCGCGGCCGTCCAGAACCGCCCCGCCGGGGCGGCGGGCAAAGCTGCGCTGAAATTCCACAAGTGCCCGACGAACATCGGGATTTACCGCCACGCGGCTGGCCGCCTGACCGGCCTCGCCGCTGCGCAGATCGCCGCGTTCGAGGTCGGCGGGCGTCAGCCCCCGCGCCGCTTCCACCGGGTCGCCACCCTTCACCCCCACCGCGCGATAGAGCAGCCCCGTGTCCAAATGGGCGAAGCCGAAATGGGCCGCGATGGCGCGGGAAATTGTACCCTTGCCCGCCGCGGCGGGGCCATCGATGGCGACGGTGAAGGGGTGCGGCAGGGTCATTTGTGGCGCCGGAGGAGGCCATGGCCGGGTGCCAGCACGGCGCCAGCACCCTGCCAGCAACCCGCCAGCATCCGTATGGCACCGGCGTTCGCTGTGTGCCCGAATGGCGCAACTCCATGCATCCGCAGCACAGGGACTGACGCTGTCTTGCTCACCCCCCGCCCCCGCCGATCTCGGCCCCCAGCGCCTGCATCAGCCCCTCGAACGCGGGGAATGAGGTGGCGATGGGGCTGGCGTTGTCCACCGTGATCGGCGCACGGGCGGCGAGGCCGAGGCAGAGGAAGCTCATGGCGATGCGATGGTCCAGCCGGCTTTCGACCGTCGCGCCACCCGGCACGCCACCCGGCCCGATGCCGTGGACGGTCAGGCTGTCCTCGGTTTCCTCCACCCGCACGCCGCAGGCCTCCAGCCCGCGGGCCATCGCGTCGATGCGGTCGCTTTCCTTGACCCGCAACTCCCTGATGCCGCGCATCACGGTGGTGCCTTGGGCGGTGGCGGCAAGGGCCGCCAGCACCGGGTATTCGTCGATCATGCTGGCCGCGCGCTCTGGCGGCACCTCGATTCCCTTCAGCGGGCCGAAGCGCACCCAGAGGTCGGCCACCGGTTCGCCCCCTTCCTCGCGCGTGTTGGCGAAGGTTATGTCGGCGCCCATGTCCACCAGTGTCTGGTAGAGCCCGGCGCGGGTCGGGTTCTGGCTGACGCCGGGCACCTGAATCTCCGACCCTTCGACCATCAGCGCGGCGCAGACCGGGAAGGCAGCAGAACTTGGGTCGCGCGGTACGGCCACCGTCTGCGGGCGCAGTTCGGGGCGGCCGGTCAGGGTGATGACGCGGCCCTCGGGGGCATCCTCGACCGAAAGTTCAGCACCGAATCCGCGCAGCATCCGTTCGGAATGGTCGCGCGTGGCCTCGGCCTCGATCACGACGGTCTGGCCGGGGGCGTTCAGCCCGGCCAGCAGCACGGCGGATTTCACCTGCGCCGAGGGTACCGGCAGGGTGTAGTGCACCGGGATCGGGCTTTCCGCGCCGACCACGGTCATCGGCAGACGCCCCCCGCGCCGGCCATAGGCGCGCGCGCCGAACAGCGCCAGCGGGTCGGTCACGCGGCCCATCGGGCGCTTGTTCAGGCTGGCGTCTCCGGTGAAGGTGGCGGTGATCGGCGTCGTTGCCATCGCGCCCATGATCAGCCGCACGCCGGTGCCGGAATTGCCGCAGTCGATCACCTGTTCCGGCTCGGCAAAGCCGCCGACGCCCACGCCGTGGACCGACCACTGGCCGGGGCCGTGCTGCGCGACCTCGGCCCCGAAGGCGCGCATCGCGGCGGCGGTGTCCAGCACGTCCTGCCCTTCCAGCAGTCCGGAAATCTTCGTCTCGCCCACCGCCAGCGCGCCAAGGATCAGCGACCGGTGGCTGATCGACTTGTCGCCCGGCACCTGCGCGGTGCCGGAAAGCGGCCCGCCCGCCCGCGCGGTCAATGGTGTTGCTGGCCCGTGTCCCGACATGCTGCCCCCCGCGTTGCCGGCAAGGGATTACCGAATGGGTCGGGCAGGGTCCAGCACGTTTGCACCCTTGCAGTAGGCCATCATCGCAAAGATGGGATCACGGCCGCGCCCGACCCTTGGGTGGGCGCGGCCCGGGCTGGTCGCCCTGGCCAGGCAGAGGTCAAGGTCGCGCGCCGCCCCAGGCGGCTAAAGCATCGCCGGCACCACCTGATCTGGCGGGCGATGGCCGTCGGCGAAAGTCTTGATGTTGATGATGACCTTTTCGCCCATCTCGATCCGGCCCTCGATCGTGGCCGATCCCATGTGCGGCAGCAGCACCACGTTCTTCAACTCGCGCAGGCGCGGGTTGATGTCGGTGCCATGTTCGTAGACGTCCAGCCCCGCGCCCGCCAGTTCGCCGGACCGGAGCGCGCGGGTCAGCGCGTTCTCGTCGATCACCTCGCCCCGGCTGGTGTTCACGATAACGGCCGAAGGCTTCATCAGCTTCAGCCGCCGCGCGTTCAGCAGGTGAAAGGTTGACGGCGTATGCGGGCAGTTGACGCTGATGATGTCCATCCGCGCGACCATCTGGTCGAGGCTTTCCCAATACGTCGCCTCCAGCGACTCCTCGATCTCGTCGCGCAGGCGACGGCGGTTGTGGTAGTGGATCTGCAGGCCGAAGGCGCGGGCGCGGCGGGCGACCGCCTGCCCGATCCGGCCCATGCCCAGAATCCCCAGGCGCCGGCCGCCCAGCCGGCCGCCAAGGAAGGCCGTGGGCGCCCAGCCCCGCCACTCCCCTGACTGCATCACCGCAAGCCCCTCGGGGATGCGGCGCGTCACCGACAGGATCAGCGCCATCACCACGTCGGCGGTATCCTCGGTCACCACGCCCGGCGTGTTCGACACCAGGATGCCGCGCTGGCGGGCGGTCGCCACGTCGATATGGTCGATCCCCGAGCCGTAGTTGGCGATCAGCTTCAGCCGGTCGCCCGCCGCACCCAGGACGCCCGCATCGATCCGGTCGGTGATGGTGGGCACCAGCACGTCGGCGCGCTGCATCGCCGCCAGCAGCTCGTCGCGGGTCATCGGCGCATCGGTGTCGCGCAGTTCGACCTGAAACAGCTCCTTCATCCGGGTCTCCACGACCTCGGGCAACCGTCGCGTCACGACAACACTCAGGCGCTGTGTCGGCATCCGTCTCTCCCCACGCTTGCAACCGGCGTTCCGGGTGGCAAAGTGGCCGATAGCGGGGCAGGGAACAAGCCCCGAGAGGCAAGGCGGCCCGGTCGAGGCCGCGAAAACGGCAAGAGCGGGCAAAGATGATGCGAACGGGTGCTTGGGCGATCCTTGTGGTGGCGCTTTCGGTGGCGGCGGTAGCGCCGTCGCCGGCGCGCGCGGTGGAGCCGGGCGTGGCAGAGGCGGCCGTGACCCGGGGGCCGGTGACCAACCTGCCGATGCCGCGCTTCGTGTCGCTGAAGGCGGGCGAGGGCAACGCCCGGCGCGGGCCGGGAACCGAGCATCGGATCGACTGGGTCTTCACCCGCCGCGACATGCCGCTGCGGGTGACGGCCGAGCACGGCCACTGGCGCCGGGTGGAGGACCGGGACGGTGCCGGCGGCTGGGTGCATTACGCGCTTCTGTCGGGGGCGCGCACAGCGCTGGTGGAACAGGACCTGACGCCGCTGCACGCCCGCGCCGACGAGGGGACGCCGGTGATGGCGTATGTGGAGGCGGGCGTGGTCGCGCGGCTGACCGAGTGCGCGGACGACTGGTGCCGCCTGAACGCCGACGGGATTCGCGGCTGGGCGCGGAAATCCGCGCTCTGGGGCGTGCTGGCGGGCGAAAGCTTCGACTGACCCCCGCTTGCCGGCTGGCGCTGTCGGGTCTAGCAGGACCCCCGCGACTCACGGGGATGGACGATGCAGACCGACACGACACGCCTGAACCTGTCGGCCGGCATGGCCTCGGTCGCCGTGGCCGGGGTGCTGGTCGCGCTGAAGCTCTGGGCGCTGGTCGCCACGGGCGCGCTGTCGGTCGCGGCCTCGCTCGCCGACAGCGCGATGGACCTGACGATGTCGGTCGTGGCGCTGATCGCGATCATCTATGCCGCCCGCCCGGCGGACGAGGATCACGCCTTCGGCCACACCTCGGCCGAGGATCTGGCGGCGCTCGGGCAAAGCCTTCTGATCCTCGGCGCGGGCGTGCTGATCGGCTGGACCGCCGTCGCGCGGCTCCTGGCCGACGCGCCTGCGCCGCTGCAGTCCGAAGGGGTGGGCATCGCGGTCATGGCGGCCTCGGCTTCGCTGACATTGGGGCTGGTCGCCTGGCAGACCCGCGTCGCCAGGCGCACCGGCAACCGCGTGGTGCGCGCCGACCGGCTGCACTACATCGGCGATCTGATCCCGACGCTGGGGGCGATCGGGGCACTCTTCGCCTCGTCGCGCTTTGGCATCGGGCAGGTCGATTCGGTGGTGGCGCTGGTCGCGGCGGGCATCCTGATCCACGGCGCCTTCGGCATCGGCCGCGGCGCCTGGGACGCGCTGATGGACCGCCGCGCCGACCCCGAGGTGATCGAGGGCATTGCCCGCATCGTCGACGGCTGGCCCGGCGTGCACGGCCACCACGACCTGAAGACCCGCACCGCCGGATCGATCATCTTCGTCAACCTGCACATCGAACTGGACGGCAGCCAGACGCTGGACGAAGCCCACGCCATCGGCGCCGCGCTCAAACGCGCGATCATCAACGCCTATCCCAACGCCGACGTCATCATCCACAAGGACCCGGTGCGGCCGCGCACATGATCCCTGCGCCCCTGCCCCTCAAACCACGGGCCCATTTCGGGTATATCCGGACAAACCAGACCGGAGGCTGCCATGACCACCCCCGTCCACCCCGCCACCCGCATCGGCCACGTCCACCTGAAGGTGGCCGACCTCGACCGCGCCATCGCCTTCTATTCCGGCGTGCTCGGGTTTCAGGTCACCCAGCAATACGGCCCGCAGGCCGCGTTCCTATCGGCGGGCGGCTACCACCACCACATCGGGCTGAACACCTGGGAAAGCGCGGGCGGCACGCCGCCGCCGCCGGGCCACACCGGGCTTTACCACACCGCTTTCCTTTACCCCGACCGCGCGACCCTCGCCGATGCGCTGCGCCGGGTGGTGCAGGCGGGCATCCCGCTGGACGGCGCCGCCGACCATGGCGTGTCCGAGGCGATCTACCTGCGCGACCCTGACGGCAACGGGGTGGAGCTGTACCGCGACCGCCCCGAAGCCGACTGGCCGCGCGACGCGAACGGCCAGCTTGCCATGAGGAACGCACCGCTCGACCTCGACGCGCTTCTGGCCGAGGCGCCCTGACCTCTGGACCCCGCCGCGCCCCGATGCTTTAACCGACCCCACAGACGGGGGACAGACGATGGCGACAGGCACCAACATCCGCACCTGGTTCCAGGGGCAGTGGCACGACGGTGATGTGATGATCATGCGCGCGGCCGACCACGGATCGTGGCTGGGCACCACCGTCTTCGATGGCGCGCGCTGGTTCGAGGGCATCGCCCCGGACCTGCTGGCCCATTGCCAGCGCGTCAACAACTCGGCCGAGGCGCTGATGATCACCCCCACCGTGACGGCCGAGGACATGGTGGCGCTCACGCTGGAGGGGCTGAGCGCCTATGCCCCCGATACCGCCGTCTACATCCGCCCGATGTACTGGGCGCTGGAGGGCGGCGACCTGGGCGTGGCCCCGAAACGCGGCGCCACCGGATTCGCGATCTGCCTGGAGCAGATCCCGATGGCCGCACCCGACACCTCCACCACGCTGACCACCACCCGCTACCGCCGCCCGGTGCTGGAGGATGCTGTGGTCAACGCCAAGGCCGGTTGCCTCTACCCCAACAACGCAAGGATGCTGGTCGAGGCGCGATCAAAGGGCTTCGGCAACGCGCTGGTCACCGACGCGCTGGGCAACGTGGCCGAAACCGCCACCGCCAACGTCTTCATGGTCCGCGATGGAGAGGTCTTCACCCCCGTCCCCAACGGCACCTTCCTGGCCGGCATCACCCGGTCGCGGCATATCAAGAACCTGCGCGCCGACGGCTACGCGGTGCACGAGACCGTGCTGACCTTCGACGACTTCCGCGCCGCGGACGAGGTGTTCCTGTCGGGCAACATGATGAAGGTCACGCCGGTGACCCAGTTCGACGACACGCATTATCAGGTGGGGCCGGTGACAAGGCGGGTGCGGGAGTTGTATTGGGATTGGGCGCATAGTGGGTGATTTAATCTTGAAAACGTCAAGATGACCGATGACACATGGAAAACGACTGGCATACCGTCACTGCCTGAAGATGTTTATAGCAGTCTTCGCAAGCATGGCTTCAAATACACTCACGCACATTTTTTCTGCACCTGCATGGACCATTATGAGAGAGCGCGAATAAGTGGCATCGCGAAGGTCGTCTCAGAGTATTTCTGGATCAGACTTGTGGAGATGGAACAGGCAAGAGTTCCGCTACCAAGAATAGCCGCACACTCAATTCAGGGAAACATTTCGCTCGATGGCATAGGTTACTCTCAGAAGCTTTCCGGATCTTACTTGATTGCTGGCTGCCCATTCTCAAGGGACCAAGAGCACAGCGTTGCCTTGGGTTTGATCGATACTTTTTTGGGCGCCGCAAGACTTATTCTTGGAAAATACGTGGCGATTGAGGAGCATTACCGTGGCGTCTGGAGCGTAGATGAGCAGAAACTTACCCATCAAACGGATTCTTATGTTTTAAGTCCAAAACCGAGCCCGGAGCTGGTAGACCTGTCAGTTTCTTTACCTCACTCAGCGCGGCTCTTCACACTTGAATCACGAACTGCTGAACTGATAAACCTCGCAGCTAGAGCAAGCGATACTACCACGCGATTGATATTGCTATGGACTGCCATTGAAACCCAAATTGGTGACGGAAGAGCGCGTCAACGCCTATGCCTAGATAAGCTTAAAAGCACAACAATTAACGAGGAGATGATACGCCTTCATAAGCTTCGGAGTTCTTTTCTGAAGGACGGCTTTGCCGTTAAGTTCTCTGCATTCGATGAGTACTGCGCAATTTCGATTCTAAGGCTGTCGGCATGTAGTGATCCTGAACAGCGTGAGCTACTGAAGAAAGCTTTCGAGACTCGAATATATGAAAGAGAACTTTTTCCTGATGCAGAGCCAATTCATCTAAAGACGATGTTTGAAGATTGACTTCGGATCGCGGAACCAAGGGTTCGTTAGGAGACTCAAGTAGCTCCTGTCGGCCATCATCCCGTCACGCCCCCCGACGCCTGAGCCACCCCTGCCCCACCCATGCGCCCGCCCGGGGGAAGGGGCGGGCGCGGCCCGGGCTGGTCGCCCGGGCAACCTGCTTGCTTACGGGGTATCAAGTTCGCTCTGAACAACACTCATGCCATTGATTTTGCGCTGAAACGTTGTGGTTTTTCTCGCCATGACCTGCAGGGTTTTGTAAGATTTCGACCGAAAC